>NZ_BAAGYU010000005.1:0-136819 GCF_054779135.1 Bordetella tumulicola | reverse complement strand
TACGACTTCGGCATCCCCGAATTGCAAGACGGTATCGACTTTGCCATCGTGGCCATGGGCGTGTTCGGTTTTGCCGAAATCCTGGCCAACCTCGAGCAGAAAGAAAACCGCGTCGAACTCGAAGACAAGATCGGCTCGCTATACCCCAGCAGGCAGGAAATTCGAGAGTCCGTGCCGGCTATCATCCGTGGCACGGCCTTGGGTTCAATACTGGGGATTCTGCCTGGCGGCGGTTCGGTGCTGTCGGCCTTTGCGTCCTACACCCTGGAAAAGAAGATCTCCAAGGAACCGGAACGCTTCGGTAAGGGCCACCCGGCCGGTCTGGCAGGCCCCGAGTCGGCCAACAACGCCGGCGCGCAGGCGTCGTTCATCCCGCTGCTGACCCTGGGTATCCCGGGCAACGCCGTGATGGCGCTGATGGTTGGTGCCATGACTATCCACAACATTCAGCCCGGCCCGCAGGTCATGACCAGCCACCCGGAACTGTTCTGGGGTCTGGTTGCCTCGATGTGGATCGGTAACCTGATGCTGGTGGTGCTGAACCTGCCGCTGATCGGCGTGTGGGTCAAGCTGCTGAAGGTGCCCTACCGCATCCTGTTCCCGGCCATTCTGGTGTTCTGCACGATCGGGGTGTATTCGTTGAACTACAACACGTTCGACATCTTCATCACGGCGATCTTCGGTGTGGTGGGCTATATCTGGGCGAAACTGAAGTGCGAAGGCGCCCCGCTGCTGCTGGGCCTGGTGTTGGGCCCCATGATGGAAGAAAACTTCCGTCGCGCCCTGCTGCTGTCGCGTGGTGACTTCTTCACCTTTGTCGAACGTCCGCTGTCGGCATCGCTGCTGGGCGCCGCACTCATCTTGGTGGTGCTGGTCGCTCTGCCGTCGATTCGCAAAAAGCGTCAGGAAACCTTCGTCGAAGAAGGCTAAGGCCCGCTCTAAAGCCCGTCCATCAAGGTGGCGGGTATATTGGGAAAATCATGCCAGGCACCGAAAGGGCCTGGCTTTTTTTTACCACTAGAGGGCCGAGCGATCCGCTGATTGCGGTAACGTTCAGGTTTGCGCTTTTGACACACACAACCCGGAGACTCGGTATGGCATCCATCGGTTCCAAAGATTACGACAAGGTCGTATCCCAAAAAGTCGCTTTTCTTGGCTTGGGCGTTATGGGCTTTCCCATGGCAGGGCACTTGGCGAAAGCCGGTCATGAGGTGACGGTTTACAACCGCACCGAAGCCAAGGCCAAAGCCTGGGCGCAAGAGTTCGGCGGCAAGAGTGCCCCCACCCCGCGCGAAGCGGTCGCCGGCGCGCAAATCGTCTTTGCCTGCGTGGGTAACGACGACGATCTGCGCAGCGTGGTGCTAGGCGAAGACGGCGCTTATGCCGGTATGGCGCCAGGCGCGATTTTTGTCGATCACACCACCGCATCGGCTGACGTCGCGCGTGAGCTCTACGCCCAGGCGCGTGAACAACGCCTGCAATTCGTGGATGGCCCAGTGTCGGGCGGCCAGGCAGGGGCGGTCAATGGTGTGCTGACCGTGATGTGCGGCGGCGACCAGGAAGCATTCGACGTCGTCAAGCCGATCGCCCACGCCTACGGTCGCGCGGTTACCCGAGTGGGCGCCGCTGGCGCCGGCCAATTGGCCAAAATGGTGAACCAGGTCTGCATTGCCGGAATCGTACAGGGACTGTCCGAGGCCATTGCCTTTGGTAAAGCGGCCGACCTGGACATGAAGCTAGTGCTGGATGTCATCAGCAAAGGCGCTGCGCAAAGCTGGCAAATGGAAAACCGTGGTGGCACCATGGTCGACGACAAATTCGATTTCGGCTTTGCCGTGGACTGGATGCGCAAGGATCTGGGCCTCGTGTTGTCCGAAGCCCGAAATAATGGCGCCCGCCTGCCACTGACGGCATTGGTGGACCAGTTCTATGGCGATGTACAAAAGGCAGGTGGTGGCCGTTGGGATACCTCCAGCCTAATTACGCGCCTGCGAGACTGAGCTCACAACCCGCACTGAATCCGCCATGCAAGATCTGAACGACCTGTTTTATTTTTCTCAGGTAGTGGAGCACGGCGGTTTCAGTGCCGCGGCACGGGCACTGGACATCCCCAAGTCGCGCCTGTCCCGCCGCATTGCCCAACTAGAAGAATCGCTGGGCGTGCGGCTGTTGCAGCGCACGACGCGGCGTCTGCGCCTGACGCTAGCCGGCGAACGTTATCTGCATTATTGCCGAGAGATGACCGCCTCTGCACGCGCCGCGCAAGAGGCGATGCAGCAATTGCAATCGCAACCCTGCGGGCCTGTCGTCATTAGTTGCCCCATCTCTATCGCGCAACAAATGCTGGCGCCGCTCTTGCCCGAGTTTATGGACGCCTGGCCATCGGTATCCGTACAGGTGCTCGCGACCAACCGCCGTGTCGACCTGATTCGCGAAGGTGTCGATCTGGCGCTACGCGTACGCACGCGTCTGGATACGGATGCGGAACTGGTGGTAAGACATTTGGGCGAAGACGTCGGCACCCTCGTCGCAAGCCCTGCGTACCTGCAGCGCCACGGGACGCCCGCCACGCCACACGATCTGTCTGCACATGCCACGTTGAGTTTCAATGACCCGCAAACCGACGTACGTTGGCGCCTGCGCAATGAGACGCTCGGCGATGAAGTGCAGGTGTCGGTGCAAACGCGATTGTCCTGCAATGATTTCATCGTCCTGACCGAAGCGGCCGTGCGGGGTCGGGGGATCGCCTTGCTACCCAGCGTGGCCACGTACGAAGCGCTACGCCAGGGACAGTTGTTGCAGGTATTACCGGGATGGGGCTCGCCAACAGGTATTGTGCATTGCATCTACCCATCGCGCCGCGGAATGGCACCCGCCGTCCGGGCCCTCTTGGACTTTATTTCGGAACGGCTACCGGGTTTGTATGCCCGAACGAAAACCAGCGATCACGCTTGATGCTACGTGACCGTGCCATGGCTCGAACCAGCCTCGATGCCTCGAGGCATCGCCAGCGGCAACCACAGTACGGCCGCCAGCCCCACACCGCCCTGTGCATTGGGCTCGCCATCACGCAGCATAATGTCACCATCATTACGACGCGCATAAGCACGAGCAATGGATAACCCCAATCCTGACCCCGACGAGATCGAAGGACGCCCGGGCCCCAAGCGGTCGAATCGCGCAAACGCTCGGCCGCGTGACGCCGCATCAATGCCCGGGCCGTTATCAGAGACAGAGACCTCGGCCCGATCGCCCACCACCGCGGCGGCAACGGTAATCCGGGCGCCAACAGGCGCGTAATGAATCGCATTGTGCAGCAAATTTGCCAACGCCTCGTGCAGCTCGGCTTCGCTACCTAGCACCGGTAGCGTCAGCAAGGCCGACTCGCCAATCACTGCCGTCACACCCGAGCCCTCAATGGCCTCGGATGCACTTGGCATACCCGCTGCCACGTCCGCGACGTTGGCCGCCACCCAACCCAAATCCTGATGTTTTTCGTGCGACAGCGGCAAGTATTGCAGGACCACGTTGCGCGCGACCTCGCTCAAATCCAGCAACTGGCGAGTGGGCGCCTCGTTCTGACTGGCGTGTGCCAATGACAGCAACTGTTCAGTCAAGCGACGGGTGCGGCCCAACTGATCCACTATCGCGCGCAGCCCCTCTTGAGCGCGATTGTGGTCGGGTTCACGCAGGGCATATTGTGCCTGCGTGAGCATGATGGCCAGCGGGGTACGCAACTGATGCGAGGCGTCGGCCAAAAAGTGGGACTGTTCGTCCAGCACTCGTCGATGCCGCTCAATGTGGTAATTCACGGCCTCGACCAAGGGGACTACCTCGCTTGGCACACGCGAGGCGTCCAGCGACGTCATGTCGTCAGGTGAGCGGGTACGAATGTCGTTGCGCAACCGGGTCAGTGGCCGCAATGACCAGGCGACTCCCCACCACACCAGGATTGCCACCAATGCCAACATGCGTGCATCGCGCAATAACTCCTGACGTCGCGCGGCGCCTTCGGCCAGCAAACGGCGGCCGATGCTTTCGGCCACCAACACCAGTACCTGACGATGTTGTCCGCGGTAATACAAATCGCGCGCCACGGCTACCACCCGCACGGGATCGTCGCGATAAACGCTGTTAAAGAAAATCGGTGCGCCCCCTGACGTCGGCCAGGTGGGAGGCCTTGGCAATTCGGGCATACCCGCCAATGTCCGCCCAGTGCCAGGCACAGAGGTAGCGCCCTCCGGCATCGGCGGATCGATTTCCTCGATGCGGAAATATTTACGCAAACCCGCCTTGGACTCGAGAACGACCTGCGCATACACGGGGGTTGTCACGGCCAGCGTGCCATCGTCGGTGAATTCGATACTGCTTTCCAGCACCCGTGCCGGCTCTAGCAGCGCGCTATCGTAAGCCTCGTTGGTGATGGCGGCCAAGGTCCGGTAGTCGTTCCAGCTGTCGATAACCAACAGCAGAATCACCCCGGGCAGCAGCAAGGTGATCAACAGGGTACGTATGCCGATCATCGGCATACGAAAACGATCAGTGCTCGGCAGTTTCACTCGTGCTGCTTTCTAACATGTACCCTAGACCGCGCACGGTCACGATACGCACATCGCTGCCTGCCAGTTTCTTGCGCAATCGGTGCAACACGACCTCGATTGCATCCAGGCTGGACCCGCTATCCTGAGTGAAAACCTTGTCGAAGAGCTGGATCTTGTCGACCGGATAGCCACTGCGTGTGAGCAGCGCCACGAGCGTAGCGTGTTCGCGAGGCGTAAGCAGCAGCAACACGCCATCCAGCGTAAAAGCGCGGCTTTCCCCGTCATAAGAAAGGGAGCCGCATTGCAATCGCGGCTGCTGTCGACCCCGGCTGCGCCGCACCAGCGCCGCCACCCGGGCTTCGAGCTCCTCGAGGGCGAACGGCTTGGTCAGGAAGTCATCGGCGCCAAGATTGAGGCCGCGCACCCGGTCCTGCAATGCCCCCTGCGCCGTCAACAACAGGACGGGCGTGCGGTCGTCGCGACTGCGCATATCTCGCAGCACCACCAGCCCGTGCTTGTCAGGCAACCGCAAATCCATGACGATCGCGTCGTACTCGTGAGTGGTCATCAGCGCCTCGGCGCTACGCGCATCCGGCGCATGGTCGGGCGTGAACCCGCTTTGCGCAAGCGCCCGTACTAGCCACGATGCCATTTCGAGCTCGTCTTCAACCAACAATATGCGCATGGCCGTCAGGTTCGGCAGATAAATTGTCGCCCGCGCGTGCCGGGCCGTGGACCCGTTGGCGGAGATAGCGGGTTTCGTGCTGGCGCCGGAACAGGACGCTGGAGAGTTCGTTCAGGGCAAGGGTGTAGACTTCGCGCTTGAACTCGATCACCGCATCCAGTGGCACCCAGTATTGACTCCAACGCCAAGCGTCGAACTCCGGATGCGGCGTGGCGCGCAGACATACGTCGCAGTCACGCCCCACAAGGCGCAACAAAAACCAGATCTGCTTTTGACCTTTATAGTGCCCACGCCACTCACGCCGGACAAAGTGATCCGGCACGTTATAGCGCAGCCAATCGCGTGTGCGCCCCAAAATACGGACATGTTCAGGCTTTAAGCCTACTTCTTCGTGGAGCTCGCGATACATGGCCTGCACCGGACTTTCGCCGTATTTGATGCCGCCCTGTGGAAACTGCCATGCATGTTCCCGGATTCGCTTGCCCCAAAAGACCTCGTTTTTACTATTGACGAGAATAATGCCGACATTGGGACGGTAGCCTTCACGATCAAGCATGGCCACCCCCACCAAATTCAATACAATTACAGTCAATTATACGTATCCGTAGCCACCTATAACTATGCGCGCATCTACCTACCACTTAAACACGCTGAAAGAAGCCCCCTCCGAAGCCGAGGTCGTCAGCCACCAACTGATGACACGGGCCGGCATGATCCGCAAGTTAGCGGGCGGCATTTACACCTATATGCCCCTGGGTTTGAAGGTCATCCGCAAAATCGAGGCCATTGTCCGCGAAGAGATGAACGCGGCGGGAGGCATCGAATTATTGATGCCCATCGTCCAGCCCGCCGAGCTCTGGCAAGAATCCGGGCGCTGGGTGCAATATGGCCCCGAGCTGCTGCGCATGAAAGATCGCCATCAACGCGACTTTGTCTTGCAGCCCACCTCGGAAGAGGTCATTACCGATATCGCGCGCAACGAAATTCACAGCTATCGGCAATTGCCACTGAATTTCTATCACATCCAAACGAAATTCCGTGACGAACGTCGTCCGCGCTTCGGGCTCATGCGTGGCCGCGAATTCACCATGAAGGACGCCTACTCGTTCGACCGCGACGAGGCCTGCGCCCAGCAAAGCTACGACCGGATGTTTGACGCCTACATGCGTATCTTCAGCCGGTTGGGCCTGGAGTTCCGCGCCGTCGCGGCCGACACCGGGTCGATCGGCGGGTCGCGCAGCCATGAGTTCCAGGTCATTGCCGATACCGGCGAAGACCTGCTCGTGTACAACCCAGATTCCCAGTACGCGGCCAATATTGAGTTGGCCGAGGCGCCGGGCCTGCTGGCCGAGCGCGCCGCCGCCGTCCAGCCCCTGCAAGCCACCCCCACTCCCGGCGCCGCCAAGTGCGAAGACGTCGCCAAGCTGCTGGGGCTGCCCCTGGAGCGCACGCTGAAGTCCCTGGTCCTGGCCACCGAGCCCGAACCCGGCAAAGTCCAGATTTGGCTGCTGATGCTGCGCGGCGACCACGAGCTTAACGAAGTCAAAGTCGGCAAATTACCAGGGCTGTCGGACTTTCGCTTTGCCACAGAATCAGAGATCGTCGAGCATTTCGGCTGCAAACCCGGCTATCTGGGACCTATCGGCACGACACTGCCGGTACACGTCGTGGCAGACCGGACCGTCGCCAACATGGCTGACTTTGTCTGTGGCGCCAATCGCGAAGACTTTCATTACACCGGAGCCAACTGGGGACGCGACCTGCCCGAACCCGAGCTCGTGGCGGATCTGCGCAATGCGGTCGAAGGAGATCCGTCCCCGGATGGATCTGGTCACTTGAGGATCCAGCGCGGCATCGAAGTGGGCCACGTATTTTTCCTGGGTACCAAGTACTCCGAAGCCCTCAAGGCGACGTTCCTGGACGAAACCGGCAAGCCCGCGACCCTGCAGATGGGCTGCTACGGTATCGGCGTCACCCGAATCGCCGGCGCGGCGATCGAACAGAACCATGACGCTCGCGGGATCCTCTGGCCTCGCGCCATCGCCCCGTTTGAGGTCGTGATTTGCCCGGTAGGCTGGGGGAAAAATGAAACTGTTCGTAACCAAGCCGTAAAGCTTTATGACGAATTACGTGCCCGTGGTGTGGACGTCATCCTGGATGATCGTGACTCCCGGCCGGGGGTAATGTTCGCTGAATGGGAGCTGATAGGCGTGCCTTTGCGCGTAACAGTTGGAGAGCGCGGCCTCAAGGACGGTGTGGTGGAATTGCAAGCCCGTCACGAAAGTGACGCCGTAAAGATTCCGGTCGACTCAGCCCTGGCTCAGGTGCTGGACAAACTGGAAACGCTGTAGACTGCCCAGCCTGATAAGCCAGGTGTGCCCATAAGGCTGCTATTTCACTGTGATTGAATCGAATCTCACCGAATCCACCCTGAAAGTCCGTGTCTATTACGAAGACACGGACGCAGGTGGCGTGGTGTTTTATGCCAACTATTTGAAATTCCTGGAACGCGCCCGAACGGAATGGCTGCGCGAACTGGGCGTCGAGCAGTCGGCGTTGGCAGTCCAAGAGGGGCGGATGTTTGTCGTCCACTCGCTGGACATGACTTACCGCAAGCCCGCACGGCTCGATGATTTCATTACCATACGCAGCCGTATCACCCGAGTGGGCCGCGCGTCGATACATTTCGAACAACGTGCGGAACGTGACGGAGAACTGCTCGCTCATGGCAATATCCAAGTCTGCTGTGTCGATGCCGCGCAACTGCGTCCGGCGGCTTTACCAGCTATCGTACGTACTAAATTGGAATCCCTTCAGGAATAACCCATGCAAGTCACCAACGACATGTCGTTGCTTTCGCTGATCACGCAAGCCAGTATCCCCGTCCAGCTCATCATGTTGCTGTTGCTGGTCATATCCATCATGTCCTGGACATATATCTTTGCCAAGCGGCTGGCGATCAAGCGCGCTCACGCGCAAACCCGCCGCTTCGAAGATGATTTCTGGTCTGGCGGCGATCTGTCCATGTTGCAGCAGGCGGTCGCCAGCCGCCGCGACGAACAAGGCGCCCTGGCACGTATATTCGATGCCGGCATGACCGAATTCCTGAAAGCGCGTCGTACTCATGCCACTGGCGACGTCAACGCGATCCTCGACGGTCCGCGCCGCGCCATGCGTGCCGCCTACCAACGCGAGATGGACTCTCTCGAATCGCACCTGAACTTCCTGGCATCGGCCGGCTCGGTCAGCCCGTATATCGGCCTGCTGGGTACAGTGTGGGGCATCATGCACGCGTTCATTGGCCTGTCGAATATGCAGCAAGCCACGCTGGCCTCAGTCGCTCCCGGCATTGCCGAGGCCCTGATCGCCACGGCCATCGGCTTGTTCGCGGCGATTCCTGCCGTGGTGGCCTATAACCGCTATACGCACGACATCGACCGCTTGTCGATCCGCTTCGACAGTTTTGTCGATGAGTTCCTGAACATCCTTCAACGCCAGGTGCGCTGATGTCTTCGTTACGGTCGCACGGCCGCGCGGGCCGACGCATGAAGGCCGACATCAATGTGGTGCCCTACATTGATGTCATGCTCGTGTTGCTGGTGATTTTCATGGTCACCGCCCCCTTGATCACCCCAGGCTTGATCAACCTGCCCTCGGTCGGTCAGGCCTCGGAGGTACCCGCCACGCCGCTCGAAGTACAGATATCCGAAGACGGTCAACTCGCGCTTCGCATGCGCGAGGCCGGCGCCACCATGCAGGACATTCCGCGTGACCAGCTCGTTGACCAGGTCCGTCAGCGCATCACCGCCGAAACGCCCGTCGTGATCGCCGCCGACGGCAAAGTCCCCTACGAAACCGTGGTCAAGGTCATGGACGAGTTGCGCAGCAATGGCGTCACGCGCTTGGGTCTCCTGGTCGACCAGGGTCAGGGCGAGGCCGCTGCCCCGCCATCGACCCAACCCGTGCCAAAGGAAACCAAAAGGCGTTGACGCGCTAATTCGCGCCGCCTTTGCAACGCTTGCTTATGACTCCACCCCTTTTTCAACACGACAGCACCAAGCCACACTCGCCGGCGGCGCAGGATAATCGCAAGGCATTCGGCCTCGCGATCCTGGCGCACCTGCTGTTGCTGGTCGTCCTGATTTTTGGCGTCAGCTGGCGCACGGAACCGCCCGGCCCTGTTCAGGTAGAACTGTGGGCCGACGGCGATACGCCCAACTCCCGGCCACCTGAAGAGCAACCCGACGAGCCCGAGGTCAAACCGGAGCCCCAGCCTGAGCCGGAACCCGCGCCGGAGCCCCCTCCCGAGCCCGAGCCTGAGCCGGAACCCGCGCCGCCTGCTCCACCGCCCAAGCCGCCCGTAGTAGAGCAACCTCAACCCGACCCTGAAATCGCGTTGGAGGCTGCCCGCAAGAAACGTGAAGAGGAAGAAAAAGCGCGTTTGGCTGCTGAGGCCGCCGAGGAAAAGGCGCGTCTCGAAGAAGAGCGTAAACAGGCCGAACTGAAAGAAAAACAGCGCCTGGAGCAAGAACGCAAGGCGGCGGAGAAAGCCGCTGCCGAGAAAAAGGCTGCTGAGAAAAAGGCCGCCGAGAAGGCGGCTACTGAAAAAGCTGCTGCGGAAAAGGCGGCTGCTGAAAAAGCCGCTGCGGAGAAAAAAGCGGCCGAGAAGGCTGCCGCCGAGAAGAAAGCCGCTGCGGAAAAGGCGGCTGCTGAAAAGGCGGCTGCCGAGAAAGCTGCCGCCGAGAAGAAGGCTGCCGCAGCCAAAGCCGCTGCCGCCAAAAAGGCCGCCGCGGACAAGGCCTTGCGCGACGCCATGCGCGGCGATGCCCTGGGCGCCGCCGGCATCCCTGGCGGCACGGCCGATCGCAACCAGCAAGGCGGAGGCCGCGACTCTGGCTATGGCGCCAAGGTCCGTAGTTGTGTCCGCCCTGGCGTCGTATTTGATACCCCGCCTCGCAGTGGCTCATCTAACCCAACAGCACAATACCGGGTACAGTTGAGTTCGGACGGCAAGGTCAAGGGGCTTAACCTGACCAACTCGTCGGGCAACTCGGTTTTCGATCGTGCGGTCGAGACGGGTATCCGTCGCTGCAACCCGTTCCCCAAACCCTCGACAGGTGGGTATCCGCCTGTCATTGATGTCGTGTACCGTATGTATGACTGACAGGAGATTGCTGACTATGACTCCCGCCTCGAGCCGCCCCTTTCCCCTGGGGCTCGCGCGTGCCTATGGCACGCTATTCGCTTTGCTGACGGCAATCGCCCTGCTGATATGGCAGCCTGCTCACGCGCAATTACGCGTGGATATCTCGGGTACCGGGGCAACCCAATATCCGGTGGCGATCGCCGACTTTGCCGTCGATGACGTGCATGGCCGTGCCCTGGCCGAAGTCATTCGTGCCGACCTGACCCGCACCGGCCAATTCCGTCTGATCAATGCGGCGGGTGCTGGCCTGAATGTGGATTCAGCCATTGCCCACGACGATTGGCGTAACAAGGGTGCCGATTTCCTGGCGTATGGCAGCATCACCCGCGGCGCCGATGGGCGCTACGATGTCCGATACCGCCTGGCCGATACTGTCAAAAAAGGCCAATTGGACGGCGTCGCCTTTTCGGGTACCGAAAAAGAGCTGCGTCGTGTCGCCCACCAGATCGCCGACCGTATTTACGAGAAAATCACCGGTGTACGTGGTGTGTTTTCGACACGCATCGCCTACGTGCTCAAGCGTGGCAACACCTACGAGCTGCAAATTGCCGACGCTGACGGTCAAAATCCCCAAGTCGCCCTGCGCTCACGCGAACCCGTCATTTCGCCCTCCTGGTCGCCAGATGGCTCGAAACTGGCCTATGTAAGCTTCGAGTCCGGTAAGCCCGTGGTGTACGTACACACCCTGGCCAGCAGCAACCGCGTCCCCGTGGCGAACTTCAAGGGCAACAACAGTGCACCGGCCTGGTCGCCCGACGGTAGCCAGCTGGCGGTGGCCCTGACTCGCGATGGTTTGTCGCAAATTTACATCGTTAGCGCGAATGGAAGCACAAATGCGCGCCGTTTGACGCGTTCTCCGGGCATTGACACCGAACCCATCTTTACGCCCGATGGCGGTTCTATTATCTTTACCAGTGATCGCAGCGGTGGACCGCAAATTTATCAAACCAGCCTCAACGGAGGCGATGCCCGTCGGCTAACTTTTAACGGTAGTTACAACATTTCACCCCGAATTTCCCCCGACGGTTCGACGCTGCTGTACGTTTCCAGACGTGACGGCTCCTTCCGCATCGCCTCACTACAACTTGCCAGTGGCAACGAAACACTGCTAACTGATGGTCGTGACGATCAGTCGCCAAGCTTCGCTCCCAATGGCATGCAGATCCTCTACGCTGCGGTGCAAAACGGCCGTAGCGTATTGGCAGGTGTATCCAGTGATGGACGTGTGCGGCAGACGCTCTCGGTACTGAATGGGGAGGTCCGTGAACCCACGTGGGGCCCCTTTACCCGCTAGACACGCATGACCCTTCTTTGCAAAGGAAACATCATGAAGACGCGCATTATTAAAAGCTTCACTATCGCCGCCCTGGCTGCCACGCTGGCAGCTTGCAGTTCGGTACCATTAGATGACCAGTCTGCAGGCTCCACCACAGGTGGCGGCACTGGCAGTGGCTCGGCCTCGGGTCAGATCCTTGATCCGTTCAACCCGCAAAGCATCCTGGCGCAACAGCGCTCGGTGTACTTTGATTTCGACAGCTACTCGGTCCCCGAGCAGTATCGCAGCCTGGTCGAAACCCACGCCGGGTACTTGGCATCGCACCAACAGCAACGCGTGCAGATCCAGGGCAATACTGACGAACGCGGCGGCGCCGAATACAATTTGGCCTTGGGCCAACGTCGTGCCGACGCAGTACGTCGTACGATGACGCTGCTGGGCGCGACCGATGCTCAGATCGAAACCATCAGCTTCGGCAAGGAAAAACCCCGTGCCACGGGTTCCAGCGAAGCTGATTACGCGGAAAACCGCCGCGCCGATATCGAATATCAGCGTTAAGCTTTTCGCAGTAGCTCTGCCGCGCGTCGGAACGGTCAAGCGGCCGTTCCGGCGTTTTTGTTTTTTGGAATCTGGAATTTCTCATGCGCGCTAACGTCCTGCCTCTGCGTACCCTGATAGTGACGGCCATGCTGGCCTCTGCCGCTCCCGCCCTTGCTTTTGCCGATGACGAAGCACGACGGGCCATTCTGGACTTGCGCAAGCAAGTACAGGTGCAGAACGAACAGAACCAACGCGCACGCCTGCAATTGGCCGACCAAATGCAAGCAATGCAACAAGAAATTACTCAATTGCGCGAGCAATTAGAACTTGTGTCGCGCCAACAGCCGAGAGGGCAGGCAAGCCAGGGCGCCGCGAATCCGCCAGGCGCGACCGCGAGCGATCCAAACGAACAGGCGGCTTATGACGGCGCGCTGGATCAGTTCCGTCAGGCGCAATACAAGGACGCGTCGGAGTCATTGGCGGCGTTCCTCGCGCTGTACCCCAATAGCCAGTTGGCGCCTACGGCGAAGTTTTACCTGGGTAGCAGCCGCTATGCGATCAAGGATTACAAGGGTGCGATTGAGGAACTGAACGAGTTGGTTCAGCAATCGCCAAACGATGCGCGTGCACCGGATGCGCTGCTGGTGATCGCGGGTAGCCAGATCGAACTGAATAACCGGGCGGGCGCCAAGGCGTCTCTGGAGCGGATCGTCAAGACGTATCCGAATAGTCAGGCGGCGGATACGGCTAAGAATAGGCTGCAGTTGCTGCAGTAATTGCGTCTGTTGCTTTCTTGGCAGCGGGTTTAGAGCGTTTGCTGGCTTGTTGCGGGGATCTTTTCGCCGCGAGTCCCGGCCGCGAGCCCGTCAAGGCGGCACCGGCCAATTGGAAGGAGGGGAGCGCCCGCAGGGCGCACCGAGCGCCTGGTGGCGCGCTCGGGCCGACTGACTTGGCCGGTGCCGCCTTGACGGGCTCGCGGCCGGGACTCGCGGTGAAAAGACGCCCTTGCTTCAAACGACGAAAATCATCTATTGCGCGTGTTGGCGCTAGCTTGGGCTTGGACTTGGGGCCTGGGTTAGTGTTGCGTTGGTCAATTATTCGTTAGCGGGTGGAGACTACCAATAAAGCGCCGACTCCGATGACGATAAGGGCGATGCCCGCGAGTTCGCGGCGGCTGCTGTTGTGAGAGAAGACGCGGCGCGAGAGGAATTGGGCGAAGAGGACTTCGACTAGGCCCAGGGTGCGGACATTGGCGGCGGCGGTCAGGGCGAAGCCCAGGAACCAGCCTTGTGATGCGGTGGCGCCTAGTAGGCCGCCCCAGATTGAGGTGCGCCAAGCGGCGAGGCATGCCGTGAGCAGGGGCCGATTGAAGAGGATCATCCAGATAATGAGGATGAGGGTTTGGATGCCCAGGGACCATGCCAGGGTCCAGGTAGCTTGCAGGAAGAAACCACCGCTGTCGAGAGTCAGAATGGCGCCGCGAAAGCCGATGGCGGACAGGGCGAAGCAGGCGCCCGATACCAGGCCTAGTAAAGCGGGCCGCAGGCTCCCACGGCCGGTCGCGTTCGCGGGGTTGCCTGACATGAGGACAACCCCGAGGGTGGCCACCAGCACGGCGAGAATGCTGGGCAGTGACAGCGGATCGCCGAGCACGGCGAAGCCGAAGACCGCGACTTGAATAGGCTCTGTTTTCGTCCAGGCGGTGACAACGACGAACGAGCGCTCGCGCATGGCGGCCAGCATGAGGGCCGTGGCGGTGATCTGGGCGACGGCGCCGCCGATGACGAAAAGCAGGAATTCCGCACTGATACTGGGTGCGGGGCCACCGTCAATGGCGAAGACGACCGCCAGAAATAATAAGGCGAAGGGGAATCCGAACAGAAAGCGTACCTGCGTGGCGCCGAGGGTGCCTAGCGTGGCCGTCAGGCTGCGTTGCACGGCGTTGCGTCCGGCCTGGGCCGCGGCGGCGGCCAGCGTGGCCGGAATCCACAGCCATGTCCAATCCATCGAGGTGCTCATCGAATGTTGGGTGTGCGTAATGCCACGTCGGCGACGGGTGCGCCGGTCATGGAGGCGAGTTGTTGGGGACTCAGGCGGAATACGGCATGCGGATGACCGGCAGCGGCCCACAGGGTGTCGTATTGAAAGAGGTCTTCGTCGAGCAGCATGACGGGTTTGACCGCGTGCCCGATAGGACACACGCCACCGATCGCGTAGCCTGTCACGTCACGGACGAAACGGGCATCGGCTTTGCCGAGTTGCCCGACGATCCCTGCGACCTTGACCTCATCGACGCGATTCACGCCACTGGCGATCACCAGCACCGGGGCCTCGTCAGATAGACGGCGAAAGATGATGGATTTCGCGATTTGGGCAACCTCGCATCCCAGACCCTGCGCGGCCTCGGCCGAGGTGCGACCCGTTTGCGGCAAGATCACGATGGGATGTTCGTGGCCCAATGATTGCAGCAATTGGGCGACACGCTGTGCAGATTCGGGTAAAGCAGAGACAGATTCAGCTGACATGCTTGGCGATTCCGTGGAGTCGAACGCGTCACAACAGGTGACGCGGCGCGAGGACAGTGAGTGTAGCAGCGACGCCGGGGCCACAGACCTGAAACCAGGCGTATGCCAGGGAAAGGGGGCTACGGCTGCATGGTCTCTCATCATCGCCCAGTGAGCCGCCGGCGCATGCGACATTCACCATAAGCGCGCAGATTTTTCGGGCCTAGACCAAATTCACGAAAACAGCCACTCACCGAATACTCGACGGAACACATCAGAAATTACTGTCACTTATTACAATTTTAAGGGGCTATTTCAATGATGGGTCAAATACAGAGTCTGGCTTCCCGCATGTCCTACGCCATGGCGTCGATAGGCGAGCTCACTGAACCGCCGTTTTCCGCACAAGATATTTTTGATACGGTAGAGCTCGGTAATGCTACCGCCCTTCGGTTCATGCTGGACGAGAGTCAGTTCGATCTGACAACGGCCGATGAAACTAATGGGGAGACGATACTTCATCGGGCCATTTCACTCGGCCGTGATGAGATCACCGAGATGTTGTTGCAACTGGCCAATGACCATGATCCGAGGATGCTCAATGCTCAAGATCGGCAGGGATCCACCCCGTTAATGCATGCGGCGGTGAAACGGAATGTCGCGTTGATGAAAGCATTAATTGATATGCAGAGCAGGACAAACGGCGACGTGAATAGCGAGTTGGCAAAACGCGACGTCGTTGTTCAGGCCCTGATGTCAATCGAAGCTCAGCGCGATATATCCGAGACTTTTCAACAGATTTTTAAGTGCCCGCAAATCTACGCCTCAAACTCATATGTTGACGCTGAGTCGATCACCTCGTCCAACTTATCTTGCGTCAACAATGCGGTAGCGTGGCTACTCCAGCGTGACGCCCTCCGAGCAAATGACGTTGTCGCGGTGCTAGATTACGCAAAGCAATCGGACGATGAGCAGACCGCATTGGCCTTGACCGATCCTCGTACCCTGCTACGCTCCCTGGACCACCTGCCAGAGCGATCCGATGAGCAAATAACTGCGGTGCTGAAACGTTTTATCGACGCGGGGGCCAACGCTGCGGATTTGGTTTCGGCAGCAACGAGTCGGTGTATAAGCACCCCTGAGCACGTTGATTCCCTCAATCCGACGATGTGGTTTCGCCTACCCCAAGGACCCGACGACCTTGCTGTCCTTAGGCTGTTGATTTCCATGGGAGCACCGACCATCCCCGAACTAACGAAGCGAAACGACGCATTTGCCGACCCTGCATTATGGGGAGAAGAGGTGCGTGTCGATAGCAAGTTTATCGTGGAAAAGATGGTCAGCTTTGGCGTAGATACTCGCTTCGCAATGCAAGAAGTGCATAAGCTGACAAAACCAGAGGTCAATCTGCTTGCAAAGCATGAGCTAGAGCAAATACTCCATCAGCGAGTTTATGCATCCAAAGCAGAAAAAATATCAGCACTGCACGGCGTTCTTCTTGCAGGGGGATGGATTCACGCGGTTGCGCTGGCACGCAATATGGTGCAAACAGATGCATCGCTGGACGATCTGGAGGCTCTCATATTCGCCGGGCTGTCCAGCACTGATCTGCTAGCAGATCTAACTGTAAGTGTATATAGCCCCCGACGGAAGTACATGCCTCGTGAGCGACCCGCGCAGCTCATACTACAACTGATCCGTTCGGGGGCTGATGCTTTCTCCGCTACGACGAAGCTAGTCAAGGCTATCGAGCGTGAGTTCGAAGGAATCGAGTATGAGTGGCAGCGAATGGAAACCGAAGAAAATGCACAACAACTGATAACGGCCGCACGCCTCATGATGAGTGACGCGCTAAGAAATCTGCTGCAGGCGAAAGATTTGCCCAACGCAGATAAAGTCGCAGAACTTAAAAAATGGATCGGCAACAAGAGAGTAAAAAGTATTATGGACGAAATGTTGGTGTACGCGGTGAAGGATGGTCATTTAGCCACCATGAAGCTGATGGTTCTTGCGGGGGTGCCGGCTACCGGTGCATTCATCAGCCTGGCCAGAGAACTAGGCAACTGGGAGGAGAGCACTCACGCGCGTACGCGTGAACTGATCCGATTGGGAGCTGATTTTCGTCCAGCGATGGCGAAAATAGTGGAAAGGATTGAGGTTTACAAGAAAACACATCAACACGCGGACGCGGCACGAGAGGAAAAGGCCTTGCACCTGCTGGGGGTTGCCATCGCGTCGGAACTCGCACCCCCTAAGCCCGGCCTCACTCACTGAATGGCAAATCGGCCTCCGATCTGAAGAATATGTCGCGCCGGAGCGCTAGAATCACGGGCTTGAATCCTTCTGTGCCCGCCATGCGTTCCGAACCTCAACTGCCCCTGCAAACCGCCTATATCAACGACTATGCCATGACGTACACCGAGTACGGCCAAGGCACGCCCCTGGTCTTGGTGCATGGCTCGTTGTGCGACTGCCGGTATTGGAAATCCCAGATAGGGCCACTGGGACGATCTTTTCGTGTGCTGGCGCCCAGCCTGCGTCACTATTGGCCTCAAGAATGGAACGGAAGTCCGTTTTCCGTCGACCAGCACGTCGATGACCTATTGGCCTTTATTGAGACGGTCGGCGAAGGCGCGGCCCATGTGGTCGGTCACTCGCGTGGCGCGCGTGTGGCGCTGGAGGCGGCGTTGAGACAGCCCAGCCGTGTGCGTACGCTGACGCTGGCCGATCCTGGTTTGCCGATACCGCATCAACCTGCGGACGACCGCGGCGGCTTTCGCCAACGCTCCCTGGCAATGATTGATGCGGGCGACCTGGATGCCGGTTTGGCCCTGTTTGTCGACACCGTTTCGGGCCCTGATACCTGGCGCCGCATGGTGCCCTGGTTTCAGACCATGGTGCGCGACAACGCCACGACATTGCGCGGGCAGGTCTCTGAAATGCTCAATCCGCTGGGCCGCGAGCAAATCGAGAAACTGTCCATGCCGTTGCTCTTGATCGGCGGCGCGCTCAGCCCCGCCCCCTACCCTGCCGTACTGCAGATGCTGTCGGAATGGCTACCCTCGGCACACAAAGAAATCATCGTAGGCTCGTCGCACGGCATGAACCTGGGCAACCCTCGTGCCTTCAACAACGCCATAGAACAATTCCTGACCTGACACCGAGCCCCACCGTCATCGGACCCCTGATTGTGCTGGTCTCTCACCATCGCCCAGCGAGCCGCCGGTGCATGCGATATCCACCATAGCGCGCAGATTTTTCGGACCTAAACCAAACTCACGAAAACGGCCACTGACCGAATACTCGACGGAACACATCAGAGATTACTGCCACTTATTACAATTTTAAGGGGCTATTTCAATGATGGGTCAAATACAAAGTCTGGTTTCCCGCATGTCCTACGCCATGGCGTCGATAGGCGAGCTCACTGAACCGCCGTTTTCCGTACAAGATATTTTCGATGCAGTAGAGAGCGGTAATGCTGCCGCCCTGCGGATCATGCTGGACGAGGGTCAGTTCGATCTGACAACGGCCGATGAAACTAATGGGGAGACGATACTTCATCGGGCCATTTCACTCGGCCGTGATGAGATCACCGAGATGCTGTTGCAACTGGCCAATGAGCATGATCCGAGGATGCTGAATGCTCAAGATCGGCAGGGATCCACGCCGTTAATGCATGCGGCGGTGAAACGGAATGTCGCGTTGATGAAAGCATTAATTGATATGCAGGGCAAGACAAACGGCGACGTGAATAGCGATCTGGCAAAACGCGATGTCGTTGTTCAGACCTTGATGTCGATCGAAGCTCAGCACGATATACCCCGGACTTTCCGACGCGTCTTCAAGTGCCCACAAACTCACGCCTCAAACTCATATGTTGACGCTGAGGCGACCACCTCATATTGCGTCAACAATGCGGTAGCGTGGCTACTCCAGCGTGACGCCCTCCGAGCAAATGACGTTGTCGCGGCGCTAGATTACGCAAAGCAATCGGGCGATGAGCAGACCGCATTGGCCTTGACCGATCCTCGTACCCTGCTACGCTCCCTGGACCACCTGCCAGAGCGATCCGATGAGCAAATAACTGCGGTGCTGAAACGTTTTATCGACGCGGGGGCTAACGCTGCAGATTTGGTTTCGGCAGCGGCGAGTCGGTGTATAAGCACCCCTCAGCACATGGATTCCGCAAATCCGAAGATGTGGTTTCGCATCCCCCAAGGACCCGACGATCTTGCGGTCCTTAGGCTGTTGATTTCCGTGGGAGCACCGACCATCCCCGAACTAACGAAGCGGAATAGTGCGTTTGCCAGCTCCGCATTATGTCAACAAGGGGCGGACGTCGATGGCAAGTTTATCGTGGAGAAAATGATCAGTTTTGGCGTAGATACCCGCTTCGCAATGCAAGAACTGCATAGGCTGACAAAATCAGAGGTAAATTTGCTTGCAACTCATGAGCTAGAACAAATACTCCATCAGCGAGTTTATGCATCCAAAGAAGAAAAGATATCAGCACTGCAAGCCGTTGTTCTCGCAAGTGGAGAGGCCCCAGCGGTTGCGCTGGCCCGTGAGATGGTGCAAAAACGTGCACTGCCGGAAAGCTTGGAGGCTCTTATATTGGCCGGACTGTCCAGCACTGATCTGTTAATAGATCTAAGTATAAGTGCATCCCACTTCCCAGTGATGTGGGCGCCTCGTGCTCGGCTTTCGCAACTCATGCGACAACTAATCCAGTCGGGGACTGATCCTTTCTCCGCTGCGACGAAGCTATTCAAGACTGTCGAGGATAAGCGGGGACAAATGATGAACATAAGCACTAGACGAGAACGAAAATTTGCCGCGCGCCTCATAATGCGCGTTGCGCTAAAAAATGTCCTGGGGACGAAAGATTTATCCAGCACAGACAAAGTCGCAGAACTAAGAAAATGGACCGGCAACGAAAGCGTAAAAAAGGTTATGGGCGAACTGCTGCGGGAAGCAGTGGAGGCTAATCATTTAGCCACCATGAAACTGATGGCTCTTGCTGAGGTGCCGGCTACCGGTGCATTCATCAGCCTGGCCAGAGAACTAGGCAACTGGGAGGAGAGCACTCACGCGCGTACGCGTGAACTGATCCGACTGGGTGCTGATTTTCGTCCCGCGATGGCGCAACTGGTGGAAAATGTTGAAGGTTTCAGCAAAATTGGTAAGCACTCGGACGCGGCACGAGACCAAGAGGCCTTGCACCTGTTGGGGGTTGCCATCGCGTCGGAACTCGCACCCCCTAAGCCCGGCCTCACTCACTGAATGGTGAATCGGCCTGCGAACTGAGGAATATGTCGCGCCGGAGCGCTGGAATCACGGGCTTGAATCCTTCTGTGCCCACCATGCGTTCCGCACCTCAACTGCCCCTGCAAACCGCCGTCTGCGAGTTCCGAA
Organism: Bordetella tumulicola; assembly: GCF_054779135.1. Taxonomy (NCBI): domain Bacteria; kingdom Pseudomonadati; phylum Pseudomonadota; class Betaproteobacteria; order Burkholderiales; family Alcaligenaceae; genus Bordetella; species Bordetella tumulicola. Next base: position 116,649 of record NZ_BAAGYU010000005.1, on the reverse strand, counting down.
GCCCCACAAATAAAGCCCCCACGCGGCGCCTTCGGCATGCTGCCCTCTCGACTCAACGCCCCCCACCGTGCGAAGCAATTACCTGCTCCGCCACCTGATTAGGCGTCTCGGCGTAATGCTTGAACTCCATCGAATAAGTCGCCCGCCCCTGCGTCAGGGACCGCAGCGTCGTGGAGTAGCCGAACATCTCGGATAGCGGCACCTCGGCGCGCACCAGTTTGCCACCCCCACCCGCGATATCCTCCATCCCCTGCACCATTCCTCGCCGGGATGACAAATCACCCATCACGTGCCCAGTGAAATCCTCGGGTGTTTCGACTTCCACTCGCATCATCGGTTCGAGCAGGACGGGCTTGGCGCGCCGCATCCCTTCTTTGAACGCCATCGAGCCTGCCATCCGAAAGGCATTTTCGTTAGAGTCAACATCGTGATAGGAACCGAACACCAGTGTCACTTTGACATCCACGACGGGATAACCCGCCAGCACACCGGTATTCAGGGTTTCGCGCACCCCGCGATCGACGGCCGGAATGTATTCGCGCGGGACAACACCGCCTTTGATTGCGTCAACGAACTCGTAACCGGCCCCGGGGGCTTGCGGCTCGAGTTTCAGGACCACGTGGCCATATTGTCCGCGTCCGCCCGATTGCTTGATGAACTTTCCTTCGACCTCGTCGCAGGTCTTGCGAATGGTTTCCCGATAGGCCACTTGGGGTTTACCGACCGTGGCTTCCACACCAAACTCGCGCTTCATGCGGTCGACCAGGATCTCCAGGTGTAATTCGCCCATGCCGGAAATAATGGTTTGACCCGACTCTTCGTCCGTGCGCACACGGAACGAAGGATCTTCCTGGGCCAGGCGACTGAGTGCCACGCCCATTTTTTCCTGATCTACTTTGGTCTTTGGCTCGACCGCCTGAGAAATCACCGGCTCTGGGAAAGTCATCCGCTCGAGGATGATGACATGCGCCGGATCGGTCAGCGTGTCGCCCGTCGTGACGTCTTTAATCCCCACTGCGGCGGCAATATCGCCAGCGTAGACCTCGCTGATCTCACGCCGCTCGTTCGCATGCATCTGCAACAGGCGACCCAGGCGTTCTTTCTTGTCCTTGAGCGGATTCAGCACGGAATCTCCGGACTTTACGACACCCGAATAGACACGGAAAAACACTAACTGGCCCACAAAGGGGTCTGTCATGATCTTGAACGCCAGCGCCGAAAAGGGCTCGGCGTCGTCAGGATGACGTTCAATTTCGCCATCTTTCTCGTCATGCCCCTTGATAGCAGGGACATCCACCGGCGACGGCAGATAGTCAATCACCGCATCCAGCATGGCCTGGACGCCCTTGTTTTTAAAGGCGCTACCGCACAGCATGGGCACGATTTCATTGGCAATGGTGCGCTGACGCAGGCCACGCTTGATATCGTCTTCGGACAGCGTTTCGCCCGCCAGGTATTTTTCCAAGAGGGGCTCGTCCGCCTCGGCTGCTTTTTCAACCATATGGTCGTGCCATTTTTTCGCCACCTCGACCAGCTCGGCGGGGATATCACGATATTCAAACCGCACGCCCTGGCTCGCGTCATCCCAAATAATGGCTTTCATCTTGACCAAATCGACCACGCCTTCGAAATGGTCTTCGGCCCCGACCGGGATCTGAATCGGCACCGCATCGCCTTTCAGGCGATCGACGATCTGCTGTTGCACACGGAAAAAATCCGCGCCGACACGATCCATTTTGTTTACGAAAGCGATACGCGGTACCGCGTATTTGTTTGCTTGCCGCCAGACCGTTTCAGACTGTGGCTGCACACCGCCCACCGCGTCATACACCATACATGCCCCGTCCAGCACCCGCATCGAGCGCTCGACCTCGATCGTGAAATCGACGTGTCCCGGGGTATCGATGATATTGATGCGGTGCTCGGGATAATTACCCGCCATGCCCCGCCAGAACGCCGTCGTCGCCGCCGACGTAATTGTGATGCCGCGCTCTTGCTCTTGCGCCATCCAGTCCATCACCGCAGCGCCGTTATGCACCTCACCCAGTTTATGAGTGATCCCGGTGTAGAAAAGAATGCGCTCGGTCGTCGTGGTCTTGCCCGCGTCGATGTGGGCACTGATACCAATATTGCGATACTGATCGATGCGCGTTTTGCGAGTCATGGCGTTTCCTGGTGGGTTCAATCCCGTCGCTTGACGCACGGCGACACGCCATGCGCCAAAAGCATATTACGCCTAAACGCGCCTATCTATCGATCAGAACCACCCCCTCACACCCGTGATCCGTGGTGGCATCGGTACACCATCAGTTGCCTGCGGCGCGCCTCCAGTCCGCTGCACGCGGTCACCGGCTTGCACCGCACCCTCGATACCCAAAATATGGCCGCCAGCGTGTGCGGTACCTAAAGACCCCGCAACCACAGCGGCCAACACGACGCGCACCAAAGTTCGGATACCCGAGGTCTGTTTACCGCGCGCCACACTAGTCTGTGCGACGGCAACGTGCGTCCCCGCAGCGCCGCACCACGCGAGTCGACATTCTTTATTCATCTGCTGCTCCGAAAAAACTCGGCGATCACCATCGCCGCCGAGTTGATCGGATACTCGCAGTCGTACCACCTTTACACGCCGGTTTTCTCCATACCGGAGAAAAATAGGACGCAATAAACTATTTTTTCTTGTCTTCTTTGACCCGATAAACCAGCACCGCATGCGTGGCCAGCGACAGCACCTTGGCCGTCACGCTGCCCAGCAATAATCGGGACAAGCCGCTGCGGCCGTGACTACCGATAAAAATCAGGTCGCACCCGTTTTCAGTGGCGGCCTGCACAATGCCGTCGGCCACGTTGAAATTCGACACTGAACGCGACGCTGCCGTCACGCCGGCGGTGTCGGCACGAGCAAGAATTTGTTTCAGGTACTTGTCCGCCTGATCTGCCGACGCCTTTTCGTAGTCTTCGTCCGTAATCGCATAGGCTGCAGCCATGCCATCAAAACCGATCGTAGCCGCGAACGGCTGCGTCACATGCAAGGCAACGACCTCGGCGCCCACCGAACGCGCAAAGCAGATACCGGCATTGGCGGCCTGAGCCGAAAGAGGAGAACCGTCCGTGGGAATCAGGATTTTCTTAAACATTTGCCCGCTCCTGTCTTCTAGTAAGAAAACACATGCTACTGGAAAACCCACGCTACCACAGTGAGGGCTTTCCGCAATAACTGATCTTGATCAAGAAAGCTGCTGCGATGCAACGAACAGATTCGTGCAACGCGTCCCCGTGCGGCAATAAGCCAGTACCGGACCCGGCAGCGTGCGCAGCAACTCGGCAAAGCGCGTCACATCGTCCGCTGTCATCGCGCTACCCACCACCGGCTGATACTCCACCTGTAATCCGGCCTGACGCGCCGCCTCGGACACATCCGCCGCCGTGGGTTGATCCGGGCCACCCTCGTAATCGGGCCGATTAATGATCACACTTTTATAGCCTGCCGCGGCCACGCCTGCCATGTCCGCAGGCGACAACTGCGGGGCAACAGCGAAGTGCTCGGTCAAGGGGCGAATAGCGACGTCAGACATGGGGAAAATCCTTGGGTAAAAGCGTATGAAAAAGCAAAGCCGCGGTCGGCCCAGTAATCAGTATAGGGCCAACTCAGGTATCCAAATTAAGCCTCTGGACTAGGTCTTTAAAACTTGCGCCAGCGCCGGCCAGATTCCCGGAGTATCGACCATCGCGACCGAAAACCGCAACATGGCCGACGGTGCCTGTGCAGGAGAAAACAAACTACCCGGCGCCAGCAACAATCCCCGATCGGCGGCGACACGCGCCAGAATCTCCGAATCACGGCCGCAATCCGCCCACACGAACATCCCCGCGTGAGGCTCATGGGGTATCCGCATACCCAATTGCGTCAACGCAACCAGGCATTGCTGGCGTGCCGCATTCACGCGCGCCCGGACGCGCTCCACGTGCCGACGGTATTGCCCTTCGATCAGTACCCGGTGAACCACCCGCTCGCCGAGTTCGGGCGTTGTCAGGCCCGCTAGCATTTTCAGGTCGCTTAGTTTGCGCACGAGGTCGGCACTGGCCGCCAGGTAACCGACCCGCAGACTCGCCGCCAGCATTTTTGAAAAACCGCCCGCGAAAATGACACGATTCAGCCGATCCAGCGCGGCCAGCTTGATCGCACCGCCGGGGTGCAGTTCCCCATACGTATCGTCCTCGACTACCAAAAAATCGTGCCGCTCGGCCAGACGCAGAATGCCATACGCCGCGCCTGCCGATAGCGTGTGGCCCGTGGGATTGTGCACGGTGGTGTTCGTGATAAATAAGCGCGGCTTATGCAGTGCGGCAAGCTTGTCCAACTGGTCCAGATCCGGACCGTCGGGCCCGCGTGGCACACCGATCAGCCGCGCACCAAAAGCCGCCAGGCGACCAAAAATAACAAACCAGGCAGGGTCCTCGACCAGCACGGCGTCACCCGGTTGAACCAACAGGCGCCCGATTAGATCCAGACCGTGCGTCACGCCATTGGTCGTCAATAAATTGTGCTCTGGATGGGCCGGCACGCCCTCGGCCTGCAGTCGCGAAGCCAATTGCTGGCGCAAGGGCGCGTAACCCAGTGGGGATCCATAAGACACCAGCGTCCCGCGCACCGAGCGCCCCACCGCACGCACTGCCGCCGAGACCATCTCGGGATCCAGCCACTCAGCGGGAAGCAATCCTGCCCCGCCGGGCATGGCCGATGCAGACGGCTCGCGAAACATGTTGCGCAGCAGCCACGTGACATCGATGCGCACGGGTGGCGCCGAACTGTCCGCTGGCGCCTCTGGCTCGACGATCAACGGCTCGCGACGTGCCCGCACAAAAAAGCCCGCGCCACGGCGCGACTGCACCAGGCCACGCGCCACCAGACGGTCGTACGCCTCGACGACCGTGAAGCGGCTCACGCCGGCCTGCTCGGCCATCGTCCGGATAGACGGCAACCGGGTCCCAGGACGCAGCCCCTGATCGTCAATGCGACGCGCAACATCGTCGGCCAACTGCGTCACGAGCGTGGCATCGGCCTGACGTACGGGCCGCCAACCCGCGGATTGAGGTGAGGACGCAACTGTCATGGTTGTTCTACCGGGCCAGACATCAAAGTGAACTGAATAAGTGTATCGGTACTGTACTGCTATCTGTGCGTAAAGTGGTGAAAATCGCAACGTTGCCCCGTGCCGTCGCAGCCCGTCCCAACGCCGTCCTCTCCATTCTCTATTACGTCTCTTTAGAATCATGTCGCGCCCAACCGCCTATGCCGCTCCCACTCCCGTCGCCTCCCCCCTCTGGGAGGGCTATAGCTATGGCCTGATCGGTGTCCTGGTGTTTTCCCTCACCTTGCCCATGACGCGAATCGCGGTCATCGAGATGTCGCCGTTGCTGATTGGCCTGGGACGCGCACTGCTGGCCTCGGTGCCAGCAGTACTGCTCCTGTGGCTGACCCGCAGCCGTCGCCCGAATCGCAGTGAGTGGTCAGGCGTCATACTGGCGGCTCTGGGCATCGTGGTAGGTTGGCCGCTGACCTCGACACTGGCCATGGCAACCGTATCGTCCTCGCACGGGGCCGTGTTCAATGGGCTGCTACCGCTCTCGACCGCGATTTTTGCCGCCTGGCGCAGCGGCGAACGCCCCTCGGGTGCATTCTGGGCCTGGTCCGCTACTGGTGCGATCCTGGTCATGACCTATGCCTTGCGTCAGGGCCACGGCAGTTTGCAAGTCGGCGACCTATGGCTGCTGTTGGCCGTGCTCCTTGGCGGCATGGGCTATGCGGAGGGTGCCAGGGCGTCGCGCACCTTGGGCGGCGCGCGTACGATTTGTTGGGCATTAGCGATCAGCGCCCCAGTCTTGGCCGCACCGGTATTATGGATAGGTACGGATCTGGTCATGACCCGTGGCTGGCCGACTTCCGCCGTGCTTCTTGCCTTTCTTTATCTCGCCTTTGGATCGATGTTCCTGGGGTTCTTCGCCTGGTATCGCGGCCTCGCCATCGGCGGCATCGCGCGTGTTGGACAGGTGCAATTGCTCCAACCGTTTCTGACGGTACTGGCCGCGGCCTGGTTATTTCACGAGCCAGTCGAACCGTTGACTTATGTATTCGCGTTAGCCGTTATTGCCATCATTGCAGGTGGACGCCGCGCCATTGTTAAGACCTCTTGAACCCCAACTCATCTGTCATGTCTCTCACGACCGTCCCCTCTGGCGAACAGATCTGGCTTTTACTGGGCCCACTGTCGCTGTTTGCCCTTGTCACTTCCATCACACCGGGGCCCAACAACATCATGCTGGCCTCGTCGGGCCTGACTTTTGGCTTTCGACGCACGATTCCGCATATGCTGGGCGTGAACCTGGGATTCACACTCATGCTGGTCTTGGTGGGATTGGGGCTGGATACCGTCTTTCATCAATTTCCGTGGCTATATACCGTACTGAAATACGTGGGTGCGGCCTATCTGCTGTATCTGGCCTGGAGTATCGCCCAATCCGGGCCACTGGACGGCGGCCGGCAACGTAGCCAACCCTTCAGCTTTTTGCAGGCGGCCTTGTTTCAGTGGGTCAATCCCAAGGCCTGGGTAATGTGCGTCGGCGTGATCGTGACCTACACCCCGCAGACTGGCTTTTATTGGAACTTGATACTCGCAGCCGCCGTTTGCTGCCTGATCAATCTACCCAGCCTGGGCGTCTGGGTCGCCTTTGGCGCAGCGCTGCAAAAACTCCTGCATCGCCCCCAGGCCATACGGCTTTTTAATATCGGCATGGCATTACTGCTGGTCGCATCGCTCTACCCCATCGCACAAGACCTGATTTCATAATCAACGAGTTATCCGCCTAGAGGCCGGGGCCGCCGCATCACGACAGACAGCGCTCCAGGCAGGGCGCGGTGTATGATCGTTTTTGCATTTGGTACTCGGTCGCAAACACAGCGACTATCCTGCTTATGTTCCAGTGGTCTCGATCTTCTTTGCGGCGCCTATTTGCGGTCGGTGCGCTTGCGGCTGCGAGCGTGGTGGGTTGCACGCAACTCGATGCCTGGCAACGTGAGGCGATCTTTTCACCTCAAACCAAATCACAGCGTTGGTGGAGTGAGCCGCCTGCCGGCACCGAAACCTTCGATCTGTCGCTGCCCGGTGGCGATAAAGTGCACGCCTGGTATTGGCAGCATTCCAATGCCGATGCGCCCACTGTGCTGTACCTGCATGGTGCGCGCTGGAATCTGAACGGCAGCGCGTTCCGCATGTCGGGTTGGACTCGCATGGGGTATTCGGTGCTTGCCATCGACTATCGGGGGTTCGGGCAATCGACCGCGCTCCTGCCATCAGAGGACACCGCGACGCAGGATGCCTCGGCCGCGCTACGTGAACTCGCGCGCCGCCAACCTGATCCATCCAGACGTTTTATCTACGGCCATAGCCTGGGCGGGGCGATTGCCATCGACCTCGCCTCGCGCCCCGAGATGCCTGCCTTTGCCGGACTGATCGTCGAATCCAGTTTCACCAGCATGGCCGCGATGCTGCAGACATTGCGATGGGGAAAGCTGCCCGGAGCGAGCTTGCTGGTGACACAGCCGTTTGCGTCCGTGGAAAAACTGGCGACGCTGACCACCCCGATGCTGTTCCTGCACGGCACAGAGGATCGCGTCGTGCCGCACACGATGAGCGATGAGCTTTTTGAGGCGGCCCTGAAGGTTCCCGCCGACCTGAAACGCGTCGTGAAAATCGAAGGCGCTTCGCACTCTGGCGCGATCCGCAGCGGCAAAGTCTATGAAACTGCCGTCCACAACTTTATCCGCGACGCCAGCAAAGCCTACCCTGCGCCCACAGCGGATCATGTGACCCCACCCACAGCGGGATAAATCATCAGATGGACATCTCGATGCGTCAATGCGTCGGGATGTTTTCGCGAAAAATAACCTGCAGGCGCGGCATATAGGTTGGCTCGGACTGACCTCGCACGGCGGCGGCAAGCATACGGATGGCTTCGCGCGCCTGGACCCGAGGATTCTGATCAATCACGGCATCCATCGTGCGATCCAGCAAGAACTGCCGGGAAATCGTGGTCAGATCGTGGCCCACAAACACGACCTGCCGCTGCAACCCGGCCTCTTGCAATGCCCGCCCGATACCCGAGTTGCCCGCCCCAATGTTGTAGATACCGCCAGGGGTCACCTGTTGCAACAGTTCCCGGGTCAACGCATAGGCGCGCGCGCGGTCATCCCCGATCTCGAGCATGCGGTCAATTTTGAGATGAGGAAACTCCTCGGTGAGCAAAGCGCGAAAGCCCATTTCGCGCTCCTCATGTCCGCGATAGGCCAGGGAGCCCAGAAACACCGTTACCCCCTGCGGCACATCCGATGGCAAGAAACGCCCCAATAAACTGGCCGCCAGGCGGCCCGCCGCGCGATTATCAATGCCTACATAACCAATACGAGACGACGTGGGAATATCGGAGACCAACGTACACACAGGCACGCCACTGGCCTGCAGTGCCGCGATGGCATCGCGCACTTGTGGGTCGTCCAGCCCCACGAGGCCAACCCCATCGGTGTTGCCCTTGAGCTGATAGAGCTGCGCTGCCAGTTTTTCCGCATTGAAGCCCTCGACCAAGTGTAATTTCACCTGGATATCGGGCCGGCATTGCGCTTCGGCCAATAAATATTGACGAAATAGCGACATGAAACTGTTGTCGCCCGCAGGCAGCAAAAAATCCACCTGCGGAGCAGCCGTATCACTGGAACCGAGCTCTGCGCCATAGCCCAGCTTGCGCGCGACAGCCAGCACATGATCCCGGGTTTGACGACGCACCCCCTCGCGCCCGTTCAGGACACGATCCACAGTGGCGGTAGAAACACCCGCCGCCTCGGCAATAGTCGTGATGGTGGCTCGGGCCATCCTGGTCACCTTAATTTTCTGATGAGTCGGTATAGCGATCGATCATATCACATCATTTTGATTTAATTAAATCAAAATGATGTGAATACATCAATATTCATAGCATACGCAAATTTCCCTCTTAATGTCTTCGCACAGAATAGAAATAGCCGTTTTTCGGCACATAAAAATAGCCCTATACGCGCGTGACGCGAATAAATGAAAGGCATAAACCGTGTCAATAGGGGCAATTTCTGATGTATATTGATTTAATAAAAAGATTTAATTGATGTAATAATGACATCCAAATAGATCAGCTAAGCGCGCCTCAATCCCTGCCACACGCTAGGCTTGCAGGCGAGTCGCAATCGGAGACAGCCATGGCCCCCCTTACCCTTGAACCCGACCCACCTGTGCGCGAACGCCGGTTTCGTATTGGTTGCATCGGCGCCGGCATGATCATGGCAGAGTGCCACCTCGCCGCCTACCGCGAAGCAGGATTTCAGGTCGTCGCCATCGCCTCACGCACGCCTGCCAATGCGCAAGCCGTCGCACAACGCTGGTCCATCGGACGCACCCATGACACCCCCCAGTCGTTGATTGACGATCCCGAGGTGGACATCGTCGACATTGCGTTCCCTCCCGATCAACAACCAGCGCTCATCCGCGCCGCACTCGCGGCCCCTCACGTCAAGGCGGTCCTGGCGCAAAAGCCATTAGCCTTGTCGTTACCCGAAGCCGTCGCGCTACGTGACGAGGCGCGTCGCGCCGGCAAGCTGCTCTCGGTCAACCAGAACATGCGCTATGACCAATCCATGCGCGTGCTCAAGCAATTGCTGGATCAGAACGTACTGGGCAAGCCGGTGCTGGCGCAGATTGATATGCACGCCATTCCTCACTGGCAGGGGTTCTTGGCGGACTACGATCGACTTACGCTTTCGAACATGAGCGTGCATCACCTGGACGTCCTGCGCCATCTTTTCGGCGAGCCCACCGAGGTCACCACCGTAACCCGCGACGACCCTCGCACGCCGTTTCCTCATCAAGACGGCATTGTGGCGACGACTCTACGATTTGAATCGGGGTTACTCGCCCTGGCGCTAGAGGACGTCTGGGCGGGTCCGCGCGGCGACGGCCACGCGGATGACCAATACATTCATTGGCGTGTCGAAGGCACGGAGGGCGTCGCCAAGGGCACGATCGGATGGCCGCATGGCAAACCCTCTACGCTCTCTTACACCTCGAAGCAGGCCACACAAGGCCAATGGGTCACGCCTGAGTGGTCGTCGATGTGGTTTCCGCAGGCCTTCATCGGTGTCATGGAACAGCTGCAATACGCCTTGATCAACGGCACCGAGCCAGCGTTAACCGTAGCGGATAACGTGAAAACGATGGCCTTGGTCGAAGCCGCGTACTTATCGATTGCCGAACGCCGCACGGTACGCATCGATGAGATTTCGACCACAGACGAGTTCCCTGCCCAATCCGATTGACGCGCCCGACGGCGCCGCCATCGGGCGCATGACAAGAACCCCCAAGGGCAAAAAAACAGCCCGCCACCAAGGAGACAAACGTGATTCAAACCGGTATTTTTTCAGGCTATTTTCCCTACGACCTGGCTACCTCGGCAGCCAAGATCCGCGCACAAGGGTTCAACACCGTACAACTGGATCTTCATTTCAAGAATATGGATCTCAGCGCGGGCCAGATCACACTCGATAAGTGCCAGCGCATTCGCGATACCTTCCGCGAACATAATCTGCCCATTTCCTGCATCTCCGCCTACACCAACATCGTGCATCCCGAACCGGCCGAGCGACAACGTCGCAATGGCTATTTGAAAGAGATCCTGTCGCATGCCCAATATCTTGGTTCTCCTTATGTGATCTCTGAAACGGGGACATTCGCCACCGACAGCGACTGGGTTCATCACCCGAAGAACAAAACGGAAGAAGGCTGGGAGCAATGCCGCGCCGTCATTCAAGAATTGGCACAACATGCATACGACCATGGCGCCGTCTTTTTGCTCGAGACCTATGTGAATAACGTCGTCGGTTCGGTCGAGGAAACACTGCGCATGTTCGCTGAAGTCAACCATCCGGGTCTGGGTCTACTGATGGATCCCACCAACTACTTCGAAGATCACAACATCGACGACATGGATCGCACACTCAACCATGTATTCGACGCGCTGTCCGACAAAATCTGCATTGCGCACGCCAAGGACGTCAAACGTGCCGAAGGCGATAAATCAGAAAAACACAGCGATATTGGCGACGCCGACGCGGCCGAAAGCCATACGTTCCGAGGCGTGGGCGAAATCGAGTTGCCGGCGCCGGGATTGGGCAGTCTGAACTACGACCTGTATTTGCAACGCCTGGCCAAGCGTCACCCCAACATTCCCATCATCATCGAACACCTGACCGAGGACGATGTACCGCGCGCCAAGGCATTCCTGGATGGCAAATTGCAGGCCAACGGCGTCTGACGCCACCCCCTTTTCCCCCATTCCCTACCCCCGGTCGCTCAATGCACCGGTTTCTGGAGTCGAAGCATCCATGGCACAGTTATATGCCACCGCCATGAACAGGCAACAAATCGAATCGCGCTGCGGACAACTGGCACAGTTTGCCGGTGTACGGTTGGTCACGCTGCAAGATGGTGTAGAGCGAGGCATCCGAATGCTGGAGTTTCGCAGCGGCACGGGCCTGCGTTTTACCGTGCTGATCGATCGCGCCATGGATATCGCCGAATGCGAGTTTCGCGGCTATGCGGTCGGCTGGCACTCACCGGCGGGCTTTCGGCATCCCGGCCTGCATGAGTACGAGGGGGAGTCCGGCCTCGGATGGATGCGCTCGTTCTCCGGCCTGATGATCACGTGCGGACTGGATCACATTCTGTTCATGCATGAGTCGCCCGCGGACAATTATGTTTATCAACCACGTCAAAAAATCCAACACTCCATTCATGGTCGCGTCGGAACGATTCCGGCGCGCCTCACCGGTTATGGGGAACGCTGGGAGGATGATCGCTGCTTTCTCTGGGCGGAAGGCGTGGTGTCACAGGGCACCGTCTTTGGAGAGCACCTGGAGCTTTACCGACGCATTGAAATCGAAGTGGGAACCAACGATATCCAATTGCACGACCGGGTCGTCAATCGCGGGTTTTATCGCACCCCCCACATGTTCTGCTATCACTTGAACGTTGGCTATCCCGTACTGGACACCGCTTCGCGCTATCTCGCCCCTATTCAGGATGTGGTCTGGGCGGCGCACGCCGATGAATACCGCACGCAGGGCGTGGGTTACCAACAGATGCCCGAGCCTCAAATGGGCTTTCATGAACAAGTTTGGCAGCACGAAATGAAAGCGGACGATCAAGGACACGTGCCGGTCGCGCTGGTCAATGATCGCCTGGGTCTAGGCATAGAGGTCACCACTCGCAAAGATCAATTTCCGTGCCAGTATCAATGGCAAAATTTTCAAGCCGGTCAATATGCGATGGGCATTGAGCCCTCTACCAACCATGTGCTCGGCGAAGGCGCAGCGCGCGAACGCGGCGAACTTATCTGGCTGGAGCATGGCGAAGAACGCCATTACGACACCCGCATTCGCATCCTGGCCGATGCCAACGATATCGCCCAATGCGAGCAACGCATCCGCGCCATCTCGCCCCAGCCCAGCGAGGCATATCCGGCGCTCTCGGGCCAGTTTCGGCCTTTGAGCCCTCCTCCACAAAAAGGAGGCGCATAGACATGAGCGCACAAGGCATGTCGTTTTCTTTACAGAACCGTCGCGTTCTATTGACGGGGGCAGGTGGCGGCCTGGGGCTCGGCGCGAGCCTCGCGCTGCTGCGCCAAGGCGCGCATTTGCTGGCCCTGGATCGCGACACAGACGCCTTGCAAAAACTGCGGGAGACCGTGCCTGACGCATTTGCCGATCAATTGCAGATTCTGCCCGTTGACTTGGCCGACGAGACGGCTTTGCAGCACACCCTGGATCGCCTGACGGCGGATCAGGCCATTGACGTGGTGATCAATAATGCCGCCATCTATCCCTCCAAGCGCTTCGAAGATTACACGGATGAAGATCGCGCGCTGATCCACCGCATCAACGTGTCCGCGGCGTTGCAAATCGTGCGGACTGCTTTACCCGGCATGCGGCAACAGCAATGGGGCCGCATTATCAATGTGGTGTCGATCACCCTGTCAGGCGGCTGGGAACTGCTACAGCCCTATGTCGAATCCAAGGGTGCCATGCTGGGCAATACACGCGCCATGGCTAGGGAGTTCGGCGCGACGGGTATCACCTGCAATGCCATCTCGCCCGGAGCATTCCCCACAGCCGCCGAAGCCATCCATCCCGATCTACCGGGCTACGAACGCATGGTCCTGGCGCGCCAGTCCATCAAGCGACGTGGGCATGCCGATGATATTGCAGCAGCCATTCTATTTCTTGCCTCTACCGAGGCAGGTTTCATCACCGGCCAGACCCTTTCCGTCGATGGCGGCTGGGTCATGCATTAAAAGGTTTCATCATGGGAATTTTGACGGGTTATAAAGTTCTGGACTGCTCGATCGCTATGGCGGGTCCTTTTGCCGCGCAGCGGCTCGGCGACCTGGGAGCCGATGTCGTAAAGATCGAGCCCAAAGAAGGTGAATGGCAACGTCACGCGCCTGCCGGCGGCATCAAGGGCAACAAAATCAATGTGTCGTTTCTGTCCCTCAACCGCAACAAGCGTTCACTCGCGGTCGATCTAAAAAGCGAAGACGGCCAGGCGATCATTCGTCAAATGGCGAGCCAGGCCGATGTGTTTATTCAAAACTACCGCCCCGGCGTCGCCCAACGCTTGGGTGTGGACTATGAAAGCCTCTCCGCCTTTAATCCGCGACTGATCTACGTCTCGATGTCAGGTTTTGGCGAAGACGGCCCCTATGCCCGCAGGCCCGGCCAGGACCTGCTGTTGCAAGCCATGTCCGGCGCCATGCTGTCGACAGGTTGCGACGGTGAAGCGCCGCGTGCAGCGGGGCAATATCTGGTGGATGCAGTCACCGCTTATTGCGCCTTTGAAGGTGTATTGGGTGCGCTATTGCATCGTGAACGCACGGGCGAAGGGCAAAAAGTCGAAGTCAATATGCTGGACGCCATCACGACCCTGCAAATGCAGGAACTGTCGGTCTTTACCGTAGGCGGCAAGGCGCAGACCCGCAGCGCCGAACCGCACGCGCACAGCTACATCCGCGCCCCCTATGGCACCTTTGCCACCCAGGACGGCTATTTAGCGCTGGCGATGCCTGACATGACGATCCTGGCACGCGAACTGGAACAACCCGCCCTGCTGGATTATGTCGACGAGGCCGCTGGATGGGATCAGCGCGATGACATTTTCCGTCTGGTGCGCGAAGCCATGACAAAACGCGGTACGCAGGATTGGCTTGAGCGATTCAACGCCGCAGGTATCTGGTGCAGCCCGGTCTATGGCTATGCCGAGCTCGTGGCTGACCCTCAAATCGCCCACAACGGGACCTTTGTCGAATACGACCATCCAACCGAAGGCCACGTCAAAACGCCGGGGTTTCCCATCCGTTTTACCAAGACTCCGGCGCGTATTGAACGAGGTGCGCCACTGCCCGGCCAACATAGCGCGGAGATCCTGCGCGAATATGGCTTTGACGCGAATCATATCGCGGCATTTGAAGCCCATGGCGCGATCGTCTGCGCAGCGCAGCCATGAGTCGACGTTGGCGCGGGCTGACCTGGGATCACCCGCGTGGCTATGCCGCCTTGCAAGCCGCCGCCGATCAGACCGGACTGATCGACTGGCATATTCATTCGCTAGAAGGGTTCGAGTCCGCCCCCATCGCCCAACTTTGCGAGCAATACGATTTGATCGTGCTGGATCATCCGCATTTGGGCGAAGCCTTGGCGCAAGGTTGCCTCCAACCGCTGGATGCGTTGTTGCCATTGGGTTCGCTCGACATGATTGAACGCAACAGCATTGGCCTGACGCACGCCAGTTACCGCATGAACGGTCATCAATGGGCGTTGCCGCTCGATGCCGCGACCCAGGTGATGGCGTTGCGCCCCGACTTGCTAGTCCAAGCGGGTCACGCCGTTCCAGAGCAATGGCAGGATGTCCTGACGCTATCGCGCCAGACCGGACGGGTCGCGTTGTCCCTGGCTGGACCGCATGCATTCCTGACCCTGTTATCAATGTGCGCGGCACTGGACCCTGCTCTGGCGCTGGGCGACGGCAAACGCTGGCACCAACCTCACGTGTTGCGGCAAGCCTGCGAGTGGCTCATCACGCTGGCCACACTCAGCCCGATGTCGGTACGAGAGGCCAATCCCATCGCCTTGCTGCACCATATGACGACGCATGAAGACGTGCTGCTGTGTCCGCTTGTCTATGGCTACGTGAACTACACATGCGTACAGGATGGCACGCCTCTGGTCTTCCAGAATGCACCCCGTGTTGACGCCAATCCGCCCGGCTCCATTCTCGGCGGTACCGGTATCGCGATATCTCAGCGTTGCCAGGTCGACACGGCACTCATCGACCACCTCTTGTGGCTACTCGGCGAAAACGCCCAGACGCGTTTTATTCCCCGGCATGCGGGCCAGCCCAGTCATGTAGCCGGTTGGAATGATCCGGCCGTCAATGCGGCGAGCAACGATTTCTATCGCAGCACGGCCGACACCTTGCGCGCGGCCAGCCTGCGTCCCCGACACAACGGATTTATTGCGACACAAACGCGTGCCTCGCTATTTTTGCGCGATGGCCTTCTGCGCGGTGCCAGCTCGGCCGAACTCGCCGATGGGTTGAACACGCTGTGCGCGCCACACAATACGATTTCTGAAAGGGTAACTAGTGACTAGCCTCGTCAATCTACACATTCAAGATCATGTCGCCTGGATCGAACTCAATCGGCCAGAAAAGCTCAATGCCATGACGCCCGACATGGCGCAGTTGCTGACTCAAGCAGTCCAGACCTGCAATGAAAGCGATGACGTGCGCGTCGTCGTGCTGACGGGCGCTGGACCCAAGTCTTTCTGCGCGGGCTCAGACATCGTGGAACTCGACAGCTATGCCACGCCTTGGGATTTTCGCAATCGACGCGATTACTGCGATTTGATCCGCGCACTCAAAAAACCTGCGATCGCCGCGATCAATGGCTATGCCTTTGGCGGCGGCCTGGAAATGGCGCTGGCCTGCGACATTCGCATCGCCGCAGAGAATGCAAAACTCGGCTCACCTGAAATCAAACTCGGCTGGATAGGCGGAGGAGGCATGACCGCGCAATTGCTGCACTCCATTGGCGCATCCAATGCGGCGCTGATGGTGATGACGGGAGACCCCGTCTCTGCTCAGCAGGCCATGGCGTGGGGATTAATCAGCGAAGTCGTCGCACTGGACGCCCTACGTGATCGCGTGGCAACGATTGCCGCGGCGATCGCCGCGCGCGCGCCCATCGCTGCCGAAACCGCCAAGGTGAATCTACGCGCCGCGCTAAGTATGCCCGTGGAGCAGGCCACCGCTTACGAACGCGATCTGCAAACCATCTGCTTTGCGACCGAAGATGCCATGGAGGGCCGAAAAGCCTTTCAGGAAAAGCGCACGCCCACGTTCCGGCGCCGCTAAGAAGCCTGGCAACTTATGGGGCGCGCCACGCGTACGCCATTGCAGCGCATCCAATCCCCAAACTCTGGGCGAGCCAGCACTTCAAACTCTGCCACCCGCTGCGACGCGAGCGTACCGGCGCTGCCCGGCAGTGCTGGACGGCACATGACGAGATCCCCGTCTCGCGCATTGTGCAACCAGCGCTGCAACAATCGCGCATAGCGCCGCGCGCCACCCTGCTGATCATAGACGCCGAACAACCGGCGATTCGTTCGCCACCCGTCAAGACGCGCGATACGCGACACAGCGCTCGCGCCCAGTGCACCGACGAGGCGTGCCTTCGCCGATTCGCGCAAAGGAATACCGTCTTGCGCCCCCGGCGCCGTATGACGCAACCAGGGTCCTCGGGAACCATAGCGATGCGCGAGCAGTTGCAGCAGACGCGGCAACACCCCGGGCAATTGGTGCACATGCTGGCGCCCGTCCACATAATCCGGCGCTCGCCCCATAACATCCTCGAACGCATCAAACTGACGCACCAGATGCAGATTCAGCCAAGCGTCATCAATACGTCCCGCGTAAGCGCGCGCGATCAAGGTCGGCAAAGACGTCATTGACGCCTGCCCTGCTTGGCCGAGACACTCCGTCAGATTGAGATGCACGCCCAAATCCAGGTCCAGTCCGCGTAAATCCGGGCCATGCTCTACAAACGTCGGGCCTTGCGTCAAGCAACTGACAGCGCTCAAACGCCCCATATGGGCCAACCGCATTACGGCCGCGTCGACGTCGGCGTTCAACCCGAAATCCTCGCCACACATCACAATGCGCTTCCACCACTGTCCCTCGTCAGATGATGAAACGTGATTTGTGTATGCCGAGGTACCTTGATCAAATAGCTTGGCCGATATATCGCCGTCGGACATTCTGGTCTCACCCCCGTCACAAAACGGTCTCCTAAACCTTAACAGTGCAGAATGTCATACAGATTTCAGAATGGTGACGCCAAAGACAAAGGCCGCCCGAAGGCGGCCTTTGTCTTTGGATTCTGGTGGGTGGTACAAGGTTCGAACTTGTGACCCCTGCCGTGTGAAGGCAGTGCTCTACCACTGAGCTAACCACCCAAAGAAGCGGAATTCTAGCATAGAAAAATCGGGGTCGGCAAACGCTTCAGGCGTCGGCAACCTCTGCGGGAGCATCCAGGGCGCGCCATACGCAGGCATCCCCCAGGCCAGCCAAATACTCGTCATGCGCGGCCAGTTCATCGGTCGATGCGCTCAGTACCCGAAGTACCGTGCCGTCGAAGGAGCCCACGGCCGTGCCCGCACCACTGGACGGCCCGTTGTCGTCCACGTCGATGAGCAGCGCGTCTTGCCCGCGCGTCATGGCCAGCCAAACCTCGGCCAGCAGTTGCGAGTCGAGTAAAGCGCCGTGCAGCGTCCGATGCGCGTTGGAGATGCCGAGGCGATCGCACAAGGCATCCAGCGAGTTTCGCTTGCCCGGATATAGCGTGCGGGCCATCATCAGCGAATCAGTGATCTTGCCGCACTGCCCGGCGAGTTCGCCCTGGCCGATGCGCTTTAGTTCGGCATTGAAAAACTTGACGTCAAACGCCGCGTTGTGGGCGATAAGCTCCGCCCCCTGAATGAACGCCAGAAATTCGGCCGCCACCTCGTTAAACCGCGGTTTGTCCGCCAGGAAATCGGTGGTCAGCCCGTGCACCGCCAGGGCCTCGGGGTCGCTATCACGGTCCGGATTCAGGTAAAGATGCAGGTTATTGCCCGTCACCGTCCGATTGACGACCTCGATACATCCGATCTCAATGATGCGATGCCCTTGAGAGGGATCCAGGCCCGTGGTTTCCGTATCGAAAATAATTTGACGCATAAAGACTACTCCGTCGCCGATGCAGCATGGGTATCTGCCCCGGCCGCCGTATCCGGCGTGACTTGATGGCCCGGTTTGTGGCGCACCGTTGCAATCAACGTATAGGCCACCGGCACCACAAACAAAGTCAATAGTGTACCGAGGGTCAGCCCGCCGACCAGCACCCAGCCGATCTGTTGACGGGATTCCGCTCCTGCGCCGGTCGAGACTGCCAAGGGTAATGTCCCCAACACCATTGCCCCCGTCGTCATCAAAATCGGCCGCAACCGCAGCACGCTGGCCTCGACGACCGCGTCGAAAAGCTCACGTCCCTCGTCGCGCAGTTGATTGGCAAATTCAACAATCAAAATACCGTGTTTCGTGATCAACCCGACCAGCGTGATCAAGCCAATCTGACTGTAAATAGACAGGGTTCCGCCCGTCAACCAGAGCGCCAGCAATGCCCCCGTCATGGACAAAGGCACTGACAGCATGATGATGAACGGATTGCGCCAGCTTTCAAATTGCGCGGCCATCACCAGGTAGATAAAGGCCAGGGCCATGGCGAACACCAGATAAATACTGCCCGACGAGTCCCGGAACTCGCGCGACTGTCCATCCAGATCGGTCTGCAATGTGTGGGGGAGTACTTGGCGCGCCACCTCTTGCATATGGTCGAGGACTTCGCCCAACGCGTAGCCAGGTGCCACCTCGGCCTCGATCTTCACCGCGCGCAGGCGATTAAAGTGATTCAGCGACTGGGGGGACACACTCTCATGCACCGACAACAGGTTGTCCAACTGCACCATGCTGCCGTCGCGCGTACGGACATAAATCCCCGAGATGTCCGCCGGGTTGCTGCGATCTTGCGGCAACACTTGCACAATTACGTCGTACTGTTCGCCATCGTCTTTGTAGCGTGTCACTTGCCGTCCACCCAGCATGGACTCTAGCGTACGGCCCACGACATCCACCCCTGCCCCCACATCGGCCATTTTGTCGCGATCCACCTGCACACGCAGCTCCGGGGTATTCAAGCGCAAGTCCGTATCCAGATTGACCAAGCCCGGATAATCACGCAACGCGTTCAGATACACGTCCACGAGCCTGTCCAACTCGGCATACGAGGCCTGGCTCATGATGATGAACTCGACTGGTTTGGAACGAGAGGACTGACCCAATGAGGGCGGATTCGTTGGAAAGGCCTTGACGCCGGGCAATGTGGCGAACTTGGCCTGCAGCTCGCGCGCGATCTCCTGCTGTTTCCGATCACGCTGTTCCCAGGGGGCCAGCCGCAAAATCACCGTTCCGTCAGTGACGGTCGGAAAGCCGATCGACGACTGGTACGCCTCGGTTTCGGGAATCTGGGTATAGAACTGTTCGATCTGCCGTACGCTATCGAGCATGTAACCCAGGGTAGCGCCCTCGGGGGATGTGACTCTGCCATAAATCGCCCCGCGATCTTCGACTGGGGCAAGCTCACTTTTGACCACGGAAAACAAGACACCGCTGCTCGCCGCCACCGCGAGCCCGATGATCACGATCAATGCCCGATGATGCAAGGCCCAAAGCAAACTCCGCCGATAACCGCTCGCCAAGCTATCGAGCCATCCCTCGATCAGGTTGTACCAGCGGCTGTGGCTGGATTGATGGCGCAACAAGACCGAACACATCATGGGCGTCAGGGTCAGCGCAACAAAACCCGACACCAATACCGCACCGGCCAACGTCAGCGCAAACTCGATGAAGAGCTTGCCGGTACGCCCCGTTGCGAACGCCAACGGGGCGTACACCGTGACCAAGGTCAGTGTCATCGCCACCACGGCAAAACCGATTTCTTTCGATCCCCGCAATGCCGCCTCACGGCGTGGCATGCCGTCCTCGATATGGCGGAAAATGTTTTCGAGCACCACGATGGCGTCATCGACCACCAGACCGATCGCCAACACCATGGCCAACAAAGTCAAGGTATTGACCGAAAAGCCAAACAGGTACATCAGGCCACACGCGCCAATGAGCGAGACCGGAATGGTCACAATGGGAATGATGCTGGCCCGCAAATTCCGCAGGAAAAAGAAGATGACCAGCACCACCAGCACAATAGCTTCGATGATGGTGTGATATACCGAGCTGATGGAACGCTCAATAAATGTCGACGTATCGTAGGCAACATTCAGCCGCATTCCATCAGGCAAGGTCTCATTCAATAACGCCACCTCATCACGCACCGCCTTGGACAAATCCAGGGGATTCGCCGTGGATTGTTTGGTCAATCCGATATTGATCGCAGCCTTGCCATTAAATCGCGACAATATGCGGTCATCCGCCGCGCCGACCTCAACCTTGGCCACATCACGGATCCGTACGGGATAGCCCTTGACGCTGGCCACCACGATGTCCGCAAACTGCTCTGGCGTCTGCAAGTCCGTTGATGACACGACCGTAAACTCGCGATCGCGCGACTCGATACGGCCCGCCGGAATCTCCACATTCTGGCTGGCAAGCGCGGTCTCAACGTCCTGAACGGTTAATTGATAGGCCGCCAACTTGCCACGATCGACGTATATCCGCATTGATGGCAGGCGTTCGCCATACACGCGGACTTCTGCCGCGCCGGGCAGCACAGACAAGCGTGTCTTGATGTAGCGATTGATATAGTCCGAGGTCTGGATCACCGAAAGCGAGCCCGACTCCACGGCGAGATAGATGACGGGCGTCGCGTCGGCCTCGACCTTGCCGATGATGGGCTCGTCGATTTCATCCGGCAGATAGCGACGCGCGCGGGACACTTTGTCACGTACCTCGGCTGCGGCGGCATCCGGATCCCGCGATAGATTGAATTTGATATTGATATAGCTGCGTTCGGACCGACTGCGCGAGGTCATCACGTTCACTCCCTCGATACCGGCCAGTTGGTCTTCGAGAGGTTTGGTGACTTGCGACTCAATGACCTCGGGAGACGCCCCTTTGTAGGTCGTACTGACAGAGATGATCGGTTCGTCGATGTTGGGGTACTCTCGCACCGTCAAGCGTGAATACGAGATCAGGCCGATCAACACAATGATCAACGACAAGACCGAAGCAAACACCGGTCGCTTGATGCAGATCTCGGACAGAATCATGATCGCGTCGCCTGTGGTCCCTGGGCCTTGCTCTGCGGCGGCGTCGTGGCGGCAGTGGGGGCCACCTCGACCGGCGCCCCATCGGTCAGCCGCTGGAATCCAGCCACCACGACTTGGTCTCCTGCAGCGACGCCCGTCAGGATTTCGACCTGACCATCCCGGCGCTCACCCAGGGTGACCTCGGTACGATGGGCATGCCCTTCTCGTACCTTGAAAACATACTGCGCCTGGCCCGACGGCGCGAGTGCCGCCTCCGGGACGGCCAATACCTCGTCGGCCCCGAACGAGAGTTGCACGCGGGCAAACATGCCCGGCCGCAAACGCGAATCCGGATTGGGAATCGTCGCGCGCAACAAAATCGAACGGCCCCCGGCATCGACCAAGGGGCTGACAGCGTACACCTGTCCCTGGCGTTCTGAACCCGGCAGGGCATCCAGACGGATAGTCAAGGTCTGGCCCACCCGGATTTTGTTGAAATACATCTCGGGCACGCGAAAATCGACCTTGAGGGGATCAATCGCCTCCAGAGGCGCGAGATCCTGTCCCTGATCGACATAATCGCCTACCGACACGCTACGCAGCCCGACGATACCCGCAAATGGCGCGCGTATGGTCATCTTGTCGAGCCGCGCCTGAGCCAATGCCGTCGCCGCCTGTTGCACTTTCAGGTTGCTGGCGGCCTCGTCGCGTGCCTGCTGGCTGACAAACCCCCGTCCCTGCAACTCGACGGCGCGACGATAATGCGTTTGTGCCAACGCCAAATTGGCACGCGCCTGATCGAATTCAGCCCGCGACACGGAGTCATCCAGACGAACCAGCACTTGTCCGCGTTCGACTGGCTGGCCTTCTTTGAAATCGATTGCCTGAATACGGCCCACGACTTCGGGACGCAACACGACCGACTCGTCTGAGCGCAGGCTTCCCACGGCGGCGATGCCGCGTGTGAATTGCAGTTGCTGGACGCGAGCGATTTCTACGCGCACCGTGTCCATGGGCCGGGTCTTCGGTGTGGCCGATGCCGCTGTTGCGGCAGCATCCGCGACTTGTCCCGTAGACGTCGCCAACCAGCGCGGCACCCAGAACCCCAAGGCCGCGCCCGCGGCGAGCCCGGCCGCAATCGCGGTCAGCAGTACAGCTTTCTTCATGCGCAATAATCGCGGTGCGTCAATAAGCCGGGGCACGCGCGTTGCGCAGCCCGACGGGGTGGAGACAAGCTATGGACCTAGCACTTTAGCACCAGCGGTTTACACACTGGCACAAACTTGTCACAGCGGGAGTAGTTGACTGGCATTTCCAGGGTATTCCCGAATAAAAAAAGACGGGTTGCCTATGCCAGGCCCAAGGTCGCGCCCACTGGACCGATGCTAAGCGGCGAGTCAGCGCGAGCCGGCCATCGCCATCATGCTAAGCGCTTACGAACGTCAGCCCTTGCGCACACTCTCCACGCCCTGGTTCGCCAGCGCATCGGCACGCTCATTGCCCGGGTCGCCCGCATGGCCACGCACCCACCGCCACTCGACCTGATGCCGGGAGACCTGCTCATCCAATGCTTGCCAGAGTTCTGCATTTTTCACCGGTTTTTTATCGGCGGTCATCCACCCCCGGCGCTTCCAGTTGACCAGCCATTCCGTCATGCCTTTCATGACGTACTGCGAGTCGGTATGGATCCGCACCCGGCACGATCGTTTGAGTGCGCGCAGGCCTTCGATCACGGCCAACAGCTCCATGCGGTTGTTGGTCGTGCCGGCCTGACCGCCGTGCAAGGTTTTCTCGTGCGCGCCGGCGCGCATCAACACCCCCCAACCACCCGGCCCCGGATTGCCTTTGCAAGCGCCGTCCGTCCACATTTCGACCTGCTGGTCGCCGTCATTGTTTATTTGCATTGTTCCTACTAATTTATATTCATTGGGCCGACCGGCGGCGCGACCGAAGGGCGACGTGCCAGGGGTCACGTTTTACCTGATCCCGCCTGACGATTCACCACGACCGACGCTGCACGGGTACGCCGACGTTTTTTAGTCTTCCATGCGGGGCCGACCAAGCGCATCCCCGCGACGTGCTTGACGGCGGATACCACGTACACCGCGCCGCCCAGTGCCCACCACCGCTTTCCGTAGGTTTCCATGAAATGCCATCGCTGCAGCCATTTTTCGGTACGGCACGCTGGGGTATAGCATCCGAAACGCCCCGGCCCGACCTCGAACGACAGCAGCTTCAGCCAATCTTTCAAGCGCGGCAAGGATACCTGAGCCGACGGGGGATGCGGCAACCAGGGTTCCATCCCCGGCATCCGGTTACGCGCACCCCAGAGGCTCCAGGGGTTAAACCCCGAAATCACCAGCCGCCCCTCGGGCATCAGCACCCGCTCTGCTTCGCGCAGCACCTCGTGCGGCGAGTTCGTACATTCAAACGCGTGCGGCAACACCAGCAGATCCACGCTTTGCGACTCGAACGGCAACGCATCGGGTTGCGCCACCACGCACCGTCGCCAACGTGCGGCCTCGTCGGGCGTCGGCATCTGCGAGCCCACCCAGCCTTTGAAAGGCATGCGATTGGCCTGCAGGAAATTTATTTCTGCCAAACCGACCTGCCAAGCGTAATATCCGAACACATCCACCAGGATGGCATCGAACTGCGCGCGCTCCCACGCCAGGACGTGTTGTCCCGGGGGTGTCTGAAACCACTCGGCTAGTTCTACAATCGGCGAAGTTTCTTCGGTCACTTCGACATTCCTGAAATGATGCAAGCCATACCCGCTACCGTTGACGACAGGACTCTCCTGCCGTTGCCCGCTTTTTCCGACAACTATATATGGGCGATTATTCGCCAACGCAACGTCGTCGTCGTCGATCCGGGCGAGGCCGGTCCGGTACTCGATCTACTCGAACAACGTGATCTGCAGTTGCGCGCCATTCTACTCACTCATCACCACGGTGACCACGTCGGGGGAGTGATGGAATTACTGCGCCATGCCTCTGTCCCCGTGTACGGCCCCGCACACGAGCGCTTGCCTCATTGTGACGTACGCCTGGTCGAAGGCGATCGTGTCACCCTGCCCGACGTGGATCTGGACATGACCGTACTGGACGTGCCCGGCCATACCTCTGGTCACATTGCTTACCATGGCAGGGCCGCCGGTCATCCCGCGCCGGTGCTCTTCTGTGGCGACACACTGTTTGCGGGTGGCTGCGGGCGACTTTTCGAGGGGACGCCCGCACAAATGCACGCGTCTCTGGCAAAATTCAAGTCCTTACCCGCCGATACACTGGTTTGCTGTGCGCACGAGTACACTCTAGCGAACTTACGCTGGGCCATGGCTGTTGAACCAGCCAATAATGCTCTGCAGCAGTGGTATCAGCGGGCCCAAGAAGTACGTGCAAAAGGCTGTCCTACCGTGCCAACAACGTTGGCACTGGAGCTGGACACCAATCCGTTCTTGCGAACCCGCCAAGCCGATGTGATTCAGGCCGTGCGCCAGCAGTCAGGTCAGACGCTGGATACGCCTGTAGCCACTTTTGCCGCTTTGCGTGAATGGAAAAACGATTTCAAGTGACAATGACCCGATGACCCTGACAAGACTTCTGCTACCTGTTGTTCTCGCCATACTTGCCGGCTGCGCCGGCACTCCCCGCCAGTCAGCGACGACGAGCCCCCCCAACAACAAGCAGCAGTATGTCGCCCAGGATACTTCGCGTACTGTCGACCTCACCAATCCGCCCGCCGATGCCTGGGATCGCATCCGCCGCGGTTTCGCCATCCCCAACCTGAACACCGATCTGTCCCGTGAATGGACAGACTACTACGCGGCGCACCCCGAAGCCGTTCAGCGCATGGCCGAGCGTGCCGGCAAATACCTGTATTTCATTGTCGACGAGGTCAATCGTCGCGGCCTGCCGACAGAGCTTGCGCTGCTGCCCTTTGTGGAAAGCGCCTACAACCCGACCGCCCTGTCTCGCTCAAAAGCCGCGGGCCTCTGGCAGTTTGTTCCCACGACCGGCCAATACTTCAATCTCAAACAAGACTGGTGGCGTGACGAGCGGCGCGACCCCATCGCCTCGACCTACGCGGCCCTGGACTATCTCGAAAAGTTATTTGAAATGCAGGGCGACTGGTATCTGGCCCTGGCCTCGTACAACTGGGGCGAAGGCTCCATCCAGCGCGCCATGGCCCGAAACGAAGCCGCCAGCCTACCCACCGACTACCTGTCGCTCAATCTGCCCGAGGAAACGCGCAACTACGTTCCCAAGCTTCAGGCCATCAAGAACCTGATCGCCAATCCCGGCAAATATGCCATCGCTCTGCCTCACGTCGAGAACTCGCCGTATTTCGCCATGGTGCGCAAGGATCGCGACATTGACCTCGAGATCGCCGCCCAACTGGCAGAGATGCCGCTTGAGGAATTCAAGGCGCTCAACCCCTCATTCAACCGTCCCCTGATTCGTGGCGAACACCAGCCTACCTTGCTGTTGCCCACCAATCGCGTCGCAACCTTTAACGCCAACTTGCTGGCCTACAAAGGTGACTTGACCTCCTGGAAGGTCTATCAACCTCGCCGCGGCGAGTCTTACGCCTCGATTGCCAAACGCTTTGGCGTCACCGAAGCGGCGCTGCGCGGCGCTAACGGGGTCTCTCGCCGCAGCAAATCAGCCAGTGGCGTCGCGCTGCTGGTACCCACCAGCAGCCAGCCGGGTGTGCAACTGGCCTCGCTCGAAGCCCCGGCCGGTGCCATCGCGCCCCCTTCTCGCGCGACCAATCGCCGCAGCGCCCGTCTGAACGTGCGTACGCACAAAGTGCGGCCGGGCGACACCTTGAGCAGCTTGGCCCGGCGCTATGGCACCTCGGTCAACGCCCTGCGCGCCCTGAACAACCTGAAAGGCAGTAACCTGAAAGTCGGCGCACAACTGCGCGTGCCCGGCACCGGGACACGCGGCTAATCGTTACGCTTTAAAATAGCTGCCTTTCCGCACGGAATTCTAAGGACAAGACTCATGGGCTTTCTCGCCGGCAAACGCATTCTGGTCACCGGAGTGCTCTCCAACCGTTCCATCGCCTACGGCATCGCACAAGCCTGTCACCAACAAGGTGCGGAACTGGCATTCACCTATGTCGGCGACCGCTTCAAAGACCGTGTCAGCGAATTTGCCACGCAGTTTGGCAGTAATATCGTGCTGCCCTGCGACGTGGCCGAAGACAGCCAGATTGAGGCGGCCTTCGCCGAACTCGGCCAGCGCTGGGATGGCCTGGACGGGCTGGTGCACTCGATTGGTTTTGCCCCCCGCGAGGCCATCGCCGGTGATTTCCTCGGTGGACTGTCACGCGAGGGCTTTCGCATCGCACACGACATCTCGGCCTACAGCTTTCCCGCACTCGCCAAAGCCGCGCTGCCCCTCATGGAGGGCCGCAAGGCATCCGTGCTGACCCTGACGTATCTGGGCGCCGAACGCGTGGTCCCCAACTACAACACCATGGGTTTGGCCAAGGCCTCGCTAGAGGCCAGCGTGCGCTACCTGGCCACGGCGCTCGGCCCGCGCGGCATCCGTGCCAACGGCATCTCGGCCGGCCCGATCAAGACCCTGGCCGCCAGCGGCATTAAGGATTTCTCGTCGATCCTGAAATTCGTCGAAGCCCATGCGCCGCTGCGTCGCAACGTGACCATCGAGGAAGTCGGCAACGTCGCGGCTTTCCTGATGTCGGATCTGGCGGCGGGTGTTACCGGGGAAATCACCCACGTCGACGCCGGTTTCTCGACCGTCACCCCCGGCATGGAATAAGTCCTCCGATCCAGACCGCGCAAAGGGGTGGTTCATGTGCTCACATGAACCACCCCTTTGCTTTACTGCGATGGCGTTTTGCTGCGGGTTTTGCTACGGCGATGCCGACCTGCGTCGGGCTGCTCCTGAGCTATTCCGGCCGCACAATCAAGGTTGACACCTGCACGTCCACCGCAGTCATCAGCTTATGTACAGGGCATTTCTCGGCAACCGCCAGCAACTCATCAATCTGCGGATCGCTGAGCTCACCGTGTAGCGTCAGCTTCGCTGTCAGACGATAAATCCCCTTGCGTTCTTCGCCCGCGTCGCGCACCACATCGACATCGACCCATTGCAGCGGGATTTCCTTGCGCTGCGCGTAGATCATCACCGTCAATGCTTTGCATCCGCCCAATGCGGTATCGAAGTAATCATGCGGATCGGGCCCATCCCCTTGCGGCTGGGGCAGGGCAAGCGGCAAAGTATGGCCCTCGGCATTAGCCGTAAACTCCAAAGTCGTCGGTGCATTTTGGCGGATACGAATCGTCATCGATGATCTCCTGCTGTGCGGTGCAATATGCGGCCCGGCGGGCCACTTTGCTCTTTGTAGCATTTCCAGCATATCGTCTCATCGTTGAATCACGCAGAATACTGACAAATTGCTGAACTTTTAGCGATTACGATAGTCTGACTTTGTTCTGCATTCTCGACAGGAACCCTTTTTATGAGCGCCCGCCAGTTACTCGAACAACTTCTGCAATCAGGCCAGGGCTTGGCCCGCGACGCCAGCGCACGCGTGCAATCCGCGACATCCGGCGGCAATACGTCGTCCTTTCTGACCGGTCTGGGCGGCGGCGCATTGGGCGCCGGCGCATTAGGCATGTTGCTCGGTAGCAAAAAGGTCCGCAAAGTCGGCGGCAAGGTCGCCATGTACGGCGGGTTGGCCGCCCTGGGCGCACTTGCCTATCGCACGTATGGCGACTGGCAGAAAAAACAGGCAGCCCAACCTGCCGGCGCTCCTGCTGCGACAACGCCCCCAGCCTTGACGGCCGAGACGTTCCAGTCCCTGCCCGCCGCCCAGCTCGAGCAGCACAGCACGGCCGTCCTGACCGCCATGATCGGCGCCGCCAAAGCCGACGGCCACATTGGCCCCGACGAGCGTCAACTCCTGGAAACCGAACTGGGTAAGCTATCCTCCGACCCCGCCGATCGCCAGTGGCTCGAGGCCGAACTGGCCCGTCCGCTGGACCCCTCCGCCATTGCCACTGCCGCGCAGAGCCCCGAAATGGGTGCGGAAATGTATCTGGCAAGTTTGATTGTGGTCGACGAAGAAAGCTATATGGAACGCGCCTATCTGGACGAGCTGGCACGCCAACTGAAGTTGGCGCCCGATCTGAAGGCCCAATTGGAAAGCCAAATGACATCCCCCCCTTCCTGAAGGACGGGGATTCCTACGGCGCTACGCGGTGATTTGCGCTGTCGCTTCGGTGGGTCTCCTGGGCTGGGCGCCTTACCGCGCTACTTATATCTCCACAGGCGTCACTTTCCGCCTATCCGGCGGTAGGCCATTTCTGGCAAAAATGGTGTTTCGGTTTACTGCAACGCCATCATTGGTGCCGTACTGGCCACCTGATAGCTGTCAAATCAAGTAAAAAAGGGAACCGCGGCGCGACCTACAACATGTCCGCCGACGACAGTGCTGGCGTCTCGGCCAAACGCTGCGTAATCGCCCGGCAGGCTTGCAACAACGGTGCGACATAGGCCGCCTCTGGGTCGGGCTTTTGCCGAAAGCGCAAGGTACTGACACTGATGGCGGCGACCGGAATACCATTGCGTCCAAATATAGGCGCGCCGAAGCAATAAATACCCGCCTCGTTTTCCTCGTCATCTACGGCCCATCCGCGCTGACGCACTTGTTTAAGTTGCGCACGCAAAGCCTGCAGATCTTTCACCGTGTTAGGCATATAGTGCGGCAGCGGTTGCGGCAAAGCATCCAGCGCCGTCCGCTGCGCGACCTCGTCTAGCAGCGCGAGATAGGCCTTGCCCACCGACGTCGAATGCAGGGAAACATTGGTCCCGATGCGCGAATGCATTTGCACCGCGCTAGGGCTTTCCAGCTTTTCGATATAGACCATGTGCTGGCCGTTCGGCACCGCCAGATGCACCGTTTCGCCGGTCAGATCACGTAGCTGCTTGAGTTCTTCAACGGCTGCCAGGCGCAACTCAGAACGCCCCCAGCTACGGCTGGCCAATTGGATCAAACGAGGCCCCAGGGTCAGTTTTCCGGAGTGAGGATGCTCGGCCAACAAGCGCTCGGCGAGCAACGCCGCGACCGTACGGTACACGGTGGGACGCGGATAACCGCTGAGCTTGCTGAGCTCGGCAATCGTCATGGGCTCTGCCGTATCCGCTACCAACTGCAGCACATGCATGAACTTCGAAAACGCAGCGGTGCCGGCTACCTGAGCAGTCGGGGGAGAAGCAACGGATGTAGAGGCTGACATCGCAACGAATGAGTAAATCAAAAGAAAGGCGGCAAGAGGCTTGCCACGCGCAAGCACACCGGGGTGCACCAACAACAGCATTATCCCCGGATTAATCTACGCCATGCAGCACAGCGTCCGTCAGACAACCCATTGCCGACTCGAGGCTCTCTGCTCATAGTCATCCAGGTCTCTCATCGACGGGTGCCGCCATCGGTGTTAGGCCACCAGATACCCCCCATCCACGGGCAGAATCACACCCGTCATAAAGGCCGCAGCCGGCGTGCACAAAAATACCGCTCCTTCGGCCACGTCCTGCGGCGTGCCCCAGCGACCCAGCGGAGTACGCGACAGAATCGGTGCCGACCGCACCGGATCTTCCTGCAACGCCCGTGTCAACGGTGTCGCAATCCAACCCGGCGCAATCGCATTCACACGGATGCCATCCTCTGCATAAGCCAGCGCAAGCGACTTCGTCAATTGTGCCACGCCCCCTTTACTGGCGGCATAAGCCGGCACCAGGGATCCGCCAAAAAAACTCAGCATGGAAGCGGTGTTCACAATGCACCCCCTGCGCCGTGCCAAACGTTCACGTGCCGCACTGCAAACACGCATCGTGCCTGTCAGATTCACTGCCAGCACCTGCTCAAACACGGCGGGATCATGCTCTGCGCCACGTCGAATAATGCCGGCGCAGTTCACCACAATATCTAACGCATCCAGACCGACCAGCAAAGTCTCGACATCCTCCGCTTTGCTGACATCCCCGATACGCACCTCGATATCCGAACTCAGATCGGTCGAGTCAGAGCTCAACCCCGCTGCGATCGTGCGTGCGCCCAGCGACGCCAGGCGATTGGCAATGGCGGCACCAATCCCCTGTGTCGCGCCAGTCACTAAGACAGTTTTCCCCGCAAATAAATCAGCCTGATACGTCATATCCTCACACTCAGAAAGTCCCCGGGTAAGCGCCGCCGTCGGCCAACACGTTTTGCCCTGTCATATAGCCTGCTTGCACACTGCACAGAAACGCGCAGATGGCACCAAACTCTTCGGCCTGGCCGAAACGTTTAGCAGGAATTCCCGCCAAACGCGCAGCCCGCAATGCGTCCACATCTTTGCCCGTTTTGGCCGCTGAAGCCGCCATGGTCGACTTCAATCGATCGGTCTCAAACGCACCGGGCAACAAGTTATTGATCGTCACGCCGTGCGCAGCGATACCACTGCGTGCGACGCCTGCCACAAAGCCACTCAGACCACTACGCGCACCATTGGACAAACCCAGCACGTCAATAGGCGCTTTCACCGAACTGGAGGTGATATTGACGATGCGCCCAAAGCCACGCTGCGCCATGCCATCCACCGTCGCCTTGATTAGCTCAATCGGCGTCAACATGTTTGCGTCAACGGCCTTAATCCACTGATCTCGGTCCCAATCACGAAAATCACCCGGCGGTGGTCCCCCCGCATTCGTCACGACAATGTCGTAATCCCCACGTTCCGCGAACACGGCCTCGCGGCCTTGTGGCGTCGTGATATCAACGGCGACCGCTTTGACAAAACTCTCGCTATTCGAGCGCTCCTGCAATAGCTGTTGCTGTGCCAGGTTTAATGCATCGGCACCACGCGCCACAATCACCACGTTAACGCCCGCACGCACCAACGCCAGCGCGCAGCCGTAGCCCAAACCCTTGCTTGCCCCACCGACTAGGGCAGTTTTGCCCGAGATTCCCAGATCCATGTTTATTCCTCGTCACTAAAAAAGTCGACCGACAACAGACTCACGGTCGCATATTGAATTTTTCGATCAAAGCCTTAAACGTAGCATTGTCACGCTCGATCTGCTCTGTAAAATTTTTCTGATCCGCCACGACATAACCCAGATTCTGCTCGGCCATGAATTTCTTCAGGCTGTCTTCTGCAGCGGCCTTGCGGAAAGCATCGCCCAAAGTGTCCAACACGGGCTGAGGTGTACCTTTTGGTGCTGCAATCCCTCGCCACGTCCCAATGGACAGATCAATGTTGCGCTCTTTCAGCGTCGGCACATTTTCAAAGCCTTCCACACGCTTGTCGGCCATCACCGCGAGTGTCTTCAGTTTGCCGGCTTTCACATACTGAATGACTTCGGCCGGACTGACGGCTACCGCATCAATGTGCCCCCCCAACAGTGCTAATACTGCCGGATTTCCGCCATTAAAAGGAATGTGATTGAATTTAGTACCGGTCTTGTCCTCCAGCGCTGCGGCTGCCAAATGCCAGATCGATCCCACACCCGCGTTCCCCACCTGCATCATCTCTGGCTTTGCACGCGCCGCGTCCAGAAACTCTTCGATCGTGTTGTACGGCGAATTAGCAGCAACCGTGATGGCCGAGGGATCAGCATTAAGCTGGATGATAGGCGTGAAATTTTCGTAGGTGGTCTTGGTTAACCCCAGATGGGGAATGATCACCATATCTGCCGTCACCAACGCGAGCTTGTAGCCATCGGGCTTGCTATGGGCGACATCGGTCAAACCAATTCCCCCTGCTGCTCCAGGCTTGTTCAACACCACAATCGTCTGGGGAAAATGCTTGCGCGACGCATCTGCCATGGCTCTCGCCAAAGCATCGGTACCGCCACCTGCAGCAAACGTCACCACCAATTCAACCGGACGACTAGGGAAATTCTGTGCTTGCGCGACCGGAATCGCAGCCAGCGCCGCAGCGCCGCCTAGCAAGGCAGAAACGATACAGCGATTAAATGCACGGCGTTTCATAGCCTCTCTCCACATGAAGTTTTAGTTATGCCGCATCACCTTGAGTTCAAGGGGCGTCCCTCGATACTCATGGACGCTGGATCACCGCATTGATGCGGCTATTTGTTTAGCGAATAAATTGCTGCACATAGTCTTCACCCAAACCCACCCCGGTGAAATGCTTGCGGCACATATCGATCTTGGTAAAGACGTCCTCGTACCCCATACCCTTGCCCCACGGATCCGTGTAGTACATGACTCCGTTCACCTGAAAGTACGTGATCATTTCCTCCACATCGGGCGGGACGTACAGCGTGTGCGTTTCGCCCGGCGGCTCAAACACGTAGCTGCCCTCAGTCGCCTCCCAGTCATGCTCCAGATAGCGCCAACGACCTTTCAGCACAAAACCGTGCACGGCCTGCGGATGGCGGTGGCGGCTCAACACCCCAGACTTGCGCACCCGCAACAGGTTCATCCAGTAGCCCTGGCTGGCGTTCAAACAGAGCGGGCGAAACCAGACATTCTCGGCCTGAGGCACCCATAGGCGCTCATCTGTCGGGATCGCATGTGGAATCACTATCTCCGGCAACGCGTCGGGTGGATTGGGATGCTGATAGGGCGTCAACGGCTCGGCATCAGGCTTATCGATAGGCATATCATCTCCGTAATTGTCCATAATATGGTCTTATTGTTTATTTTATGGACAATTATAGACATAGCTCTGCGATGCACAAGCCAAGGGTTTACCCGGGTTCAAGAGTGGGAAGATTTCTACGGGTTCTGCTGAGCGGCAGTTCGCGTTCGCCAGCTGCCAACCCAGAACTTTCAACTCGGCCAGTATCAAAGCGCACCCTCAAACATCATGCGCAGTATCACACCGCCCTGGAACGCCTGGATACCGCCGTCGTCACGCTGGATGACCAAGGGCAAGACCAATCGCGATATCGGCGAGACTCTGGGAATCGCGCCACGCACCGTCAACAAGCACCTAGAGCATATCTTTGTGAAGCTCGGTGTCGAAACGCGCGCGGCGGCGACCGCGCTGACGATGAAGCATATGCACCACGTCTAGGCCGGCGACAAAAGCCTCGTGCCTCGAGGCCTCAGTTCACCAAGTGGGGCGTGCCCGGATAAATCAAGCCTCGGAGGGTTTGCGCCGCAGCGCAACCGCCTGGCTCGCGGTCCAGAACCCAATGCACAATGCCGAACTGGTAGCCATGCCCAACGCGAGCAATAAGGGGCTATCGAACAACAACGGCGCCACCAGCCCCGACACCGAGGCAAAGATCGTCATCTGCACGGAACTTTGCAACGACGAGGCCAAGCCTCGCATCTGCGGAAAGATGCCAAGCACCATCACCGTCATGCTGGGCAAGACGATGGACATACCCAGCGCGTAGACGAAAATTGGAATGACCGCCCAGGGCACCTCGGCTTGCCAAATCAGGTTATAGAGCACGTTGATCACGCCACCGGTCGCCATAATCAACATACCCACCCGGATCATCACGTCAGCTCGTACCCGCCCCGCCAACCGGGAATTGATCATGGCGCCGCCCACCATACCCGTGATGAATGGGATAAACAGCCAGCCGAATGCCGTCTCGGGCAGTTTCAGGATGCCCATAATGAAGCTGGCCGCCGAGGAGATATAGAGCGAGAATCCGGCAAAGGCAAAGCCAACGCCCAGGATGGCCAGAACGAACTGGAGGCTACGCAACGCCTTGAGATAATTGCGCAGAATCGAGCCCAGCTTAAAGGGTTGACGGGCTTCGGGCGGCAGACTTTCAGGCAGCTTGCGCACGCATACCCATAGCAGCACCATCGTCAGGATGACCAACAGGCCAAACGTCGATCTCCACCCGGCGTAGTTATTCAGATACCCCCCGATCACCGGCGCAATGGCGGGTGCCAGGCTGAAGACCATCGTGATATTCGCAAACAGCCGCTGCGCATCAGCCCCGTGAAAGCGATCACGTACCAGCGCCTGGCCCACCACGCGCCCCGCCCCCGCCGAACAGCCTTGCATGGTGCGA
Source organism: Bordetella tumulicola (assembly GCF_054779135.1). Taxonomy (NCBI): domain Bacteria; kingdom Pseudomonadati; phylum Pseudomonadota; class Betaproteobacteria; order Burkholderiales; family Alcaligenaceae; genus Bordetella; species Bordetella tumulicola. Next base: position 82,137 of record NZ_BAAGYU010000005.1, on the reverse strand, counting down.
AAGAACAGCAGCCAACCAAAGGATGGCGCCAGCGCGGAGCCTACTGAGCCGATACCAAACAGCACCAGGGAAGCGATGATGACCGGACGACGCCCAAAACTGTCCGACAAGGTTCCCCAGAACAGGCTCATGACCGCGAAACCCGTCAGGTAAAGACTGAGCGTCTGCTGCACCATGGCTTGACTGGCGCCGAACTCGTCACCAATGCTCAAAAAAGAGGGCAAATAAGCGTCAGTCGCAAAAGGACCCAACATGGCCAGACAGGCCAGGATGATCGTCAAGGTGCGAAGTGGGGTCATCAATCAACTCATACTAGTAAAAGACGCCCCTAATAGAGCAACGGAAACACCATGCCATCAAGCATAGGGCATGAGGACAAAGCAATAGGGGAACTGCGACACAGGGCGGGCCAGGGTCGCGGCCATTGTAGCCGTCGCAAAAGTAACAACCCGGCCCCAGGAATGGTCGTTCGGCGCTGATAGGCAAACCTGTTTCCGCTATTGCGGCCGCCCGGCGGCGGATCCGTCGCCAAATCTGCACCGATCCAGCCCCGGCTCATGCGCAAGAAGGTCGCCATAACCAGCGCCCGTCATCCAATTCTGCTAGAATCGCTGATTCGCATTTGCACGATGCCGGTATGGCCCGGTTTTGCTGCATCAGCATCCAGATCAGGACAGGTGGCCGAGCGGTTGAAGGCGCACGCCTGGAAAGCGTGTATACGTGATAAACGTATCGGGGGTTCGAATCCCCCTCTGTCCGCCATTACTCTCATATAGTCCGAGACACGATAAAAACCTCGTAGAAACAAAGCTCTACGGGGTTTTTTGTTGTCGGGCTCTACCCCATTTTCGGGGGATGAACACTGGCTCGGATACGTCACGTAGTCCCGCTGTCGGCCTCGTTCGCGCCCCGCTTCATTTTTTAATCCCATGGTCGCGGCTCAGCGCTTCGATTAGCAGTTTTGCTCCGTGTGAGAGCGGCGCGCCTTTTCGCGTAACGAGTTCGTAGGGTTCACTGCGGGAGGCTAGATCCAGCGAAAGAATGCAGGTCATCTCGTGACGGGCAAAAAACTGCGCGACGTCGATGGACACGAGCGCGACGAATGACGGATTACTTCGCAGAATCGCGAGGGTGGCGAACACGGAGGTCGTTTCGAGCAGATGTCTCGGAAAGCGGATTTCGGCGTCCCGGAACTCGCGCTCGAGAAGCAGGCGCATCGGCATGTTTGCGCGATACACCACCCAACGATATTCCGCGAGATCATGTAGCGTGAGCCGCTTCTCCCCCCTGAGTGGATGCTGCACGTTGGCAACCACCGCGAGTGTTTCGTCCTGCAGCTTGAGCGAATCGTAAATTTGTGGCGTTTGGCTGATTGTCGTACGACAGATCGCGAGATCGAGCCGACCCACATCGATCAGGCTCAGCAGGGCTGCGCTTGTGTCTTCCACGATCTCGACCGACAGATCCGGGTTGAGCGCTGTGATCGCATCGGTAAGGAGCGGCACCGCGCCCATGATGACGCCAACCGACACGCGCCCACCCTGGATCCCCACCATTTCCTCGCGCATCTGCGAAAGCTCTGTGTAGATCACGCGCGCATAACGGATCGCGCAATGCCCGGCCTCATTGGGTTCGAGCCCGCGATTGGTGCGCTTGAATAGCGGCGTGTCGAAGGTGGTTTCGATTTCCTGCAATGCCTTGCTGGCGCCCGGCTGCGTAAGCGCGACCTGCTGCGCGGCTTTAAGCAGTGATCCGTGGTCGCCGAGCGCGATCAAAAGCCGCAATTGCTTCAAGTGCAATCGGGAAACGATGGAATTGAGCGGTGGAATCATGGGTTGAAGAAAAGTTATACCCGTATCAGATCTTCTCAATTACTGCGCAGCAACCTTTTTCCTATACTGGATCCACGCAGGCTTTTTAGGCGTCACAGCGCAACATGAGTCCAGACGGTCGGCATCTTACGCCACAGCACTGCTTTCATTGATTCATTCATTATAACTAAAGCTTATTGCCATGCCTCTCATCAACTACATCACGCAGATTCAGTTCGACTTTGGTGCCGTCCGTTTGCTCAAGAGTGAATGCGAACGCGTGGGCATACTCCGACCATTGATTGTCACCGATAAGGGGGTGCGCGCTGCAGGCATTATCGATACCGTGCTCGAGGCGCTTGCGGGCGCCGTGCCGGCAACGATCTATGACGGCACGCCGCCGAATCCGAACGAGGCCGCCGTGCGCGAAGCCGTAGCGGTTTATGGGGCCGGCGCGTGCGACGGCATCATCGCCGTAGGCGGCGGGTCCTCCATTGACCTGGCCAAGGGCGTGGCCGTTTGCGCAACGCACGATGGTCCGCTGCAGCGCTTCGCTGTGATCGAAGGAGGCGTGGCAAACATCACCGTGAAAACCGCGCCGGTCATCGCAGTGCCGACGACGGCCGGGACCGGTAGCGAAGTGGGCCGCGGCGCAATCCTGATTCTTGACGATGGCCGCAAAGTCGGCGTCATCTCGCCCTTCGTAGTGCCTCGTGTTGCGATCTGCGATCCCGAACTGACATTAGGCTTGCCGAGCTCATTGACGGCGGCAACGGGCATGGATGCCGTCGCACACTGCATCGAAACGTTCCTTGCTCCCGCTTTTAACCCGCCTGCAGACGGCATCGCGCTCGACGGATTGTGGCGCGCGTGGCGCCATATCGAGCGCGCGACGCGCGAGCCCAGTGACCGCGTCGCGCGCATGAACATGATGAGCGCGTCGATGCAGGGCGCACTCGCATTCCAGAAGGGCCTCGGTTGTGTGCACAGCCTGAGCCATTCGCTCGGCGGCATCAATCCGCGACTTCATCACGGCACGCTAAACGCGATCTTTCTGCCGGCTGTGCTCGCTTTTAATCAGGAAGCACCTTCCGTGCGCAACGAGAACAAGCTTGACCGCATCGCAATGGCAATGGGTATGAGCAATGGCAATGAGGTGGCTTCGTCGGTGCGCACTATGACACAGCGGCTCGGCTTGCCCACCGGGCTCGCACAGCTGGGCGTCACGCCCGCGATGTTTCCGGACATCATCACGGGCGCGCTCAAGGACCATAGCCACAAGACCAATCCGCGCGAGGCGTCCGAGGCGGATTACCGCGCCATGCTTGAAGCGTCGCTTTGAGGCGCGCGGGTGGAGCATGGCCGGGACGCGCAGCGCGGGCTTGCCGTCGCGCGCCTGCCAACAAGAGGAGGGTATGACATGGAGCAAGGAACAACAACCGAAGGTACGAAGGCTAGCCGGGTAGCAATCGTGACCGGGGCGAGCACCGGAATTGGCCGAGCCACTACACGTGCGTTGCTCGATGATGGCTGGTGCGTTGCACTGGCCAGCCGACGCGTGGATGCGCTCAATGAAGTGGTGCATGCATATTGTGAAGCGAGGGGCGATCGGGCCCGCGCGATCGCGGTACCCACTGACGTGTCCGATCCGGCGTCGGTGCAGCAACTGTTTGACGTGACTCGGGAGGCGTTCGGGCGCCTTGACCTGCTCTTTAATAATGCTGGCCTTGGCGTGGAAGGGGTGTCGGTAGAGGCATTGTCCATCGATCGGTGGAAGCAATTGATGGACGTCAACGTGACGGGGACGCTGCTTTGCACGCAGGCCGCGTTCCGACAGATGCGCGCACAGAGCCCTAGAGGCGGGCGCATCATCAATAACGGCTCGCTCTCCGCACACGTTCCACGGTTGCATTCTGCCGATTACACCGCAAGCAAACACGCGGTCAGTGGCTTGACTAAGGCTTGCGCGTTGGACGGACGCCAATACGGCATAGCGGTTTGCCAGATCGATTTCGGCAACGCGCAGACTGACATGACGGCGAAGATGGGGGCAGGCACGCTTCAGGCGAATGGCGAACTTGCGCTTGAGCCGGTCATGGACGTGTCGCACGCGGCGCGTTCAGTCGCCTACATGGCGAGCCTGCCGCTGGAAGCGAACGTCCAGTTCATGACCGTCATGGCGACCGCGATGCCTTTTATAGGACGTGGTTAGCGCGAGCAGGTGTAGCCGTTAGACGTGGGTTGTTTTAAGCAGCACTACAAAACAAATTGGAGACACAAAATGCAAGCGCAAGCATCATTGGTGGCAAGCGAACAGCCTGCCGATCTGCTCGACGAGGCCAGAATTCTTAACAAGGTTAGTTGGCGTATTGTTCCTTTAATCCTCGCCTGTTTCGTCGTCGCTTACTTGGACCGGGTAAATGTCAGCTTCGCCAAACTGCAGATGCAGTCGGATATCGGCCTGAGCGACGCCGCCTATGGTCTCGGCGCCAGTGCTTTTTTTATCGGCTACCTACTATTCGAAATTCCGAGTAATGCCATTTTGGTGAAGGTGGGTCCGCGCCTCTGGATCGCACGGATCATGATTACGTGGGGCCTCGTCTCGGCTGGGATGATGTTCGTGCGCTCGGAAAATATGTTCTACTTTTTGCGTTTCCTGCTCGGTGTACTGGAAGCGGGTTTCGTGCCGGGTGTGCTCTATTACTTCACACGGTGGTTTCCGGCCGAGCGCCGTGGACGGATCAATAATCTATTTTTCGGCAGCATCGCGCTGTGCGGCATTATCGCAGGGCCGGTTTCAGGCGGGATTCTCAAGTTCTTCGACGGCGCGCACGGCTTGCCAGGATGGCAGTGGCTGTTTCTGCTGGAAGGCGTGCCGTCGATCTTGCTGGGCGTGGTCGTGCTGCTGGTGCTCGACGATCACGTCAAGGATGCGAAATGGCTCACGCAAGACGAGAAGCGGCGCCTGAGCGAGATCCTTGCGCGCGACTCCCAAGTGGGCAATACACATTCGTTCGCTGCGGCGCTGAAGCTGCCAATCACGTATCTGTTCTCGCTCATTTATTTCGGACTGTGCATGGGCATCTACGGCTTTCTGTTCTGGATGCCGCAATTGATCAAGACAGCCGGCACCACCGATCCGTTCATGATCGGCCTGCTTACGTCACTGCCGTACATCGTGGCGTTGATTGGCACGATTTTGCTGGGCAGGACGTCGGACCGTACCGGTGAGCGCCGCTGGCACCTGACGGGTTGCGCATTGGCGGCGGCAATCGGCTATGTGCTCAGCGCGGCGTACGGAAATAACACGGTAATTCTCGTCATTGGCATGATGATCGCGGCGACCGGCGTGATCGCATCGTTTGGCATTTTCTGGATTTTCCCCGCGCGCGTATTGACGGGGGCGGCGGCCGCTGCGGGTGTGGCGCTCATTAACTCGATCGGGCAGATCGGCGGGCTCATCGCACCGTATATGGTGGGCAAGGTCAAGGAGGTGACCGGCAGCGCATCAATGGGTCTCTACACGATCGCACTGACCTGCGCAGTAACGGCTTTACTCATCGCCTATGCGATACCGCGAAACATTCGCTTCCGCGATGTCGGCGCGCAGCGACGATAAATACCCACGTCTTCTACTGATTACGACCTTATGAGCAAGCAACCCTTGATTCTTGTTCGGCCATATACGCCGACCGATATGGCGATTCTCGAACAAACATATGACGTTCACCGTTTGTGGGAGGCACCCGACAAGGTAAGCTTCCTTCGGACATTTGGGTCAGGTGTGCGCGTGCTGGCGACTGACGGTGAGTACGGCGCCGACGCAGCGACGATGGATTTGCTCCCGGACCTCGAGCTCATCGCGAGCTTTGGTGTAGGACTCGACGCAATCGACCTCGCGCACGCACGGCACCGAAATATCCGCGTGACCCACACGCCAGATGTGCTAACAGAGGATGTCGCAGACATGGCGTTCGGCTTGCTGCTCGCGTGCGCTCGCCGTATTCCGCAGTGTGATAGCTACGTGAGGCAGGGGCGCTGGCCCGAGGGAGGCCCGGGCCTGACAACACGCGTATGGGGCAAGCGTGTCGGCATATTGGGACTCGGCCGCGTGGGGCGCGCGGTGGCCACGCGTGCAGAAGCATTCAAGCTTGAAGTCGCATACCACGATCGATGCCGCTTCGACGATGTGCACTATCGGTATTTCGACGACGTGGTCGCGTTAGCTGCTGAAGTCGACTTCTTCGTGATCTGCGCGTCCGCTGATACTGACACGCGCGGCCTGATCGGCAAACCTGTGCTCGACGCATTGGGACACGATGGAATGTTAGTGAATGTTGGCCGGGGTGCGATCGTTGACGAACCTGTCTTGCTAACGTACTTGCGCGAGCGCCTGATCGCTGGAGCCGCGCTTGACGTCTTTCACAATGAGCCCGATATCGCACAGGAGTTCAGCGAACTCGACAATGTCATTCTGCAGCCCCATCAAGCGAGTGCAACGAGGGAAACGCGCGCCGCCATGGGGGCTCTCGTGCGCGACAATCTGAGCGCTTACTTCGCTGGTCGGCCGTTGCTGACGGAATTTCCTGGGCCAACCATTGGGCGTCGCGCCCCAACTCGCGCGACTGAGACTCCATTAGGAACATGTGCGCAATGACGACAGAAAAGCACCCCTCGGTGGCAACGGGGGATCGCCCCCGCCTGCGCAGCCGCCGCTGGTTTGACGATCCCTCCGACCCGGGCATGACCGCTCTGTATATCGAGCGATACATGAACTTCGGTATCACGCGCAACGAACTGCAGTCGGGCAAACCAATCATTGGCATCGCGCAAACCGGTTCGGACCTTGCGCCGTGCAATAGGCATCACCTCGACCTGGCCAAGCGCGTCAGGGACGGCATCCGCGATGCAGGTGGAATTCCTCTCGAATTTCCGGTTCATCCGATCCAGGAAACCGGTAAGCGCCCGACGGCCGCGATCGACCGCAACCTCGCGTATCTTGGCCTCGTGGAGATTCTGCACGGCTATCCCATCGACGGCGTGGTGCTCACTACCGGCTGCGACAAGACCACGCCGGCCTGTCTGATGGCGGCGGCCACCGTGAATATTCCATCGATCGTTCTTTCGGGTGGACCGATGCTCGATGGTTGGTACCAGGGGCGCCTGGCGGGCTCTGGCACTGTCGTGTGGGATGCGCGCAAGCGGTTCGCCACGGGCGAAATCGACTATGACGCTTTTATGAACATGGTGGCGTCGTCTGCCCCGTCGGCGGGGCACTGCAATACGATGGGCACCGCGCTTTCGATGAACTCGCTCTCCGAGGTCCTTGGCATGTCACTGCCCGGGTGCGCCGCGATTCCCGCGCCTTATCGCGAGCGTGGCTGGATGGCGTATCGCACCGGGGAACGGATCGTCGAGATGGTCGCCGAGAATCTGCGGCCGTCCGACATCATGACCCAGACCGCGTTCGAGAATGCGGTCGTCGCCGCAGCGGCACTCGGCGCATCGTCGAACTGTCCGATTCATGTGGTCGCAATCGCAAGGCACATGGGTGTCAACCACACGCTCGACGATTGGCAGCGCCTTGGGCCGGAGATTCCGCTACTCGTCGACTGTCAGCCGGCCGGCCGGTTTCTTGGCGAGGCGTTTCACCGTGCGGGAGGTGTAGCGGCGGTCATGAAGGAACTGATGTTAGCTGGACGTCTTCATACGGAGGTCAGGACGGTCACGGGGCGTACACTCGCCGAAGACTTGGCAGCTGTCCAAGAACCAGACCGTACGGTCATTCGCGCCTTCGACAATCCGTTGAAGGAGGCGGCAGGTTACGTCGTCATGTCGGGCAACTTTTTCGACAGCGCCGTGATGAAGATTAGCGTTATCGATTCCACTTTCCGCAAACAGTTTCTGTCCGACCCAGACAATCCAGATGTGTTCGAGGGTAGGGCTGTCGTATTCGAGGGGCCAGAGGATTATCATGCGCACATCGATGATCCGGAATTTAGCATCGACGAGCGCTCCATTCTTATCATCCGTAACTGCGGGCCCGTCGGTTATCCGGGCGGCGCGGAAGTCGTCAATATGCAGCCGCCCGCCGAATTACTTAAGCGCGGAGTCAAGACGTTACCGACCATAGGCGATGGCAGACAGAGCGGCACTTCGGCGAGTCCATCGATCCTAAACGTGTCGCCGGAGGCGGCTGTCGGCGGTGGCATTGCGTTGCTCAAAACGGGCGACAAGATTCGCATTGATCTGAAATCGCGCAAGGTGGACGTGATATTGCCGGAGGATGAGTTCGCCCGCAGGCGCGATGCGTGGGTCGCCCCCACGTTGCAGCACCAGACTCCGTGGGAGGAGATTTACCGCAGCCTCGTGGGGCAGCACGGCAGCGGCGCATGCCTGGAGCCAGCCACGCTTTATGTGAACATCTTGGAGACACGGGGTGAGTCGCGTCATAATCATTGACTTGAGAGTACGCTGATGTGTCGCTTTGATACGCACAACCTCATGCGCACAGTACTCGCACACAGGCCGCGTGGCGGGCTTGGCCCAGACGTGAATGTCTCGGCGCCGCTCGACGCGCTGAACTACTAAATCTCTGATCCCTAAGATAGAATCGATTGGGGACATCGGCATTGCCTCCATTAAACGTGTTCTTCGCAAAAACAAGTCTAATGAATGTCGGTGTCCCCCGTTTATGAGGTAGAGCCATTTTGCAGCGTAGGACACAGACGGAGGCCATTCTTGGCGCTATGATGCGGTTGTTCTAACAGGAAGACGAAAATGGCCAAGAAAAATACCCCGGACCCTGAAGTCGAAGCCTTGATCCAGTGGTGCACCGAGGTCGAGGGTTTTCTAGTGGCCGCCGGTGCCACGTTGCGCCAGGCACAGGATCATATCGAAGAACAGGCCGAATGGTTTACCGACCTGTTCTATGATGGGTTAACGCCGGAAGAGGCCGCACGGCAGGCGTTGAACGAGTGAGCCGGCCCGGTGCCACGTCAGTACGGGCGCCGGGCGTTCGACGCATTCGCACAGCAGTCGATCATGAGTGACAGCTTTTTTGACGATTCGGACTTCTTTTTCCTTTGCCGAGGGATTGGCGAAAGACTTGAGGCATTCGTTACCCGATTTACGCTACGCCCGAATTCGCACTCGGAAGTTTTGACGCCTTTGACCGAGCGACATGTTCCGCAGAATGGGCAACCTGGCTGGCTTTGGCATCTCGACGCTGTCGAGCACGCTGGCGTCGATCTGTATCTTCTCGACCCATCCGATCGGCATTTTATGATCTGCCTGCGACCCGATACGCATGTCGTTTTCGGCCTTCCCTACAATCTTCTGAGCGAGGAGGATATGTCGGCCCTCCTGCGGCAATTCGATGCCATCTGCGGATGGGGTTGGTCGAACGAACCACCACCCCAGCTCCTAGCCGACATCAAAGAGCGCGCGCGAAATCCTTCACCGATTTATCGAAGATATTGTCACGGCAGTATGATGCAGGCGGGTGACTAATCAGGTCGCGAAATCTGGGCGCACGTGAAGGCAAAGCATCCTGATGAGATGACGAAAGGGTTCACGCATCTGCTAAGGTAGGATCGGTGTTTCCGACGGCTGGCATTCGGGCATCGATGGTGGCGGATTCAGGCCGACGAAAGCCCGGTCCCCGAATGACCAGTATTGCGCGCCAAGTTCTGTCTCATCGAGCACGCGCAGCATCACCGGTCGCTCAACTGTCAGCTTCATCAGCGGACGCTGATCAGTCAGCGAACGGCCTTCTGCCCCCGTTCCCAGACATTTCGCCACGCCTGGCCTGTCATACCAGCTATTCATGTTGGCAAGAATTTCCTGCTCAAAGTGCATGGAATCGACCGTGGCCCAAAGCGTCGAAACCAGCAGACCCACAGTGATGCCCTGCCACAGGCCCCGAAGCCTGAACAGCGCTAGCGCTCCCCACAAGACTAACAAAACCAGGAGGCCAAAATGCCAGATCAACGGATGCCCGCTACCGGCCAGCAACAGACTGCCCGTGCTGATGATGAAGCTGCCAATAGGCAACATGGCAACAGCGGCAAGAGCGCTATCGATGCCGTCACGAAAACGTCCGGGAGGTGCTCGAAAACCTCCGTCGCCGATAAGTACCGCGCCAATTCCCGCCCGTAGCATCAGCCCCGCAAAACCGCCTAGAAGCCCCCAGATGGTAAAGACCGAGACCCAGCCACCGCCAACACTATCGATCAACCCCTCGCCAAAGTCGTTTTGCATTCTACTGAGATACCAGCAGGCCACGAAGCAGCATCCTGTCAACCAGATACGTATCCCCCAACGAGGGGGCAGGATCAGGCAAGCAAGTCCGGCCAGGGCAGCAAGGGAGAGCAAAAAATCAGGCACGCAGCGCCCTCGTTTCGGCAGATATATGCATTGTTCTTGTTGTGCTCACAGCGACAACGCGGCATGGCAGGCAGGGGGCAACCGAAGATCTTTTGCGTCCTTTCCTTCAGCAAAGGCCTGCCCGAGTTCTCGTTGTATGTCACCTCGGTTTTCAGATTTTCTGTCAATTTGGCAATCAATATCTTGGGGTAATTGTGCAAGAACGATCGTCAGCTCAGATGGCGTGATTGACAATGACTCGATCTCGCGGCCCTCGGACGTGAGTCTCAGCACATAGGATCGCGTGTTGTATTTGCTGAGGCCGGACGTGACAAGCGCGCCATCGATGCTGGCAAAGTGCAAGGACCGACTGGAGAGCCAGGACACGACATCGAGCCGATCGGGATGAACGCGATAATGCGGTCGCAACGACCATGCGTAGATCACCACGCAGAAGAATATGAGGCTGCCAAGAAAGATTCTGGCCCCTCGCGCGGTCGGACTGGAATCCAACAAGACGATGAGAGCAAGGCACCCGCCTAAACCCACCACGCTAAGCAAAGTGCACATTGCCACGCCCGAGGCAACTGAATTTTCAACGACGACCCCAGAGCTACCTGTGCGAATCAGCCACAATAGCAGCCGATGAAACCCGTAGCCACCCACTAGCAGGGCAGCGCCACTAAATAAAACAACAAAGGGAACAGCATTTACCAGCCTGAACGTACCTGCCTGGCGAAGTTTTTCCCGGAGCGCTTGCACTTCGTGGGATTTCAAACGATCAGGCATGCTGCACCATCGGTTTAGCAGCGGTCATGTCAAAATTTCCATCTTCGTCGTCGCACTCCGATCAGGAAGAACTTCGCCCGCTCAGTCAGGCAAAAGATGCGGACAATTCTATGATGATAGCAAGCGCGTTGCGTCAGAAGCTCATCTCGATGCCCCCAGGTACATGCCCTGCTGAATTTGGCCATCTTGCGCAGCTGCGTACGATCAATCGTCTCTAGGGCATCCAGATAACGTTGAATGCTCTGCTCGATTTGCTGCTGACGTTTCTCGATCTTGCCTGGAATGAAGTCCGGTGACGCAAAGGCCAAACTTACAAGCCCGGCAATTGCTACCGATCAATCGGGCGCTCCTCCCAGCCCAAAGACGCGCCCGGACGCTGGCACGCTACGTGCTGCTGACACTACACCTACTTAACAGGAGGTTCTTATGAAACTAAGCATGTTTGCCCTGCCCGTCGTCGCTGCCAGCCTGATTTTGGGAGGTTGTGGTGGCCACCGCAACCACGACAGCGGCTCTACCTATGATCCCCCACAGACGCAAAGCACGACCCCTGCGCCGCCCCCTGCCAGCATGCCTGACGGCAATAGCAACACGCCAAGCCCCGAGTATCCCGCCTCAGGCGGTAGCCGGTGACCCTGCGTACACCGAAGCCGCCCGCCTTGGGCGGGCGGCGGGAACATGGCGGACCAAGATGCCCTCGTTAGCGCTCGCCCCTAAGTACGCATTTTCGGCGCCCGACGCGGTTCGATAGTTTGGTACAATTTTTAGTTGGGTGTCAGGCAGCCTTTTTTCTTGCCTGGCAGGTTATGCGCTGGTCGGGCCGCCACGCGGAGCAATCGCGACTATGCACCCCAGCTTCGGCTCTGCCATCGAAGTAGCCGCCGCCACGATCTTTGCGTTGGCCCTCATCCACACATTCGCCGCCAAGCAGTTTGAGCGAATGTCGCATCGATTCCCCCGCCACGCGGGCCTGTTCCACCTGCTCGGCGAGGTGGAGATCGTCTTTGGCTTCTGGGCCTCCATACTGCTTGTCGTCATGGCCATTGGGGCGGGCGGCAAGGAAGCGCTCGCCTATGCGGAGTCACGCAACTACACCGAACCGTTATTTGTGTTTGTCGTGATGGTGGTTGCCGCGTCCAGGCCAGTGCTCCAAACAGTCATGACGACGGTGAGTCTCATCGCGCGGGTCGTCCCTCTGCCCACAGCGACCGCCACTGCATGGTTAGGTCTCGCTGCGGTTCCGCTTTTGGGATCTCTGATCACGGAGCCAGCGGCCATGACGATTGCGGCATTGATGCTGGCACCACAGATATTCAGGCCCGACGTACCCGTTATTCCAAAGTATCTGGCGTTGGGTGTGCTGTTCGTCAATATATCGATCGGCGGGACATTGACCGCCTATGCCGCGCCGCCCGTGTTGATGGTGGCCACGACATGGCAGTGGGACTCCGCTTTCATGCTGGCCACCTTCGGCTGGAAGGCCGCATTGGCCGTCGTCGTAAACGCAACAATTGCGACGTTTATGCTGCGCAAGCATTTGAACGCCTCATCCACCGATGACTCGCCCGCATCGAATAACACCCCTGTTTCGGTCACGGTCGTCGCCGTGCATCTCGCGGTGCTGGCGGGCGTTGTGATACTTGCCCACCACCCGGTAGCATTCATCGGCCTTTTCTTGTTGTTCCTGGGATTTACGCAGGCTTATGAACGCCATCAAGATCCGTTGATCATTAAAGAAGCGCTATTGGTGGGGTTCTTTCTTGCCGGTCTTGTCGTTCTGGGCGGAATGCAGGCCTGGTGGCTACAACCGATTGTTTCCAGCCTGGAGCCTATTGCCTTGTTCTTCGGGGCGCTGGGGCTGACGGCGATCACGGATAACGCTGCGTTGACCTATCTCGGCTCGTTGATCGACGGAATATCCGACGAGTCAAAGTACATGTTGGTTGCCGGTGCTGTGGCCGGCGGCGGGTTGACCGTCATCGCCAATGCGCCCAATCCGGCAGGCGTGGCGTTGCTCAAGCGTGGTTTTTCCGACGAGACCATCAGCATTGGCGGCTTGCTGCTGGGCGCACTGGCGCCAACGACGATCGCGGCGGCCGCCCTGTTATTTTTGTGATTTTGCCCTGCCGCGTGCAGCATGTCGCTCAATTGACGTCGTCAATCGCGATACGCTGATCGCAAACGCAGCGTTTCAAATGCCCGCATACCATTCGTAGCCGCGGTCTTCCCAGTAGCCGCCTCGGCCGCCCCACAACGTGTCATAGGCGGATACGACTTCGATGCGCATTACGTACTTGGCGTGCTTATAGCCCAGCTGTCGTTCAACCCGCAGGCGCAATGGCGCGCCGTGTGCCACCGGCAAGTCTTTGCCATTCATGGCATAGGCAAGCAGGGTTTGGGGATGATAGGCGTCGAGCAAGTCGATGCTTTCATAATAGCGACCGCTGCCGTCGAGCGTCAGTTCCAACTCGTCGGCGCAATGAAAGACGACATAGCGTGCGCCCGGTTTCAGGCGGGCGAGATCGAGCACGCGCCCCAGTGCCACACCCTGCCATTGCCCGATGGCGCTCCAGCCTTCGACACAATCATGCCGGGTGATCTGCGTGCGAGATGGCAGACGCTTTAAGTCCGAAAGCGACAAGCTGAGCGGCTGCTGCACGAGCCCGTCCACCTGCAGTTTCCAATCCGCGAATTGATTCTCGAGCAGGCGCGCATACTCGTCAGAATCGGGCATTTGCGACCCATTGGCGCGGAACACGGGCGAAAGGTCAGCCAGACTATATTCCGGCGCCAAGGCCTGGCGATCGAGTAATAGCCGCTGCGCGCGCATCGTGAGTTTCTCGGTATTGCGCAGCACGGCGCCCATCTCGTTGCTTTGCGTCAGTCGATCGCACCCTGCTAGCAACGAGACGCCCACACCGGACAGCAGTCCGGCCAATATTCGCCGACGTGAGGAACTAGGTTTCATTTTTCGTCTCCTGAGTGATCGATAGCGTAGCGGCCGGTGATCATCGATCGAATGTTGTTCCAGAACCCTGACAGGACCACCATCAGCACATGGACCACGACAAACAGCACGAGCATGGATGCGGTGATGAAGTGCAACGTGCGCGCGGAGGGACGTCCGCCAAACAGGTCAGGCAAGAAGGGAAAAACCGCGTTAAGACCCGGGGACATCGTCAAGCCGGTCAGCACCATCAACGGCAGCAGCCCCAGCGCGACAAGCAGATAGGTGATTTTCTGCAAGGCGTTGTAGCGCCGCGCCTCGTCGCCTTTGGCGAAGCGCAATCGCACATGATCGACCACTTCATGCCACAGGTGCCGTGGCCGCAACTGGTCCCGGTTCGGGGCCAAATCACGACGAATATGCCCCCGAAGAAAGCCGTGCATGAGGTAAATCAAGCCATTGATGACGAGCAACCAGGCAAATAAAAAGTGCCAGTTCCTGCCGGCGCCGAGGTCATGATAAGAAGGGATCGTGAGCCAATCGGGAAACGCCCGTGCGGTAACGACACCATTCTCGGCCGAGGCGCCCAGAATGCCCGTCGTATCGACGCGTAGCGGACCCACCTGGAAAAAACCGTGTAGCCCATCGTCCTGTTTTTGAGCGCCGACGACGATAAAGGCCTGGTCCGCATCCGCGCCATACTTGCCCCAATACAACCGTGGATGAGCGTTGAAAATCTGCAGTCCGCTCAGCAACAGAATAGACAGACACATCACGTTGACCCAGTGAGTGATTCGCACGATCACTGAATGCCGACGAATAAACTGACGTTCGGCGGGCTGGATGGACACCGCTGACGGATGCTTTGAATCAGGAGTCTTCACAAAAAATCCTCGCGCCGGCTGGCCGATACCGCCAGCCGGCATGGCGGGTTGACCGCATTACATCGGGGGAACGACGCCGTTCTTGCCAACGATCAACTGAGCGGTGGACAACATGCCGTCAATGCCTTTCTCGGCGGGGATAAATACGGCAGCGCCGGGCTTTACGTCGTCAACGGTCGCAGGAGCCAAGGTGACAACCGGTGTGCCCTTGGGAATAGAGATTTTCTTGTCTTTGCCGTGGTAATTCACGGTCACGACGCTGCCGTCCACCGATTTGACGGCATCGCCCACGGTCGCGTTGGTCATCGTGCTGTTGGGCTTCAAGTCCCAGCCGTAACTACCCTCTCCCGTCCCTTTCAACGCGGGCGGGAAGATCAGGACCTCCAGTGCGCCGTCGCCGCCATCCGATTTGGGAAGTGAAGCAATGCCCACAAAATCACCCTGCTTGATATCGCTGATGCTCGCCTTTTGCACCGCCGATGCTCTCCAGCCTTCCTTGAGTGTAATGGTGACGTTTTTACCTTCACGCGACATCACCTGAAGTTGATCCCCGGCGAGCGAGGTCACCGCCCCCCGTACACGAACCATCTGATCCGCCGGACCTGCGGCATACACGGTGGCCAGGCCCCCGGCAGTCATTGCCAGACCGGTCAGGCCGCAGACAGCAAGCTTTCGAATTTGAGAAATAAACATGTTGAATTTCCTTGGGCGATGCAACCATCGCACTGCAACGACATGGCGCACGGGTGAAAAACTATCGAAAGCCGCGCCAAATCAACTTTCGAAAGGACCAACAAAGCAGATAGTTCCGGAGGAGCGACAGTGTCGCCCTCGATAAACAACCAACTAGTTGATCGTTTAATTAACTCAAAAAAACGCGAGGCCTGCCCTTGCTATCAAGGGACTCGCTGCGTTCAATCGGCTAATCGATCAGCAGATCCATAAGACCGTGCTGTGCTTTGCCTCTGCAATGGCTGTCAATCTACTAGTTGGTTGATTGAATGTCAAGCCTTGTTGAATCCAGAATTTTCGGTGCCGTTAACGTTCAGCTTCGCAGGATCGGACTCAACCCAGCGCTGGCGACAAATCCAATACATGCCGCTCACTCTTGGCCCACGACATGTCTAAATTGACGCCACCCCACCACCCCTATACTCTGAATCCAAAGTACAAACGGTGACCTTCATGGCGCTTAAATTCGACAAAGTTCAGGTTCGTCCCGACTATGTGGACGAGGTCTACGGGGTCTTGCTCGACGCAATCAGCGATGGCTCGCTCGCCCCCGGTACGCGCCTCACACAAGAGGAAATCGCCGAACAGTTTGCCGTGTCCCGCTCTCCCGTCCTGCAGGCACTTCGCCTTTTGAAAAAAGATGGTCTGGTACAAGATGCGCCAGGCCGTGGCGTGCTGGTAGCGCCATTGGATATCGAATGGATAGGCAATTTGTACGAAGTCCGTGGTGCGCTGGATGCGCTGGCGGCCAGGCTGGCCGCGCAACGAGGCAGCACGATAGATAGCAGCCTGATTGCCCAGGGCCGAGAGGCTTCGCGCGGCAACGACATCAAGGCCATGATTGATGCGGATATTGCCTTTCACAACGCCGTTTATCGGGCCTGCGGTAATCCGCTGATCGCCGAAAGCGCCCACCTGCACTGGGTACATTTGCGCCGCGTGATGGGCGCCGTGCTGCAATCGTCGGCGCAGCGCGACTCCATCTGGCAAGAACACGCGGACATTGCCGACGCCATCAATGCCCGCAATGCCGAACGTGCGGTGCAACTGACGGAGCAGCACACGGTCCGGGCGCGCAGCAACTTGCTGGAGCGCTTGGGCGAAGTACTGGCGTCCTGAATACGTATGAACACCATCACGCTACGTCAGATTGGCCTTGAATACAGCACCCACTCATAGCAGGGCGCCTTAGGTTGTTGCCACCGTTCGGTGGCGTTACTCGGTGACGGCTTCGAGTGCGATATTCAGCGTCACTTCATCACTCACGGCAGGCGCATACTTGCCCGCGTTAAATTCGGTGCGTTTGATCACGGCCGTCGCGTTAGCGCCAATCGCCGGCTTTTTCAGCATGGGATGCTCACCGCTGTAAAAGGACGTCACGGTCAGCGTGATCGGCTTGGTAATGCCTTTAATCGTCAGATCGCCTTCGATACTGGCCGGACGATCACCATCGAAGACCACTTTTGTTGATTTGAAAGTGGCCGTCGGGAACTTGGCTGTGTCAAAAAAATCGGCGTCCCGAATGTGATCATCAAAGTCGTCGACACCCGTATTCACCGACTTCATGTCGATGGTGACGTCGACCTTAGCCTCGCGGGTATCTTTGTCCAGCACGACCGTCCCGGACGTCTTTTTGAAGCTGAGCGTCTGTTTGGACATCCCCATGTGGGTATACGAAAAATGAGGAAACGTATGGGAGGGATCTACCACATAGGTTTGCGGCGCGGCGATAGCCGAACCTGCAACGAGAGCAGAGAAAGCCAGGGCGATCGCGGAAATTTGAGTAGGTTTCATGCACATATCCTAGTGGGTGAAGTCGTAAAGTCGGGGCATCAAGCGCGCGACGCCAGATTGGGCAAAGCCGTTGGTCGAAGCCGCCTTCGAACTGGGCCGATAGCGGGTCACTGGCCGGACTGGCCTTGATAGACCAGGGCCGCGGCGGCGAGATCCTCGGAGGCAGCGCCTACCGCCTTGTACACCGTGATCTCGTCGTCGGACGTTCGACCGGGATGACGTTGATGGCACAAGTCCGCCAACGTGCCCAACACGCGATCGCGCGCAAATAGCCCTGCCGCAATCGGCGCAAGCAGGTCACCCGATTTATCCAGGGCCTCTTCGGTATCGATAAAGACGGAGGTGCCCGAGAATGTCGCATCGTCAGACTCTCTCATATCCGGCTTGAAACTGCCGATCAAGTCGAGATGAGTCCCGGGCCGCAACCATTTGCGCAACACCAGCGGCTGGGTCGACAGCGTCGCGCAGCTTACGATATCGGCTTGGGCGACAGCTTGCTCCAGGTCGATGGCGACCTCTGCCTGAAATCCCTCATCACGCAGGCGGGACACCAATTGCTTGGCTCTATCGGGGTTAATGTTCCAAACGTCGACTCGCCGCAAATCCCGCACGGCGGCGTAAGCGGGCGCGATGGCGGCGGCCACATTGCCAGCCCCCACGATCAGCAAGCGAGATGCCTCTGCACGCGCGAGATATCTCGCGGCCAGCGCCGATGCCGCAGCCGTACGGCGCACGGTAATTTGATCACCGTCCAGCACCGCGACGGGCACACCATTGGACGCATCAAACAGCGTATAGGTCGAATGCAGACCGGGCAGCCCGCGCTTACCGTTTTGGGGGTAGATCGTGACATGCTTGATACCCAGCAAGCCGTTTTCCTGCCAGGCCGGCATGAGCAGCAACGTCGCCTCGCCATCCTGACTCTGAATCGAATGAATGTGCCGTCGCGGCACATTGCAGCCTTCGATGAAGACGCGCTCCAGCGCAGTGATCAAGGCATCAAACGGCAATCCCGCAGCGGTCTGGCGACTGTCAAAAATTTGCATGGCGGTCCTGTAGGGTCAGCTATTTTTGCGAATTCAACTGACGAGACTACCTCAATCGCCGCCCGGCGTGGGCATCAATCGGAAAATTCGCCGCCCTCCAGCCGCGACCCTATCAAGGTAAATGCGGGCGGCGGTACACGCGCCAACGCGCTAGTCAGCCCTGAGACCTATTTTCTGCGTCAACGAAGCAAACCGGTCGATATCCTGGCTGATCAGCGACTGGAACTCCCCAGACGTGCTGGTCGTCGGGCTAAATCCCAATGTCAGCAAATCGCGCCGTACGTCGGATCGCTTCATGATCTGCGCGACGGTGCGATTGAGTTTGGCGACGACATCCTCGGGTGTGCCTGCCGGTACCAGCAGTCCATGCCATTGATCCAGCTCATAACCCGGCATGCCCTGCTCTGCCACGGTAGCCACATCGGACATCAACACGGAACGCTCGGGCGATGTCACCGCCAAGGCGCGCAGCCGGCCGGCCTGCAAGAACGGAGATGCGCTGGAAGCCGTCACGATACCCATTGGCACCTGCCCCGCCAAAACGTCATTCAACGCCGGACCGCAGCCGCGATAGGGCACGTGCAGCACGGGCAGGTGCGCTTTCATCTTCAGCATTTCCCCAGCCAGATGCTGAGGAGTACCGTTACCGCAGGATGCGAACGGCAGTATCGCTTGTGGCTTGCGGCCCGCGGCCATCCAGTCGGCCAACGTGTGATACGGAGAGTCAGGCAGTACTGCCAGCACGGATGGCACAAATGCCACGTTGATCACGGCGCGAAAATCCGCCTTGGGGTCGAAGCCCAGATGACCATACACCCCCGGGTTGATCGCAAACGAACTGTTCACCATCAGCAAGGTGTATCCGTCGGCCGGCGCATCGGCGACGGCACGCGCACCGATGTTGCCACTGGCGCCCGGCCGGTTCTCGACCACGACGGATTGACCCAGGCGCTCCTGCATCAGCGCTCCCAGTTTGCGCGCCAACAGATCCGTGCCGCCGCCGGGAGGGAACGTGACGATGATGGTGATGGGGCGATTGGGGAAAACCTCGGCAGCGTGGGCGTTGAGACCGGTGGCCGATAGCCAGCCCGTCAGGCCCAGCGCAGTTGCCAGCCCCGTCAATATGGACAGCAGAGGAATGACGATACGTCGCGGGAGATTCATGATCTTAACGTCCTTGGCGCGTGATTGACGGCGCCAGACAAGTAGGAATTGAAGTTAACTATCCAGGCCGATGTCCAGCACGCGCGCGCTGTGAGTCAGCCAGCCGATGGCCATCAAATCCACGCCCGTCGCGGCCAGCGCCGGCGCGGTCTCGGGGGTGATGCGGCCCGAGGCCTCGGTAATTGCGCGGCCATCGACCATGCGCACGGCCTCACGCAGCATCTCGGGTCCCATGTTGTCCAGCAGGACCACCTCTACCCCCACCTCCAGTGCGGTGCTCAGTTGCGCCAGCGTGTCGACCTCCAGTTCGATCTTGACCAGATGCCCGATGGCGGCGCGAGCACGCTCAACGGCCTGATGTACCCCGCCAGCAATCGCGATGTGGTTGTCCTTGATCAGGACGGCGTCGTCCAGACCAAAACGGTGATTGCTGCCACCTCCGACTCGCACCGCGTATTTCTGAACGGCGCGCAGGCCCGGCATAGTCTTGCGGGTGCAGGTCACGCGAGCGCGATAGTCGCGTATCGATTGCACGATCGACGCGGTCGCCGAGGCCACACCGCTCAAGTGACACAGAAAGTTCAGCGCCACGCGCTCTGCGGTCAGCATGCCCCGCGCTGGTCCGCTAATGACGGCAATTTCAACCCCGGGGCTTAAGACGGCGCCGTCATTGAGGCGGGCCTGAAATTGAATCCGTGGATCCACCAACTCAAAGGCAATGCGCGCCAGATCCAGGCCCGCCAGCACACCCTCCTGACGGGCGACAAGTCGCGTTTCTGCTATGGCATCGGCAGGCACGATGGCGTCAGTCGTGATGTCACCCGCGCGCCCGAGATCTTCGATCAGCGCATTGCGAACCAGCGGTTCCAAAAGAACGGCCGGCAACGAAGGAACGGAGGGAAAGTTAAATATGCTCATTTTGAGTATTTATGAAACCAAAAAAAGCGCCAAACAGGCAAGAAGTAATTATGCTAGTTTTGAGCATAAGTAAGTGTCAAGCACTTTCGATGGTGCGCTGCGACACGCCATCGCGGTGCGATGGCGTTACCTGGCCAGGAGAGCAACAAGGTCGCTCAACAGTCATTGCTTCGGTTTTCCCGAATATGCGAAAAGAACCGCCAGTGTGGTTCTTTGTTAGTTTCTTTCGCGTGGAACGTTTCAGGGCGGATGCGGGAGGTGTTTCACGGCGAAGCGGGGCGGGTTTTTCATCAATATTGTTATGATATAACATTTCTTTTCTATATATCCCCTCTGGGCTCGAACCAAACCGAACAATATGTCTACGCCTCCTCTCAGTATCACTCCTGCTCGCAGCGCTCCTTGGCGTCCCGCCTTTGCCGCCTTCGCCGTGGCTGCCGGCTTGACATCTGGCGAAGCGAACGCAACCGAGGGAATCTCAGGCGCGCCGTCCAATGAGCCACCGCCCGCGACGACGACGCTCGCCCCTATCGAAGTCAGCGGCGAAGACGTGTCTCGTGAATTGTTGGGTGCCAGAGATCGCGTGACAGTGGACAGCACCGGTTTGCCCGCGGCCATGACAGTCATTACGCCGTCCGAACTCCAAACCATCAATGTGGGCCGTGACATCTCGAACGTATTCCGGCGCGTGCCCGGGGTGGTGGCCAACAACATCGATCAGGGTGATACCGGCAACGGCTTCAGGATGCGCGGCTTCGCTACCCAGGGCACGCATGGGGCGGACACCGCGGTGTACGTGGACGGCGTACCGCAAAACCTGCCTTCCAGCGAAGCCGGAGCGGGGCACGGGCCGGCCTATCTGGAATGGTTGACTCCCGACATGATCGGCAATATCACCGTGATCAAAGGCCCTGTATCGGCCCTGTACGGCGACCAGAATCGTGCTGGCGCGATCGACATCAGTTCGCCTTGGGACGAGGTTCCGTCCAGCATCGGCGCGACGGTTGAAAGCTATGGCGGGCAGCGCGCGACGTTGGTCCATTCGGGCCAGTACAAAGACATCCAATCCCTTTTCGTGGCCGATGTCTATCGCGCCGACAGCTACCGCGATGACGCCAACACCGAGCGTCAGAATTTTTTCTGGAAACTGTCGATGCCTTATGAAGGCGGGCGCTACAGTCTGAGCGTCAACCACTACCATGCACGCTACCACGCCGCGGGCTATTTGCTGTATTCGGATCTGAAGTCCGGAGCGGCCGGTTTCCGCGACGTGCAGTACGACACGCCGGCGTTCGGCAAGAATACGCAGACTGGCCTCGTGTTCAATCGCAGTCCGCTCAATAGCGAGGCCGGCTTCTATACCACTTTGTACGCGCAGCAACTGAAGCGCGAGCGTGGCGCCGCATCCGGGGTGGACCAGCACAACGTAGGCAGCGACGACCGGTATTTCGCGGGCGGTCGCATCGCCAACAACTTCGTCTTTGGCGACAAGGCGGCGTTGTTCGTAGGCGCCGATTTCCGCCGCGACAAAGGCGATGGCATTCGCCAGCGCTATGCGAACGGCGATCCTACCGACAACTACCTGGTCAACTTGAACATGGACCTGGTCACGTACGGCTTATTTGCCCAAGGGCAGTACAAACCAATGGAGAACCTGAAACTGCTGGCGGGCCTGCGCTACGACGCGTTCGACTATGACATCGAAAACCGCAAGCTACCCGACGCGTCGACCCGCTATCGCGACTCCGTCGTGACACCGAAACTCGGTTTTGTGTGGAGCGCGTTACCCGCCCTGGATATCTATGCAAACATGGCAGAAGGCTTTCGCTCACCAGCGGCGCAGCAAATCAGCCCTAGCGGCACGCTGGGGCCGCTAGGCGCACCGGGCGGGGTGGCCAATACCTCGATCGCGCCTTCCAAGGTCCGATCGTACGATCTGGGATTTACCGCATCACCAAGCGAGAACTGGGCCATTGCCGGCGCCGTGTACTACACCGAGAATGAAGACGAGATCGTGCTGACCGCGCCCGATACGTATTCATCGGTGGGCGAGACCACCCGCAAAGGTTTCGAACTGGAAGCGCGCTACCGCTTCAATCCGGGCTTCAGCGTATATGCCAGCTACGGCCGCATCATCGAGGCCGAGATCAAGAATCCGTTGCCAGGCACCGGGGCGCGACTATCCGTGCCCAAAGACATCATCAAGGCTGGCCTGGAATACGGCACGCCGCTGGCGGGTGGCCGGATCACCCTGAACGCCGATGCTTACCTGACGCGTGACATTCCGTACTACAGCGGGTCGCCACTGGCTGAAAAAACCATGCCCACCTACACTCGCTACGACTTTCGGGCCACCTACGACTACCAGGACTATCAACTGTCGGCCTACTGGATCTTGCAGCCGCATCGCTACGCGAGCGAAGCCGCCTACGCCACTAGCGCGGGCCTGTGGATCGCGCCGCAACCCAAGCATCTGGTTGGCGTGAATATGCGTTATTTCTTCTGACGTGGCGCAGCGAAACATGACGATACCCGCTGCACTGCAAACGCACGACTTGACCGTGAACTTCGGCGCAAAACGGGCCATCGACCGTCTCTGCCTGACCGTGCCCGCCGGCTGCATCTATGCCTTGCTGGGCGGCAATGGTGCGGGCAAGACCACGACGTTGAGCGTCTTCCTGGGCTTCGTACGACCCGCCGCCGGCGAAATCTATGTCGGCGGGCGGCGTGTCGACCAGCAACCGGAAGCCGCTCGGGACCGTGTGTCTTATCTGCCTGAAAATGTCGCACTGTACCCATACCTGACTGGCCTGGAAAACCTACGCTACTTCTGCGCACTGGCCGGGCTGCGCTTGTCCGCCAACGAAGCGGCGGCGCGGTTGGCCCAAGCCGGCCTGCAACTCGATGCGCATGGCGTGCGGGTGCAGCGCTATTCCAAAGGCATGCGACAAAAAGTCGGGCTGGCGATTGCCTATGCGAAAGGCGCCGTCGCCATGCTGCTGGACGAACCCACTTCGGGCCTGGATCCCGCCGCCACCAACGATTTCTCGACACAACTGCAGCGCGCCGCGCGCGATGGTCTGGGCATTCTCATGGCCACGCATGATTTGTTCAACGCACTCCAGGTGGCCGATCGCATCGGCATCATGCGGGCCGGCCGCCTGCTGGAAGAGTTCGACGCACATCGCGTCAGCCATGCAGAACTGGAAGCGACGTATCTGGCCCACGCCCGGGGCATGCCATGATTGCCATCATTGTCCGCAAAGAATTGCTCGCGCTTTGTCGCGACCGACGTGTATTGATCCTGGGGCTGGGCCTGCTTGCCATGTGGGCCATGCTGTACGTGGCCGCGCTGGGGCAGCAACAGCGCCAGCAGGCCGAGCGCACGGAAATCGGGGAAACTACCCGTGCGCAATGGGACAAGCAGGGCATCAAGCATCCACACCGCGGCGCGCATTTCGGCATGTACGTGTTCCGACCCGACGTGTCCTTGTCGGCCTTTGACCCAGGCATTGAACCGCATGTGGGACAAGCCCTCTGGTTGGAACCCCATCGCCGCAACATGGCCCGCTTCAATCCGACCGCCGACGGCGGGCCCGGCTCCCGCTTCGGCTATATCACCCCGGCCTTTCTCTTGGCCAGTCTTTTTCCCTTGCTGATCATGGCGCTGGCTTTCAGCCAGGCCACGCAGGAACGTGAGCAAGGCAGCCTGCGCATGCTGCAAAGCATGGGAGTTTCGAATCGCGCACTTCTTGCGGGCAAGCTGCTGGCCATCGCTGCCTGCCTGGTGGCGGTATTCCTGCCGGTATTTGCCTTGCTGGCCGTCGGCGCCATCCGGGATCCGGCGTCGGCCGCCCTGCTGCCCCGCATCGCCGGATTGGCCGCGGTCTACCTACTCTACTACCTCATCACCGCGGCGCTCGGTCTGGCCGTCGGCGCGCTCAGCACGGGCGGGCGCAGCGCGCTGTTCGTACTGGTCGTGGTGTGGGCGGTCTTCGTACTCGCGGCGCCGCGCGCGGCCAGCGCTATCGCGAAAGGGAGCGTTCCCCTGCCTTCTGCCAGCCAGTTCTGGGCCGCCATTGCACATGACTATAAGCATGGCTTGCCGGGCGATCCCGATCTGCCCACCCAGGTGCGCAAGTTCGAAGCCGGCCTGCTGCGTCAGTATGGCGTTGCATCGCTGAGCCAAGTACCGATTGGTGTGAACGCCGCGCGGCGCCTGCTGCGCGATGCTTATGCGGACAAGGTGCACGCCCATCATTTCGATGCACTATGGACACGCTATATGCGGCAACAGCGTCTACTGCGCTGGGCCAGTGTATTCAGCCCGGCCATCCCGCTGGCGGCAACGTCGGCGGCACTATCCGGCACGTCGCTGGCCCATCAACGCCACTTTGAAGAGCAGGCCGAGCAATACCGCCAAGCCTTCAATACGGCAATCGATGAATGGGACATGACCCATACGCACGGACAAGTCTCGTATGAAACCCAGTATGCGGCCGATTCGATCTGGCAAAGTGTGCGCCCGTTCCGCTACACCCCGCCATCGATAGGATTCACCATGCGGACCGCTTGGCCGGACCTTATACTGCTAGCGGGCTGGACCGCGGCCGCCATCGGCCTGTTGGGTGTGGCAGCGCGACGGTGGCAACCATGAGGCTGATCTTCTGGGCCGAGTGGCTACGCTTTCGTCGTAGCCGCGCGACCATAACGATATTGATCGTCTACTGCGCCGTCCTGGCGCTATGCGCGCTATGGTCCACCCATGGCGCCCAAGAACAGCGGCAAGCCAATGCCCAGGACGCCACGACGCGCAACGTCCTGATTCAGCAAGCACGGAGCGACACCGCGAGCGACGATGCTACCACCGACCCCAAACGCGCCGCTATGCAGGCTTTCTCCTTGGGCCGTTCCATGGCCGGGCGAGCCCAGTTGCCTCCCGGTCCGGGTTTGGCGCTCAGCCTGTCACCGTACCACACGCTGAACACCCGCATCGCCGTCTCCGTGGAAAGCCGCTATGCGGACGGACGCCGCAGCGACACACTATCGAACCCGATGCTGGCACAGTACGGCGCACTGGATCTGGCGGCGGTGGTGGCGCTGCTGATACCCCTGATGGCGATCGGCTGGTGCGCTGGCGCGGTACAGGAAGATCGCGAACGCGGCATCTGGCGCACGTCGTGTGCCCAGACGGCACGCCCATGGCAAGCCTTCCATGCCGCACTGGCTATTCGTGCGGCCGCATTGTGGCTGCCCGCCGGCTTGGCATGTGGCTTGGCCATGACCAGTGATGCGGGCCTGGCTGCCTGGCAGGGCGTGCTGTGGTGGACGCTGTGCCTGGCTGCCTACACGGGATTCTGGATAGCGTTATGCGGCGCGCTTGCGCGATGGCCGATTTCATCCGCCGCATCGCTTTTGACCGGCCTGATCGTCTGGTTGTTGTTGACCTATGCCGTGCCCGCCGGCCTGGAAACGCTGGCCGCCGCGCGGCATCCGATGCCTTCGCGCCTGGCAGCGATTGTGGAACTACGACGGGCCCAGCAGGATGCAGAAGTGCGCATGCCTGAACTCCTCAAGGCCTGGTATGCCGACCATCCCGATGCGGCATCGCGGGTTGCCAGCGGGCACACCTGGCCGGTGACGTTCCTGCCACGGTTTGCGTACCAGGATGAACAAATCCGTCCCTTCATGCGCCGCTTCGACCAGCAGCGGCTGGCGCAGGCAGCTTTTCTGGAGCGCTGGGCCTGGTTGTCGCCACCCATGGCACTGCTGCAGGCTTCCGATTATCTGGCCGGCATCAGCGCGGCGCATCATACGGCCTTCATGGACGCAGTGGACCACTACGAACAAACATGGCGCGACTTCTTCGTCCCGCGCGTCATGAGCTACCGCGGGCTCGCGCCGCAAGATTACGCGCAGATTCCGCTGTTTCGTATGGTTTCGTCCTTGTCAGCCAGCGCGATGCCGGTGCTGCTGGGTAACCTGCTGCCAGTAACCGGCGTACTGATGGCATTGCTGTGGCAGGCTCGCCGGCGCATGGTCCAGTTCTAGAGCTGCGATGCCCGATTCTGACTGGATGCGGGCCCTTATCTTTCTTCAGGCCTGCCGCGAGAGCGGCAACTTGCTGCCCGCGATCGCGCGTTCGGCTAGCAGATCGCGACGAAACCGGAATAATTTAGCGGGCCGGCCCGCCGTGCCGACCGCCATCTCGCCGGTTTCTTCGACCAGATCCTGCTGCTCTACCTGGCGGCGGAAATTTTGTTTGTGCAAGTCGCGTCCCGCCAGGGCCTCGACCGTTTGCTGCAGCTGCAGCAAAGTGAACGCGGGAGGCAATAGTTCAAAAACCACCGGTCGATATTTGATCTTGGCGCGCAAACGCGCGATGCCGGTGGCCAGAATACGGCGATGATCATTGCGCATGGCGTCGCCCGGCACGGCATCGCGTGCCGCCGCAGGCGTATGCCGTGCGGCCTCGGTCACCAGCCCGGCTTCGTACATGAGTTCGTAGCGTTGCAGCACCATGTCTTCGTTCCACGGTGCGCCATCCAGCCCAAACACCAGCGCCAGGCGCTGCACGCGCAATGCACGCAACTCGCTATCTCGCGTATTGGCGACCCACTCGCGCAAGCGCGGCACGATCACGTCGGTCAGCACGGCAGGCTCGTTGACGCGCTTGTCCTCCCAGGGAAAGTAGCGATACCAATCCTGCCACGCGGCAGGCGTCGCGCCCGTCGCTGTACCCTCTCTGGTCAGGCAGAGATAGCTGACCGAGATAGCGCGCGGGCCCGCGTCGTCGAAACGATCGTGGTCGGCGAAGGTGTACAACTGCTCGACATAGCCGAGGGGATGGTGCGTCTGCGTCTCTACCCAGGTGCGCATACCCGCCTGCAAGGATCGATGGCCTGGCTGAAAGGCCCCCGACGGCAAGCCACCGAATTTCGCACGCGCGCCGTTGGCAGGATCGGCCGTGCGTACCAGGACACGTGGCTCTCCCTGGGTGACTGCCACGATGACGGCAACCAGTTCGGCGGAAACGAAATTTTCGGCGGATTCGGGCAATAGCAACTCCGGTACGCAAGCGGGCGACAGGCCTGCCTGCGTGCGATGACAAAGCAAACGCAAGACTGGTCCGGATTATAGGGGTGCCCCGTGACAAACGGACCAAACGTTCAGTTTGTCTCGCGATACGGAGATGCCGCTCCCAGCTCGCGGTATGAATTCACGGTGCCGTCGGGTTCAGTGTCCTCGAGCCGCACTTTGAAGCCCCACAAGCGGCTCAGGTGTTTCATGACCTGATCCGCGTCTTCGGCGACTAATGGCCGCCCCCGGGCACGCAGGTGCCGCAGCACGAGCGAACGATCGGATTCGCGGCGATAACGCACGATCTGGATATCTGGCACCTGATTGTCGCGATTATGTTGCTCGGCCAATAATTTGCGAATCTGACGATAGCCCTCATCGTCATGAATAGCGGCGACCTCGAGCACAGGATTCGCCTCATGATCGGCAATGGCAAAGAAATGGAATTCACGGATCAGACGCGGCGACAGGTATTGCGAGATGAAGGACTCGTCCTTGAAATTCCGCATGGCAAAGTCCAGCGTCTTGATCCAGTCGCTGCCCGCAATGTCGGGGAACCACTTGCGGTCCTCTTCGGTGGGGGACTCGCAGATGCGGCGGATGTCCTGCATCATGGCAAAGCCCAATGCGTAGGGATTAATACCGCTATAACCGCGCTCGTCGAAACCGCGCTGGCTGACCACGTTGGTGTGGCTTTGCAAGAACTCCATCATGAAGCCGTCTGTCACCAGGCCCTTTTCGTGCAGGCGATTCAGAATGGTGTAGTGCCAGAAAGTGGCCCACCCCTCGTTCATGACTTTGGTTTGTCCCTGCGGATAGAAATACTGCGCGATTTTACGAACGATGCGCACAAGCTCTTTCTGCCACGGTTCGAGCTTGGGTGAGTGTTTCTCGATGAAATACAACAGGTTTTCTTCGGGCTCGGGGGGAAACACCACGCGGCGTTTTTCCTCTGCCGGATCCGCCTCGACGCGCGGCAGCGTGCGCCACAGATCGTTGTATTGCAAACGCGCATGCTCCGCCCGCTCGGCCTGACGCTGCGCTTCCTCTTTGTAGGAGACCGGCGCGGGACGCTTGTAGCGATCGACCCCGTGCGGCATCAAAGCATGGCAGGAATCCAGCAGCGCTTCGACCGCATCGATACCGTAGCGGCTTTCGCAGTCCATCACGTACTTGCGCGCAAAAACAAGATAATCCAGGATACTGTCCGCGTCGGTCCATTGGCGAAACAGGTAATTGCCCTTGAAGAACGAGTTGTGCCCATAGCAGGCATGCGCAATCACCAGCGCCTGCATCGGCATGGAGTTTTCTTCCATCAAATAGGCAATGCAGGGGTTGGAGTTGATCACGATTTCATAGGCCAGCCCTTGCATACCGCGACGATAGAACTGCTCGTTGCGGATGAATTCCTTGCCATATGACCAGTGTGCGTAGCCGATAGGCAGCCCTGCAGACGCGTACGCGTCCAGCATCTGCTCGGAGGTGATGACCTCGATCTGGTTGGGATATGTGTCCAGGCCGAACTCTTCGGCCACCTCGGAGATGGCTTCGTCATAGCGCTGGATCAACTCGAAGGTCCATTCGGACCCGTCAGAAATGGGCCCACCGCCTTTGAGAGCCTCCAGCTCGGCACGAGAACCTGCGATCGCGTTCATGCTGGCTCCTTTTTAAACAGATCATGGAACACGGGATAGATCTCTCCGCGGTCGCAGATCCGGCGCATCACGAAATGCTCCGCCATCTTTTGCTCGTACTCTGCCCATAGACTGCTTTTTCGGGCCTCGGGTGAATCGGGGACTTCGATGTAGGCAAAATAGCGCGTCGCCGGCAACAGGTTGTCGGCCAGGAACCGCGCGCTTTTCCCGGCGTCAGCCCCAAACGAGTCACCATCACTGGCCTGCGCGCCGTACACATTCCAGGCGCTGGGCGGGTAGCGTTTCTGTACGATCTCATGCATCAACTCGAGCGCCGACAGCACAATGGTGCCGCCACTCTTGGGGTCGTAAAAAAATGTCTGTTCGTCGACTTCCTCCGCATTGTCGGTATGACGGATGAACACCACATCGACGTGCTCATATTTGCGCGACAAGAATAGGTACAACAGCGTAAAGAAGCGCTTGGCCAGATCCTTCTTACCCTCGTCCATAGAGCCCGAGACATCCATCAAGCAAAACATCACCGCCCGAGCCATGGGCATTGCCACGGATATCCGGTTGCGGTAGCGCAGATCCAGATCGTCGAGAAAGGGCACGTTATCCAACCGTTTCTGGCAGTCCTCGACCTCCTGCGTGAGGGCATCAATCTCGGCTTGCGGGGCGTTGGCCGCAATGGCGGCATCCAGCTTGGCCTGGGCGGCCTCGAGCGCGGCACGGGCGGCAACCGTGAGCGCCACGCGGCGAGACAAGGACGCCTTGAGGGTACGGCTGACACTCAGCAAACTCGGCGAGCCTGTAGTGGTGTAGCCCGCGCGCTGCCATTTTCTTTGCTCGACATCACCCAGCTGGGTGCGTATCAAGTGCGGCAGCTCCAGGTCTTCGAAAAACAGGTTCAGGAACTCGGCGCGCGACAGGCTAAAGGTGAACTGATCCACCGACTCACCTTCGCCCGGCTCGGAGCCGCCCTCGCCCTGCCCGCCTCTAGGCCGCTGGAACGTGTCGCCTTTGACAAACTCGCGATTGCCCGGATGCACCAGTTCGCGATCGCCACCCTGGCCGTGCCTGAAATGGGGCTCGGAGATATCGCGAGCGGGCAGGTTGATTTCCCCGCCTTGGTCCATGTCTTCGATGGACCGCTCGCGCACCATATCCTGCACGGCCTTGCGGATCTGGTCTTTGTATCGCCTGAGAAAGCGTTCCCGGTTGACCGCGCTTTTATTGCGGCCATTTAGACGCCGGTCGATCAGTGAATTCATGATTCACCTCGCTCAGGAAGATTTCCTCACTCGCAGGTACCATTCGCACAGCAAGCGCACTTGTTTCTCGGTATAGCCCTTATCCACCATGCGGTCGACAAAACTTTGATGCTTGGATCTGTCTTCGGCAGAAGCTTTGGCGTTGAAAGAGATAACCGGCAGCAAGTCTTCGGTGTTCGAGAACATTTTTTTCTCGATGACTTCGCGCAGCTTTTCGTAGCTGGTCCAGGTCGGATTGCGGCCCGCGTTATTGGCACGCGCCCGCAATACGAAGTTAACAATCTCGTTGCGGAAATCTTTGGGGTTGGCGATACCCGCGGGTTTTTCGATTTTTTCGAGCTCGTCATTCAATGCGCTGCGATCAAAGCTCTCGCCGGTTTCGGGGTCGCGGAACTCCTCGTCCTGAATCCAGCAGTCGGCAAAGGTGACATAGCGGTCGAAAATATTTTGTCCGTACTCGGAATAAGATTCCAGGTAAGCAGTCTGGATTTCCTTGCCAATGAACTCGGCGTAGCGCGGCGCCAGATACCCCTTGATGAAATCCAGATAACGACGGCGGACGTCCTCGGGGTAGTCTTCGCGAGCGATGCGTTGCTCCAACACATACATCAGGTGCACTGGGTTCGCCGCGATCTCGGTCTGATCGTGATTAAAGACGCTGGACAGGATCTTGTAGGCGAAGCGGGTGGAAACCCCGGTCATGCCTTCGTCGGTGCCGGCGTAGTCTTTGTATTCCTGCAACGCCTTGGCTTTGGGATCGACGTCTTTCAGGGTCTCGCCGTCATACACCCGCAACTTGGAATAGATGCTGGAGTTTTCGGGTTCTTTCAGCCGGGTCAATACCGAGAACTGCGCCATCGTGTCCAGCGTGCCGGGCGCGCACGGCGCCTTCGCCAGCGAGCTATTGCGCAAGAGCTTGTTGTAGATCTCGATTTCTTCGGTCACCTGCAAGCAGTACGGCACCTTGACGATATAGATACGGTCGAGGAATGCCTCGTTGTGCTTGTTGTTGCGGAAGGTTTGCCACTCGGATTCGTTGGAGTGCGCGAGAATCAGCCCATTAAACGGAATGGCGGAGAACCCTTCGGTGCCCTTGAAGTTACCTTCCTGTGTCGCGGTCAGCAACGGATGCAACATCTTGATAGGCGCTTTGAACATCTCGACAAATTCGAGCAAACCCTGGTTCGCCAGGCAAAGGCCCCCTGAGTAGCTGTAGGCATCAGGGTCGTCTTGTGAATGGCGATCAAGCTTGCGGATGTCGACCTTGCCCACCAGGGAAGAAATATCCTGGTTATTTTCATCGCCGGGCTCAGTCTTGGCGATCGCCACTTGGCGCAAGACCGATGGCGTCAGGCGCACCACGCGGAACTGCGAAATATCGCCGTCAAATTCTTTTAGGCGCTTGATTGCCCAGGGCGACATGATGCCGCTGAGATAGCGGCGCGGCACGCCGTATTCTGTTTCGAGCATGTCGCCGAATCGATCCGGATGGAACAGGCCCAGCGGAGACTCATGGATGGGCGACCCCTTGAGTGCGTAGATGGGATAGCTTTCCATCAGTACTTTCAGACGCTCGGCGATGGAGGATTTGCCACCACCGACGGGTCCGAGCAGATATAGGATCTGCTTGCGTTCCTCGAGGCCCTGAGCCGCATGCTTGAAGAAAGCCACGATCTGGTCGACGACTTCTTCGAGCCCGAAAAACTCTTTAAAAGCGGGATAGCGCCGCACGACCCGATTGGAGAACAACCGGGACAACCGCTGATCGTTGCGGGTATCGATGAGTTCTGGCTCGCCTATCGCCGCCAGCATGCGTTCGGCAGGGCTGGCATAAGACATGGGATCGCTTCTGACCAGCTCAAGATATTCCTCAAGGGAAAGCTCGGTTTCCTGGTCTTGCGCGTATAGCGACTTGAAGCCTTCGACGATGTTTTGCACGGATAACCTCCTACAGCGCATGTCTGTTAACGAGTCCGTTATCCCATTGTGTTCCTCATTTTCCAAAGTCGCTAGACTTTATCGTAATGGAGTTATGCACATCATCTTGATATGTTGCTTTCGCCACACACCATAGAATGGGGTTGATGGGCTCGTTTACGGTTAGGCTATAGCATCCCGGAACAAGTTCCTTGAATCAAGCAAAGAATCATCAAAATCATGTGAACGCAGGTAATGCACGTTTCAGTGCATATCAAAATGGGCGCATGAAGGACGTCGCCGCACCATCAGCGCACGCGACGCGCGCTGATGGTGCGGCCATAGCGCATTAGGTCTGCGGTTTGGCGCTCAGCATGCGTTCCACGTAGCGCGCAATCGTATCGACTTCGAGATTGACGCGATCCCCTGATTTAACCGTGCGCAGTGTCGTTACGGCCTGCGTATGCGGAATCACGTTGATACTGATGTCGCAGCCATCGACCACATCGGTGACCCGATTCACGGTCAGGCTGATACCGTTGACGGTGATCGACCCTTTATAGGCCAGAAAGCGCGCCAAATGCGCGGGGACGCGAATCACGAGCTCTCGGGATTCCCCCACCTTATCAAAGCTCAGCACCTCACCCATGCCATCGACGTGACCCGATACGAGGTGGCCGCCGATCTGATCGCCGACGCGCAGTGACTTTTCGAGATTGACGTCGCCAGCGCGATCCAGGCCGACAGTGAGGTTCAGGCTTTCTCGCGAAACGTCGACCTGAAAACGCCGCGCTTGCAACGCAACCACGGTCATGCAGGCCCCTTGCACGGCGATCGAATCGCCAATGCCCACATCATCAAGATTAAGCTCGCCCGCCTCGATATCCAACCGTACACCCCCTTGTTGGGTGTCTGCCAAAGGCGCCAGGTGAACGATGCGGCCAACCGCCGCGACCAAACCAGTAAACATAGAATGGGTTTTCCTTCAGTATGGGGATTTACCCCTGTAGCTCGTCAGTGCGTTAACGCCTTATGCTTTTTGACTCATGATCGCATGATGCAGGGCCTGCCAGCGTGCGGCATCTCGTGCACGCAGGCGTAGATCCGCACCGACGCGCGCCACGTCGGTGAAAGCAAACCGGCGCGCGCTATCCAGATGTTCGATCATCGGTAATTTGAGCATGCCCGCCGCGTCACCCAGCAATACGGGTGCGAGATACACCAGCAACTCATCAACACAACCTGCCGAGACGAGCGCCCCACCCAGACCGGCACCGGCCTCGACGTGCACTTCGTTGATCTCGTGACGGCCCAGCCAATGCATCATGGCAGGCAAGTCGACACGATCGGCCACTGCCGAAGGCAGAGCAATGACGCGTACATTGCGCTGGGCCAAGCGTGCGGCTTTACCGGACGACGCGGCATCGGGCTGGGCGGTGAAGATCAGCGTTTCCACCCCGTCGACATGGGCACTGTCAAACAACAGGGCATTTTCGGGAACCTCGAAACGCCCATCGATAATCGCCCGACGAGGGGGACG
This sequence comes from Bordetella tumulicola, assembly GCF_054779135.1. Lineage (NCBI taxonomy): Bacteria > Pseudomonadati > Pseudomonadota > Betaproteobacteria > Burkholderiales > Alcaligenaceae > Bordetella > Bordetella tumulicola. The sequence goes on along the minus strand of NZ_BAAGYU010000005.1, from coordinate 48,237 downwards.
CGTGGTGGACACACTGCGTACGTTGAGTCGCGGGTTGTCTTTGAGCAGTGTCCCCATTCCTGTCAAGACGATGCAACTGCGTGCGCGCCAGGCATGGCCATCGGCACGGGCGTCTTCACCGGTAATCCATTGCGATACACCGTTATGCAGGGCACTGCGCCCATCGAGCGATGCAGCCATTTTGACCCAGACCCAGGGCGTGCCACGGCTCATGCGGGCAACAAATCCCGCATTGATTTCCAGGGACTCTTCGGTGCAAACGCCCGTGATCACGGAGATGCCGGCTGCTTGCAAACGCGCCAGGCCTTGGCCGTTGACTTGAGGGTTCGGGTCACCCATGGCGATCACGACGCGAGCGGGCTGCGCAGCGATCACCGCATCGACACAGGGTGGCGTGCGCCCAAAATGGCTACACGGCTCAAGGGTCACATATAGCGTGGCGTCCCGGACAGATTCGCCGCGTACGGCGGCGTCGCGCAGGGCGCAGATCTCGGCATGCGGCCCGCCTGGGGGCTGAGTGGCCCCTTCGCCAAGGATGCGGCCGTCTCGCACGATGACGCAGCCCACCCTGGGGTTGGGGGTCGTCGTGTTCATCACGCCGCGGGCCAGCGCCAGCGCGTGGCGCATCCATTTGATGTCGTCGGTGTCGGTCATTGAAGTCACGCCTGCAATTGTATGCTCGGCGTGTGTAATCTACACGGTGCGCTGTGTCCCGATACGGCGTGCCGCGCTCGGGGCGTCGGCCGGATTATTTGCGACGCAATTTGCCAGGCAGCATGGGGCCCTGCATTTCTCGAATGGCTTCGACGAATTCGCCGATGTCTTCGAAATTTTTGTAGACGGAGGCAAAGCGCACGTAGGCGACTTTGTCGAGTTTTTTGAGCTCGACCATGACAAGCTCACCAATGCGCTCGGTCGAGATCTCGCGCTGACCACTGGCAAGCAGGGTTTCTTCGATGCGGGCGACGACGCTGTCGACCTCGCCGGTGCTGATGGGGCGTTTGCGCAGGGACAGGGACAGGCTGGCGCGCAGCTTGGAGGCGTCGTAATCACTACGACTGCCGTTGCGCTTGACCACGGACGGCATAGCCAACTCGATGCGCTCGTAGGTGGTGAAGCGTTTGTCACAGGCCGGACAACGGCGGCGACGGCGAATGGTATCGCCTTCTTCGGATACCCGGCTATCTACCACCTGGGTATCGGCATTGCCGCAGAATGGGCATTTCATGATGCGTCCCCCAGCTCAACTCAGTCGCCGTATTGTAATGACGCTTGCAGGGTTATGCGGTGCAAGCGATGCAAATATACGCCAGGAGACGACGCGGCCAAGCTGGCCGGGTCCGCTTTTGGCGGATGGTTCAGCTTGGCCCAAGGCTGTGGCGCCGGGTTTAAGCGGGCGCCAGCGAGCGCTTTTTAGCCGTATACCGGCAGACGCGCGGTCAGTTCGTTGACGCGGGCGCGGACGGCAGCGATGTTGGCTTCGTCACGCGGATTGTCGAGCACGTCGGCGATCAGGTTGCCGGTGAGCTCCGCGTCGGCTTCGGTGAAACCACGGGTGGTCATGGCCGGCGTGCCCAGACGAATACCGCTGGTCACGAAGGGTTTTTCGGGATCGTTGGGGATGGCGTTTTTGTTGACGGTAATGTGTGCTTGGCCCAGTACGGCTTCGGCTTCTTTGCCGGTGATGCCCTTGGGGCGCAGGTCGACCAGCATGAGGTGGCTTTCGGTGCGACCTGACACGATACGCAGCCCACGCTTGACCAGGGTTTCGGCCAGGACTTTGGCGTTTTTGGCGACTTGTTCGGCGTACTGTTTGAATTCGGGCTGGAGGGCTTCCTTGAAGGCGACGGCCTTGGCGGCAATGACGTGCATCAAAGGGCCGCCCTGTATGCCGGGGAAAATCGCGGAATTGATGATTTTCTCGTATTCAGCCTTCATCATGATCACGCCACCACGCGGGCCGCGCAAGGATTTGTGCGTGGTGGAGGTGACGAAGTCGGCGTGCGGGAAGGGATTGGGGTAGACGCCACCGGCGACCAGACCGGCGTAGTGCGCGATGTCGACCATCAGCAGCGCGCCATTGTCGTGAGCAATCTGTGCCATGCGCTCGAAGTCAATGCGCAGGGCGTAGGCCGATGCGCCAGCGACGATGAGCTTGGGTTTGTGTTCTTTGGCGAGTTGTTCGACTTGTTCGTAGTCGAGGACTTCGTCGGCGTCCAGACCGTAGGAGACGAAGTTGTACAGTTTTCCGGAGGCGTTGACGGAGGCGCCGTGGGTCAGGTGACCGCCTTCGGCCAGGCTCATGCCCAGCACGGTGTCGCCCGGCTTGAGGACGGCCATGTAGACGCCCTGGTTGGCCTGGGAGCCGGAGTTGGGCTGGACGTTCGCGGCTTCGGCGCCAAAGATTTCTTTCAGGCGATCGATCGCGAGTTGCTCAACCACGTCGACGTATTCGCACCCACCGTAGTAGCGTTTGCCCGGGTAGCCTTCCGCGTATTTGTTGGTCAGTTGCGTGCCTTGGGCTTGCATGACAGCGGGGCTGGCGTAGTTTTCCGAAGCGATCAGCTCGATATGCTGTTCCTGGCGGACGTCTTCTTTCTGGATAGCGGCCCAGACGTCGGGGTCTACCTGGGACAGGGTCAGTTTGCGGTCGAACATGGAGGTTCCTGAGGCGTAAGGATGGGAATGACGGATGACTAGTAGTTTACCGCGACAGGAGTGCTTGCGTTCTGGCCTAGCCTGTTGATTTTCCGCAAAATCCGGCTGGGAGAGACGTCAATAGCGGGCAATGTCGATCGACTTGCGGGAGGGCTCAATTTGAGTATGAGGAGATTTCATGCAGAGGATTTGACGCGGGGGAGGCTGTCTCTCTCTGTAAGGCGTTTCTGTCGGGTGTAAAGGCTACGCTGGCCCTTTGAGCGTCGGGCAGCCCCGCGTAGCGGGGCCGAGGCCCCTGGTTGGGCCGAGCCGACGCGATTGGGCCAGCGTAGCCTTTACACCCGACAGAAACTCACAGTGATTGCTTGCCTCCTTGTGCTCGATCCGGGCTCACTGCTGGTGTTTGCCTTGTGCTCTCTACCTCAGCTCGCCGCTGTGCTGCGACCGCAGCATGCCTGGGGAAGGCATGCTTTGCCTGACGGGCAATGTGTTGATTGTCAGGTGGCGGTGCTGCCGATCTGTTTGGGGGCCAGGTCGGGGTTGAGGGTGTAAGTGCCGGTCAGGCTGGATTGGGCCAGGATGTGGCCCTGCATGGCCTTTAGGACGTCGTTACCGTTGAAGTTGCCTTGTACGCCGAGTTTGGGGACATCCAGGGCATACAGAGTAAAGACGTAGCGATGGAGGATCTCATCGTTCCAAGGGGGGCACGGGCCATCGTAGCCGAAGTAATCGCCATTCATGTCGCGGTCGGCGGCGAACCAGGTGGTGTAGTCGTTGATCCCTTGGCGCGCGTCGTTGGGAGCCAGGGGGCCACCTTTGCCGCGCGGTGTGATGCCGTTGGAGAAGGTGCCTTCGCCGATTTCGCGCAGCTCGGCGTCGAGGTCGATCAGGACCCAATGGAAAAAGTCTACGCGCGACAGGCTGGCGGGAACGGTCCGTCCTTCCAGATTGACGTCGTCGGGTTTGGAGGGCACGTCGGGATCGTGGCAGATCAGGACGAACGATTGGGTGCCGTCGGGAACCTCGCCCCAGGAGAACTGGGGATTGAAGTTTTCCGCGAGGGCGACGTGCGACTGGTCGTCGATCTTGCCGAATGCGTAGCGATCGGGAATCGACTCGTTATCGGAAAAAGATAAACTCGAAAGTTTCATGTCGTACTCCAGCAAGGCGTTGGGCGCTTCTTACCCAGCCAAGTTAACACGAGCGAACTTCCGCTTGCCTACTTGGATGACATAAGAACCGGCTTGTAATTGCAACGATTTGTCTTCGATCCGATCGCCGTTGACGCGTACGCCACCTTGTTCGACGTTACGCTGTGCTTCGGCGCCGGAGGCGACGAGTCCGGCTTCGCGCAGAACTTTAAGGATACCAAGCGGAGCGCCGGCGACGTTGACTTCGGGCATGTCCTCCGGCACGACGCCATCACGAAAGCGCGCCTGGAAGTTGGCCAGCGCGGATTCGGCGGCCTGTTTTGAGTGGAATCGGGCGACGATTTCCTGGCCCAGGGCGAATTTGATGTCGCGCGGGTTGGCGCCGGCGTCGATGCTGGCTTTCAGGGCTGCGATGTCGTCGAGCGAGCGGAAGGAGAGCAGCTCGAAGTAGCGCCACATGAGGACGTCGGAGATGGACATCAGTTTGCCGAACATGGAGTCGGGGCTTTCTGAGATGCCGATGTAGTTGCCCTTGGATTTGGACATTTTTTCGACGCCGTCGGTGCCTTCGAGCAGTGGCATGGTCAGGACGCACTGGGGGGCCTGGCCGTATTCTTTTTGCAATTCGCGGCCGACGAGCAGGTTGAATTTCTGGTCGGTGCCACCGAGTTCGAGGTCGGATTTCAGGGCAACGGAGTCGTAGCCTTGCATCAAGGGGTACAGGAATTCGTGTACGGCGATAGGCACACCGGTTTTGAAGCGCTTGGTGAAGTCGTCGCGCTCCATCATGCGGGCGACGGTGTAGCGCGAGGCGAGTTGAATCAGACCGCGCGCACCCAGGGGGTCGCACCACTCGGAGTTGTAACGAATTTCAGTACGGGCCGGGTCGAGGACAAGGCTGGCCTGGGCGTAGTAGGTTTTGGCGTTGGTTTCGATTTGTTCGCGCGTAAGTGGCGGACGGGTCGAGTTGCGACCACTGGGATCACCAATGGTGGAGGTGAAGTCGCCAATCAGAAAGATGACGTTGTGGCCCAGGTCCTGCAGTTGACGCATCTTGTTCAGCACCACCGTGTGGCCCAAGTGGATGTCGGGCGCGGTGGGATCCAACCCGAGCTTGATGCGCAGCGGTACGCCGGTCGCACGGCTCTTGGCCAGCTTGCGGGCGAACTCGGATTCGACGAGCAATTCGTCACATCCGCGCTTGGCGACGCGCAGGTCGGCTTCGACTTCGGGGGTAATGGGGGCTTCGGGTTGGGACATGTCAGGGGCCGGACGGGCAAAAAAAAGACCAGGGGAAGACGGAAAGTTGCAAAAAACCTGTAAAAACTAACAACTTAGCCTGAAAATCAGTCGAAAATTCTAGCTGAATCAGCTAGGATACGACGCTAATCATACGCAACTGCATGCATTATGACGTTTATTGCAGTTGCGACCCGGCAAAACACCCGTTGTTTACTAGATGCCTCTCGAGGCGCCGGCGTGCTGTGTATTTCTTGTACGTCCAGGCGCAGGTGCGGTTTACGTGCAAGCATCCTGGAAACACCCCCGAAAGAAAGGTTTTATATTGATGGATCGTGGCTCTAACAGTCCGGCTGATCGCTCCGCAAGTAGCGCCGCCGCCCTGTCTCGCCCCGAGTCGTCCGGCCGCGTCGGTCTCTTGCGCCGCACGTTGCTGGTTACCACCATTGGATTGTTCGCAGGCGCTGCCGCTTTAGGTATGGTCAAGCCCGACCGCGCCGATTTGCCGGCTGCGCGTCAGATTCAAAGTCTCATGCCGCTGAGCGCCAACCAGGTTCACGTCAGCACTGACACGAGCGCTGCGCCATTTATCAGCGAAACACGTATCCGCTCTGGTGACACGCTGGCGTCGGTTCTGCGACGGCTGGATATCGACTCCCCCGGTTTGCTGCAGTTTTTGACCCGCGAGCGCAGTGCCCGCAGTATTTACAAGCTGTATCCCGGCCGCGCGGTTCAGGCCGCCACCGATGCCCAGGGCAAGTTGGCCTGGCTGCGTTATATCCACACCCCCGGCGAAGAAAACGACGGTCAGGTCACGACCAAAATGCTGTTGGTGACGCCCACGCAGGACACTTACGCGGCCCGCGAGATCAGCGACAGCACGGATATGCAAACCCGTGTCGCCGTGGGCACGATTCGTTCTTCGTTGTTTGGCGCGACCGATGAGGCAGGCATCCCTGACTCGGTCACGCAACAGATGGCGGATGTGCTAGGCGCCAAGATCGATTTTCTGCGCGATATTCGCCCGGGAGACCAGTTCCGCGTGGTGTACGAGGCTCGGTCGCATCAGGGCCGCTACGCCGGTGCGGGACGCTTGCTGGCGGTAGAGTTCATAAACAAGGGCAAGATACATAACGCGGTATGGTTCAGCGCGGACGGCAAGTCAGGCAATTACTATGGCTTTGACGGGGTCAGCCTGCGCGGCGCTTTTCTGCGCACGGCACTGAAGTTCTCGCGGATCAGTTCTACTTTTGGCATGCGCATGCACCCGATTCACAAGACGTGGACGGGGCACAAGGGCGTGGATTACGCGGCACCCACGGGTACTCCTGTGCACTCGACGGCGGATGGCACGGTGGAGTTCGCGGGCTGGAAAAATGGTTATGGCAATGTCGTCATCGTCAAGCACTACGGCGAGTATTCGACCTTGTACGCACACCAAAGCCGTATTGCTTCCGGCGTCAAACCGGGTGTCAAGGTGTCGCAAGGCGAATTGATCGGCTATGTAGGATCTACCGGCTGGGCGACAGGTCCGCACTTGCATTACGAATTCCGTATTGACGATCAACCCGTCGACCCGCTGGCCGCCGACTTGCCGATTTCCCGACCGCTCGAGCCCGAGGAAGCGCGCCAGTTCCAGGCAGCGACCCAGGTCTACAAGCAGCAACTTCAGTTGCTGACGCATTTGCAGCAGACGTTACCCGAATCCAGCACCAATGTCGCCAGCCGCTAACGCGGCCCTTGAGCTTTACCTATGCCTGAACCCCGCGGCTCGCACTCCCCCACGTCCAGCCGCCTGTTTGTGGGCCTGATGTCTGGCACCAGCATGGATGGCGCGGATGGCGTGCTGGTCGAACTGGCGTCCGGGCAGCGCCCCAATGTCCTGGCGACGGCCTCGCTGCCCATGCCGGACACACTGCGCGGAGAGCTGTTCGCCCTGAACCAATGTGGGGATAACGAATTGCACCGGGCCGCGTTGGCCAGCCAGGGGCTGGCCAAGCTATACGCAGACACAGTGCACACCTTGTTGGCTCAGGCCCAACAGCCCTCCACGGCCATCGCCGCGATTGGCGCGCATGGACAAACCGTGCGCCATCGACCAGAGCTGGGCTATACCTCGCAGCTCAATGCGCCGGCCTTGCTGGCCGAGTTGACGGGTATAGATGTGGTGGCGGATTTTCGTAGTCGGGACGTAGCCGCTGGCGGCCAGGGTGCCCCGCTGGTGCCACCCTTTCATGCGGCGATGTTCACATCGCCGCACCCACGTGCCGTATTGAATCTTGGCGGTATTGCCAATCTAACGCTGCTGACGCCAGGCGAGCCCCCTCGTGGGTTTGATACCGGCCCGGCTAACGTTTTGCTGGATATGTGGTGCCAAAGGCATACCGGACAGCCATACGATGCCGACGGCCGGTGGGCCGCGACAGGACAGGTGCAGCCCGCATTGTTGGAGGTTTTGCTATCTGGCGAACCATGGTTGGCGCTCTCGCCCCCGAAATCGACGGGTCGCGATCTGTTCAATGCGGCGTGGTTGGATCAACGCCTGCATAGTGACGATAGCGACGGCCAAATCGCGCCACAGGATGTGCAGGCGACGCTACAACGCTTTACCGCCCGTACCGTGGTGGATGCGCTGGAGGCCAGTGCGCCCGCCACACACGATGTACTGGTGTGCGGCGGCGGCGCCCGCAATCCGGGATTGATGCGCGAATTGGCGATCTGCTTGCAACGACCCGTGCAGACCACGGATAGCGTCGGCGTACCCGCACAATGGGTCGAAGCCATGGCATTTGCATGGCTGGCACAGGCCTTTCTGGATCGAATTCCGGCGGGAGTGCCGGACGTCACGGGCGCGCGAGGCCCCCGTGTACTGGGCGCGCTGTATCCCGCCTGATGGTCTCAGGCGGGCCGCCTGCCGAGACTTATACCGAAAACGACGAACCGCAGCCGCAGGTGGTACTGGCGTTGGGGTTGCGAATCACAAACTGGGCGCCTTCGAGATCTTCTTTGTAGTCGATCTCTGCACCTACCAGGTACTGGAAGCTCATGGGATCAACCAGCAATTGGACGCCATCCTTGTCCAACACGGTGTCGTCGTCGTTGACGGCTTCGTCAAAGGTGAAGCCATACTGAAAGCCCGAACAGCCGCCGCCTTGCACGAATACGCGCAATTTCAACTCGGCGTTGCCTTCTTCGGCCAACAGGTCCTTGACCTTGGCTGCCGCGGAATCAGTGAAAATCAACGGCGTCGGCGGCGCCTGGAGATCGACGGTTTCGGTTACTGCGTTCATGGTGGAGCTCCTGGCCGGGAACGGCCAAATCACATATTAAGTCGGCGCACCTAGCGCCATGATGGGTCCATAGTAGCGCACACACGCCCAGGGTTCAAAATGCTAGTTTGATCGTACGGGATGCACGCACGGTCGTGCCCTCGAGAACGCTGACGGTTACGGTATCGGGGACGAATCCCTCGGGCAGCGCGAGCACGCCTTCGCTGCGTTGGTATTGCTCGAATTTCAGGGCCAGAGAGCCGCCTTCGGCGGCCTCGTCGTCCTGCGAGGCGGCTTTCTTGTCGGTAGCGTCGGCGGAGGTGAACTGCATCGGCACCAAATCCACAGAAACGGTATCCCCCTTGAGCAGTCCCACTGCCTGAAAGCGCAACGCGCCATCAAACGGGGCCCCGCCGTTGCGGCCACTGCGCATCAACAACACACGGTATTTCAGGCCCTGTCCGTCGCGCTCGACTTCGGCGCCGCGGATCTCGACAGCCCCCTCGGGTCCCGGCGGCAGCAGCTGCTCAAAGAACGCCAAACGGTCACGAACTCGCCCCAGCTCGTCCTGGCTGGATGTCAATTGGACTTCGAGCTCTTTACGCGCGGCGCGCTCGACGGCAATCTCGCCATCGGCGGTGTCGAGCTGCGCCCGCAAAAAGCGGCTTTCTGCCTGGCTCTGGCGCACGGCGGCGTCTTGGGCGGCGATTTGCTCTGCCGTGATGACAACGCTGGGCGCTCGTATCACGGATTGGCGTGCGTATTGGTAGCCCGCGACCGCGCCTAGCCCCAAGCCGATTAGCAAGGTGCAGAGCACGATGAACCATCGCATGAGGGAGCCGGAACGGTGCTCTGGTGGGGATTCGGAAGCAGATTGCATCAGGCGACCGGACCGACTCCAGCGAGCCGGCCCAGCGTGGGCTTAGGGCAGGATGGCGACCTGATCGAGCCCGGCGGATTCCGGCAGGCCAAACATCAAGTTCATATTTTGTACGGCCTGGCCCGATGCGCCCTTGACCAGATTGTCCTGGATGACGAGCACAATGAGCAAATCGCCATTGTCGGGACGTTGCACAGCAATGCGCAGGGTGTTGGACGCGCGCACCGACCGGGTTTCGGGCAAGCTGCCCGCCGGCATGACATCCACAAAGGCCTCGTCGGCATAACGCTTTTCATAGAGCGCCTGAAAATCGGTGTCCATCGCTTCAGGGCGAATGCGCGCGTACAGCGTCGAGAACATGCCACGAATCATAGGCACGAGATGCGGTACGAAGGTCAGGCCGACCTTGCCGCCGGCGAGTTTTTCAAGCTGCTCGGTGATTTCAGGATGATGCCGATGGCCCGCCACCCCGTATGCCTTGAAGTTGTCGCTGGCCTCGGAGAACAAGGTGCTGACCTCGGCCTTGCGCCCTGCCCCCGACACACCTGACTTGCAGTCCGCAATCAGGGTCTGCGTATCGACGAGTTTGGCGCCGTTTTCGATCAAGGGGGCCAGACCCAACAGGACGGTCGTGGGATAACAACCGGGATTGCCGATGACACGGGCGTTGGCGACGGCCTCACGATTGAGCTCGACCAGGCCATACGTGGACTCGGCCAGGATATCGGGGCACGAATGCGGCATTTTGTACCAGCGTTCGAACGTGGCGATGTCCTGCAGACGGAAGTCCGCGGCCAAATCGATGATGCGCGTGCCGGCGGCCAGCAGCTCTTGTGCCTGGGCCATTGCCACGCCATGCGGCGTGGCAAAAAACACGACATCGCAATCGACCAAATTGGCTTTTTCGGGCGTGGTAAACGCCAGACTCACATGACCGCGCAGGTTGGGGTACATATCAGCGACAGGCAATCCGTCTTCTTTGCGAGACGTAATGGCAGTCAGCTCGACATGGGGATGCTGCGACAACAAGCGCAGCAATTCGACGCCGGTATAACCGGTACCGCCAACAATGCCAACCTTGATGCGGGAATGGGGTGCGTGAGCCATGGTGAAGGGTTTCCGTAGAACGAAAAATGATTGTATCGCTAACACATGACACAATCAGCCGAAGACATCGCGGATGAACGCTGGCCGTGGACCGTATACCGCGCCAAAACGTGCGAATACGCCGACCTGAAACAACAAGCCCCTGTAAAAACAGGGGCTTGTTGTTTGGCCAACCAGAGCCGCTTGCGCGGCCTGGAAGAACAAGGCGATTAGCGCTTGCTGAACTGCTTGCGCCGACGGGCCTTGCGGAAGCCGACTTTCTTACGTTCGACTTCGCGGGCGTCACGGGTGACGAAGCCAGCTTGCGACAGCGCGGGCTTGAGCGCCGCGTCGTAGTCGATCAAAGCGCGAGTGATGCCGTGACGGATCGCGCCGGCTTGGCCGGTTTCACCGCCGCCGTGCACGTTGACTTTGATGTCGAACGATTCCAGGTGGCTAGTGAGATCGAGCGGCTGACGCACGATCATGCGACCCGTTTCGCGGGCGAAAAATTCGTCGACGGGCTTGCCGTTAACAACGATGTTGCCCGAACCTTTTTTGATGAAGACACGAGCCACCGAGGTTTTGCGACGGCCGGTTCCGTAGTTCCAGTTACCGATCATGGCGTTTCCTTAGATATCCAGCGGCTTGGGCTGCTGAGCGGTGTGCGGGTGCTCGGCACCGGCGTACACCTTGAGTTTCTTGATCATGGCGTAGCCCAGCGGACCCTTGGGCAGCATGCCCTTGACGGCCTTCTGGATGGCGCGGCCGGGAAAACGCTGCTGCATTTTCTCGAAGTTCGTTTCACGGATACCGCCCGGGTAGGTGGTGTGACGGAAGTACTTCTTGTCTTGCGTCTTGTTACCCGTAACGACGATGTCAGCGGCGTTGATGATGACGATGTAATCGCCCGTATCAACGTGCGGCGTGAATTCAGGTTTGTGCTTGCCACGCAGACGACGTGCGACTTCGCTGGCCACACGACCGAGGACTTTGTCCTTGGCGTCGATCACAAACCAGTCACGCTGGACTTCATGCGGCTTGGCCACAAAGGTCTTCATGATTGGTTCCTAAAAGGTAAAAATTTCCCTTGCCAGAAGAGCCTGGCAAGACTTTTTCCTCGTTCCGTTGTGCGTTGAGCCATCATCTGCCACCTGACCGGGGAAAGTCCCTGCCCTGATGATTCGCTGATGGACCCGCGGCTGGCCTAAGCGTTATTACCCGCCCGTGCTACCAACCGGAATAAGGGAAAGCTGACAATTCTAGCATGACTGCTCAAATAATGCACAACCGGCCCCGCGGGGCCGGTTGTGTTCAAGCGACAATCCGATTACTTCTTGGACGACATGGCCACGCCGAGATATTGGTCGTAGGACCCTTCGGCCAGACGGAACCAGGGCACGATGCTGTCGCGGAAACCCATGTAGTTGTCGTACAAAGCCTTGAATTGCGGGTCTTTGTCGGAAAACTCTTTGTAGACCGTCTGGGCGGCCGCATAGGACGCGTCCATGACCGAACGTGGGAACGGGCGCAGCTCGGCACCGGCGGCGATCAGCTTGCGCAGGGCGCCGGGGTTGAGCGCGTCGTAGCGGGCGGTCATGGCGACGTGCGCGACGCGGCTGGCCGCCTCGACGATGGCCTGGTAGTTCTTGGGCAGCCCCCCCCAGGCACCTTCGTTCAGATACAACGAGACCTGCGGGCCGCCTTCCCACCAGCCCGGGTAGTAGTAGTACTTAGCGACCTTGTTAAAGCCGAGTTTTTCATCATCGTAGGGGCCAACGAACTCGACGGCGTCCAGCGTGCCCTTTTCGAGCGACGGGTATACGTCGCCACCAGCCAGTTGCTGGGGCACCACGCCCAAACGGGACAGGACTTCGCCCGCAAAACCAGCGGTGCGCATTTTCAGGCCCTTGAGGTCTTCGACCGTCTTGATTTCCTTGCGATACCAGCCGCCCATTTGCACGCCGGTATTGCCCATCGGAAAGTTGACGATTTTCTGCGGCTTGAACATTTCGCGGGTCAGCTTCATGCCGTCGCCGTCGAACATCCAAGCGTTCATTTGACGGGCGTTCAGGCCAAAAGGCACGGCCGCGTCAAAGCAGAATGCGGGATTTTTGCCGTAGTAGTAGTACGAAACGGTGTGACCGCATTCGATGGTGTTATTGGATACGGAGTCCATCACCTGCAAAGCCGGGACAATCTCGCCGCCGGGGAATTGGCGGATGGTGAATTTGCCACCCGTGGCTTCGCTGACGAACTTGCAGAAGATTTCGCCCGTGCCGTACAGCGTATCCAGGCTGCGCGGAAAGCTGGACGCCATGCGCCAGTTCAGGGTGGGCGCATCTTGCGCGAATACCGGCGCGGCAACCGCGGCGCTGCCCGCGACAGCCCCCAGGCCGGCTTGTTTCAAAAAGGAACGGCGTTGCATGTGATTGGCTCCTCGAAGGCAACTCGTTATGGGATATCGCAGGCGATATTGGGCGGATATTACACGTTGTTATATCCGCGCTGTACAGGGGTTTGCCTGCCCCACAGGCCAGCAAACCCACGGTTTGACTATTCTTGATGGATCGTCAAACCCCCGCGATCGCCATTTGCTCGATCAGGATAGAGCCCGTGCGCTTGGTCCCACGGGCGATGGTATCGGCCCCCACAGCCACGATCTGGCGAAACATGTCCGCCAGATTGCCGGCGATCGTGATCTCTTGTACGGCGTGCTGAATTTGACCGTTTTCAACCCAATAGCCAAATGCGCCGCGCGAGTAGTCGCCGGTGACGTAATTGACGCCCTGGCCGATCAGTTCGGTCACCAGCAGGCCAGTGCCGAGCTTGCGCAACATGGCGGCGAAATCGTCATCGGCCCGCGTCAGGCGGGATGACAAAGTCAGATTGTGCGATCCCCCCGCGTTGCCTGTCGTGGCCATGCCCAGTTTGCGCGCGGTATAGGTGGACAGGAAATAGCCCTCGAGCACACCGGCGGCCACCACGCTGCGGGCCTGGGTACGTACCCCCTCGTCATCAAAAGGCGAGCTCCCCATGCCGCCCGGCACGTGCGGATCTTCGGCGATATCGATGTGTTCGGGGAAAATGGGTTTGCCCAGCGCATCGAGCAGAAAGCTGGCCTTGCGATACAGGGCGCCACCGCTCGTGGCCTGGGTAAACGCGCCCAACAAGCCCAGCGCCAAGGGCGCCTCGAAGAGCACCGGAAATTTTCCGGTACGGATGCGCTTGGCCGACAAGCGCGACAAGGTCCGTTCGGCAGCGTAACGGCCGATCGCCTCGGGTGACGCCAGGCGGGCGGGATCGCGCTCCGAGGTGTACCAGTAGTCGCGCTGCATGTTGTTGCCACGCCCGGCAATGGGGGCTACCGACAGGCTATGGCGCGAGTATGGATACCCGCCCAGAAAGCCCCGGGTGTTACCCATGACGAACTGACCCTCGTAGGTTCCCACCGTCGCGCCGTCAGTATTGGTGATACGGCGGTCCACTGCACCGGCGGCGTGCTCAGCGCGCAAGGCCAGCTTGGCCGCCTGCTCGGTGGTGATGGGCCACGGATAATGCAGCGCCAGATCGGGGATCTCGGTCGCCAGTAGCTCGGCATCGGGCAGGCCAGCGGCGGGATCGGCTGCCGTATGGCGAGCGATGTGCCAGGCGGCCTCCACCGTCTGCCGCAAGGCGGCTTCGGAGAAATCGGAGGTCGAGGCCGAACCCCGGCTTTGACCGGCGTAGACGGTCAGATCCAGTGAGCGGTCACGGGTTTGTTCGACGGTTTCGATGTCGTTTTTACGCACCGACACCGAAAGCCCCAGGCTTTCGGAGACCTCGGCGACGGCGTCGCTGGCGCCGATCTGGCGCGAATACGCCAGGACTTGTTCGACCAGTTCGCTGAAACGCGCGTGGTTCGCAGCCAGGGCAAGGGAGGAGGTAGGAGTATTGACCATTGCAGTCCAGTGAGCAGAGACGGTTATCATAGCTAACTCTACGTTGATGCTGTTCCCTATTGCGGTTCTCATGACTTCCACCATCCCTGATCCAGCCTCCGAGGCCGAACTCGACGAAAACGGCTACGACCGTCCCAGCAAGTCTCAAATCAAGCGAGACATGCACGCGCTGCTCGATTTGGGCAAACAATTAATTGAGTTGTCGGCTGATCGTCTGAAGCAATTGCCTCTGTCTGAGCGCCTGTACGAGGCGATCCGCCTGGCACAGCGGACCCCTAGCCGCGAAGGCAAACGCCGACAAACCCATTTTGTAGGCAAGCTGATGCGCGACGCGCCGGCCGACGAAATCCGCGCGCAACTGGACGTCTGGGAAAACGGCTCGCGCGAAGAAACCGCCGCCATGCACCGGCTGGAAACGCTACGCGACCGGTTGCTCACCGACGACGACGCGCTAACGGAATTGCTCAATGCGCATCCCGACGCCGATGCGCAGGCATTGCGCGCCACCATTCGCGCCGCCCGCAAAGAGGCTCAGGGCAACGCCGCCCTGCAACCCGGACAAGAGCCACAGCGCAAGCACTATCGCGCACTGTTTCAGGCGTTAAAGGCGTTGTCAGCCTGATTCTGACGCCCCCTGCCGCCTGCCCTCAACCGCCCTTACGTTTTCGATTCTAGCCATGACCGCATCCCCCGCCCTGCTGGACTGCCTTGAAATGCAGACTGCCCCCAATCCGACTCACGCCGTGATCTGGCTGCACGGGCTCGGTGCCGACGGCAACGATTTTGCACCTATCGTGCCCGAGTTGCGATTGGCTGATAGCCCGGCAGTGCGCTTTGTGTTTCCGCATGCGCCCGTGCAACCGGTCACCATCAATGGCGGGATGGCGATGCGGTCCTGGTACGACATTCTCGTCACGGATCTCGTGCGACAAGAAGACGCCGCCGGTATCCGGCAATCCGAAGCCGCCGTGTGGGCGTTGATTGCTCGCGAAAACGCACGTGGCATTCCGACGTCCCGCATTGTGCTGGCGGGATTTTCGCAGGGCTGCGCAATGACACTGCACACGGGGTTGCGACTGGAAGAAAAGCTGGCCGGAATGATCGGCTTGTCGGGCTATCTGCCGCTGCTGGAGACGGTCGCAACGCAACGCCACGAGGCCAACGCCCACACACCGATTTTCCTGGCGCACGGGACCTTTGACCCGGTGGTCGCCCTGCCCCGTGCCCAAGCCTCGTTGGCGCACCTGCAGTCGCTGGGCTACGACGTGCAGTGGCACACCTACCCCATGCCGCACTCGGTATGCGCGCCAGAGATCAATGATATTGCCGCGTTCTTACGTACCGTGTTGACCGCCGACGCTTAAAAGGCGCGGCCACACCGCAAGCATCCCGCCCGCGGGCTTGGGCCTCATCACGCTGTCGGCCCCAAACCCAGCCACACGCGCCGCATCGAAGGATCGTCCGGATCCGGATCGTTGGTGAATCCCAATCGGGTCATCAGCGTCAGCATGGGGCGATTGCTCGCCAACACCAATCCGTCGATGTACTCAAGCCCTTGTTCGCGCGCCGCGTCGATCAGGGCCTGCATCAGTTGACCGCCCAAATGACGGCGTTGCCAATCATCTCCAATCACCAGGGCGTACTCTGCCCCTCGCCCATCCGCATTACGTAAATAGTGAGCGAAGCCGATGATGATCTCGCGCGGATGGCCCCGGTTTTCAGGGTTTGGCACAAAGGTCGTCGCCACGAGCGCCAGCTCGCGGTGATAGTCGATTTGCGTATAACGCGCGACCATACGCGGAGTGAGTTCGCGCATCATGGACACGAAGCGCATATAGCGCGACCGCTCGGACAATCCTCGAATGAATTCCTGTAGCGTCTGCCCGTCTTCGGGACGAATAGGACGGATCGTCCATTGTGCTCCGTCATCAAACTCGCGCCGGTGCACCAAGCGGACCGGATAGGGGTGAATCGCCATATGCGGATAGCCGCTGGTCTGCGGCGCGGCGCTCACGGCATCGGAGCACAACGTGATGCGCACTTCCTCGGCGCGCAGTTGTGACTCGCCCGCATAGAGCGGATCGAGATCCAGCGACTCGATGTCCGGTAATTCAGAAATGATCTCGGAGACATGGACCAAGGCTTGCTGCAGGGCTTCAGCCGCCGCAATACTGAGTTGCGAGACGAGCACGCGCTGCCAAACGCGACTGCGCTCGATCAACTGACGCGCGAGAAAGCCATTGAGCGGCGGCAAATCCCTGCCGCGGTCGGCCCCCGCGAACAACAAGGCATCAGGCCCCCCTGCGCCGAACTGAATAATCGGCCCGAAGTTCGGATCGCGCCGCACGCGGATCGCCATCGGCCGGGACTCCGGTTCGCCCGGCAACACCCCCGGCGGAAAATCCCGCAGCGGAACATAAAAGGCGTCCAGCACCGTGCGACATTCGGCGGCCGACAAGTTCCGCCGTCCCGTCGCGCGCGCACCCTCAAGCACAAGACGCGCACGCTCCACATCCGGTAGACGACTGGGTGGCTCCGGCGGCAACGTTTGCAGCAATAGCTGCTGGTTGTAGTAATGCGAGGACAGCACGCCGAAGGCGTCGGCGGCAGACTCTGGTGTGCGAAACGCGGGCGTCCCGGCATCGTCAAGCATGCGACGCAACGGCCGCATTTCCGCATCACCCATAAAGCAACTGACCACCGGCTTGCGTGCCTTGGGCGCAAACTGCGCGAGTTGACGCGCAACGGCGGACAAATCCGCCAGGGCATCGGGCGCCAACAACACCAGGACGCCATCCACGCCTTGATCGTCAATCAGACTATCGAGCATGCTCTGAATGCGCTGGGGAGTCAGTGGGACAAAGGTGATCACGGGGTTGTCAGTTGCCGCATCGGGCTCAAGCTGCTCTACCAGCGAGCGTCGCGTGGCAGGGGTCAGCTCGGCGCGCAACATCGCCGTGTCGGGGCCGATGAGATCCAGCGCCAATTGCGGCGGGCCGCTGCCATTAGACAGAATGGCCACCTGTCGGCCACGCGGTCGACGCGTGTAGCCCAACACTTTGACCGCGGAGAACAACTGCACGAAATAACGCACGCGCACCGCCCCCGCGCGCCGCAAGGCGGCATCGAGCGCGGCGTCACTACCCGGGGGGCCCTCTCGCCCGGCCTTGAGCACGATCACAGGCTTGACGCTGGCGGCCGAGCGCAGTGCGCTCATGAACTCACGGGCCACCCCCACGTCCTCAAGGTAAAGCACGATACTGTCGGTTCGGGGGTCGCTGGCCAGAAAGTCCAATACCTGTGCCAGGCGCACCGAGGCTTCGTCCCCGAGCGAAATTGCCGTAGAAAATCCGATATGTACGTCATCCGCCCAGTCCATCACGGCAGCGGTGATGGAACGTGATTGCGTAACGAGCGCGACTCGTCCCGACCGTGCGAGAGACGGGTGTTGACTGAAATTCAGCCCCTCGTGCGGACGCTGTATTCCAAACGCGCGAGGGCCCAGGAGCACACAGCCGGTTTCTTCGGCCCAACCACGACACAACGCCAGGGTACCGCCCGGATAAGGATCGGGTAGTTCGTGGGGCAACACAATCGCCGCGCGCGGGCGCAAAGGGGTCAAGCGGCGCAGGATATCCGGCAAGATGGCGGGTGATACGCACACCAGCGCCAAATCCGGGCGCTGCCCGGCCGCCAGGCCCTGGCAACCCTCTGGCAATTGAGGCGCCAACCCCGGCTGTACATCGACCTGAGTCGTGCGTGCGCGTAATTCGGCGCGCAAATGATCGGCCACAGGCAAGGGCCGATCGGTCACGATCAACAGAGATTGGGGGTCGAACAGCGGGGCGAGAGCGTGTCTCAACATGGGCGAATCCAGCGCTATTCTAAAATAGGTCCATCGTAACAAGACGGCTGCGTGATCGCCACGATTGCGCGCCAAGTTTCCCACCCTCTGGGCGGGACCTGCCACGCCTTTTTCTGCTGACTATGACATCGACCCCTATTCGCACCCGTTTTGCCCCCTCGCCCACGGGTTTCCTGCACCTGGGCGGCGCACGCACCGCGCTGTTTTCCTGGGCGTTCGCGCGCCATCACCAGGGCGTATTCGTACTGCGTATCGAAGACACCGACCTGGAGCGTTCCACGCCCGAGGCCGTGCAGGCGATTCTGGACAGCATGGACTGGCTGGGCATGCAGCCTGACGAAGGCCCGTTCTATCAAATGCAGCGCATGGATCGCTATCGCGAGGTCGTCGCACAGATGCTGCAAGCGGGCACGGCCTACTACTGCTACAGCTCTCCCGAGGAAGTCGAGCAAATGCGCGAAGCCGCACGTGCCCAAGGATTGAAACCGCGTTACGACGGCACATGGCGTCCCGAGCCGGGTAAAACGCTGCCTCCCGTTCCCGAGGGCCGCAAGCCCGTGGTGCGCTTTAAAAATCCGCAGGAGGGCGCCACCGGCTGGAATGACATGATCAAGGGACCCATCAGCTTTGACAATAGCGAGCTCGACGACCTGATCATTGCGCGGCCCGACGGCACACCCACCTATAACTTCTGCGTGGTCGTCGACGACTGGGATATGGGCATGACGCACGTATTGCGCGGGGACGATCACGTCAACAACACGCCACGCCAGATCAACATTCTGCGTGCCCTGGGCGCAACGCTGCCTGAATATGGTCACGTGCCGATGATTTTGGGTCCCGACGGCGAAAAGCTGTCCAAGCGCCATGGCGCGGTCAACGTCATGGAATACGACGCGCAAGGCTATCTGCCCGAGGCGATGATCAACTATCTGGCCCGCCTGGGCTGGAGCCACGGTGATGACGAGCTCTTTACGCGCGAGCAGCTGGTGCAGTGGTTCGACACCGATCATCTGTCCAAATCGGCATCTCAATGGGACCCTAAAAAGCTGAACTGGGTCAACGCGCATTACATCAAGCAAATGGACAACGACGAGTTGGCCACCCGGGTCGCACCGCGCATTGAAAAGCGTGGCGGCAACCCCGCCGCCATTGACTTGCCTGCCGTGGTGGGATTGCTGAAGGATCGCGCTGAAACGCTGGAACAGCTCGCCGAATCAGCCATGCTGTTCTGCAAACCCTTTGCACCCGCGGCCGCTGAACTGATCGAACAACACCTGACACCGGCTGCTCGCGAGGCCCTTGCCGACTTTGCGCAGCGCGCCGCCACGACCGACTGGACACGCGAAGGCATCTCGGCGCTGATCAAGTCCGTGCTGGCGGATCGCGGCATGAAAATGCCGCAATTGGCGATCCCGTTGCGGGTGGCCGTGGTGGGCCAGACGCAGACACCGGCAGTCGATGCCGTGCTGGCCTTGATCGGAAAAGACACCGTGCTGCAACGTCTGTCGGCTGTCTAAATCATAAAAGTCGGCGCGCTGCCTGCAAACCGCCCGGCTTGCAGGCAGCGCAAACGACGGCGCGTCGACGGCCGGCCTTTAGGCCGTTATCCCGCTGGACTTTGCTCGCGTGTGCCGCTGCAACGCCCAGGCAAAACCCGCACCCAGTAACGGCAACAAGACGGCCGACGTACCGAACAAGACAGCGGCGCCGGCTGCGTCCACGAATACACCGGCCAGCGCCACGCCCACCGCCTGCCCCAAGAAGAGACATGAGGCAAACCAGGCGACGGCCGTCCCGCGTGCCGAGGGCACCATTTGTGTCGCGTGCGTTTGCAGCGTGGCATGCAGCAAGTAATAACCAAAACCCGCCACCAGACTGGCGCCCAGCGCCCATCCCCATGATGGCCCCAACCAGTACGCCATAAACGCCAGGCCTAGCACCAGTCCGCCCGATTTCACGAGGCCGCGCTCACCGAGCCAGCGCAATACTTGCCGCGCCACCAGGGTATATAGCAAACCGCCCACGGCATACACCGCCACGACGGCGCCTGCCGCCGTCAGCGACAAACCGAACTGGTCATGTAAATACGTCGGCACAAATGCCAGGGCACCAAATACCAGCAGGCCTTCCAGAAATACGGTCGCCAGGATCACTCGCGCCCAAGATACGCCGAACACCGTACGCACCTGCGCCACGAATCCATGTCGGGCAACAGGCACGCCCGCTGTCTCAGGGCCCGCCTGCTCGTCAGGCTGAGCGGGCGCCGCCGCGTCCTGTCTCTGAACCTCACGCCACAGCATCGTCCCGACGATCACATAGCCTGCCGCCAGCGCGCCAAAGGCCCAACGCCAGCCTATCGTGTCGGTAAACACACCGCCCGCCACTTGGCCCAATGACATGCCCAATATAGTGCCGGTCAGGAACCGCGCCAACGTGGTCTGCCGCTGTTCGTAGGGCACGTTGTCGCCAATCCAGGCCATTGACAAGGGCACAATACCTGCCCCGGCCGCACCTGATAACGCCCGGCACACGATCAACATATCCAGGTCGGAAGCCAGCACGGCTCCTGCACTGCCAATGGCGCAGGCAAAGGTTGCGATGGCCACCACGCGAAACTTGCCATAGCGATCGCCCATGGGCCCGAAGAACATTTGCAGCAGGCCATACGCGACCGCAAACGCCGTGACCGTCACGCCCGCCTGTCCCGTCGACGTGCCAAACTCGGCCGCCAGGCGAGGCAACATGGAATCACAGATACGCATGGCGGTGGCGCTGGCGAAAGACGCCAGCGCCAGCAAGAGAATCGATCGGTTTTGAGCGCTTAGAGAGGCCATCCGTGCCGCGTTATGTCCATGTCAGAAACTCACTATGCGGCCCAATACCGCCTTAATCGGGCAAACGATAACCCGGTTGCATCCGCCGTGCCGTGATGACCTGTCCGCCACTGCGCAACTCGCGCAGCGTCAAGCGCGCAGGTTCGGCCTTTTCGAGGCGATAGCGATTCTGATAAATGGGATCCTCGGTATCGACCGGCTCACCATAGGACTTCGTCGTCTGCAAGGTGAGGACACCATCTGCCATTTGCCAGCAACCGGCTTCGCGCAGGCCCGGCCGAATACGTTTACCGACTTTCACTTGCGAGTCATAGGCCATAGAGCCGTCAGCGGCCAACACGATCAGCGCCCGGAAATCGCCGGCCACGCCGCGTGGTCGGGTATTGGATTGCCATGTACCGATCAGTTTGCTGCCCGCCTCGGCGGGCTGGCACTTCACGGCCACCATCCCGGCAGGCTCGGCCAACGCCTGCTCGATCGGAACCGACTTACGCACCGCACACCCAGCCAAAATCAACGCGGCACCCGATACAGCGAGACCGCGATACCACCACACACTCTTCATCACATCCTCGAACTGCGCATATCGCCCGCCTGCGGGGCAAACTAGGCATACACATTTGCAGGTGGGACTCTAATGACGACGGACCAAGGATGCAATGCAGCAATTTCAGGAATGCGGCGTAGAAGCAACAGAGTCTGAAACAATCGTTGAATGCCATCGTATGGCAGCGCGGAAAATAAACAGGGGCAGCTTACGAGACAATAGGTGCTACTTGGGCAGCCATGACCTTGTCCCCTGGCAAACACATCACGTCACAACCGCAAAATGACGGACATGACATGCCACCACACGCGTACCCAACCCGCCCTGCCTCAGGGGCTGCGCCGCATCAGGCAGCGTCCAGCGGTAAACGAAACTCGTGCTTGATCTCGCGCAGCGCCACAATAGTACGCGTTTGGCGAATGCCTGGCAGGTTGAACAGAAAGCGATGCAGAAACCGATCATAGGCCTCGGGGTTCTCCACCAGTATCTTGAGCAAGAAATCGGAATCTCCCGTCACCGCATAGCACTCCAGGATCTCAGGCGCATTGCGTACCGACCGCTCGAAATGCTCCACCGTGGCGGCCGAATGCCGCTCGAGGCTGATTTGCGCAAACATGCATCCCTGCAAACCGACCTTGGTGCGATCAACCTGCGCGGCGTACCCCTGAATCACGCCCGCCGCCTCCAGCGCCTTGACGCGACGCCATACCGGCGCCGTCGACAAGCCCACCAGCTCGGACAATTGCTGTGCCGACGCGCGGCCGTCTTCTTGCAAGGCGCGCAGGATGCCTATGTCGGTCTTGTCCATTTGCCTTTCCTTTTACTCAAAACGAAATGTTTATTTCGAATTATAGGGATTACACGATCCAATAACGCAATAAATCGCCACCCCAGCGCCCCTATCATGATCTTAATGACAAGGAGCGAGCATTATGGACGGTACTCCGCGAGATATCTCCCCGACCGCCGAACCGGCGCTCGACCTGGACTATCAGCTGCAAGACAATCTCACGCGCACAGACGGCCCGGTTTTTCTGACGGGCACCCAGGCGATCGTACGGATACTGATCGCCCAACGCCGCCGAGATCGCGAACACGGGTTGAACACGGCGGGCTTTGTGTCGGGATACCGTGGCTCACCGCTGGGAGGCGTGGATATGGCCATGTGGAAGGCCAAAGCGGTCCTCGACGACCACCAGATTACGTTTCTGCCGGGCATCAACGAGGACATGGCCGCCACCGCCGTCATGGGTACACAGCAAGCCGGCGTGCGTGAAGACCGCAAGGTCGATGGCGTTTTTGCGCTCTGGTACGGCAAAGGCCCCGGCGTGGATCGCGCGGGCGACGCCCTGCATCATGGCACCGCTGCCGGCGCCTCACGCCAGGGTGGCGTGCTCGTCGTGGTCGGCGATGACCATACCGCCGTCTCATCGTCCATTCCGCATGCCAGCGAAGCCTCGCTCATCGGTTGGCAAATGCCGATCGTGCACCCGGCCTCGGTCGACGAATACGAAACCTTTGCGCTGTGGGGTTGGGCGCTATCGCGCTACAGCGGCACCTGGGTGGCGTTCAAAGCCGTGTCGGAAACCATTGAAAGTGGCCAGTCCTATACGCCCGCCTCGACCACGTCTTACGATATGCCGGCCAATCCCGAACTGCCGCCCGAGGCGTTGGAATACACCGCGCGCGACTTTCTGTCGCCCGCAGTCGAACATCGCATGCAAACCCGGATCAAAGCCGTGCGAGCGTTTGCGCGCCGCCATAGCATCGACCGATTGGTCTGCCCCGCACAGCACGCCACGGTGGGCCTGGTCACGGTAGGCAAGGCACACCTGGACGCGATGGAAGCCCTGACCCATCTGGGGATCCATCCGCACGCCGCCGATGGCCCGATCCGCATCTACAGACCCGGCCTGACCTGGCCGCTCGATGCCGAGCGCCTCTATGATTTTGCGCGAGGCCTGTCGCACATCTTGGTCATCGAAGAAAAAGGCGCCGTCGTCGAAAGCCAGATCAAGGATCTGCTCTACAACCGTTCCGAGCGCCCCACTGTGATCGGCAAAACCGATCTGGATGGCGAACCCCTGATTCCCTCAACGGGTCAATTACGTCCGTCGCTGCTGGCCGCTCCGCTAGCTGCGTGGCTGAGCCATGCCGCGGGACTGCGTCACCTGTCTGTCCCCGCGACACTGACCTGTCCAACGCCCCTATCCAATACGGCCGATGGCATGCGACGACGCCCTTACTTTTGTTCGGGCTGCCCGCACAGCACCTCGACTAAAGTCCCCGAAGGCAGTCAGGCGCTGGCCGGTGTGGGGTGCCATTACATGGCGACCTGGATGGATCGCAACACCTCCGGCCTGACGCAGATGGGCGGCGAAGGCGCGGACTGGATCGGGCTCTCTCGCTATATCGAGATGCCGCACGTGTTCCAGAACATGGGGGAAGGCACGTATTACCACTCGGGGTATCTCGCGATCCGGCAAGCCGTCTCGGCACGCGCCCACATTACCTACAAGATCCTGTTTAACGATGCCGTCGCCATGACCGGCGGGCAACCGGTGGACGGACCGATTTCGGTTCCGCAGATATGCCAGCAACTGCGCGGCGAGAACGTCGCGCGCATTGTCGTTACCACCGACGAACCCGACAAATACCAAGGCGTCGCGTTGCCAACGGGCGTCACCGTGCACCATCGACGCGAACTCGATGCGCTGCAACGTGAGTTGCGTGACACCGCGGGCGTCACCGTCTTGATTCACGATCAGACCTGTGCCGCCGAAAAACGCCGGCGTCGCAAGAAACAGCAGTTCCCCGACCCGGCGCGGCGCTTGTTTATCAACAGCGCCGTGTGCGAAGGCTGCGGCGATTGTGGCGTGCAGTCCAACTGCCTGTCGATCGTGCCAATGGAGACGCCCTACGGCCGCAAACGCGCCATCGACCAGTCCAGTTGCAATAAGGATTACGCCTGCGTCGAAGGCTTCTGCCCAAGCTTTGTGTCCGTGATGGGAGGCAAACTCCGGCAACGATCCGCGCGCACCCCAAGCACATCCGATGCCCCGGCCCGCCCGTCATCCGGCACCGCGACGGCCGACTGGCGCCATCACCTGGCGGCATTACCCATGCCCGCCATCGAACCGCCTGCGCACCCCTACCGCCTGCTGGTCGCCGGCATGGGCGGCACCGGGGTGATTACCATCGGTGCCATCGTATCCATGGCCGCGCACCTGCAAGGCTTGTCTGCCTCGGTGCTGGATCTGACCGGACTGGCACAAAAAGGCGGCGCGGTCATCAGCCATATTCGGCTTGCACCCAAACAAGCCGCGGATGGTCCGGTACGATTGGACTGGCAACAAGCGGATGCCGCGATTTTGTGTGACCCGGTTGCCGCCACCTCGCCCGACGCATTGGGTGCCTTGCGCCACCAACACACACGAGCCGTCGTCAATCTCTACGTCGCACCGGTCTCCGAGTTCACGCGCCAACCCGATGCCGCGCTACAGCCCGACGCCCTGCTTGCCAAGATTCACCATGCGGTCGGCGCCACGCACACGGCCGCGCTCGATGCCCACCACGCCGCACAAACGCTATTCGGCGATAGCATCCTGTCAAATATGTTCATGCTGGGCTATGCATGGCAGTGCAATCATGTGCCGCTCTCGCACGCGGCGCTGGTCCGCGCCATCGAACTGAACGGCGTCGCCATACAAGCCAACCGCGATGCTTTCGAGGCCGGCCGATTAGCCGCACATCACCCCAAAGCGCTGGAAGCCGCACTGCGCCCGGCGGGGCAAGTGATCCAACTGCACGTCCCGGAGTCCTTTGATCGCGTCGTGGCACGACGCGTTCGTGACCTGACCGCCTATCAAAATGCCGATTATGCGCGCGAGTATCTGCAATGGGTCGAGCGCGTTGCGCAACGCGAACGCGAACTGCTCCCCTCGACGCGACCACCCCGACTGGCTATGGCGGTCGCGCGCAATCTGTTCAAACTGATGGCGTACAAGGATGAATACGAGGTTGCGCGGCTTTACACCGATGGCACGTTTCAGCAGCAATTGCGCGAGCAATTTGAAGGCGATTACACCTTGCGTTTCCATATGGCCCCGCCGCTGCTGGCACGCAAGGACCCCCGCACCGGCGTCCCTCGCAAGATCGCCATGGGGCCCATGACGTTGACCGCCCTGCGGGTCCTTGCGCGTGGCAAGAGCCTGCGTGGTACGTGGCTGGATCTGTTCGGCCGCAGCGCCGAAAGACGCGAGGAGCGCGCGTTGATCGACCAGTACCGCCAAATCATCGAGACACTGCTCGAACATCTCACGGCCGCCAATCTGGCCCAGGCAGCCAGAATCGCCGCCCTACCCGACCAAATTCGCGGCTTTGGACACGTCAAGTCAGCCAACGTGGCCAAATACCGCGCTGCACTGCAACAAGAAATGCAACACTACGGCCCGCAAGCGGCTACGGAGATTTTGCGGCGCAAGCGCGCGTAAAATAGTAAGTGAGAGCAAACACTACGCCGTATGCGCCTGATTGACGCGTCGTACGCATTTTGTCACGAATTATTCATACTCCCTCTGTCACTTCTTCTTGTCTCAATTGCCATTTGATTACTAGAATTAGTGCAAGACGAGGGGTGGTACACTATATATAGTGGTCAAAAGCCAGTGTGGATTGCCTTCCGCCGAGCGTAATCGGGCGTATGCCCTGCGCAGCTAGACCCTCAAACATTCAGATACATTCAGCATCCGGCACGGGGCCTCCCGTGCTCTTTCACGTTATTTCCACAGGAGCTTCCATGCAGACAACGATCGCCTCTGTGACCCGGCCCTCCGCCGTGCCGCCCACCAATCCCGAATCCCCTGCAGACGCCAACGGCGGACAATGGGCCAGCTATAACGTCATTCGCCGCAATGGCTCGGTCGTCGGTTTCGAACCCGGCAAGATCGCCATCGCCATGACCAAAGCGTTCCTGGCAGTCAATGGTGGCCAGGGCGCCGCGTCGGCGCGCGTACGCGAACTCGTCGAAACGCTGACCACCCAATCCGTCAACGCCCTGGTGCGCAACCGCCCGAATGGCGGCACCTTTCATATTGAAGACATCCAGGATCAGGTCGAGCTGGCATTGATGCGCTCGGGTGAGCATGACGTCGCACGCGCCTATGTGCTGTACCGCGAAAAACGCTCACAAGAACGCGCCGCCTCGCAAGTGCAAGATCATGCCGCCGCCCCCGCCCAAGACGAGGAAAGCCACCTGAACGTGGTGGACAACGGCGTGCGCCGGCCGCTCAGCCTGATCTCTCTGCGCACCACCATCGAAGCGGCTGGCGAAGGCTTGAGCGAATTCATCGACGCCGAAGCCATCCTGAAAGAAACCGTCAAGAACCTGTACGACGGCATCCCCGTCGACGAGGTCTTCAAGTCCGCGATCCTGTCCGCGCGCGCGCTTGTCGAAAAAGACCCGGCCTATAGTCAAGTCACGGCACGTCTGCTGCTGCACACGATCCGCAAGGAAGTCCTGGGCGAAGAAGTCTCGCAAGCCGACATGGCGACCCGCTATGCCGAGTATTTCCCTACCTTCATCCAGCGCGGTATCGAAGGCGGCCTGCTCGACGCCAAGTTGGGCAGCTACGACTTGCCGCGTATCGCCGCCGCGCTGGACGCACGCCGCGACCTGCAGTTCGGCTACCTCGGCCTGCAAACGCTGTACGACCGCTACTTCCTGCACATCCGCGGCACCCGCATCGAACTGCCCCAGGTATTTTTCATGCGCGTCGCCATGGGCCTGGCTCTGCGCGAAGCCGATCGCGAAGCACGCGCCATCGAGTTCTATGAAATCTTGTCGTCCTTCGACTTCATGAGCTCGACGCCCACGCTGTTCAACTCGGGCACCTTGCATTCGCAATTGTCGTCGTGCTACCTGACGACCGTGTCTGATGACCTGGAAGGCATCTACGACGCCATCAAAGAAAACGCCCTCCTGGCCAAATACGCCGGAGGCCTGGGCAACGACTGGACGCCTGTGCGCGCCCTGCGTAGCCACATCAAAGGTACCAACGGCGAAAGCCAAGGCGTTGTGCCGTTCCTCAAGGTCGTCAACGACACCGCTGTCGCCGTGAACCAGGGTGGCAAGCGTAAAGGCGCTGTGTGCACGTATCTGGAATCGTGGCACCTGGACATCGAGGAATTCCTCGAACTGCGCAAGAACACCGGTGACGAGCGCCGTCGCACGCACGACATGAACACGGCCAACTGGATTCCCGACCTGTTCATGAAGCGTGTCATGGAAAACGGCGAATGGACGCTGCTCTCGCCGTCCGACTGCCCCGACCTGCACGATAAGTACGGCAAGGCTTTCGAAGAAGCCTATCTGGGCTACGAAGCCAAGATCGCCCGCGGCGAACTGAAGCTCTTCAAGAAGATGCCCGCCGTGTCGCTATGGCGCAAAATGCTGTCGATGCTGTTCGAAACCGGCCACCCGTGGATCACGTTCAAAGATCCGTGCAACATCCGCTCGCCGCAACAACACATCGGTGTGGTGCACAGCTCGAACCTCTGCACCGAGATCACGCTGAACACCAACGATTCGGAAATCGCCGTGTGCAACCTGGGTTCGGTCAACTTGGTCGCTCACATGAAACCCACGGCAACCGGTGGTTTCGAACTCGATCACGACAAGATCAAGCGCACGGTCGACACCGCGATGCGCATGCTCGACAACGTGATCGACATCAACTATTACGCCGTCAAGAAAGCCAAGGATTCGAACGAGCGTCATCGCCCCGTTGGCATGGGCATCATGGGCTTTCAGGATTGCCTGCACATGATGCGCGTTCCTTATGCATCGCAAGCCGCTGTCGAATTTGCTGATCGCTCGATGGAAGCCATCTGCTATCACGCCTACTCGGCATCGAACAAACTCGCACAAGAACGTGGTCACTATCCTTCATACGAAGGCTCGTTGTGGTCGCGCGGCATCTTGCCGCAAGACACGATTGCGATGTTGCGTGATGAACGCGGTGGTCATGTCGAAGTCGATAACTCGAGCACACTTGATTGGGATACGTTGCGCGCAAGCATCAAAGAACACGGCATGCGCAACTCCAACTGCATCGCAATCGCCCCAACAGCGACAATTTCCAATATCATTGGTGTATCTGCGTGCATTGAACCTACTTACCAGAACTTGTACGTCAAATCGAATCTCTCCGGCGAGTTCACGGTCGTTAACGATTATCTCGTTCGTGACCTGAAGAAACTCGGTCTCTGGGACGAAGTCATGGTCGCCGACCTCAAGTACTTCGACGGCAGCCTGTCCCGTATCGATCGCGCGCCTTCCGAACTTCGCGAACTCTACGCCACTGCGTTCGAAGTCGAACCGCACTGGCTGGTCGAGTGCGCATCGCGTCGCCAGAAATGGATCGATCAAGCACAATCGCTCAACATCTACATGGCGGGCGCGTCGGGCAAGAAGCTGGACGACACCTACAAGCTGGCATGGCAGCGTGGCCTGAAGACCACCTACTACCTGCGCACGCTCGGCGCCACCAGCGCTGAAAAATCCACGGGCCGTGGCGGCGAGTTGAACGCTGTCAGCAATGGCCAGACGACTGCGGTAGTCGCTGCGGCAGCTACTGCTTTGCCGGAACCCGAAGTTCTCGGGGCGGTTTGCACGATGCGTCCAGGTGATCCTGGTTTCGAAGAATGCGAAGCCTGCCAGTAATCACCACCGCTTCCGGAGAATTCATTCATGCTTAATTGGGAAAACGACAACCTCGCAACGCAACCGGCGCAATCGCCCGCTCCCGCAGCGGGCGGGCAAGCCGTGCGCCCGGCCACGGGTGCGTTCGCCGATTCGGCGTTGCCGCCTGCGGTCGCAGCCGCCGCGGCAGCACCAGCGAGCGATACCGCCACGGCGCATCGCGTCAAGGCCGCAGACAAGCGCATCATCAATGGCGAGACCGACGTTAATCAGTTGGTGCCGTTCAAATACAAATGGGCTTGGGAAAAATACCTGGCCACTTGCTCCAACCACTGGATGCCGCAAGAGGTCAACATGTCGCGCGATATCGCGCTTTGGAAAAACCCTAACGGGCTGACCGAAGACGAACGCCGCATCGTCAAGCGCAACCTGGGTTTCTTCGTCACGGCCGACTCGTTGGCCGCGAACAACATCGTACTGGGCACCTATCGCCACATCACCGCGCCTGAGTGCCGCCAGTTCCTGCTGCGCCAGGCATTCGAAGAAGCCATCCACACGCACGCTTATCAGTACATCGTCGAAAGCCTCGACCTGGACGAATCCGAGATCTTCAATGCCTACAACGAAGTCCCTTCGATTCGCGCCAAAGACCAGTTCCTGATTCCGTTCATCGATGCCATCGCTGATCCCAACTTCAAAACGGGCACGCCCGAAGCCGATCAAACACTGCTGAAGTCGTTGATCGTGTTTGCGTGCCTCATGGAAGGCCTGTTCTTCTATGTTGGGTTCACGCAGATTCTGGCGCTAGGCCGTCAGAACAAAATGACGGGTGCAGCGGAACAGTACATGTACATCCTGCGTGATGAATCCATGCACTGCAGTTTCGGTATTGACCTGATCAACACCGTCAAACTGGAAAATCCGCACTTGTGGACGCCGGAATTTCGCGAAGAAATTCGCGCATTGTTCCAAAAGGCGGTAGAACTCGAGTACGCTTACGCCGAAGACACGATGCCGCGTGGTGTGTTGGGATTAAATGCACCTATGTTTAAATCCTACTTACGCTTCATCGCAAATCGCCGCTGCCAACAAATCGGCATCGAGCCGTTGTACCCACAGGAAGAAAATCCCTTCCCGTGGATGGCAGAAATGATCGACCTCAAAAAGGAACGCAACTTTTTCGAAACA
This sequence comes from Bordetella tumulicola, assembly GCF_054779135.1. NCBI lineage: Bacteria > Pseudomonadati > Pseudomonadota > Betaproteobacteria > Burkholderiales > Alcaligenaceae > Bordetella > Bordetella tumulicola. The sequence goes on along the minus strand of NZ_BAAGYU010000005.1, from coordinate 17,874 downwards.
CGCGTAATTGAATACCAGACTGGCGGCACGCTCAGCTGGGAATGACGCACATAGGACCATCGCGCACTGTGGCTTTGCACGATGATCCGATGAAAGCTCCGTCGGCCAGGTATTCGAATACGCATTACCAAGCAGTAGGCAACCTGAGAAGGTTGCCTACTGGCGCCATTTGAGATGGCTCGCGAGATTGCGGGGGCCATATCAAATGGCTGTGCCGAATTCATTAGCGCAAACCGTAGTAGCTGTCGCCCGCAGGGACAGCGGCATGCGCCGATGAATAGCCCGGGCATGCTTCGTTAATAAACGGGGCATTGCACGGGTTCACGTTCTGGGACCCCTGAACTTAAGGAGCATAACCATGGCAACAGCCAAGAAAGCCGTCAAGAAAGCGGTGAAGAAAGTCGCAGCCAAGAAGGCCCCGGCTAAGAAAGCCCCGGCCAAAAAGGCCGTAAAGAAAGTCGCAGTGAAAAAAGTCGCGGCAAAGAAAGTCGCAGCCAAGAGACCGGCTGCGAAAAAAGCCGTGAAGAAAGTCGTTGCGAAAAAAGCGGCCAAGAAAGCCGTCAAAAAAGTCGTTGCTAAAAAAGCAGTCAAGAAAGCCGTCAAAAAAGCCGTCGCTAAAAAAGCAGTAGCCAAAAAGGCCGTTGCTAAAAGAGCACCGGCCAAGAAAGCGGTAGCCAAGAAAGCCGTTGCTAAGAAGGCCGTTGCCAAAAAAGCACCGGCCAAAAAAGCAGCAGCCAAGAAAGCGGTTGCTAAAAAGGCCGTTGCTAAAAAGGCAGTTGCTAAAAAAGCACCCGCCAAGAAAGCAGTAGCCAAGAAAGCAGTAGCCAAGAAAGCAGTTGCTAAAAAAGCCGTTGCCAAAAAAGCACCGGCCAAAAAAGCGGCTGCCAAGAAGCCTGCTGCCAAACCGTCCGCTGCTGCGGCGCAAGGCGCAAAAACCACTGTGAATCCCGCCGCGTCGTGGCCCTTCCCGACGGGTGGCCGTCCGTAATACGGGCGGAGTCGTTCACTGCAGTACCCTCAAAGCCGCCCGGCTTCGGCCTGGCGGCTTTTTGCGTTGCCTGTCGCGATACGCACGCCATGATCATGTGGTCATGCGACAATTAAAATCATTCTCTTTGGCGACTGTTCACACATGCTCGGCGATATTCTCCGCTTTCTGTTCGAAATCACCTTTACGCTGTTTGGCGCCGCGCTGATTGCCCGCGCCTGGATCCACGCCGTACGGCTACACCCCTTTAATCCGCTGGCACGAGGTATCTATCAGTTCACCAACTGGCTGATCCTGCCCATCCGCAAGCTCATCCCCTCTGGCAACGCCATCGACTGGCCCAGCTTGGTAGGGGCGTGGCTCACTGCCCTGCTCTATTTGATCTTGATGTGGCTGGTTTCTATGGGTGCGCTGATCCCGGCCGCGATGCTGCCCGCCGCATTGGGAACATCACTGTTGATGGTGGTCAAGTGGGCACTGAACCTGATCATCTGGCTGACCCTGCTACAAGCGGTGCTGTCATGGATCAGTCCCTTGTCGCCCTTGATGCCCCTGTTGCAGACGCTGACCGCCCCCATGCTGGAGCCCATTCGCCGCATTTTGCCCCGGCGCTCGGCCATCGATTTTTCACCGCTGGTGTTGTTGATTCTGGCGCAAATCGTATTAATGATGCTGTCTCGCCTGACCTTCAGCTTGCTGGGTATCTAATCCCAATGCTAAACGCCCATCCGAGGATGGGCGTTTAAGGGTACCTGCCGCTGTCGGTTATCCGTGATCAGGGCGAAGCGGACGGATCAATCCTGGCCGCTTCACACCTGACTGAACGCGAACAACGCAAATCAATAGGGCGTCACGCGAGTGGGGCCGGCGCCACTGATCACCTGCACGCGCTGACCCACGCTGATCGGCACATCGGCTTCTTGGGCGACCACGCGGGTTTCGCCGTTATCCAGATGCACGGTGATCTCCAGGCCAGAAGCCCGAGCGGCACGGTTTTCGACAGCATTACCTGCCAACGCGCCTAGCAGAGCGCCCCCCACCGTCGCCAGTGCACGGCCCGTACCGCCGCCGACTGCGTTGCCGGCTACGCCACCTAGCGCGCCACCCGCAATCATGCCGACGCCACTGGACTTGGATTCTTCGATGGTGATGGGGCGTACGCTGGTCACCGTGCCATTGCGCACGATCTGCTCGCGTTGCGCCTGATCGTAGTTATACACAGAGCTGGAAGCGCTGTGATTGGCACATCCGCCCAACACAGCCATCGACGTGACAACGGCAGCCACCGCCAGCCAACGGCCAGTACGAGGCGCGAGAACAGAAGTGGATAAATTTTGGCTCATGTGGACTCCTTGGTCGGTAACCACGATTCTATGTTACGGATAATACTCCGGCCCGGACAAGAAAAAATGGGCACGAAACACCATGCAACTTTTTTAACCTAGGCTGGCAGGCCAATACCGTACGCTGCCCGCAGCTGGGCATCAATCTCGCCTCGGCTGGGCGCGTGATTCTGAGGGCCACGCGAGGCGATCTTGATAGATCCCATCACGTTTGCCAAGCGACAACTGTCCAACCAGCTCCAACCTTGGGTTAAACCATACAACAAACCCGCGCGATGCGAGTCGCCGCAACCTGTCGGATCGACCACCGCAGCGGCCTGCACGGGAGGCACCTGCATCGTAGCCCCGTCCGTCAACAGCGTCGACCCTTCGGCGCCACGGGTGACGACCACGGCCTGCAATTGCGAAGCAATCTGCGCCATACTGCGGCCAGTCCGCTGCTCGACAATGCCGGCCTCGTAATCGTTGACCGTCAACACTTGAGCCAAGCCCAGCATACGATCCAGATCGGCCCCGTCAAACAAAGGCATCGCCTGGCCCAAATCAAAAACGAACGGAATGCCTGCGGCATGCAGACGCTCGGCATGTGCGAACATGCCGGCCTTGGAGTCGGGCGCCACAATCGCCCAGGCGGCCGTGGCTCCCGTCAGATCGTTTTGGGCCGACAGCTCCATCGCCCCGGGATGAAAAGCCGCGATCTGGTTGTCATCCAGATCGGTCGTGATGAAACACTGCGCAGTGAAAGTACCGGGCATGACGCGCAAACGCGACGTGTCGATCTGCAGCGTGCGAAAGCGCTCGAGATAGTCCGTCGCATCTTCGCCCACGGTGGCCACCGGCACCGGCTGGCCACCCAACAATTTCAGGTTGTAGGCGATATTGCCCGCGCAACCGCCAAACTCCTTGCGCATCTTGGGGACGAGGAACGACACGCTAAGCGACTGGATACGATCGGGCAGCATGTGCTCTTTAAAACGCCCCTCGAAAACCGCAATGGTATCGAACGCCATCGAACCACACACCAGAACAGAAGCCGTCATGCCTGTCATCCTTCAGGGAAAAAACTTATGGAGTTGAAAGCCGTTGACATGTGCGCCGGCTATTTCGATAGGAACCGCAATATTCAGCTCGGCGCCGGGTTCAAAGGGCCGATCGGCCTGATCCGCGGGCAAATAGTCCGAGGGTAGCAAGACCTTGCGTATCACCACGGTATCGGAAAGATCGGACAGGTCCAGTCGCAGCGCAGGCCACTGCTGCGGCTGATCATACTGATTACGTAGCGACGCACGCAGCACCAGCACGCTGCGGCCATTCTCCGGAGCACCCGCCCGGCCCCGCGGCGGCTGCAATGACGAAGACGTGATCGCGATATCTTTGATGCGTCGGGGATAACCGATTTTGCAGCCCAACGGCTCGCAAAGGCGCTCGAGCGTGGGGCGTAGCTCAGGCGACATACCGGCGATGGCCGAGCGGTAGACAAAAATCAACTGAGCGGCCAGCACCAGCAACCCGATGACACACGCGTAACCCCACAAGCTACGCAAGAAGGAGCGACGCGCCTGGTGATCCGGGTCCAGAAACTCGGGAGGCGTGCGGCCGACATCGGTCTCGCCGTGATAGCGCGTGCGCGCCTCACCCAGAATAACGGGAGTATTCTCGTCGCGATCTTCGTGATCACGGGCGTGGTAGCTGACGCGCGCGTGCTCATCGTCGTCGGCGCCGACGGCGTCACAATGATCGTCGGCATCGCGATGATCGGCATCCGCGTCATCGCCAACGTAGCGCTCGCCAACGTAGCGCTCGCCAACGTAGCGCTCGCCAACGTAGCGCTCGTCGACGTAATGCTTGTCGACGTAATGCTTGTCGACGTCGTGTTCGTCCAGGTCGTGTTCGCCTCGGCCGTGTTCATCTTCGGCGTCGTCCGGTTCGTCGACGGCGCGCGTGTCAGCGGCGGCACTCGGGCCGCTGCCGGGATGCGTCGTGCGGGCCGTGACATAGGGATCATCCGCCTCAAGCTCATCGCTATCGTCTTGCTCGATCGTCTCACCCAGGTAGGGATCTTGCCTGGCGATGTGAGATCGCCCTCGCAGTACGGCCGGCGACGCCGACGCGGCGGGCGCGGCAATAAACGGCTCGGACGGAGGGCCGGAGGGCGCCGTCAGGACAACGGGCGTCTCGAGAATATCGGGATCCTTCGATACCAGGAGAGACTCGGGGATAGCGGGCTCTCCGGATACCTGGAAAGGCTTGGGGGTATCGGGTCCTCTGGATGCCTGGAGAGACTCCGGGATAGGAGGGGCCTTGGATACCTGGGGGGTCTCGGGCAAGACGGAAGGAGTCGAATCCGCTGGCGCAACGTCTGTGCTTTCGAGACGCTCGGGAATCTGTGCGACCAGGCAAGCGCGACCGTCGAACACGGTCGCGCACTCTCCACAGCGCACCAAACCATTACGTACCCGCAATTGATCAGGCACGACCTTGAATGTAATGCTGCATTGCGGGCAGCGAGTGGTCATGGCCATGAAGCTCTCCCCGATTGGTGGTGCCTCAGGCCTTGCGCCCGTGCAGACAAACCCAGCCATCCCGGGATTGCCATACCGACATCGTCAACCAGGGCGCATACGCCGCGGCGACTTCTTCGGCCTGGCGTTCCAGCACGCCTGACAACACCAATTGGCCGCCCGGCGCCACACGTCCCGCCAGCATGGGAGCCAACACTTTGAGGGGGTTAGACAAAATATTGGCCACAACGACTTGATAAGCCCCATCGTTCAAGCCATCGGGCAGCAACGCCTGTAACTGTACCTGATTGATCTGGGCGTTGTCGGCTGTCGATTGCACCGCCTGGGGATCAATATCGACCGCATCCGTCGGGCCCGCACCTAATTTACGGGCCGCAATGGCCAAAATGCCCGAACCACAACCATAGTCGAGCACCGTCGCTCCTGCCGGCAACTCGGCCTCTAGCCAGGCCAGGCACAAGTGCGTGGTGGGATGGCTGCCGGTACCAAAGGCCAAGCCGGGGTCCAATTCGATATGGATGGCGTCGTCGGCAAGCGTCTCGGCGGCCGAAACAGCCGGATCGTCACGGTGCCAGCTAGGCACGATCCAGATACGCTCGCCGATGTGAATCGGGCCGAACTGCGACTGCGTCAGCCGCACCCAGTCGGCATCGGGCACCTCGCGCAGCGACCAACCGCCCAACTGAATGGGATCCAGCCCCGCCTCGGCGGTAGCTTGCTCGTAGATCTGGGCCGGATCGGCGCCATCGGGCAGCAACGCGACCACGCGATTGCGATCCCAGGCCTGCACGTCGGGCTCGGTGCCGGGCTCGCCAAACAAGGGACGCTCGGCGTCGGTGCCCAAGTCGGCATCCTCGACGGACACGGACAAGACGCCGGCTTCGAGCAGTGCCTCGGAGAGTGCCTCGGCCTGCGCCTCAAGGCAATGAAGGACGAGTTCACGCATGACGATGTATTCCGGCAAAAGCGGGCCCGAAGGCCCGCCTGGCATCAAGGGCGCTGGGCCAGCTTGTGCTCAAGATAATGAATGCTGGTGCCGCCTTCGATAAAGCGGGCGTCCTGCAATAATTCGCGATGCAGAGGAATGTTGGTGGAAATGCCTTCCACCACCATTTCAGACAGCGCGGTACGCATACGCGCCAGCGCCTGTTCGCGCGTATCGCCATACGTGATGACCTTGGCGATCATGGAGTCGTAGTTAGGCGGTACGAAATAGCCGTTGAACACGTGCGAATCAATGCGCACCCCAGGGCCACCCGGCGTATGCCAGTTGGTGATACGGCCCGGGCTGGGAACGAAGCGGAACGGGTCTTCGGCGTTGATACGACATTCGATGGAGTGGCCCTTGAATGCGATATCACGCTGACGCAGCAGGAATTTTTCGCCCGCGGCAATCAAAATCTGCTGCTGTACCAGGTCGATCCCGGTGATGAACTCGGTCACTGGGTGTTCGACCTGAATACGCGTGTTCATTTCGATGAAATAGAACTCACCGTTTTCGTACAGGAACTCGAACGTACCCGCGCCCCGGTAGCCCATCTTGCGGCAGGCGTCGGCGCAACGATCGCCGATACGCTCGATCAAGCGGCGGGCAATGCCGGGCGCCGGAGCTTCTTCGATGACCTTTTGGTGGCGGCGCTGCATGGAGCAGTCACGCTCGCCCAGCCAGACCGCATTGCGACCGCCGTCGGCCAGCACCTGGATCTCTACGTGGCGAGGATTCTCGAGGAATTTCTCCATGTAGACTTCGGGATTGTTGAACGCCGCGCCGGCTTCGGAACGAGTCATCGCCACGGCATTGAGCAGGGCGGCCTCGGTATAGACCACGCGCATCCCACGGCCACCACCACCACCGGCGGCCTTGATGATCACCGGATAGCCGACGTCGCGCGCCGCGCTCAGGATTTCCTGGGGATCGTCGGACAACGCACCTTCGGAACCGGGCACGACCGGCACACCGGCCTCGATCATGGAGCGCTTGGCGCTGACCTTGTCGCCCATCAAACGGATGGTGTCCGGACGCGGTCCGATGAATACAAAGCCGCTTTTCTCGACACGCTCGGCAAAATCGGCGTTTTCGGACAGGAACCCATAGCCCGGATGGATGGCTTCGGAGTCAGTGACCTCAGCTGCCGAGATAATGGCCGGCATGCTCAGGTAGCTTTCGCGCGAGGGGGCCGGCCCGATACATACGGACTCATCGGCCAGGCGTACGTATTTGGCGTCGCGGTCGGCCTCGGAGTGCACGACCACCGTCTTGATGCCGAGCTCGCGACAAGCGCGTTGAATACGCAGCGCAATCTCGCCACGGTTGGCGATCAGGATTTTTTCAAACATATGCGCAATTAGCCAATGACAAACAGCGGTTGACCGTATTCGACGGGCTCGCCGTTTTCGACGAGGATCTCTTTAATGACGCCGGACTTGTCGGCCTCAATCTCGTTGAGCAGCTTCATGGCTTCGATAATGCACAGCGGATCGCCTTCTTTGACGGACTGGCCGACATCGATGAAAGGCCCGGCACCAGGATTGGGCGCACGATAGAAGGTACCGACCATGGGCGCCTTGACGACGTGACCTTGCAACACCGGGGCCGCCTCGGCGGCCGGCGCGGCACTGGCGGGCGCGGCCGGGGCAGGCGCCGCGGCACCCGCCTCGGGAGCGTGGTAAGCCACCGGTTGCAGCGTCTGCGAGAACTTGACGATACGAACCTTGCCTTCGCCTTCGGTGATTTCAAGCTCGGCGATGCCTGATTCCGCCACCAGGTCGATCAGGGTCTTGAGTTTTCGGAGATCCATAGAAGCTGCTTCCCGATTAATGTTGTCAGCGCGTCTTCATCAAAGTCGCGCTGCATCGTATGTGTATATGAGATAAGTGAAAATACTGAGACTGCGATGCCGCATCAAGACTAGCGAATGCAACGTTGACTAGTGCCGTGCCGCATAACGCACTGCCGCCTCGTAGCCATCAACGCCCAGGCCGCTGATCATGCCCACAGCCAGATCGGACAGGTAAGAATGCTGCCGGAATGACTCGCGTTTATACAGGTTCGACAAATGTACTTCAATAAAAGGAATTGCAACCGCTGCCAAGGCGTCCCGCAAGGCGACGCTGGTATGCGTGTAAGCCCCCGCATTGATGACGATAAAGTCGGTGCCATCCTGGCGGGCCGCCTGAACACGGTCGACCAATGCGCCTTCGTGATTGCTTTGCCATGCGGTCAGTCCCGCACCCAATTGCGCGGCCAGCGCTTCCAGCCCCTGATTGATCTCAGTCAGCGTCAGACTGCCGTAAATATGGGGTTCGCGTGAACCCAGCAGGTTCAGGTTGGGGCCATGCAATACCAGGATGTGTTGCGCCATAAGGATCGCGCCAGAGACTAGCCGAAATGTCGGCAAAACTATCGATAAACCGCCTTTTTACGCCTATCCGCACTATTTGTCCAACAATCATCATAAAGTAACGCATGAAGATGGACCGGGAAATGCGCAATCAAGCAGCGGCAAGTGTACTCAATGTACGGTCAAGATCGTCGAATTGTATCTGACCTAGTATTTTACGGTTAACACCGCCATTTGCGTCGAAAATCAAGGTAAATGGCAGCCCCCCGGCCGGGTTACCCAGCGTGCGTAAAGTATCTATCGCACCCGGCCCCATGACCAGCAGTGGGTAGGACACTGGCACTTTTTGCAGAAATTGCCGCATGTTTTCGACTTTATCGACGCCAATGCCGACAAATTGGATGCCGGCGTATTTTTCTTGCAAAGCCTGCAGTTCGGGCATCTCTTTCACGCAAGGTGCGCACCAGGTTGCCCAAAAATTGACCACCATCGGGCGCCCCTGCCACTGAGCCAGGGTATGTGGCTTGCCCTCCAGATCCGGCAAGGACAGGGCACGCAAGGCGGCCACCGGATCCGCGGCACCAGGCTCGGCGGGCGGCGGATGGCCCCATTCACGATAGGCAAAGCCACCGGCGGCCATGGCAGCGACGGCCGCGCCTGCGTAGAGAAATAGACGACGGTTCATGGCCCGATCATAACCGCAGACGACGACACATACCGGCCTGCCTCTACAATGCGCGCAGGAGAATATTCATGCATCTGCACATCCTTGGTATTTGCGGCACATTCATGGGGGGACTTGCGCTCATTGCGCGGGCCGCCGGGCATCGCGTCACAGGTTGCGACACGGCAGTTTATCCGCCCATGAGCACCCAGTTGGCCGAGCAAGGCATCGAACTGATTGAGGGCTATGGCGCAGACCAGATGGCGCTCGCTCCCGACCTGTACGTGATCGGCAATGTCGTCACCCGTGGCAACCCGCTGATGGAAGCCATTCTTAACGCAGGTGCGCCCTATGTCTCGGGGCCACAATGGCTTGGCGACCATATTCTGCCCGGCGCCCACGTGCTTGCGGTCGCCGGCACGCACGGCAAAACCACCACCAGCGCGATGCTGGCCTGGGTCCTCGAGGCCACCGGCCAACGGCCGAACTTCCTGATTGGCGGCGTGGCGCACGACCTCAAGGTCTCGGCGCGCTACGACCCGGCGGTACGTCCTTTTGTGATTGAGGCCGATGAGTACGACACGGCGTTCTTCGACAAGCGTTCGAAATTCGTGCATTACCGTCCGCGCACCGCTATCTTGAATAATCTGGAATACGATCACGCAGACATCTTCCCCGATCTGGCGGCGATCGAAACGCAGTTTCATCATTTGGTGCGTACTATTCCCAGCCTGGGCCGCGTCATCGTGCCCACCGGCAGTGAAGCCCTGGATCGTGTGATCGCACGCGGATGCTGGTCGGAGACCATGAGTTTTGGCGCCGATGGCGCCTGGCAAGCCGGCCCGGTGGACGCGCAAGGCGCCTTTGAAGTGCTGCGTGATGGGCAGCCGCTCGGCACGGTACGATGGTCGCTCGGCGGAGAACACAATCGTCTGAACGCCCTGGCGGCGCTGGCCGCGGCCGAGCATGCCGGCGTCAGCCCCATCGATGGCATCAACGCGCTCAGCCGGTTTGGCGGCGTCAAACGACGCATGGAGTTACGCGGCACCATCCATGACATCAAGGTCTACGATGATTTCGCCCACCATCCCACGGCGATCGAGACCACGCTGGAGGGCTTACGCCGACAAGTCGGCCAGGCACGCATCCTGGCGGTCTTGGAACCCCGTTCGAACACAATGAAGCTCGGCGCCATGGCCGCACGCCTGCCCGAGTCGCTGCGCCTGGCCGACCAGGTATTCTGCTTTGGCGCGCGCAGCGGCAAGCACGCGTTGGGCTGGAACCCTGACGAGGTCCTTGCTCCCTTGGGCGAGCGAGCGAGCAGCTACGACGACCTGGACGCGCTAGTCCGCGCCGTCGTCCAGGCGGCCCGCCCCGGCGATAACGTGCTGGTCATGAGCAACGGTGGCTTTGGCGGGGTGCATGGCAAGCTGCTCGATGCGCTGGCCCGGCAAAACGGCGCCCCTGTCCCGGACGCAAACGTATCATGATCCTGTACCTGCACGGCTTTCGCTCCTCGCCTGACTCGTTCAAAGCACGCCTGATGGCCCAGACCCTGGCCGAGCGCGGCTTGGCAAGCGAACGCGACTGGCAATGCCCCCAATTGCCCGCCAGCCCCAAGGCGGCGATGGCGCTGGCGATGAGCCTGGCGCATCGTCAATTAGCAACGGCGACGTCCCCCCGCGCCCTGACCGTTATTGGGTCATCGTTGGGGGGCTACTATGCCACGTGGCTCGCCGAGCAATTAGACTGCAAGGCCGTGCTGCTCAATCCTGCCGTTCACGCCCCGCGCGATTTGGCCACACAGGTGGGCCAGCACCGCATGTATCATTCCGACGCGCCATTCGAGTTCCGGGCGGAGTATGTGGATGAGCTGGCCGCCGCGCAGGTGGCCGCCATCACTCGGCCCGAACGCTATTTCCTGATCGCGGCCACAGGCGACGAAGTCCTGGACTGGCGCGAAATGCGTGACTGTTACACGGGCTGCCGTCAGCGGATTGTGCCGGGTAGCGACCATGGGTTGTCGGACTTTGCGCAGTGGCTGCCCGAGGTGCTGGATTTCGCTCAAACGGATTCAAACTCAATTAATTAGCCCCCCACTCTGGCGGGCCTGCGCGACTATCGCGCCCTCGATGGACTGATTATGTACGTGTTTTACGAAGAAGACGGCGGCTTCAAGGCTGGCAATATCATGTCGGAAACCGACGCCAGCCTGCAGGTGGAGTCGGAATCTGGCAAGCGCAGCAAGCTCAAGCGCGCCAACGTCCTGTTTACGTTTTCCGATCCCGCGCCCAGCGCTCTGCTCAACCAAGCCGCAGAGGACGCCGAGGCCCTGGACCTGCAGTTTCTGTGGGAATGCGCGCCACAGGAAGACTTCGACTCGGCCACACTCGCCGCCGACTATTTCGGTCATGCCCCCAGCGCGGTCGAACGCGCGGCTCTGCTGATGCGCCTGCACGGCGCACCGGCCTATTTTCATCGACGCGGTAAAGGCACCTATCGCCCTGCCCCGCCCGATATCCTGGCGGCCGCCCTGGCCGCGCTGGAAAAGAAGCAGAAGCAGGCCGAACAGCAGCAACATTGGGTGGACGAAATGGCCGAGGGCCGCCTGCCCGAGGAAATCGCCCAGATTGCCGAAACGCTGCTGATCCGGCCGGACAAGAACAGCATGCCCTGGAAGGCGTTGGACGCAGCATGCGCCCGCCTGCACAAGAGCCCCGACCGGCTGCTGCTCGAACTGGGCGCCTGGCCGCATGCACTGGCATTGCACAAGCGCCGCTTTCTGGCCACGCACTTTCCTCGCGGCACGGGCTTCCCGCAGACTCCCGTCCCGCCCCTGGACCGCGAACTGCCGTTGGCCGATGCAGAAATTTACTCGGTGGACGACATCACTACCACGGAGATTGATGACGCTCTATCCGTCACGTCATTGCCCGACGGACGCGTTCGAGTCGGCATTCACGTGGCGGTCCCCGGGCTGAGTGTCACGCGCGACAGCGATCTGGACAAGCTGGCCCGCGCCCGCCTGTCCACGGTGTACATGCCTGGCGAGAAAATCCCGATGCAACCAGACAATGTCATCCAGGCGTTTTCGCTGGACGCGGGGCGCGAAGTCCCCGCCCTGTCCCTGTATGTCACGGCCGACCCCGCCACGGGTGAAATCTTTGAGTCCGACACGCGTATTGAACGTGTCGTACTGCGGGCCAATCTACGCCACAACGAACTGGACGGCCAGATAACCGAGGCCGCCCTGAGCGATCCCGATACACCGCTGCCCTATGGGCACTGGCTGCGCCCGCTCTGGCAATTGGCCATGTCCTTGTCGGCACGGCGCGACGAGGTGCGCGGCAAGCCCGAGAACAATTCTCGAGTGGAATACAGCTTTTATCTGGACGGCAATCCGGATAATCCGGACACGCCCGTACGCCTGGTTCCCCGCCAACGCAATGCGCCGCTAGACCGCCTTGTGGCCGAATACATGATTCTGGCCAACAACCTGTGGGGCGGCTTGCTGCATCAACATGGCGTGCCGGGCATTTATCGCTCGCAACAGGCGGGCCGCGTACGCATGAGCACCCAGGCGCTGCCTCACGAAGCAATCGGCGTGCCCCAATATATCTGGAGCACCTCGCCACTACGACGCTATGTCGATCTGGTCAATCAATGGCAACTGATTGCCGCGGTGGACAATGGCGTGTCGGCGCGGTTGGTTGCGCCCTACAAGCCGCGCGACGCTGATCTCTTTGCCATCATCGGCGCATTCGATGCTCAGTACGCCGCCTGGAACGAATTCCAGAACAGCATGGAGCGCTACTGGTGCCTGCGCTGGCTGCAGCAACAGGGCATCACGCGCGTTGTAGGCCACGTGTTGCGAGACGATCTGGTTCGCTTAAGCAACGCACCGTTGGTGACTCGCGTGGGCGGACTGCCGGAACTGGAGCGCGGCGCCGCCGTCGAGCTGGATATTCTGGGCTTTGACGAATTGGCGCTGGAGCTCGATTGCCGGTACGTCGGACTGGTTAACGCAACGGACTCATAATCTGTCTCGGCCCGGTTATAGCCGCATTCCTGCGTGCACAACCGGGGCTCCACTGGATAGCGGATCACCACGAACCTGCGTCCAGACGTCTAAAATGCGCGTGTGCAACATTCTGCTGATTTTCACTCGACGCCAGGCGGGTGGCTGCACTGGTTAAGTGCGCCCGCCCAGCACTATTTACGGATCGGTCTGGCGATCTCGCTACTTCTGCACGCCGGCGCGCTGGCGTGGCGCCTGAGCGCGCCCTCGCCCACTCAAATCTCCGTGCCGGCGCCGCTGGAAATCACACTCGTCAATGCCCACACCAAAACGGCCCCTGTCCAGGCGCAAGTCATTGCGCAAAGCCAGGTAGACGGTGGCGGGAATGCGGATCAAGGCGTCGCCGCCACACCGCTACCGCGTACGGGAGAGGCCTCCGAGACGCTGGTGTTACAGGCCATGCGCCGCCGCCAAGCGCAACTCGAGGCCGAACAAATGCGGCTGCTCACGCAGTTGCAGGCACAGTTCCAGGTGGGAGCAGAACGCCAGGCCGTCTATCCCTGGCGCGACGCGACCGTTCAGGGCGAAGACGTGCACGAGCAACCTGGCATCGTCCAGAATGCCCAGATCGCCACACTGGCCAGCCGTATCCAGTCGTATAACGCACAACCACGCAAAACCTTCGTGGCCCCGTCCGCGCAGGCGTCGCACTATGCCGCCTACCTGGACGCCTGGCGCGCGCGCATCGAAGCCACCGGCACCCAGCATTACCCACAGCAGGCAAGCGGCCGTCTGTACGGCTCGCTGCAGATCACCGTCTCGATCCACGCAGATGGTCGCGTGGCGGATGTCGAGATCGACCGACCCTCCGAACATGCCGTCCTGAACCGTGCTGCACGACGCATTGTGCAACTGGCGGCACCCTTTCCGCCCCTGCCTGACGACATCGCGAGCGACACCGACATCCTGGTCATCACCCGCACCTGGCATTTCGTCAACGACTCCCTAAAAACCGAGGCGCCATGACTTCGTCCAGCCCACTGCCCCGCTACGCCGTCATCGGCAACCCCGTGGCGCACAGCCGCTCACCGCAGATTCACGCTCTGTTCTCGACACAGACCGGCAAACCCCTGCAATACGAGCCTCTGCTCGCGCCCCTCGATGGATTCGCGGCCACGGTACAAGCCTTTCGCGACCAGGGCGGCCTGGGTCTGAACGTGACCGTGCCGTTTAAAGCCCAGGCCTTTGAACTGGCCCGCGGCCATTTAAGCGAACGCGCCCGCCTAGCCGGGGCCGTCAACACGCTATGGCTACAAGACGGCGCCTGGCATGGCTGCAATACCGATGGCGTCGGCCTGGTGAGCGACCTGCTGCGACTGGGCGTGACGCTGATCGGCGCGCGCGTCTTGCTTGTAGGTGCGGGCGGCGCGGCACGCGGCGTGCTGCAACCTCTCGCTGAAGCAGGCTGCGCCCAACTCCACATCGTCAACCGTAGTCCCGAGCGTGCCCACGATCTGGCGGCCATTTGGGTAGCCGCTCCCACGACGACCCGCACGCGCGTGACGGCAGGCTCGCTGGCCGAAGCCGGCACCCTCGGCGGCTGGAACCTCGTCATCAACGCCACCGCCAGCAGCCTGCAAGGTGCCGCCCCGGACTTGCCCTCGCGCCTGTACGCCCCCGATGCTCTCGCCTACGACATGATGTATGCCGCCGCGCCAACGGCGTTCATGCGACAGGCCACGGCCGATGGCGCTACCCGCAGCGCGGACGGCCTGGGAATGCTGGTGGGCCAGGCGGCGGAAAGCTTCCTGATCTGGCACGGGGTACGCCCCGACGCCGCAGCGGTGTTGACCACACTGCGCGCCGCGCTGCTGGCCAAGGGCTGACCCGGATGGCCACGCGCAACTCGACGGTACGCCGGATTCGCTGGGGCCGGGTCATCGGCGCCACCCTGATGGCACTGCTGTGCTTCGTGATCATCTACCAGTTGTGGATGTTCTGCCAGGTCGTCTGGTATGCCTATCGCGACCCGGGCAGCAGTTCAATCATGCGCCAAGAACTCTCACGCCTGCGCGAAACCAACCCGCATGCCGAACTCCAGTATGAATGGACCCCCTACGACAAGATCAGTTCCTCCCTCAAACGCGCCGTCATCGCCTCGGAAGACGCCAAGTTCACCGAGCACGATGGCGTCGAATGGGATGCCATTCGCAAAGCATGGGAATACAATCAGCACCAGGCCGAAGAAGGCCGCAGCAAAATGCGCGGCGGCTCGACCATCACCCAGCAACTGGCCAAAAATCTATTCCTGTCGGGTTCACGCAGCTACGCACGCAAAGGGCAGGAGCTCGTGCTGACCTACATGATCGAACACGTCATGCCTAAACAGCGCATTCTCGAGCTCTATCTGAATGTCGCCGAGTGGGGTGAAGGCGTCTTTGGGGCCGAGGCGGCGGCACGTCACTACTACAAAGCCCACGCCAATGGCCTGAGTGCCTCGCAAGCGGCCCGCCTGGCGGCCATGCTGCCCAACCCCCGTTATTATGACAAGCACCGCAACACTCGCTACCTGAATTCGCGTACCGCCACCCTGACCCGTCGCATGCGACAAGTTGACATTCCTTAACCGCACGAAAGCCCCATCTCGCCACATCGATGCAAAACATCGTCGATGTCGCGAGCGATTTTGGTAAGCTTTCATGTTTTACGCGCATACCAACGCGACTCACTCTTACATGCGTACAGCCCGCCGCTATCTGGCCCGCGAAATCTATCGCTCTTGTGCAGTGGTGCTACTGGCCCTGCTGGGACTGTTCACGTTCTTCGCGCTGGTCGATGATCTGGACAACGTAGGCGACAAATTCAGCATGCTCGCCCTGCTTTATATGCAGGCGCTCGCCTTGCCTACCCGCCTCTACGACCTGCTACCCATCGGGCTGCTCATCGGTGCCGTCCTGGCGCTCGCCGGGCTGGCGCAGCGCAACGAACTTGTCATTCTCCGTGTTTCAGGCGTCAGCGGGCTACGGCTATTGTGCATGCTGTGGATCATCACCGTGCCTCTCGTCATCGGCGCCACCCTGCTATCAGAGTTCGTCACTCCCGCAGCCGAAATCAAAAGCGGCGAGGCCAGCCTGATGTTTCGCGGCAAAGCCAGTGGCTCGCGCATGGACAGCGGCTACTGGTTCAAAGAACCAATGCGCGACGGCGGCACCCGCATCATCAACATCAGCAAACTCCTCGCCAACGGCAACGTCGAGGGCGTAACCCTGTACGAATTCAAGCCCGGCCTGGCGCTCACCAGCCTGTCGACCGCCACCACCGGCACGTTTAGCAACGATCAACTCGTACTGAAAGACGTCACCGAAACCCGTCTCGACGATGCGGCCGCGCAAGCACTGGCCAACGCCAGACCCCCTGCCTCCGCACCCGCCCAAGTCACCAAAATCCCCCAGCGCGAACTTGACACCACACTCAGCGCGGACCGCCTGCTGGCACGCGTACTCACCCCCGAGCGTATGTCTTTGAGCACTCTGCTCGACTACATCGCCTACCTGAATTACAACCAGCTCGACGCCAGCCGCCAGGTCGTCGCGCTGTGGCGCAAGGTCGCCTATCCGTTCACATTACTTGTCATGATCACCATCGCCGCACCCATCGGCTTTATGCAAACACGCCGCGGCGGCGTAGGCGCCAAGGTGTTCGTCGGCATCTTGCTGGGCGTCGGCTTCTTCATGCTCAATCAATTAGCGCTGAACGTCGGTATGCTCAGCCAATGGCCTCCCTGGTTTACCGCGTTGGGACCCAACGTAGGAGCCGTGCTACTGGCACTGGGAGCCCTCAGTCTGATGGAATATCGCCACGCGACGACTCGCTTTATACAGACGCGCTGGCCTTGGAGAAAAACCCCGGCATGAAAGCAGGCGGCAGTATATGGATGATCGGCGACGTACAGGGTTGTTGCGCGCCATTGGAGCAATTGCTTTCCCACCCAGACCTCAGTGACGACCCCAACGCCCGTTTCTGGTTTGCCGGCGATCTAGTCAATCGCGGGCCAGAGTCTCTCGCCAGCCTGCGACGCATCATCGCGCTGGGCGATCGGGCCACCTCCATCCTGGGCAACCACGACCTGCACCTGCTGGCCGCCGCCGCTGATGTACGCAAGCCTTCCAAATCCGACACCATCGATGACATCCTGAACGCCCCCGATGCCGACGACCTGATCAATTGGTTGCGCCATCTCCCTCTGGCTCACTTCGAACATGACCACCTGATGGTCCATGCTGGCGTCCTGCCCAAATGGAGCGTGACCAAAACACTCTCCCTCGCCAACGAAGTCCAGGAAATGCTGCGCGGCCCGAATTGGAAAAAAGCGCTACAAAAAATGTACGGCAACGAGCCGACACAATGGAAGAACGGCTACAAAGGCGGCAAACGCCTGCGCGTCATCATCAACGCACTGACCCGCATGCGCTTGTGCACGCCCCAAGGGCAAATGGAATTCAACACCAAAGTCGCCCCCGGCGCTTGGCCACCCGGCCTGGTACCCTGGTTTGACGTAAAAGGCCGCCAGACCCAAGACGTCACCGTCGTCTTCGGCCATTGGTCCACGCTCGGCCTACTCATACGCCCCGACGTCATCTGCCTCGACACCGGCTGCGTCTGGGGCGGCGAACTCACCGCCATGCGGTTGCAAGATCAGAAGCTCGTCCAAATCAAGTGTGCGCAGTTTCAGGATCCGTTGGCAGATAAGTAGCGGTAGCTACAGGTGTTGCTGCTTTGCGGCGGAGTGGTCGTTTGCTGAATTGAGGTTTTCGTTCTTAAGGCGTCCCCGTCAGGCTCGGCAATAGGTGCCATCGGCGTCTTTGAGCGCGGGGTAGTCCCGCGCAGCGGGACCTCGGCCCCTGGTACGGGCCGAGCCCGCGCGATGACGCCGATGGCACCTATTGCCGAGCCTGACGGGGACTCGCATTAAAGAAATGCCTCAGCCGTTAGTCGTCA
>NZ_BAAGYU010000004.1:0-237188 GCF_054779135.1 Bordetella tumulicola | reverse complement strand
TACGACTTCGGCATCCCCGAATTGCAAGACGGTATCGACTTTGCCATCGTGGCCATGGGTGTGTTCGGTTTTGCCGAAATCCTGGCCAACCTCGAGCAGAAAGAAAACCGCGTCGAACTCCAAGACAAGATCGGCTCGCTATACCCCAGCAGGCAGGAAATCCGCGAAGCCGTACCGGCCATCATCCGTGGCACGGCCCTGGGTTCGATGCTGGGGATTCTGCCTGGCGGCGGTTCTGTGCTGTCAGCCTTTGCGTCCTACACCCTGGAAAAGAAACTCTCCAAGGAACCGGAACGCTTCGGCAAGGGCCACCCGGCTGGTCTGGCAGGCCCCGAGTCAGCCAACAACTCCGGTGCGCAGGCGTCGTTCATCCCGCTGCTGACCCTGGGTATCCCGGGCAACGCCGTGATGGCGCTGATGGTTGGTGCCATGACTATCCACAACATTCAGCCCGGCCCGCAGGTCATGACCAGCCACCCGGAACTGTTCTGGGGTCTGATCGCCTCGATGTGGATCGGTAACCTGATGCTGGTGGTGCTGAACCTGCCGCTGATCGGCCTGTGGGTCAAGCTGCTGAAGGTGCCCTACCGCATCCTGTTCCCGGCCATTCTGGTGTTCTGCACGATCGGGGTGTATTCGTTGAACTACAACACGTTCGACATCTACACCACGGCGATCTTCGGTGTGATCGGTTACTTTTGGGCGAAACTGAAGTGCGAAGGCGCCCCGCTGCTGCTGGGCCTGGTGTTGGGCCCCATGATGGAAGAAAACTTCCGTCGCGCCCTGCTGCTGTCGCGTGGTGACTTCTTCACCTTTGTCGAACGTCCGCTGTCGGCATCGCTGCTGGGCGCCGCAGCCATTCTGGTCGTCATCGTCGCCCTGCCGTCGATCCGCAAAAAGCGTAAGGAAGCCTTCGTCGAAGAGGATTGATCTACGGTGCAGCTACCCGGCTTGCGGGGTAGCTGCACTGTCACAGTCTGCTGCGACGCGCAGTAAAAAATCCCGGAATGGTTCAAAAACCATCCCGGGATTTTTATTGGCAACCTAATTCGTCTTACTCCTAGCTAACACCGCAGCCAGGACATTGAACGATCAAGGCGCCTTGACAGGAGCCGGCGTTGCCGGTGCTGTCGGAGCCGTGGGCGACGTTGCGCCACCATTAGCCGGTGCTGCGGGAGCCGCGGGCGACGTTGCACCACCATTAGCCGGTTGGCCTTGATCGCCACGGATCTTGGCAGCGATGTCCGAAGCAGCCTGGGCCGACGGCACACCAAACGCCAGCACGCCGCGATTGAGCGGCTCGGCGATGCGAGGGGCGGCCACCAACTCACGATTGATCACCAAGGCCAACATATTGCCAACGTTCTGGCTGCTGATATCGTTCAGCTTGCGAGCACCCTCTTCGGTAAAGCGCAGGCCCACGAAATTCTGTCCTTGGCGATCCACCAATGCCGCGGCTTCGCTCAAATCACTGCGAGTCAAGACGGGCTGACGCTGAAGAAACAAGGAGCCATCAGGAATCTTGACTTCCGTCAGGCCAGGCGCCGTCGCGGACTGAGCCACAAAGAACTCGACCGAGGAGGCCGTAGCCGGCTGAGTCTGAGTCGAAGGCGCTGTCGTGCCGCCAGTCTCATCTGCGGTTTTCTGAGGCGCGGTTTTGCAGCCTGCGAGCGCGAGCGTCATGACAGCAAGCGCTGGGGCCAGTTTGCGCAAATTGAGTTGCATGATGGTGTATTCCTTCTTCATTGACTAAGGGGACTAGCATGTCGAACGATCAAAAGCAGTCCGACTTACAAAAAGTTTACAGGGACACCGCCAGTCTCGATAGCCCCAGCCGTATACAGATGTAAAGCCGCACTACAACCACAATACCACCTATACTTAGGATTCACGCAGGGGTACTCGTCGCCACACAAGGCGACGTGTTGAGAGAGTCCCTTCGTACCAGTACGGATAATGCCGATGCTGGGAGCGTATTCCGTCGCCAGGGCCTGTCATGCAGGGCCGGTTTCATACCGGGTTTCATACCGTCTGGCACGGGATTCATCCCCTTCGGCTCCAAAAAATTTTATTGGAGCTTTTCATGAACACCAATCCGAAGTTTCTGGCAGCCACGGCCGAGGTCGACGCTGCTACGGTAGCACCGCTGCCAAAATCCCGCAAAATCTACGAAATCGGCTCACGGCCAGATATCCGCGTCCCGTTTCGCGAGATCTCGCAGGATGCCACGGCCAGCGCGTCCGGCGAGACCCCCAATCCGCCGCTGATCGTGTATGACACAAGTGGCCCCTATAGCGACCCGAATGTTCAGATCGACATCCGTCGCGGTCTGCCCGCCCTGCGCAAACCCTGGATCGACGCCCGCAACGACACCGACGTGCTAAGCGGCCCAACCAGCGATTACGGCAAGTCGCGCTTGGCTGACCCCGTCTTGAGCTCGTTGCGATTTGATCTGCAGCGCCCTGGGCGCCGTGCCAAGCCAGGCGCCAACGTGTCGCAAATGCACTATGCGCGTCGCGGCATCATCACCCCGGAAATGGAATTCGTGGCGATCCGGGAAAATCTGCATCGCGAGCAGTATCTGGAAAGCCTGCGAGCCAGTGGCCCCGATGGCGAAAAATGGGCCCGACGCCTGATACGTCAACATCCCGGCCAATCCTTCGGCGCTGCGATTCCCGAGCTCATCACACCCGAATTCGTGCGCAACGAAATCGCCCAAGGGCGTGCCATTCTTCCCGCCAACATCAACCATCCCGAAGTCGAACCCATGGCCATCGGGCGCAACTTCCTGGTCAAAATCAACGCCAATATCGGCAACTCCGCCGTCAGCTCGGGCATCGGCGAAGAAGTCGAGAAAATGACCTGGGCCATCCGCTGGGGCGGCGATACGGTGATGGATCTATCCACAGGCAAACATATCCACGAGACCCGTGAATGGATCATCCGCAATTCGCCCGTCCCGATCGGCACGGTCCCTCTGTATCAGGCCCTGGAAAAAGTCGACGGCAAAGCCGAGGCCCTGACTTGGGAGATCTTTCGCGACACCCTCATCGAGCAAGCAGAGCAAGGGGTCGACTATTTCACGATTCACGCAGGCGTACGTCTACCCTTCATTCACCTGACGGCCGACCGCATGACAGGCATCGTCTCGCGCGGGGGTTCCATCATGGCAAAGTGGTGCCTTGCGCATCACAAGGAAAGTTTTCTCTACGAACGCTTCGAAGACATCTGCGACATCATGAAAGCTTATGACGTCAGCTTTTCGCTGGGTGATGGCCTGCGACCCGGCTCAGGCTACGACGCAAACGATGAAGCCCAATTTGCGGAACTGAAAACACTGGGCGAACTGACCCAGATCGCCTGGAAGCACGACGTACAAGTCATGATCGAAGGCCCTGGCCACGTGCCGATGCACTTGATCAAAGAAAACATGGAGATGCAGCTCGAACATTGCCACGAAGCCCCCTTCTACACGCTAGGCCCGCTGACCACTGACATTGCCCCCGGCTACGACCACATTACCTCTGGCATCGGCGCCGCACTCATCGGCTGGTATGGCACCGCCATGCTCTGCTATGTCACACCGAAAGAACACCTGGGGCTGCCCAACAAGCAGGACGTCAAGGACGGCATCATCACCTACAAAATCGCTGCCCACGCCGCTGATCTGGCCAAGGGCCACCCCGGCGCGGCGATCCGTGACAACGCACTCTCCAAGGCACGCTTTGAGTTCCGATGGGATGATCAATTCAACCTATCCCTGGACCCCGATACGGCCCGAGCGTTCCACGATGAAACGCTTCCCAAAGACTCCATGAAATCCGCTCATTTCTGCTCCATGTGCGGGCCGCATTTCTGCAGCATGAAGATTACGCAAGACGTGCGTGATTATGCTGCGTCGCTAGGGATCAGTGCGAACGAGGCGTTGCAACAGGGGATGCGGGAAAAGGCGGTTGAGTTTGTGCGCAAAGGGGCTGAGATTTATCCGTCGACTTGATCGTTTGTGATTGCATCGGGCGGCTCTGCATAGAGCGGCTCTGCGGTGGGTCCGTGTCGTGATCCAGAGCGTCCTGCCGGGCCGTTGAGCACGGATTTAGTCCGCGTAGCGGACCGAGGCCCCTGGTCATGGGCCGAGTCCGTGCGATAGGCCCGGCAGGACGCTCTGGATCACGACACGGACTCACCGCAGCGGCTGGCCTTGGATGCTGGAAACGGTCGGTTGTTTTTACAGCAGCTTGCCTGGATTCAGAATTCCTGCGGGATCAAAGATACGCTTGATATCACGCATCAGACGCAGTTCGAGGGGGTCTTTGCTGTGCAGGAAATGGTCGCGTTTGAGTTGCCCGATGCCGTGTTCGGCACTGATGCTGCCACCGTAGCGATTGACCTCGTCCAGCACGATGTCGGTTACGGCATCCCCTTGTTGGGCTGCCCACTCGCGTGGAGCGCCCGCCGGGCGCGACAGGTTGTAGTGCAGGTTGCCGTCACCGAAGTGCCCGAAGATGAAGGGGCGGACGTCGGGATAGGTGGCCCGTAGGCGTTGCTCAGCGGATTGCATGAACGCCGGGATTTGTTCGATGGGCAACGACACGTCGTGCTTGAGGTGGGGCCCATCGGCGCGCTGCGCCTCGGAGATCTCTTCGCGCAGTTTCCACAGCGCTTGCAACTGGGCCATCGAGGTCGACACGGCGGCATCGAGGCAGAGCTCGCGCTCGAGCGCGGCGCCCATCACGTTTTCCAGCAACGCATTCAGCGCGGCCTCGTCGGCCGTATCGGCCAACTCCATCAATACGTAGCCGGGATAGCGCTGCGCAAAGGGCTCTTGCACCCCTTGCGCGTGTGTCAACACCAAGTCCACGCAATCGCCCGTGAAAAACTCATAGGCTTGCAGACGCGGGCCGCATTGCTCGTTGACTAACTCGGCCAATTGCAGCGCCTGCTCGGGTGACTGCACCGCCGCCAACACCACCGAACGTACCGTCGTGCGGGGAAACAGCCGCAATGCCACCGCAGTGATGACCCCTAGTGTGCCCTCGGCGCCGATCAGCAACTGCTTAAGGTCGTAGCCTGTATTGTCTTTGCGTAGCGTTCGCAGGCCATGAAAAATCTCGCCGGTTGGCAAGACGGCCTCCAGGCCCAGCACCAACTCGCGCGTCATGCCATAACGCACGACGTTCACGCCGCCTGCGTTAGTCGAGACATTGCCACCGATCTGGCAGGAGTCCTCGGCCGCCAGGCTGAGCGGCAGCATGCGATTCACCTCTTCGGCCGCGCGACGCAGATTGCCCAGGATGCAGCCTGCTTCGGCCACCATGGTATTGGCGATGGTATCGACCGCGCGCACTGCCGTCATGCGATCCAGGGACAACACCACATTGGCGGGTCCCTGATCGGGGGTCGCGCCCCCGCACAGGCCCGTATTACCGCCGCGCGGCACGACCGGCACGCCGGCCTGCTGACACAGGGCGAGACATTGCGCCACCTCTTGCGTGCGACGCGGACGTACGACGGCTTGCGCCTGGCCGGTATACAGGCCACGCCAATCTGACAGCCACGGTGCAATATCGTCGGGCGCGGTCAGGACAGTATCAGGGCCGAGCGCCTGCACCAGACGCTGCGAAAAGTCAGGAGTATTCATCGAGAGGGTTCGCTTTCGAAAGGTAAAAAATCCAGTTGCAAACGCGATGCGGCCTGTTGCAAATGCAGCACAGCCGCGCGTCGGGCGCGTGGCGCGTCACACGCGGCAATAGCCTCATATAAGTCGACGTGCTCTTGATGTACATCGCCGACACGCTCGGACTGATATTGGAGGGTGTTGTCGCGCGCAATCCGCACGGCAGCGCGCACTTGCAGATTCAAATATTGCAGTAGTTGCTGGTAATAGGTGTTGTGGGTCGCGGCGGCAATCGCCGCATGAAAACCGATATCTTGCTCGACACCCTGTTCCGGATGATGCAAATGGCTTTCCAGACTGGCCAGACAACGCCCCATTTCGGTCAGATCCGCGTCACTGCGACGCACGGCGGCCAAGGCAGCAGCGCCACCCTCGAGCTCCATACGCAGTTCGTACACATTGGCCAACTCGGCCCGGCTGAGCGTCGCGCGGGCGGGCACCTGGAACCCCCGGCTCGCCGTGCGCGAAATCACGGTACAGCCCGCGCCCTGGCGACTCTCGACAAGCCCTTGTGCGCGCAGGCGTTCGGTTGCCTCGCGAATGACCGCAGCACTGACCCCGTACAGCAGCGCCAGCGTTTTCCCCGTGGGTAGCTTGCCTCCTACTGGGTATACGCCCGCGGCAATGTCGGACACCAACTGGCTGGCGACCTGTTCAGTGAGGGTAAGCGACTTGGTCAACATACGACGATTGTAGATTATTTATCAGGTTATATGAAAACTTTAACCGTGACGATTGGTTGAAAAAATCAACCTGAATCAGGGAATCAAGCCGCCGCGACCGAATGCTCGCGATGTCCGCACACCGCGCATTCGGGATCGCGGCTGACGTTCACGCTGCGCCATTGCATGGTGCGCACGTCCAGCCACAGCAGTCGGCCAGACAGGCTTTCACCGACGCCTGCCAACAGTTTCAGGGCTTCGGCGGCCTGCATGGCCCCAATGATGCCCACCAAGGGGGCAAACACCCCGGTCGTGGCGCAGTTCACTTCCTCGACATCGTCGGCCTCGGGGAACAAGCAGTGATAACAGGGCGCGTCGTCGTGGCGCAGATCATAGACACTGATCTGACCATCGAACCGAATCGCCGCGCCGGATACCAGCGGTTTGCGATGCTGTACGCAGGCGCGATTGATCGCGTGTCGAGTCGCAAAATTATCCGTGCAGTCCAGAATCACATCGGCCGCGGCAACGGCCTCTCCCAGCACCACACCCTCCAGGCGCTCAACGCGTGCATTGACCTGCGTTTCGGGGTTATAGGCAGCCAGCGTATCGCGGCCCGATTCGGCCTTGGGCCGGCCAACGCTGGCCTCAACGTGCAGAATCTGTCGCTGCAAATTACTCAGCTCAACGTTGTCATCGTCAGCCAGCGTGATGCTACCCACACCGGCCGTCGCCAAGTACAGCGCGGCGGGCGACCCTAGCCCCCCCGCGCCTACCACCAGCACCCGAGCCGCCAGGAATTGCTCCTGACCCTCGATTCCCAGCTCATCAAGCAGAATATGCCGGGCGTAACGCAGTAACTGCTGGTCGTTCATTTGTTCTTGGCGGGCTGAACTCCGGACGGCGTGATCGTCATGCGTTCGGTTTCGCCACCGACCGTAGGCTTGGCATTCGCCTTGGCCTGAGCCCGGACACTACCCTTTTTGACTGGCTTGCCGGCCAACAGATTCAGCGCCTGTTGCAGTTGGAAGTCATCGCTGCTGCCGAACTCGAACACCTTGGATGGCGGCGGCGTATCCTCGTCCGCATCCGGGGCGGACGACTTGAACTCATCGCTCTGATTGTTCGCCAAGTGGCGCTGCAAATCGGCCTCGCGAGGCAGACGGAACAGATCGCCATCCGCCGTATCTGCCACCACGTGATCGGGCTCGATACCCGTTGCCTGGATGGAGCGGCCCTTGGGCGTGAAATAGCGCGACGTCGTGAGCTTGACGCCCGTATCCTGGCTCAGCGGCAGAATGATCTGCACCGAACCTTTGCCGAATGTACGGTTACCCAGGACCTTGGCGCGCTTGTAGTCTTGCAACGCGCCGGCCACGATTTCCGAGGCGGACGCCGAGCCGACGTTGACGAGCACAACCATGGGCACAGTCTTGACCCACGCCGGAAGATCGGACAGATAGTTGCCTTCGCCGCGCGCATACTCGGCCGGGGTGGCCAGATATTTGTGCTTGGAGTCTGGCGTACGGCCGTCGGTAGACACGACCAGCACATCGGGCGGAAGGAACGCTGCCGACACGCCAATCGCACTGGTCAGCAAACCACCTGGGTCGTTACGCAGGTCCAGCACCAAACCCTTGGGAGCCGCCTTGGCACCCAGCTCTTTCAGGTGGCGCGCCAAATCCGAGCCGGTTTTTTCCTGGAACTGGGAAATACGAACATAGGCAACGCCATCGTCCAGCATCTTGCTGCGCACGCTGCGCACCTTGATGATGTCGCGAATGATGTTCACGACGATAGGTTTCGGATTGTCCGCGCGGATCAGGGTCAGTTTGATCGGGGTCTTCGGCGCGCCACGCATCAGCTTGACGGCTTCGTTCAACGCCATGCCCTTGGTGGGCGTATCGTCGATCTTGATGATCAGGTCACCCGCCATCACGCCGGCACGCGCCGCCGGGGTGTCTTCGATGGGAGAAATGACCTTGACGAAACCATCCTCGGCGCCGACCTCGATGCCCAGGCCCCCAAACTCGCCTTGCGTGGTGCTTTGCATTTCACGAAATGCATCGGCATCCAGATAGGCGGAGTGCGGGTCCAGATTGGACACCATGCCCGAAATGGCATTGTTGATCAGGGTCTTGTCATCGACCGCCTCGACGTAGTTGTTCTTAATAGCGGCGAAGACGTTGCTCAGTTGCCTGAGCTCGTCCAGCGGCAGAGGACTGCCGCGCTGCGCCAGTGCTGACACACCTACGCTGAGCAAAACGCCCGCCACCAGACCGGTAGCGATTAAACCGAAACCACGATACTTGCGAGTGCCCATGCACACTTCCTGATTTGTAGCCGGGTTATAAGGCCAACCATTGGGCCGGATCCACCGGGGTGCCACGATAGCGAATTTCAAAGTATAGGCCCGATTCCACCTGCCCGCCGGTCGAGCCTACCGTCGCGATGGAATCTCCCGCGGCGACAGCGTCCCCGACCTGCTTGAGCAAGCTCTGGTTGTAGGCATATACGGTCATGTACTGCTTGCCATGATCGACGATGATCAAGTTGCCAAAACCACGTAACCAGCTGGCGTAAACAACCGTGCCCGGCGCCACGACTTTGACCGGCGTGCCCGCGTTTGCGCGCAAGACAATCCCGCGCCAGACGCCGCCATCGGGCCGATCTACCCCGAAACGTCCCTGTACCGTACCACGGACCGGTGCAGTCAGTCCGTGGCGCAGGCCATTCCCCTGGCTGGGCGCGGGCGCGGGCGCTCGGCGGGTGGCCTGTTGTTGTGTAGATGCCTCATCGTCATCGTTGCTCACCTGACTCGCCGCGGGAGGCGGCGTGGCCGGCGTCGTCCGCGCCGGGGGGTCGACAGGACGCGCGGGCGGCGCCGGCGCGACACGCACGCCACCTTGATCAATCGGACGCAAGGAATCCCAATCACCCAAGGCCACGGCGCTTCGCTCGCGCGCGCGGGCGGCTTCGACCTGCTCACGTGCCTGGGCCACATCGCGAGCCGCCTGGTCACGGCTGGCCTGGCTGGCGGCCTTGGCGGCTTGTTCGACGCGGGCCGCCTCGGCTTTCGCGGCCTCTGCCGCACGGGCGGCGTCGGCCTTGCGCTGCGCCTCGGCCTTGACCCGGGCCTCTTCGGCCAAACGGGCTTCCTGGGCAAGGCGTACCGCCTCGGCACGTTGACGGGCCTCTTCGGCACGCCGCGCCGCCTCGGCCTGCTCGGCAATGGCTTTTTCGAGGTCGACGATCAAGGTCGACAGGCGACTGTCATCGCGCCCCAGCTTGCGCGCCTCGGCGCGCTGCGCCGCAATTTTCCCTTCCAACTGGGCCAACAGGGTCGCGCGCTCGGATTGCTGGGCCACCAACTCGGTTTTTTGCTCGGACGTTTCCGTGACCATACGCTGGATATCGGCCCGACGTGCATCCGCCTGGCCTTGCAAATCGGCCAAACGATCCAGATCTTGTCGCAAAGCCGTTACCGAGGCGGCGCGAGCGCGAGAAACATACCCCAGATAGCCGAGATTGCGACCCAACTGCTGTGGGTCGTCGCCCGACAACAGGGCAGTCCAGGGCGATAGGCCGCTGGCGTATTGCGTGCGTAATTGGTCAGCCAACTCGGTGCGCCGCCGTTTCAGCGTTTGCTGTTGCACCCCGATCTGCTTTTCCAGCCCCGCCAGGTCGGCCTCGGCCCGCTCATTGTCGGCAGCCAGGTCGCGCAAGCGGCTGTTGATGCGAGAAATGGCCGTCTCCGACGCCTTGAGGGCGTCGGCGGCCTCGCTACGCTCGGCCTCCCGGTCTTCGAGAGACTGCTGTAACGCATCGATACGTTCACGCAGCGCGGCTTGCTGTTGTTCGGCATCGGTCTGGCGACCCGCCAGATCCGACGACGCCGCAACGCCGGGCCACGGCGTCATCGCCGCAGCCATCGTCAACAGCAAACCCGCCATAAACCGCATGAATCAGTCCTTTTTCGCCTTGCCTTGGGCGGCAACCGCTGCCATGGCAGCCTCGATTTCCGCTGCATCGCCCAAATAGTAATGGCGGATCGGGCGCAGTGCTTCATCCAGCTCGTAGACCAGCGGCTGGCCCGTCGGAATATTCACGCCAACGATATCGTCGTCCGAGATATTGTCCAAATGCTTGATCAGGGCGCGCAGGCTATTACCATGTGCGGCGACCAGCACGCGACGACCCGCACGGATGGCGGGCGCGATAGACTCGTTCCAGAACGGCAAGACGCGGGCCACGGTGTCCTGCAGGCACTCGGTCGCGGGCAGTTGGTCGGCCGGGATCTTGGCGTAACGATCATCAAAACGGGGATGGCGTTCATCGTCCAGCGCCAGGGGATCGGGCGCAATCGCGTAGGCACGGCGCCAGATCAGGACTTGCTCGTCGCCATACTTCGCGGCCGTCTCGGCCTTGTTCAAGCCTTGCAGGTTGCCATAGTGGCGTTCGTTCAGGCGCCAGTTGATGCCCACGGGCGTGTACATTGCATCCATGGCATCCAGCGCAATCCATAGCGTGCGGATGGCGCGCTTGAGCACAGAGGTGTAGGCCAGATCAAATTCGAAGCCTTCTTTCTTGAGCAGCTCGCCGGCCTTGCGCGCCTGCTCCCGACCGGTATCAGTCAGGTCGACATCGGTCCAACCCGTAAAGCGGTTTTCCAGATTCCATTGGCTTTCGCCGTGACGCATCAGAACGAGTTTGTACATGGTTTTTGGCCGCCGAAAGGCCGGCGTAGAGTTGACGAATGCGCTCATTTTATAATTGACTGGTTTTGTTCCTGGTTTTTCCCGGTAACGCGGGGTTTGTTACGGTAAGCCGCAGGCGTTTACGCCCGGCTACCCGCGCCAACCCGGTATGATGCGGGTCCGAATCAGGCCGCCATTTTTCAGACGAGCGCGACGTATTATTGCAAGCCGCATTGTTGCAAGCTCGTCCCCCTTTCAGGAACCTCTGTGGATCTTCTGCAATTCTTGGTTGATAAAAACAACATATTCATCGTCATCGTGGCAGTGGTAGCTGGCGTCATGCTGGCAATCCCCTCACTGCGCAAGGGCCGTAGCGGCTCGGGCCTCAGCACGGCCGAAGCCATCCAACTGGTCAACAAAAACCAGGGAATATGGGTAGACGTGCGCCCAAGTGAACAATTCCGTGCCGGCCACATTGCCCAGGCGCGTAGCGTACCGGCCAGCGAGATCGAGCAAAAAGCCAGTTCGCTGCCCAAAAACAAGCCTCTACTGGTGGTTTGCGAAACGGGCCGTGACTCCGGTCGTATCGCTGCCCGCCTGCGTACCCAAGGCTTTACCGAAGTCTCCGTGCTTGAAGGCGGGATCCGTGCCTGGTCATCGGCGGGCCTGCCCTTAACCCAGAAACCCTGACCAGGAGCCCGGCATGAGTAAAGTTGTCATGTACTCCAAGGATTATTGTCCTTATTGCTCGCGCGCCAAGACGCTGCTGACCGAGCGTGGCGTGACCGATCTGGAAATCATCCGTATCGATCAAGACCCGGCCCAGCGCGATGTCATGATCGAACGCACCGGCCGCCGTACCGTCCCGCAAATCTTCATCGGTGACAAACACGTCGGCGGGTGCGACGATCTGGTTGCGCTGGATCGCTCAGCCGGCTTGCTGCCCCTGCTTAACGGCTGACGGCTAACTACCGCCCGCTTTTTATTTTTGCTCACCTACAACCCGGAAATTCTCATGGCTGAACAGGATCAAAACACCCAGCAGCAGGAAGGCGTTGCCCCTGCATTCAACATGCAGCGCGTCTACCTGAAAGACCTGTCGCTGGAAATGCCCAATGCGCCTCACGTGTTCCTGGAACAAGAGCAGCCGCAAGTCGAAGTCAGCATCAACGTGGGTGGCCAGCGCCTGGCCGAGTCGATCTTCGAATCGACCGTGACGGCGACCGTGACCACCCGTGTCAACGACAAGGTACTGTACCTGATCGAAGGCACCCAGGCTGGCATTTTCGAGCTAGCCAACATTCCTGCCGAACAAATGGATCCGCTGCTGGGCATCGTATGCCCCACCATGCTGTATCCCTACTTGCGCGCCAACGTGGCCGACGCGATCACGCGCACCTCGATGCCGGCCCTGCACTTGGCCGAAGTCAACTTCCAGGCACTGTACGAACAGCGCATCGCCGAGTTGGCCCAGCAACAACAGCAAGAAGGTAACCCTAACGGGGCAGACTCCGGCATCATCTTGCCGCCGGGCGCTACCCGCCAATAAGCCTTTTGCTGCCGCACGCCGATGACCCCGTCACCCGCCCCACTGAGCATTGCCGTTTTAGGCGCGGGTAGCTGGGGCACGGCGCTGGCCGCCGCGGCCAGCCGCCGTCACCGCACCATTCTGTGGGCACGTGATGCCACACAGGCCGATGCGATGGCTCAATCGCACCAAAACACGCGTTACCTGCCTGACATCGCGCTGCCCACAACGCTGGCCATCACCAGCGATCTGACGGCGGCCCTGGCGCCATTAGCGGCAGCGCCGTCACGCGCACTGATTATCCTGGGCGTGCCCGTCGCCGGCCTGGATCCCATCTGTCGCGAGCTCGCGACACGCTTGCCCGTCCTTGGCTTGTCGCACACCCCCGTGGTCTGGACTTGCAAGGGATTCGAGGCCGACACCGCCCGCCTGCCCCATGAAATCGTCGCAGAAGCCCTCCACGGCATCGCCGATTTTCCCGGTGGCGTACTGTCTGGCCCGTCCTTCGCCCGCGAAGTCGCACGGGGCTTGCCCGTCGCGCTCACCATCGCCAGCGACCACGACACCGTGCGCCAGCACACAACCGCCGCCTTGCATGGCGGCGCGGTGCGCGTCTACGCCAGCACCGATGTCACGGGCGTCGAGGTCGGCGGCGCCCTGAAAAATGTCATCGCCGTAGCCTGCGGTATTTCCGATGGCCTCGCCCTGGGCACCAATGCCCGCGCGGCACTGATCACCCGGGGCCTGGCCGAAATGAGCCGCTTCGGCGTGGCGCTGGGCGCCCAGGCCGAAACCTTTGCCGGCCTGACGGGCCTGGGCGATCTCGTCCTGACCGCCACTGGCGAGCTGTCTCGCAACCGCCGCGTCGGCCTCGAAATCGGTGCCGGACGGCCGTTGGCCGATATCCTGGCCAGCGGTATTACGGCCGAAGGCGTACGTTGCGCGCGAGCCGCGCTACAACGCGCCCGCACGCTGGGCGTAGAGTTGCCCATTACCGAAGCCGTCTGCGACGTGCTATTTGAGGGCGTCGCCCCGGTGACCGCCGTCTCCGCCCTGCTCGCCCGGGAAGCACGCCTGGAAACCTGAGCCGCAAGCGGTCCATGCGATATCCGCATCAGCGATCCCGCCCGCCATGCCGTACTTTCCCCTATCGCCGCACAGCCCGATCCGTACCATAAAATCCACGGACAAGACCAACCTCGAGACAAACAAAAGAACGCACCATGTCCCTGACCCGCCCTTTTCGCGCGATTGCGCTCTTGCGCTGCCTGCCCTTGATCCTGATCGCCGCCGCACTGCCGACCACCGCCTCGGCCGACTGGCCCGAACGCCCCATCCACATGGTGGTGCCATTCCCACCAGGCTCGTCCCCTGATCTCTTGGCGCGAACGATTTCCGAGCCACTGTCCCAAGCACTGGGCCAGCCCGTCGTGATCGACAACAAACCAGGCGCCGGCGGCAACATCGGGACCCGCATGGTCGCCAAAGGCAAACCCGACGGCTACACCCTGGTCTACACCATCAACGGCCCGCTCGTCACCGCACCCGAACTCTACAAAAAGACACTGGGCTACGACCCGCTCAAAGACCTCCAGCCCATCACGCTGGTGGCCACCAGCCCGAACGTGCTGACCGTCCCCGCGACCCTCTCCGTCAATAACGTCGCCGACTTCATCAAACTGGCGCGCGAACGCAAGGGCGAACTGAACTACGGTTCCGTCGGCCCCGGCAGTTCCGCTCACTTGGCAATGGAAATGTTCAAAAACGAGGCCGGTATCGACTTGGTACAGATTCCCTACTCGGGTTTCCCACAAGTCATCAGCGCCATCATCGCCGGCGACGTACAAGCCGGCTTTATGGTCCCCGCCATTGCCATGCCGCAAGTCAAAAGCGGCAAAGCTAAAGCACTGGCCATCACCAGCCTGGAACCCAGTGAATCCCTGGCGGGCATCCCCACCATGGCCACCCAGGGCTATCCCGGTTTCGAAGCCATCTCCTGGAACGCCATCCTGGCCCCCGCCGGCACCCCCGCCCCGATCGTAGAGAGACTGAACAAAGAACTCTCCCAAATCATCAACAGCGACACCGTCCGCAAGCAATTGGCACAGCAATACTTCACCGCCGCCCCCTCCACCCCGCAAGGCCTTACCGACCGCATCAAAAAAGACCAGGCCCGCTGGAACACCGTCATCAACCAATTGAACCTATCGCTAGATTAATCAGAGTCGGCACCCAGAAAACTGACATACCCCATACGTACGCCGTTACCCTAAGTAGCCCCCCCGCATTCCCTAACGCGAGTCCCCGCCGCTGGCTGGCGTAGGCTCCACCGGCGTTTTGAGCTGCGGGCAAGTCCCGCGCAGCGGGACCGAGGCCCCTGGTTGGGCCGAGCCGCAGCGATTACGCCGGTGGAGCCTACGCCAGCCAGCGGCGGGGACGCCTTAAGAAAGCAGGCCTACTACGCTCCACCTGCATAACCATTCTGACGCCACGCCTCAAACACGGTAATCGCCACCGCATTGGACAAATTCAGGCTGCGTTGGCCCTCGCACATGGGCAAGCGTATCTGCTGAGCGGGCGCAAACATGGCCATGTGCTCGGCGGACAAGCCAGCCGTCTCGCGACCGAACACAAACACATCACCGGGCACAAAGGCAACCTCTGACACGTTGTGCGACGCACGGGTGGTCATGGCATAGCAGTGATCGGGCCGCGCGCCCGTCGCCGCCAACGCCTGTGCCAACGTGTCATGCACTTGCACGGGTTGCCACTCGTGATAATCCAGGCCGGCGCGACGCAAGCGCGTGTCATCCAGATCAAAACCCAATGGCCGCACCAAATGCAGCTGCGCCCCGGCATTGGCGCACAAGCGGATCACATTGCCGGTATTGGGCGGGATTTCGGGGCAAACAAGTACGACATGAAACATACATTCAATCCTGGCCAACGCTCACGCTGCGCATCACTCTATCTAATCTAATTAAATTCGCCACCCACCGGGGTACGGGCCGCCACCAACACCGTCACCTCTGACGCGCCAGCGCTCAACAACGCCTGGGCCGCGGCATTCACGGTGCTGCCGGTGGTCATGACATCATCGACCAGCCCTACCGGACAGCCGGGCAACGGCCGGACACACTCAAAGAGGCCCTCCGCGCCAGCACGACGCGCCTGACGAGAACTGAAGGCCTGCCGGGGACCTTCACGCAAGCGCCGCAACACACCGCGTCGGACGGGCAGGTGCAAGCATACGCCCAAACTGGCCGCCAACTCAGCCGCAGGATTAAAGCCACGCTGCCGCAGCGATTGGCGACTCGACGGAATCGGGACCAGGATCGTCCCCACCCGCAGAGCATAGGTTCCGTTTTGCGCAACCAGTGCGGTCTGAGGAGGTGACGGCGACAATGCCGAGGACGTCACGCCGCCGGCGCGAACGACGGCATCGGCCAGCAGTTGCGCCAACGCTGTACTCAACCCATAGCGACGTTCGGCCTTGTAACGACCGATCAGGCTATCGAAAGGCGGTTCATAGTCAAACGCGGCGATGGTGCGCGTAAAGACGGGATTCATGTCCGCACAAGAGGGGCACTCGCGTCCCGTGGCACGCATACGCTGGGCACAACGTGCACAGCGCTGGCAGCCGTCGCGCATGGTGGCCGCAACATCCTGGATACATCCGACGCAGAGGCGCCCGCCGGTTGCCGCGCCCGCGCACAACGGACAATCCGTCGCGATCAGGGCAAAGACCCGCTGCGTGGCGGTGCGTAACGGGAAGAGAAAACGCGAATAGGCAATAATGGACGACATTCAGGCTCATGCATTTTGCTCGGGCCGTTATCACACCACGCTTTTCCTGCGCTGCCGTCGGGTAGCGCGACATTCATGTCACAACCCTCGCCCGCTACTCCTCCGACATTGCCGCTCAACCCCGCGCATGTCGTACAACAATTTTCGCGCCGCGGCGATCTCTCCGACGCCCAATTTCTGTACGGCGAAGTCGCCCGACGCATGTTGGGGCGGCTGCAGTACATACGCTTGCAACCCACAGCCCTGCTGGATGCGGGCTGTGGCGCCGCAGACAACCTGCCCCTGCTACGGGAACGCTATCCCGATGCGGCCTACCACGGCCTGGATATCAACGAGGCCGTGCTAGCGCACGCCCGTCAGCGCCATGCCTCCGGCGGCGTCACCCAGTGGCTGGGCAAACTGGTCGGACTCGGCCATAACACCCCGCGCTTTATCCGTGCCGATCTCGCCGATACCGGCCTGCCTCCCGAATCGCTCGATCTGGTCTGGTCCAATCTGGCCATGCACTGGCACCCCGCCCCGCATGCCGTGCTGGCCGAATGGCGACGTGTGCTGAAAGTCGGCGGACTGGCAATGTTTTCCTGTCTGGGGCCGGCCACGCTGCGCGAACTACGCCAGGCACTGGACGACGCCGGCCTGCGCACCGCCACGCCTGCTTTTGTCGATATGCACGACTTCGGCGACCTGTTGGTGGAAAACGGATTTTCTGACCCGGTCATGGATCAAGAAACCCTGACGCTCACCTACCGCAGCCCGGAACGCCTGCTCGAAGACGTACGGGCGCTGGGCGGCAACCCCGCCAGCGACCGCCGTCGAGGCCTGGTCGGCCGAAGTTGGCTCAATCGACTGCATGCCGCCCTAGAGGCCCAGCGCAATACAGACGGCGTCATTGCGCTGACGATCGAAGTGTCCTATGGCCACGCTTGGCGCGCAGCAGCCCGCCGCAGCGCAGCGGGCGAAACTCATCTCTCGATCAGCGCCATCGGCGGGCGTCGCGCCGGCAGTTAATGCAATCGATCGGATCCCCATCCCGAGGCAAGCCCCGGGTCGGGCGTCGCCAAGGCTTGCACACTGCCGTGCACGGGCTCGGAGGTCGCACGAATGCGGCGACGCTGCACCTCGACGGCAATCGCGCTCGTTTCGCGCTCGCCTCGCCAGACCCGGGTCATAGACTCGACGACAGAGGGCAAGTCGCGCACGCGATGGAACTGACCGCGCAGCCAGCGGGCATCATTACCATTACGGATCGCCTCGTCCTGCAATGTGGCCAGCATATCCCGGGTGCCGAGCTCTTCCGCGATCGGCATCAGACGCAGGAATAGCGAACGCAGATGATCGATCAAGCGCAAACGCTGCCCATCCGGGGTCACATAACTGCCCTGGAGGCCAAAGCGGCACGCCTGAAAATGATTGCTGCGATAGGCTAGCCATGCCGTAGGCGCGGGCTGGGGCTCGCGCGTCACTAGCACGGCCAGTGCCTGGGCAAAGGCGGCCAGCTGGCACGCCCGCTCAACGGTCAACGGGGTATCGCATACGCGTATCTCTACCGTACCGAACTCGGGTTTGGGACGAATATCCCAATACAGGTCCTTGATGCTCTCGGCCAAGCCACTGCGACGCAACTGGGCCATATGGGCCTCGAACTGATACCAGTCGGTCACATCCGCCGGCAGATGCCCCGACAAGGGGAAACTGTTGACAGCATTGAGGCGGCAGCACGAAAACAACGTATCCACCCCTTCGTAATAGGGCGACGACGCCGACAACGCAATGAAATGCGGCACATACGGGGACAGCCCGCGCACCATACGCACCGCCGCATCACCCGAGGGCACGCCCAAATGAATATGCTGACCGAACACGGTAAATTGACGCGCCAGATAACCGTACATTTCAGCCAGATACTGAAACCGGGGAGAATCGGAAATGGCGCGCTCTTGCCAACGCATGAAGGGGTGGGCCCCTCCGCCAGCGACTGACACCCCCACCGCGTCTGCGGCTTCGCACAAGGCATCACGCATTTCGCGCATTTCGGCCAAGAGGCCCATGGGGTGTTCGTGTACCGAGGAATTCAGCTCAATCATAGAGCGGGTGATTTCGGGCTTGACCCGATCCGCAATCGGATGATTGGCCATCTGAACCAGCAACTCGTCCGCCGCCGCAGTCAAGTCAAAACTACGTGGATTAATCAGTTGCAGCTCAAGCTCTATGCCGAGCGTGTTGGGGGCGGACGAGACGAACGGGATCTGTTCCATCTCTGACTCCTTAATGTACGTTGGTGGGGGCGCACCATTCGGCCTTGAAGCCCGGCGACCTCCCGGGGGGCACTTGACGGTGTCTTATGCCTGCATGATAGCCGCAACTTTGTGCCAAGAAGATTCAAAATCGTGACAATTACGCGCAACTTCAAGAATCCAGGCGTATTTGTCTGTGACAACAATGTAAGTGACTACTCACAGACTAGGAATGGCGCGGGTGACAGCGGTATCGGCTGTGTTTTCTCGCTAAAAATGCGGCTGCCAGAGATGGGCGGGTTAACCCTATATCGGGTTATTCCTAGTATTTTGCAGGGTTTCCCTGACCAGACTGTGACAGAAGTCTGCGTTCTCGATTCCGCTGCGAGCGCCCCTGGTAACAGGCTTGCGGTAGCGACGGGTGCCGTCAATCGGCGCCCTCGAACTGGGTGGCCAGCAAGGCGTGCCTGAATCGTTGCGCCGGCTCGAAATCAGCCGCTTCCTTCAGGGTAAAGAACGACAACTGGGTGCGCCCGGTATCGAGCTCGCGACCGCGCAGCGGCTGGATACCCAGTCTGTCGCGGTATTGCGCGATCAGGCGGTCCGGGCCGACGCTGACGAACCGTCCCCCTGCCACCATATGCATGCCGGAATGAATGGACGTGCACACTACCCGCGGACGCGGTGCGGCCAGACCGCTATTCAGGAACAAACGCTGGAACGCCGCATAGGTGCGCGACCCACGGTGCGGCACCACCCAGGGAAACTCGGCCAGTTCAGCCATGCGCACCTGCTTGCGCCGGGCCAATCGATGCCCGGTCGCGGCAAACACCTGCATACGACCCGCCCACAGCGGCTCGACATGCAGCAGATCCAGATTCACCGTCGAAGCGATAGTCTCGTCCAGCCAGCCGATGACGCAATCGAGCTCGCCGGCGGCCAGCGCGGCAACCAGTGTCACGGCCTCGGCTTCTTCGATGTGCATATGCGGCAGCGTGTCTTGTTCCAACAGACGCGTCAACGCCTCGGGCAGCATGCTAAAGCCCACCAGTTGCACACAGCCTACCCGAAGCGTCGGATCGCGCCCGCTTTGCCGTGCCGCGCCGATGGCGAAATTCACCGAAGCCATCGCAATGACCAGCCGTTCACGTGCATGACGGCCCGCGACGGTCAAGCGGCCACCGCGCGCATCGCGTTCGACCAACTGCATGCCGAAAACGCCTTCGACCTCGCGCAACAACAGTGTGACCGCCGGCTGGCTGATACCCAACTCGCGCGCGGCCGCGCCCAGCGAGCCTTCGCGGTCGATGACTTCCAATAACCGCAGGTGGCGCAGACGCAAACGATCGAGCCGATACGCCGCGGCGCGCGACAACGGCTGTCCATCTGACTGAGATAGCGGTAGCGTGCTCATATGAAAAGTATATGGGTTAATGAGATATTAATAATTGATGCTTAACACCACACTGTCGATAATCCTTGCAAGAGCCGCCGCTCGACACACGCCCCCACAGGCGGCCCACATCAAGGAGACGACATGCGCCCCCCATTTCCCCTCGCACGGCGGCAATTCCTGCGCGGCGCCATGCTGGCCACCGTGGCTTATGCCACAAGCAGCCGGGCCGCCGCCCAGCCCGCCTACCCCAGCCAGCCTGTCCGGCTGATCGCGCCTTTCTCGCCCGGCGGCGCGGTGGATATCTATTCGCGCATCATCTCGCCTGAACTATCCCGCATCTTGGGCCAGACCGTGATCGTGGAAAACCGTCCTGGCGCCAGCGGCAACATCGGCGCCGAGATGGTCAAGCGCGCGCCGGCCGACGGCCATACGCTGTTGGTGGGCAACATCGCCATCCTGGGCATCAACCCGGTCGTTTACAAAAACAACCCCATCGCCCCGCTGGCCGACCTGACACCCATCGCCAAGACCGTGAATGTCAACTATGTGCTGGTGCTGAACCCCCAGGTGCCGGCGCGCACCGCGGCCGAACTCATCGCCTACGCCAAAACCAACCCGGGAAAACTGACCTACGGATCGTCCGGTACCGGCAGCATGCAACAAATGGCTGCCGAGCTGTTCCAGTCACGCACCGGCACCAAGTTGCTGCACGTACCATACAAGGGCACCGGCGCGCTGGTGGGAGACCTGGTCGCAGGGCACGTGGACATGATTTTCGCCGATGAGGGATCGATGATGCAGCAGGTCAATGCCGGCAAACTGAGGGTGCTAGGGGTATGCGGGCTGACGCGCAGGCCCGAATACCCGGATATTCCGACGATAGCCGAGGCCGCCGATCTGCCCGGCTTCGAGGCCGTGGCGTGGCAGGGCCTGGCCGGCCCCGCGAGGCTGCCCGCCTCCATCGTCGACCAGTTGAACCAGGCCATCAACCAGATCCAGGCTGACCCAGCCATCAAGGCGCGCCTGGCCGCAGCCGGGCTCTCCACCGATGCGGGCACACCTCAGGCGTTTCGCCAGTACATCGGCGATGAGCTGACCAAATGGCGTAAAGTCGCCACCGACATCGGCATCTCGGTGCAATGAGCGACACACCCGATGACCATTGCCAACATCGAATGCTGGGTATTTCGCGCCCCGATTGAACGCCCCGTGACCGCAGCCGTGGGCAGCATGACCAATCGCCCCGCCGTGTTCGTGCGTATCAGTGCGGCCGATGGCGCCTGGGGCTGGGGCGAGGTGTTCTGCAACTTTCCGACCGTAGGCGCCGAGCACCGCGCCCGCATCGTGCGCGAGATCGTCGCCCCGCTGCTCCTGGGCACATCCAGCGACCAACCCGCCGACACCTGGCGGCATTTGACACAGCGCCTGCGCCGCATGGCGCTGCAAGCCGGCGAGCCCGGCCCGCTGGCACAAGCCATCGCCGCCATCGATCAGGCCCTATGGGATATGCAGGCCCGCCGCGCTGGCCTGCCCCTGTGGCGCCTGCTGGCCGATACGCCACAGGCCAGCAACCGCGTGCGCCTGTACGCCAGCGGCCTGGGCCCCGAACAGCCCGCCGAATTCGCACTGGCCAAACAGGCCCAGGGCTATACCGCGTTCAAATTCAAGGTGGGTTTCGAACCCGACAAGGACATCGCGGATTTCGAGGCCATGCGCGCCGCATTGGGCCCAGAGGCGCAGATCATGATCGACGCCAACCAGGCCTGGGAACCAGACACGGCGGCACGGCGGATCGCCGCGCTGGCACGCTACGAGCCGTTCTGGATCGAAGAGCCGCTCGCGGCCGACGAACCGCTGGACGTATGGCGCCGGCTAGCCGACAGCACGCCAGTCCCGCTGGCCGCCGGGGAGAACATCCGCGGCCACGCCGACTTCGAAGCCGCCATCCGGAATGGACACCTACGTTTCGTGCAACCCGACGTGGCCAAATGGGGCGGTATTTCGGGTTGTCTGGCAGTCGCCCGCCGCGCCGAGCACGCGGGGCTGACGTTCTGCCCGCACTGGCTGGGCGGCGGCATCGGATTGGCGGCCTCAATGCATCTGCGCGCCGCGTTGGGCCCGGCGGGAATGGTCGAAGTCGATGCGAACCCGAATCCACTGCGCGAGCAGGTATACCCGCTGAACAACTTGAAAGACGGCTGGTTTCACCTGCCGGACACACCCGGTATGAGTGTCGAGCCGAATCTGGCCGCGCTGGCGCGGTATCGTGTCGCCCTTGCGTAGCGTGAGCCCGACGTGCCGGTTACTTGCGCCAGAACATGGGCGTGAACAGCACCATGACAGTCAGCAATTCCAGCCGGCCGATCAGCATGGCAAACGTACACACCCAGGTCTGAAAGTCGGTCAGCACTCCGAAATTGCCCATGGGGCCCACCGACCCCAAACCCGGCCCGGTGTTATTGATACTGGCCAGCACTGCCGAAAACGCCGCGATGGGCTCAAGCCCCGACACCAGCATCAGGCTGGCCAGCAAACCGATCGACAGGACATACACCACCATGAAAGCCAGCACCGACGCCATCACCCGCTGAGAAACCA
Organism: Bordetella tumulicola; assembly: GCF_054779135.1. Classification (NCBI taxonomy): domain Bacteria; kingdom Pseudomonadati; phylum Pseudomonadota; class Betaproteobacteria; order Burkholderiales; family Alcaligenaceae; genus Bordetella; species Bordetella tumulicola. The sequence goes on along the minus strand of NZ_BAAGYU010000004.1, from coordinate 214,592 downwards.
GGCGACCAGCCATACGGATCGGGCTGACCGCACTGGGATGCAGCATGACGACCAACTCGTTACGGACCTGTTTGACCAACAATAGGGCACGCACCATCTTGATTCCGCCACCTGTCGAACCCGCCGAGGTCACAAAACCCGACAGCAGCAACATGGTCAGAGGTGCCACCAAGGGCCACGCGGCGTAATCCACGTTGGCAAAGCCTGTGGTGGTAGCCACTGAAATCGTGTTGAACATGCCATAGCGCAGCGCCTGGACAGGATCATCATAGACACCGCGAACGTACAAAAAAGCGGAAATCGCCAATCCCGCTCCCAGCATGATGGTCAGATACGGGATGGTTTGCGGACAGATCCGGTACGCGCGCAGACTACCCTGCCGCAAGGCGTTGAAATGCGTCGCAAAGCTGATGCCCGCCAGGGTCATGAAGATCATGGACACGATCTCGACCGGCACTGAGTCAAAGTAGGCGAAGCCCGCGTCCCGCGTGGAAAATCCCCCCAACCCCATCGTCGTCGCCGTATGACACCAAGCATCAAACCAGGACAACCCGACGCCGCGATAGGCCACCAGGCAAAGCACCGAGAGCCCAAAATACACCGCATACAAGGCCTTGGCCGTACTGGCAATGCGTGGCGTCAAGCGCTCGTCCTTCATGGGACCGGGCGTTTCGGCCCGCACCACCTGATGCCCCCCCACGCCAAGCAACGGCAAAATGGCTACGGCCAGCACCAGGATGCCCAATCCACCAATCCAGACCAGCGTGCTGCGCCACAAATTGATCGACGCGGGCAGATAATCCAGTCCGGTCAACACCGTGGCACCGGTGGTCGTCAACCCCGACATCGCCTCAAAATAGGCATCGGTAAATGACAACGGCACGCCGACACCATCAAAGTAGATCAGCAACGGAATTGCAGCCAACAGCGGCAGGCTGAGCCACACCACCGACACCAGCAAAAATCCATCGCGCGCATGCAATTCGCTGCGACCCCGTCGCGTGGCCAACCAGACGGCGCCCCCCCCTCCGAAGGCCAGCAGAAAGCCTTCCAGAAACGCTGTCAAACCCTCATCGTCACCCAGGTAAGCAACCAGCAACGGCAAGAGCATGGTCAGCGAAAACACGACCATGGTCAGGCCCGCAACATAGAACGTGGCGAGTAAACGTTTCATGCGGTGAAAGCGGTGCTAGCGTGAATGGCCGTAAGGCGCATGAATAGACCCGTATCAAAGCTCAGAAGAAAGACGCCGAAACCTGAAAGAGTTTTTCCACACGCGGCATCATCTGACGCGACGGCACAAACACAATGACATGATCGTCCGTCTCGATGACAGTCTCGTCATCCGGCATCAAGATCTCGTCGCCGCGCGCCAAGGCGCCAATACTGGCCCCCTTGGGTAAACGAATCGCGCCTACCGGGCGCCCGACGACTTTGGAGGTGCTGCGATCGCCATGCGCCACGGCCTCGATCGCCTCTGCTACGCCCTGGCGCAGCCGGTGCACCGCCGCAATATCGCCGCGGCGCACATGGCGTAATAACTCACTCATTGTGGCCTGTGCGGGCGACACCGCGATGTCGATGTGACTGCCCTGCATCAACTCGCCATAGGCCTGGCGGTTAATCAGCGCGATCACCTTGCGCGCCCCCAGTCGCTTGGCCAAGAGCGACGACATGATATTGTCCTCGTCGTCACTGGTCAGTGCCAGCCAGGTGTCCATATCCTCGATGTTTTCGCGTTCAAGGAGTTCTTCGTCCGTCCCGCTGCCGTGCAGCACTAAGACGTTACTAGGTAACTCGGCCACCAGATACTCACAGCGTTGTTCGTTGCGCTCGATGATGCGCACGCTGTAGTTCTCCTCAGCCAACTGTCGCGCCAAACGCAGACCGATATTGCCGCCACCGGCGATCATCACGCGACGCACAGATTTTTCCGCATCGCGCAGTTGTCGTATGGCACGGCGAGCATGACGGGTGTCCACCACCAGCACGACCTCATCGCCTGGCGCAATCACCGTGCCTCGATCGGCTTGCAATGGCCGGCCGTCGCGCACCACATCGACGACGCGGGCGGCCACATCGGGCCATACCTCGCGCAGTTGTGCCACCGGGTGATGCGCCATGGGGCTGCCATGCCCCACCCTCACCGTCACCACGCTGATACGGCCATCGGCAAACTCGACCACCTGAAGGGCCTCAGGAAACTCGATCAAACTATGCAAATAGGTGGCGACGCTGCGCTCGGGGCTGATCAAGGCATCGATGCAAAAGCCTTCTTCGCCCATCAACTCGGGATGCTCGGCAAAATCCGGCATGCGGATACGGGCAATGCGGCGTGGTACGTTGAACAACTGGCGCGTGATCTTGCAGCCGACCATATTGGCCGCGTCAGAGGCGGAACAGGCGATAAACAGGTCGGCGTCCGCGGCGCCTGCCCCCTCCAGTACCGACACCTGGGTGCCATCGCCGTGCACGACGCGCAGATCAAAACGGTCTTGCAGGTAGCGCAACTGCTCTGCATTGGTGTCCATCACCGTGATGTCGTTCTGCTCCGACACCAGGTTCTCGGCCACGCTGGTGCCCACGCGGCCCGCCCCCATAATGAGGATTTTCATGTGGCGCGTTTACGTGCGGACTCGATGCCCAATTGCTTGAGCTTGCGATACAGATGGGTGCGCTCCAGCCCGGTGCGCTCCGAGACACGCGTCATGCTGTTATTTTCTCGCGCCAGGTGGTATTCAAAGTAAATACGCTCGAACTCGTCCCGGGCCTCGCGCAAGGGCTGGTCCAGCGGGATGCTACCGAGCTTGCCGCTGGCAGCCGGCGTCGTCTCGACAGGCGCCGGCACACTGGCCACGGCGCCTTGTGCGGGAGGCGGATCGAGTTCGTCTTCGAGGCGCACCATCGGCGACGCCGCGGCCAAAGGCGTTACCGTCGACGCCGCATGCTGAGTACGACCCCGTGCCAACCCAGCCGCGATGGTCTTGAGCAAACGCTGCAACGTGATGGGTTTTTCGAGGAAATCCATCGCGCCAATACGCGTCGCCTCGACGGCTGTATCGACGGTGGCGTGGCCACTCATCATGATGACAGGCATGTCCAACAGCCCTTGGGATGCCCACTCTTTGAGCAGGCTCACCCCATCGGTGTCTGGCATCCAGATATCCAGCAGCACGAGATCCGGACGCATACGCAAGCGCGCCGCCCGCGCTTGCGCTGCATTTTCGGCTAATTCGACCGTGTGACCTTCGTCGTAAAGAATCTCGGACAAAAGTTCACGAATGCCAACTTCGTCGTCCACCACCAGAATTCTGGCCATAAACCATCCACCTATTGCGTAGCCGCATTATCCTGTTCTTGCGAGGCCGCGTCCATAGTCGCAGCCCTTGCCGCTACCCGGGTCAGCAATATTGAAACCCGAGCCCCCCCTTCCTTGCGGTTGCCAAGATCGATCTTCCCACCATGCTCCTGCACGATCTTGTGCACAATTGCCAATCCTAACCCAGTCCCGTGTGACTTAGTCGTGACATAAGGCTCAAAGGCCCGCTGCATTACTTTAGGCGAAAAACCCTGGCCTGTATCGGAGACCGTCAAACGAACTGCGGGTTGTGCCGCGCCGTCCGGGCCGCTCATTAACTGCGTCGTGACCCGGACACGCCCTTGCGCGCCTTGTTCTGCCACCGCGTCACGCGCATTTGACAGTAGATTATGAAGGACTTGCCGCAGTTGCGTCGGATCACCCTCGATAGGTGGCAAGCCCGCCTCAAGCTCGACGTCCAGGTTTAAAGCCTGCGTCGACATCAGCCCCGGCATGGCGTGCTTTTCGCCCGGCTCCCACCCGTACAACGCCAGCACATCGGCCACCAGCGCATTGAAATCGATGGTTTGCATCACGGCGGGTGGCGTGCGAGCATATTCGCGGAAATCATCCACCATCTGCTTGAGCGACCCCACCTGATTCACGATGGTATTGGTAGACCGCTCGAGCATCTGCCGATCGGCAGGCTCCAGGCGATCGGCGAGCTTCATGGCCAAGCGTTCGGCCGACAGCTGAATCGGCGTCAACGGGTTCTTGATTTCGTGCGCCAGACGACGCGCGACCTCGCCCCAGGCCACGGTACGGTTCGCTGAAATCACCTCGGAGATGTCATCGAACACCACCAAATAGCCATTGCCGCGCCCATCCACCCGCAAATGGGTGCCCCGCGCCAACAAGGTCAGGGTTTGCGACGACTCGACGGAATCCGCCACCGACGCCGGCGAAATCTCGAACTGTTGCTGCCAGTGCAGGCGCTCCGAGCCCACCGCGGCGTGCTGCGAAAAGGCCTGGCGCACGATCTGGATGAACGCCAGCATGCCATCGACGGTCTCCAGGGGCCGCCCGATCACTGAACGCAAATCCGCCTGCAAAATCGACTGCGCACCCTGGTTTACTGTCGTCACACGAAAGTTTTCGTCAAAGACCAGCACACCTGACGACAAATTGGACAGCACACTTTCCAGATAAACGTTGGAGCGCTCCAGTTGGCGACGATTGCTCTCCACCATACGGCGCGCCTCGTCCAACTGGCGCGTCATCGCATTGAAAGAGCGCGTCAACTGTCCCACCTCGTCGCGCTCGGGGGGTTCTGGCAACGGACGATAATCGCCTACCCCGACCGCCTGAGTACCGGCCGCCAGCCGCAACAGCGGCCGCACAAGACGTTTGGACAGCGACAAGGCCACGGCAATCGCGGCAAACACCGCCAGCAGCAACGCCAGCGTCAAGGTAATGCCGTAGAGCTTGCGCAGCCCCAATCGAGACAGGGCGAGCTCCTGGTAATCGCGGAACCCCTCCTGTACCCGATTCGCGTTATCCGCGATTTGCTCCGGTACGGGCTGCAACAGTTGTAGCCAACGGGGCTCCGAAGGCGGAGACATCAAGGAATCAAAGCGCTGCGGGGCCGCCAGCGGAATTACCACTCGCAAGACCAAACGGTCCTTGCCGGCCGCCACCCCGGTATCGTCGGCCTCGGCCGCGGAGTAACCGCGCCCCAGCCGCAACTGATTCAGTACCGAGACCGGCGGCATTTCCGGCAACAATTGGCCGTACTGCTCTGTCGAAAAAGCCACCAGACGGCCGCCACCCGTAAAGACCATCACATCCTTGACCCCGCTGGACTCGCGCAAGCGTGTCAATGCCAGCGGGATATCGCGGTCTTGCGTATTGTTGAGTTCGGACGCCATCGATCGCGCCTTGGCATCCAGATCCGTCAGTTGAGAATCCAGCGCGGCGCGGCCAAGATTCAGGCCCGACTCCAAGGCACTGTCGACCCGCACGTTGAACCACGATTCGATGGACCGCGACATGAACTGCACGGAGACGATATAGATCAATGCGCCCGGCACCACGCCAATCAACGCAAACGCCAGCGCGAACCGGGCCGTCAGCCGTGCGCCGAACTGACGCCGGCGAATCTGGCGCACCAGACGCGTGGTCAGCGCCACCACCCAGACAAACAGGGCCAACGCAAAAATGCCGTTGAGCAACAGCAACGTGTCGTAATAGCGGGCAAGCCGTGAAGCATTGCCCGTGGACCAGGCCAATAAACCCAGTAGCGCCAGTCCGCTGATAGCGCCGATGATCAACGCCACGCGCAACAGCATTCTCATGAAGGATCCTGCGGTTCAGCCACCGAGAACGAGAAGTCAGTCCAAGGTGTACCCAATGACCACGAACTGCTATTGAGCGCGTTGACCTGAAATGGTCTTGCCAACTGGGAGGTATCCAACCGCAAACGCAGTTGACCGCGGTACGGCACCTCTGCATCCAGCTCGGAAACGGCGATCAAGGGCCAATTCCGGATATGACGGACCATATCCATGGCCTCGTCCAGCGACGACACCGGCAGATTCAACGCATCTGTTCCGACCCGCCATTGACGCGTCAAAGCGTTATAGATCACACGCCAAGTGCGGCTGGTGTCGACCACCGTTTCGTCAAACCACCACCAGCGAGCACGACTGATCACCAGGTCAGCCGTGAAATACAGCGGCAATCCACGCTCGGCGGCATCACGCAACTGATCATTCAGCTGGACATCAATTTCCGCATCGATTTCGAGTTTCCCGTCGCGAATGACGGGATCAATACGCGTGACGTGGGGATCACCGGCGTATGCCTGCCCGATGCCCAGAGGCACCAACAGGAATAACAGCAAGAACGCACAAAATAAGCGAGAAATCATCGACATTCGTAACCTGATCGCATCCTTGACTATTCTTGGCGATTCAGAACCTCTTGGCAAACAACGCATAGAAAAAGCCGTCGTGCTGGGCCTGCAGTGTTGCATTGACCGCAACAGGCAGCATTTGACCCGGTGCCTCCAGGCGCTGGGCATCGGCGTGACGCTGGGCAAAAGACTGCGCCTGCTGCGCGCCCTCGGCAGGAAACACCGAACATGTAACGTACAGTAAGCGCCCGCCGGGTGCGACGGTACGCCACAGTGCATCGGCGATACGGGCCTGCAGCGCGGCCGTACGCGCCACGTCTGGCGCCCGACGCAGCCAGCGGATGTCCGGATGGCGGCGGACAATGCCCGAGGCCGTACACGGCACATCGGCCAACACCGCATCAAAGGGCCTGCCATCCCACCAGGCGTCGAGATCCGTCGCATCCGCTGCTTTGAGCGCCACGCGCGCCGAATTCAACCCCAAGCGATCCAGATTCTGGCCGACGCGCGCCAGGCGCTTGTTATCCGAGTCCAGTGCCAGCAACTCAACGTCTGCCATTTCCAGCAGATGCGCCGTTTTACCGCCCGGTGCCGCACACGCATCGAGCACCCGCTCACCGTCGCGCACCGCGAGCAGGGCCGCCGCTTGTTGCGCGGCGGCGTCTTGTACCGACCACCAACCCTCGGCAAACCCGGGTAACTGTGTGACAGGCCGGGCCTCTGCCAGGACCAGACCCACCTCACCGACCGGCTCGGCGGCGATGCCCACTGCTTGCAAAGCGTCGCGCACCTGATCCCGGCTCGCGCGCCGCGCATTCACGCGCAACGTCAGCGGCGCCGGAATATTCGCCGATCGCAAAATATCCTGCCAATCGTTCGGATACGCCTCGCGCAACTGACTCACCCACCAACGGGGGTGATTCCAGCGTGCCTCGGCCAAGTCGGCGACCGCGGCCTCGATCGCATCGCGTTCACGTAAAAAGCGACGCAAACACGCGTTCAACAGCCCCTTGTATGTCATCAAACTACGCTGGCCCGCCGCCGCCGTGACCGCCTGATTAACCACCGTATGCGGGGCATATACCGGCATGCCGGGCAACGCCACGGGCGCTGCCTCGGACGCGCTGTCCGGCAATGGCGCCTTCAGGAGCGACAGCGCCACGTTCAACAACGCATCGAATTCAGTGCCGGGCGACCGCTGTACCAGCCCGCTTCCTATTGCGCTGGCCCACCCCAACTGACGCATGGCGTGAAACGATACCGCCTGCGTGGCCGGCCGCAGCGCAGGGGGCACGGCGGCCAGGGCGTCAGTCAGCGAACGCCCCTCCATCACGGCGCGTACCGCGCCGGCGGCGGCCAACATCACGGCCGACAAAGCCGGCCGGGCTGGCTGCGACTCGGGACTATCTATAGGGGCAGGACGGGAAACCATGGAATCATCAACAACAATGCAATTGCGCTATGGTAGCCGCTGACGGGCCCCCCACGCCTTAATGTCTGACCTCAATCACGACCTTTTCTTTGCTCAGCCCATCCAGCACCCCATCAATCCGTGTCCGATTGTCCCGATCCAGGTTCGCGTCCCACTCATCCAGCAACAGATACCGAATATTCGTGCCTTGTTGCAGGATTTCGTCAATGATTGCACAAGCGCGCTGCCCCGTTGACACATTGCCCTGCCCGCTACGCCAACAAAGTTGAGGGTTGCCAGCCGGCAGTAGATGCGCCTGATCGGGAAAAGCCTGCTTGATCGACAACAAAAGCGTGGATTTGCCCGAGCCGTTCTCACCCCGTATCGTCATCCTGCCGGCACGGCGATGCTGCAGCACATCCTGCAACGCTTGATAGTCAGTGACCGGGTCTCCGTTGACGGTCACTTTGCCCGATGGTGTTTGCGGCAACGCGCCTGCCACCGCAGGCTTTACAAAGGCGGAAAGATACTGCAGCCGGGCAGAGGCCGAGGCCCATTCAACGAGCTCGTACACCAACGCACTCATCGAATTCAGAATATGAAATATCCGCGTCAGATTGACGATGATCGCCGCAATGATCGCGGCCTCGATCTGTGCCTGAACGAGCAGGCGATACACCAAATATGCCGTCGGAATCAGCGACGCCATGGCTATCGCAATGTTGCCAAACTGCTTGTATGCCGTCAGCCTCAGGGACGACGAATAATAGGCGCCCCCATTGCCACCGAACTCCTCCAGCCACAAACGATAGTTATAGGCGTTTCCGAGCACCGCATTGTCCCAGGCCTTTCCCAGGGTATTTCCGTAATGGGAATATTGTGTTTCCGTCTCGACAGACAGCTTTTTCACCGCTTTGGACAACGCCCACACCATTGCCGCGCTGAGCATCAGGCTGACCCCATAACCCCATACGATCTCGGTTGGCAAGATAAAGCCGATCACAACCAGACTCAGTACGCTATTGAGCGCCAGACTGACAAAGTCATGAGACAACATGACGTAAGACGCAATCACGTCGAATGAATTTCTTGAGATCGCGGACTCAAAGGCCGATTTGCGCTCTGCCGACCGGTATTCGTCGATATTGCCGTAAACCGTCGACGTCATGGCCAACGCGAACTTTCGATGCACGGCATTGATCCATTGGCGCGTCGTCACAAACGACAAACACCCCGGAATAAACGGGATCGTCATCGACAGAAAATACAAAACAAGATAGCCCGCGATCTCTCGTCCCGCCTGGTAGCTGCTGATCGTTTGTGTCAGAAAATACGCCGATGACGCGATGATGGATTGATGCACGATCACCAACGCCAACGTAACAACGGCCGCGGGACTCGCAAACACCCACGGTAAGAAACGAACGGATAGGCCTCTCATCGACAATCCTTTGGAGCGGCTCGATACTCGGCGAAGCTGTCTGACTCCACGACGTCACGAGCGCCGCGCAGCAACGCGTTCACTCGCGGCGAGATCGGGGTTTCACCGTTTCTCTCCAGCGCATCAATGACCTGGCTGGCAGCGGCGAGCGAGGCCGCAATCTGCGGCAGAATGCGCGATGTCGGAGGATGGACGAGGGGCGTCGCCGGATGCCCCAGGTACTTTTCACGAAACATCACGATCTCGACAGCGACGACGATGCTGTGAATCACTTTATCCAGGGGACGGGGCGCTCTCAAGAGAGCGGATTGGGCCCAAGTCTCGGGGCGCAATATGACGCTGTAGTCATAGTGACCGTGTCGGTGCTCATCAATGAACATCGCGTGATGCGTGAGCTCGTGCACCAGAAACTCCACCACATCCGGTATCCGATAGGTAAGCTTGGGATTCGCCCAGATCACACCAATGGCGCAGGACGTACTGCCACCACTGGCCTGCCTGGATGGCATCAGAAATATATCGGTGATCAGAAAATCGAAGAGGCTCTTGTGCTCTGGCGACAGAGCGCCCAAGCACGCCACCGCCGCTCTCAGGAGAGCGGCCTTCTGTTGCGCGAGAGGATCTTGTTCCCGACAGATGACATCGGCCTGACCTTTATCATCCAGTGACGTCAAGGCATCATCGGACAGCAGGCGACTGAACGCCATCGCATCGTCATGGCCAAACACCATGTTTGCCCTCTGAAACGCGCCTTTGCTTTTTCTGCCTTGTAATCCCTCTAATGCCTTGCGGTAGTAATTCGATAGCGCCTGAGCATTCTGTATTGCTCCTATCTCAAGGCCTGCCTTGTGAATCAAGGCCAGCACATTCTCTATCTGAATATCGAGCGGTGCCTGAGAAATCATTTCCGTAGTGCTCCCCGGCCAGACCGAAAAACAGCGCACCCAAGGATGCGCGCCGTGTAGGCCAGCCAGCAGTCAGTCGGCAGGCACCATGTCGTCGTAAGCGACCATGCGAAGTGGCCGGTTGCGATGACCGGGGCACCACGACCCATCGGGAAACCCGCGCCCTATGGAAGTACTGCCCGGAAACTGGATACCGTCGTTGCTGACTTGCCCCTTGATCTGGGAAACCTTCTCCATGACCAACTGACTCAAATTCATTCCTTGCATTTTGCCGCTCTCCTATCCATAAGAAATGCGCTGCACAGACTGACTCCTGCAGCACAAGCCGATTGAATGCTTGACGCAACGACAAACCCCCAATGATGACAACATTGAGATGTTTTTCGGACGAAAAGAAGAGGTGCTCCGCGGCAAATCCTTGCCTATACGGCCCCGCACGGCAACATAAGCAGCGCCCCGCTACGACGGCGTTACACCACCCGGCAGCGTTACAGGGCGCAAAAAACGGGCGACACGGTAAAATTAGCGATTGGCTTTACCCCTTTGGGCGCTCCCACCTCTTCCCCGGCCCGCGCCCCACACGGAATCCCGCATGAATACCCCTTTGAATTCACCCGACACTAAAGACCACGTCCCGCGTGTGGGTTTTGTCAGCCTGGGCTGTCCGAAAGCCCTGGTCGATTCGGAACGCATCCTGACTCAACTACGTACCGAGGGCTACCAAGTCACGCCCGAATACCAGGATGCAGATGTCGTCGTCGTCAACACCTGTGGGTTCATCGACAGTGCCAAGGCCGAGTCATTGGAGGCCATCGGCGAAGCCATCGCCGAAAACGGCAAAGTGATTGTCACGGGCTGTATGGGCGTCGAGGAATCCGTCATCCGTGACGTGCATCCCAGCGTCCTGGCCGTGACCGGCCCGCAGCAATACGAAGAGGTCGTGCGCGCCGTCCATCAGGCCGCGCCTCCCAACACCAACCACAACCCTTACCTCGATCTGGTCCCGCCCCAAGGGATCAAGCTCACGCCGCGCCACTACGCCTACCTCAAGATTTCCGAGGGCTGTAATCACCGCTGCAGCTTCTGCATCATCCCCTCTATGCGCGGCGATCTGGTCAGCCGCCCCGTGGGCGATGTGCTGAACGAGGCCGAGCGCCTGGTCAAAGCCGGCGTAAAAGAACTGCTGGTCATCTCTCAAGACACCAGTGCCTACGGCGTGGATATCAAATACCGCAGTGGATTCTGGAACGGCCGCCCCGTCAAAACCCGCATGACCGAGCTCTGTACGGCGTTGTCCGACCTGGGTATCTGGACGCGCTTGCACTATGTCTATCCTTATCCACACGTCGACGAAATCATCCCGCTCATGACGCAAGGCAAGGTTCTGCCGTACCTGGATATCCCGTTCCAGCACGCCAGTCCGCGTGTACTCAAGGCCATGAAGCGCCCTGCGTTCGAAGACAAGACGCTGGCTCGGATCAAGCGCTGGCGCGAGGAATGTCCCGACCTGACGCTGCGCTCCACGTTCATCGTGGGTTTCCCGGGCGAAACCGAAGAAGACTTCCAATATTTGCTCGACTGGATGAGCGAAGCCCAGCTCGATCGCGTCGGCTGTTTCCAATATTCCCCTGTTGACGGCGCGCCTGCCAACGCATTGCCCAATCCCGTTGCTGACGAGATAAAACAAGACCGCTGGGATCGCTTCATGGCACATCAGCAGGCCATCTCGGCCGCGCGACTGCAAACCCGTATCGGGCGCGAGATTGACGTGCTGATCGACGAACTCGCCGAGGACGGCGCGATTGGGCGATCCAGCGCCGATGCCCCCGAAATCGACGGCAACGTCTATGTCAGCGCCGACCGAAAAATCCGCGTCGGCGACATGGTGCGCGTGCGCGTGACGGATGCCGACGAATACGACTTGCACGGCGATCTTATCTAAGGTCCGACACCCACCGAGGGCCCGCCAAGCGTAAATCGCCAACTTGCGTAAACTATTCCCCTGATGCCCCTCATCAGGGGTGCCCGCTTTTTGGTGATTATGACTATCAAAAATCTTTGCGTTTACTGCGGCTCCAACACCGGCAACAGCCCCGATTACATTGAGGGGGCGCGCGAATTAGCGCGTGAGCTGGTCAACCGCGATATCGGGCTGGTCTACGGTGGCGCCAGCGTGGGCATCATGGGTGCCATCGCCGATGCCGTACTTTCGGCGGGCGGGCGCGTCGTCGGTATCATCCCCGAACACCTGATGCTCAAAGAAATCGGCCACCACGCATTGACCGAACTGCACGTGGTGTCATCCATGCACGAGCGCAAGACGCTCATGGCCGAACGTTCAGACGGCTTCATCGCCCTGCCAGGCGGTGCCGGCACCCTCGAAGAAATCTTCGAAACCTGGACGTGGGCGCAACTGGGCATGCATCAAAAGCCCTGCGGCTTGCTCAACATTGCCGGTTACTACGACCAACTGGCGGGTTTTCTAGACCACGCGACGCAAGCATCATTCATCCGCGCCGAACACCGCGCCATGCTCATCGTCGAAAACGAGCCGGCCGCTTTGCTGGATCGCTATGCTGCCTACACGCCGCCCACCGTGTCCAAATGGATAAGCCCGGGCGAGCATTGATATCGAACTCATCTGCTCACTGCGTACTCGCCATGCCGACCTCATCCGCTCATCCCGTCAGCACCGCATCCTTGATGCGAAACTACCTCCACGCCAAGGACGAGAACCGCCCCCTGTATATGGCACGGGCGTTCACCACCGACGCGACGCTGAAGATGACGCTGCGCACCCAGGCGATCGCGTTCCCACCCGAAGCGCATGGCGTAGAAGCGATTACCGAGGCCCTGGTGCGTACGTTTGGGCAGACTTACGAGAACGTATTTACGTTTTACCTGGCGCATCCTGGCGACGACGTCGCCCTGGATGAATACGCCTGCGATTGGTTTGTAGGCATGACGGAGAAAGCCACGGGACACGTGCGCGTGGGCTGCGGTCGGTACGATTGGGCGTTCCAGGCCGAGCCTCATTTGGCCAACCGCCTGACCATCACCATTGAAACCATGTTGACCCTGCCGGCCGATGCGGCCCCCTCAGTCTTTGCCTGGCTGACGGCACTGCCCTACCCCTGGACGGATCCGCAACATGTGGTTCAGGCTGCGCCCCCCATCGAGGCCCTGGCACCGGTGATCCACTGGATCCGCCGTGCCGATCCGGTGCATCCAACGGGTGGCACGGCTTGAAATACGATCTCCTGGCTTTTGATTTCGACGGTACCCTGGCCAATACCTATCCCTGGTTTGAATCCGTTCTGAACGAAGTCGCCGATAAGTACGGATTTCGTAAAACCAGTGCCGCCGAGCGGGCCGAACTGCGTTACCGCAACGCCCCCGAGATCCTGAAATTTCTGGGCGTACCTCTCTGGAAGCTTCCCGCCATCATGACACACGTGCGCCGGATGATGCACGACGGTGCCCCCAATGTGCAGCTATTCGACGGCATCGCCCGGGCCCTGACACAGTTGCGGGGCAAAAACCTGCGCATGACCGTCCTGAGCTCCAATTCGAAAGCCAACGTACAACGGGTGCTGGGACCGCAGGCCGAACAATGGTTTGATGATTTTGAATGCGGCACCGACATGTTTGGCAAATCCGCCAAGCTCAAGCGCCTGTTGGCACGACACTCGGTCGCGCCGCAGCGCTGTATATTGATCGGCGACGAAATGCGCGACATTGATGCGGCCCGCAAGGCCGGCGTACATGTCGCCACCGTCGCCTGGGGATATAACCATGCCGATGCCCTGCGCGAGCACAAACCCGACCATCTCATCCTGACCGTCGCTGACCTGCCCACCACACTGACTCAAGACTGACCATGGACCTTAACGACGCCTACCGCATTACCGATCCGGACGCTCTGCAGGCCTTGTATGGCCAACCCAGCGATGCGTCGATCATCAAAGAAGTGGATTACGTACATCCGCACTACCGCGCCTTTATCGAAGCGTCGTCCTTTGTCATCCTGGCCACCGTTGGCCCCGATGGACTGGATGCGTCACCGCGCGGTGATCCTGGCGGTTTTGTCACGGTGGCCGACGACAAAACCCTGCTGATCCCCGATCGACGAGGCAACAACCGCATCGACAGTCTGCGCAACATACTCGCCGACCCTCGCGTGGGCTTGTTGTTTCTGGTGCCGGGTGTGGGCGAGACCCTCAGGGTCAATGGCCGTGCCAGTCTCAGTACGGACCCGAACCTGTTGGCGCGTTTCCCGATGAACGACAAGCCCCCCCGGTCGGTGCTGGTCGTACACGTCGAGACCGTATTCTTTCAATGCTCTCGGGCCATTTTACGATCCGCGCTCTGGGATCCCGCCAGCCAGGTTGATCGCGCGGATCTGCCGACGGCGGGCCGCATCCTGGCCGATCTTAGTGCGGGGACCTTTGACGGGACGACTTATGATCGAGAGTTGCCGCAACGGATACACAAGACGCTGTATTGAACGGCAGTTCGCTCACGCCGCAGGCTGCCAGCCACGCACAAACACATCCACGGGCTGACGTTTGCCGCCGGCTTTTTGTAGCTCCAGCAAGCGCAGCACACCCGCACCGGTCGCGATATCGATCCCCTCGGCGGTGACACCCAAAAGCGTGCCTGGCGCCTGTTCTGTAGACATCTCCAACGCCTGCGCGCGCCACACTTTCACCGGCCCGTCCAACCCCGGCAAACGCAATGTCGCCCCCGGCACGGGATTAAATGCGCGCACGCGTCGGGCCAACAAGACGGCCGGCTGGGTGCAATCCAGGGCGGCCTCGGCCTTGTCCAGCTTGGCGGCGTATGTCACGCCCTCGGCGGGCTGCGGCTGCGCGGTCAGACCACCCGCCTGTAATGCTTGCAGCGACTGCACAATGGCCTCGCTGCCCGCAATGGCCAACGCATCATGCAACTGCGCGGCACTATCGGCATCGCCGATCGGCACACGGCGCTCAAGCAACATATCGCCCGTGTCCAATCCCTCATCCATCTGCATGATGGTGACACCCGTCTCCGTATCACCGGCCTCGATGGCCCGCTGAATCGGCGCCGCACCGCGCCAGCGCGGCAAAAGGCTGGCGTGGATATTCAGACACCCGCGCGTGGGCAACGCCAGCGTCCAAGCCGGCAAAATCAGGCCGTAGGCAGCGACCACCATGACCTCGGGAGCCGCCTGCTCCAGTTGCGCGCGCGCCTGCGCGGCCTCATCGGGATATCGACCATCCAGGCGCAGACTGCGCGGCTGGGCCACGGGAATGCCGGCGGACAGGGCCGCCTGTTTGACTGGGCTGGGCGTCAACTTCAACCCGCGGCCAGCCGGCCGGTCAGGTTGCGTCATCACCAACGGGATCTCGTGCCCGGCGGCCAACAAAGCGTCCAGTGCGACGCGAGCAAATTCCGGAGTACCAGCAAAAACCAGGCGCATAGGGTCAGTGAGGCACGCGAGCACGCACCAGGCAAGAATCAGAGAGGAAGATCAAGCACGCAGCGCTTCGCGCTCGGCTTTTTTCAGCTTGGTCTTGATACGAGTTTGCTTCAGATTGGACAAATATTCTACGAACACCTTGCCGTCCAAGTGATCCAGCTCGTGCTGCACGCACACCGCCAAGAGCCCTTCGGCTTCGGCCTCGTAGGAATTGCCGTCGATATCCAGCGCCCGATAGCGAATGCGCGCGGCACGCTCGACTTCGTCGTAAATGCCGGGCACCGACAAACAGCCTTCTTCGTAGGTCTGGCGCTCGTCGCTTTTCCAGGTAATTTCGGGGTTGATCAGCACGCGCAGCGCGTTGCCTTCCTCTGAGACGTCTATAACGACGACACGCTCGTGCACATCGACCTGCGTTGCCGCCAACCCGACGCCTGGCGCGTCATACATGGTATCGGCCATATCCCGCACTAACTTCCGGATGCGGTCGTCCACCACCGCAACCGGCTTGGCCTTTTTGTGCAAGCGCGGATCGGGGTAATGAAGAATAGGAAGTAAAGCCATGGCAAACAAGGATAATTGGGCTGATTAGTCAGCAACTCATTAATAATAATTCATTAGACATTTGATTTCTAATAGTTTTCGACTAATAGTGCTATAACGCGCCACAGCGGACATACACCGCATATTGAGGCAGCACGCTGAGTCTCGGCAAACTGGTTAAACCGGAGCCTCCTGGCTCGCTTTCCGGCTTTCGTGCTGTTTTCCCCATGCCGACATTGCCGTTACGGCATCGTTCAGGCTTAGCCCGAGGGGTGTGATCGAGTATTCGACCCGTGGGGGCACTTCGTCATAATCATGTCGATGGACCAAGCCGTCGGCCTCCATCTGCCGCAACTGCTGAGCGAGAACTTTCTCGCTGATGCCAGGCAACAAACGGCGTAATTCGGCAAAGCGATGCTCACGCAGATGCAGGGTCCACAGCAGCGATGTTTTCCATTTTCCGCCGATCGCCTGCAGTGCCGTAGCAAACCCGCAATCATCTGGCTCCTTGCTTCTCATATATCGGCCCCCTGACAGTTTTGGACGCTTACCCCGAGGTATGTACTTCCGTAACTCCGGGTGATCTTATATCTTCGTACCGCGCGCCCAAATAGAAAATTTCAAGCGGCTACCGGCCGTGGAGGGACTTAATGAAACAAAAAGTTTACGTCCTCGGCGCAGGACGCATCGTGGAGAAGACGAATGCATAGTTCAATACGCACGGCTACGTGCTCCTGCCGAAAAGTAAAACTCGTCTGTACCGGTGAGCCCCGGCGAGTCTATGCTTGCTCTTGCATCGAATGCCAGCGTTGCACCGGAACAGCTTTCTCGTACCGCGCGATTTACCCGCAGGCAGCGGTCTCCAGCCAAACGGGAGAGACGAAATCCTGGCGCAGAATCGGGCCATCCGGAGGATGGCTGGAACAGCATTTTTGCGCTGATTGCGGGTCAGTCGTCTTCATGACTGCCGAGGCGCTCAAGGATGCGATTTCCCTGTCCGTAGGCTGCCTTGAAGACCCGGGCTTCCCGCCACCGCAGATGCTTCACTGGCCTGAGCGCCGGCCTCAATGGCTTTGCCTGGACGGCATACCTGAAGCAGGTCGCCCGTCTTGCTGATCCCCACGCTGTGCCGTAACGGATGCGTAACGCGTAACGGGGGACGAAATGGGTATAGCGAGCCATTTTCGTCTCTCCGTGCAGCAATGTCCGGTCTGGGCCATGCGACACTAACGCACTACCGCCCGTTGGCGGCCTTATTTACTAGCCATGCCGCTCACCCATTCCGCCGCTGAACTCTCCGCCTGGCTGCGCTTGTCGCTAGAGCCCGGCCTCACTCCCTCTACACACTACCCGCTGCTGTCGGCGGTTGGGCTACCCGAACAAATCTATGCCTTGAGCGCTGCGGCCCTGGCACGCTATGTACCGCAACAGTTGGCTATCCAGCTGGCAACCGGCGCCTCTGCAGAGATTCAGACCCAAATCGACCGCACCCTGGAATGGGTCTCAGAACCGGGCAGGCACATCGTGACTCTGGCCGACGCTGACTATCCTCAAAGCTTGCTTACTATCGCCGATCCGCCTTTGCTGCTCTATATCAACGGTGACGCTGCGCGGTTAGGACATCCCGCACTGGCTATGGTCGGCTCACGGAGCGCCACGCCCGGCGGGTGTGAAAACGCCAAGGCCTTTTCTCAATATCTGGCCAGCCACGGCTGGTGCGTCATCAGCGGCCTCGCCCATGGCATCGACGCCGCAGCCCACGAAGGCGCCCTGCTCGCCGGTCCCGACGGCGCCGGCACCGTCGCCATCATGGGCACGGGCATCGACCGCGTCTACCCCGCCAGCCATCGTGAGCTGGCTCACCGCATCGCCGAACACGGCGCCCTTGTCTCCGAACTGCCGCTGGGCACAGGTGCCAAGCCCTTTCATTTCCCCCGCCGCAACCGCCTCGTTGCCGGTTTAGCGCGTGGCGTACTCGTCGTCGAAGCCGCCCGCCAAAGCGGCTCACTCATCACCGCCCGGCTCGCCGGCGAAAACGGCCGCGAAGTCTTCGCCATCCCGGGCTCCATTCACTCCCCCCTCTCGCGCGGTTGCCACGCCCTCATCCGCCAGGGCGCCAAGCTCGTCGAAACCGCCCAGGACATCACCGACGAACTCGGCGAAATACACCCAGTCACCTCGCGGGCGGCGTCCAAGCCAGCCACCGCAAACGCCGCAAAATCCAGCACCGCGCCAGGCGAAACGCGCCTGAGCCCGCCCGATACCCCGCTATTGCAAGCTCTCGGCTACGACCCCGTGCACCCGGACCTCCTCCAGGCACGCACCGGGCTGGACATCCCCACCTTGACCGCCCAACTGCTTGATCTCGAACTGGCCGGCCACATCACCCGACTCGATGGCGGACGTTTTCAGCGCCTGAAATCCTGACGGGCCACGACTCGTATCCCTCAGGAATCAAACACGTCGCCGCAATGCGTAACCAAGTACGATTATGATTAACTACAAGCATTGATCGCAGGCATGGCGTCACCCCCGTGCGCCCGCCTCTCACAGGAACCATCATGACACTGCCCTCTCGCGCCAAAATCGTCGAAGTTTCTCCTCGCGATGGCCTGCAAAACGAAAAAGAGCAGATCAGCACCGACATCAAAGTCGAACTCATCGATCGCCTGACTGCCGCCGGCTTTCCCAATATCGAAGCCACCTCATTCGTCTCACCCAAATGGGTGCCACAAATGGCCGACGCCGCCGACGTCATGTCACGCATCCAACGCAAACCCGGCGTCATCTACTCCGTACTGACCCCCAACATGAAAGGCCTCGAGGGCGCCATCGCCGCCAAAGCCGACGAGATCGTCATCTTTGGCGCCGCCAGCGAAGCCTTTTCCCAAAAAAACATCAACTGCTCCATCGCCGAATCCATCGCCCGCTTTGAACCTGTCGCCCAAGCCGCCCGCGCCGCAGGCATCCGCATCCGCGGCAGCATCAGTTGCGCTCTCGGCTGCCCCTACCAAGGCGAAGTCCCCGTCGACGCCGTCGTCGACGTCGCCCGTCGCTACCTCGCACTCGGCTGCGACGAAATCGATGTCGCCGACACCATCGGCGTCGGCACCCCGCAACGCGTGCGCGCCGTCATGAACGCCGTCACCCAGGTCGTCGACCCCGCCCGCATCGCCGGCCACTTCCATGATACCTACGGACAAGCCCTGGCCAACATCCTTGCCTCCCTAGAGGCCGGCATCAGTATCTTCCACACCTCCGTCGCGGGCCTCGGTGGCTGCCCCTACGCCAAAGGCGCCACTGGCAACGTCGCCACCGAAGACGTTCTCTACATGCTGCGCGGCCTCGACATCGACACCGGCACAGACTTCGACGCCGTCGTCGACATCGGCCAATGGATGTCCGCCAACCTCAGTCGCAAAAGCGGCAGTCGGGCCGGCAACGCCGTCGCCGCCAAACGCGCCGCCTGACCCCTCATGGCCCTGCTCGATCCCCCCTCCCTCGACGAACGCGAAGCCCTCCTGCGCGAAATCGGCCCTCTCCCGCTCTCAGGCCAAGCCTGGCCCGATTGGGTACGCATCCTCGCCTGGATCATCCTCGCCATCATTGGCGTACAAATCCTCCTCTCCGCCATCCGCCTGCCACCCGACCACGTCAGCAACGTCCTCGCCTTCATCGTCATCCTGTGCTTTCTCGGATTGCTGCTCGTCTCCTGGCACATGCAAAAATCCGTCACCACCATCGACGAAACCGGCCTGCGTCAAACCTGGATCACACGACGCGAAGTCGCCTGGCAAGACATCCACTTCGCCAAGTTCATCCCTCTGCTCTTTTCCAAACGCCTCGTCGTTTTCACCCAACGCGGCCGCCCCGTCGTCTTCCAGGGCGGCACCCGCGAACTACAAATCGCCTTCGCCAAAATCTCCCTCCTCTACCGCCGAAAGCGATGATCCGGTAAAGAACAGTGACTCAACAACCGCCTATACACAGCAAGCAGCGCGAAGCGAGAAAACGAGCAACGCACCGAGGTCAAGTACGATGCAGCCCGTGCTTCCCGTTCATAGCCCCCGCTGGCCAGTTTGAGCCACGGGCAGCCTCGCGCAGCGAGGCCGAGGCCCCTGGTTGGGCCGAGCCGTGGCGATCTGGTCAGCGGGGGCTATGAACGGGAAGCACGGGCGTCAACAGAACTACCCCGCCGCCACAGCACAACAGCACCACACGTCACCCACCGCGACTATCATGACGTCTTTGCACCGAATCTCACAGTCATCATGAGCCTCGACGACAACATGGCGGCCCGCATCGCGCAACTTCGCGAACGCATGGATGCCGCCTGCACCCGGGCCGGCCGGCCCGCCGGCAGCGTCACGTTATTGCCCGTCAGCAAAACCTTCGGGCCCGACGCCATACGCGAAGCCACTGCCTTGGGTTTCACCCGCTTCGGCGAAAACAAAACACAGGAAATCCGTCAAAAAACCGGCGACCTGGCAGAACTGAATCTCCAGTGGGTCATGATCGGCCATCTACAGACCAACAAAGCCAAAGACGCTGCACGCGATGTCGCCGAAGTCCAGTCACTTGACCGCCTCGAACTCGCGCACGCCCTACAACGCCGCCTGGAAACCGAGGGCCGGGAAATCGACGTCCTCGTGCAAATCAAAACCTCGCCAGAGCCCAGCAAATATGGCTTGCCGCCCGAAAGCGCAGCCGACTTTCTGCGCACACTCGCCCGCGACTGCCCCGCCCTGCACATCCAGGGCTTGATGACCATGGCGGTGCAATCCGACGACACCCAAGCCGTGCGTGCGTGCTTTCGTGCCCTGCGCGAACTACACGATCACCTAAAAACCCTGGCCATCGATGGCGTACGGCTCGACAGATTATCCATGGGGATGAGTGGCGACTTCGAAATCGCCATCGAAGAAGGCGCTACCGAAGTCCGCATCGGCAGCGCCATTTTTGGTGCGAGGCAGTACCCGCAATAACGCGTCACCCTGCCTGTCCGGCGGGCCTGCCGCCCGACGAATACCGGACGACGTTAGTGCTTCATGTGCGACTCATGGCTCGCCCCGGAGTGATGCCCGATAGGCTTGACCTCGAACTTCACCGCCACCTCGCCAGCCTTCTCGAATTTCAGCGTCGCGGGCACCTCGGCCCCCTCGGCAAAGGGTTGCTTCAGTTTCATGAACATGACGTGATAGCCGCCCGGCTTCAACGCGACATCGCCCCCCGCCGGCACTGGCACCCCCTCGGGCAGGTGCCGCATCCGTGCCACGCCATTGTCGGTTTGCACCGTATGCAACTCAATGCGCTCGGCGGCATCAGAGGTTACCGACAGTAGACGATCCGGCGCCGTGGCATCGTTATCGATCTCCATATAGCCCGCGCCATTAGACTGTCCCGGCGCAGACGCCCGCACCCAAAGGTCGTCGACCTCAATCTGCCCGACCTTGTAATCGTGCGCCCACACTGCGGGGGCCGCGCACAGGCTCAGAGCGGCAACCAGTGCCCATTGACGAAATTGCATAGGAACGTCTCCGTAAAGCTGCCAGTCCCAACGAAAGCACTGACGGGTTAACGCCGCCGAATCAAACCACCATCGGCAGCCGCGGCCAAGACCGACTGAGTCAAAGCCTCCATGGCCTGAGAGTTTACCCGCCAGTGCTGCCAATACAACGGGACATCCTCCGTCGCGCGTGCACGCAGCGGAATCAAATGCCCGGCATCCAACGCATGCTGAATCAACGGCAGCGGATTCATCGTCCACCCCAGCCCGTCCCGCGTCGCCTGCACAAACGCCCGTGACGACGGCAGCCACCACACAGGCGGCTGCCAGGGGACGTCCCCCATGACCTTGCGTGCAAATCGGTGCTGCATGGCATCTTTACGGTTAAACACCAGCACTGGCGCCGCCGCCAGTGTCCGCGCACTGACCCCCGCCGCAAAATACCGTGCATGAAACTCGGGCGTACACGTCGCCACATAACGCATACTGCCCAGGGCATGAATACGGCACCCTTGAACCGGATCCGCCAATGCGGTCACGGCGCCCAACACCGAGCCGTTGCGCAACAAGGCCGCCGTATGGTCCTGGTCCTCGGATCGCAGATCCAGCGTGGCCCGGCTGCGCGCGGCAAAATGCCGGGCCGCATTCATAAACCAGGTTTCCAGGCTATCGTGATTGACCGCCACGGTCAGGCTGATCTGCGGCAGCGTGTCACCCTCTAGGCCCAAACGATCTAACGCGTCATGCTCCAGCAGCGCCGTTTGATCCGCCAACTGCACCAATACTTGCCCGTCGGCGGTGGCCATCGCAGGCACCGTGCGCTGCACAAGCAGGCGGCCCATCCGGGCCTCCAGCAGCTTGACGCGTTGTGACACGGCCGACGGCGTCACATTCAACGCTGCGGCCGCACGCTCGAAACTGCCCTCGCGCACCACGGCGGCCAAGGCACGCAGATTGCCGTGATCAATTTTCATGACTCTTTACATTAGAAAAACTTAATTCACTTAAAGAAAATTAGCTTTATTTCATATTACACCCAAGCCAAAATACGCTCTCTGGCCGAAGCGCGTCGCTGCGGCGCTATTTTGTGGATCCCCGAGATGTTCACGTTCGCCTCCTCCTCTGCTGCCCTGACTGCCTGGGCCAGTGGCACAGCCACCGGGCTAGGGCTGTTCGCCGTCGTCGGCGCACAAAGCGCATTTATTCTGCGGCAGGGGTTGGTACGTGCCCACTTATTCAGCATTCTGGCGATCTGCGCCCTGCTGGATGGCATTTTTATTTTCTCCAGCGTGTGGGGCCTGCAAGCAGTGGTGAGCTGGTTTCCGTGGCTAACGCATGTCATTCTGTGGTTCGGCGTGGTCTTCCTGGCCTGGTACGCCTTGCAATCGGCGCGGCGCGCCATTCGGACACAAGGCGGCCTGCACGCCGCTCAGCACGCCGTCCCCTCGCGCACCGGCGCCCTGCTGGCCGCGGCGGGCTTTACGCTATTGAATCCGCATTTCTGGCTGGACATCATGGTGCTCGGCTCGCTGGCACACAGTTTTGACGACGAGCGTCTGGCCTTTGCCGCGGGTGCGGTGACCGCCAGCGTGCTGTGGCTCCTCGTGTTGGGCGCAGGGTCGCGCCTGTTTGCGCCGTACTTTCTGAATCCCAGGGCTTGGCGCATCCTGGATGGCGCGATTGCGCTGATCATGGCCACACTGGCCATACGGTTGGCACTCGATGGCTTGGCCTGAGCGCCACGCCCCTCATCCCGTCATACGCCCAGCGGCATTGCCTCATCCATCGGAATCTATGCCGCACCGATGCCGCTCACGGCGTCCGCGCCATAGCGCTTGAGCCCATCCAGGTCCAGGACCCGCACCGCCCCGTACTCCACTCGCAGCAACCCGGCTTCCTCCAGTTTGCCCAGTGCCTGATTGGCGCGCTGGCGCGAGACACGGGCCAAATAACCGACCTCTTCTTGCGTGATGGTCAACCGCATCCCCATTCCGGGATACAACAAGGGATTGAACAACTCCGCGAGGCAACGCGCCACCCGTGCGTCGGGATCCAATAAACGGTCGTACTCCGCCTTGCCGATGAACTGAGCCACCCGTTCGTTCAATTGATGCAGTAAATAACGATTGAACGGAATACTCGTATCCAGCAGCCATTCAAACGTCGCGGCCGGCATGCGCGCGATGACCGAGTCGCGTAACGCCACCACATCGTATTTGCGAATTTCACGCTTAAGCAGCGACCCCTCGCCAATCCAGCCGCCGGCCGGCACACCAGTCAACGACGCAACCTTACCGTCAGCATTGCCGACCGACACCTTCACCAGACCCGCCAACACGCCGATCCAAACCTGTGCAAATTCCCCTTTGCGCTCTACTATCGAACCAGCCTGCACAGACTGCACCGCGATATCCCGTTCGACTCGCGATCGTTGCTCGTCGGTCAAAACACGAAACCAGGCGGCGGCAAGCTGGAGGGAATCGGCTAATTGCATCGGGAATACCCTAAATATTCTTGGAATGTCGTGATCGTGACAGTTGGCAACTCACCAAGCTTATACCTTACTGTTGCCGTACATCGAAAATGAACTGGTCAAGAGTCGCCCCGGAGTTCAAGCCGCCAGCTTGATCTCCGGACCAGCGGCTCCCAAACCGGAGGAGACAACGTGGTGCATTCACAGCCCGCAGCCGACGGCAAAACGTCGACCGCACCCAGCACCTTTCCTGGCCTGCTCCTGCAGCATGCCAACGTACGCGGGTCGCGGCCCGCCATACGCGAGAAAGACCTGGGCATCTGGCAAACCCTGACCTGGAGCGACGTCGCTCGCGAGGTCCGTCTGGCCGCGCATGGCTTGGCGACGTTGGGGATCCGGCCAGGAATGCACGTTGCGGTCATCGGCGAAAACCGGCCGCGTCTCTATATTGCCATGATGGCAGCCCAGGCACTGGGCGCCATTCCCGTGCCGCTCTATCAAGACGCTGTCGCCCAGGAAATGGTCTATGTCTTGCAAGATGCCAGCGTCACCGTCGCAGTCGTCGAGGACCAAGAGCAGGTCGACAAGATGCTGGACGTGCGCGTGCAATGTCCGGATCTCGCACACGTGGTCTATGACGATCCACGCGGTCTGCGGCATTACGCCGATCCCATGCTGCGCTCGTTCGACCAACTGGAAATGATCGGCCAGGAGCACGCCGACCAGAACCCCGATTTTTTCGAGGCCTCCGTCGCCGCGGTGCAGCCCGATGATGCGGCCGCCATGTTTTATACGTCCGGCACGACGGGCAAACCCAAAGGCGTCGTGTTAACGCATCATGCCCTGATTGACCGTGCGCGCGCCGTCGCCGAACTGGAAAAGCTGACCGACCAGGAGGACGTGCTGGCCTACCTGCCGCCCGCCTGGATCGGCCAAAACATGTTCTCGTATACGCAGTTGCTGGTCAGCGGCTTTACGGTGAATCACCCCGAGTCTCCCGAAACCGTGTCGATCGACATGCGCGATATCGGCCCGACGTATTACTTCGCGCCGCCACGCGTGCTGGAGGCGCTGCTCACGCACGTCATGATCCGCATGGAAGACGCGGGCCGCATCAAACGCAGCCTGTTCCAGACCTGCATGAAACTGGCCCGTCGCGTGGGTGTACGCATTCTGGATGGCGAGTCAGTCGGCCTCTGGGATCGCCTGTGCTATGCAGTGGGCAACGCGCTCATCTACGCACCGCTACGCAATGCGCTGGGGATGAGCCGCGTACGCGTCGCCTACACCGCGGGCGAAGCGATCGGCCCGGATCTGTTTGTGTTCTATCGCTCCATCGGCATCAACTTAAAACAGCTATATGGTTCGACCGAAACCTCGGTTTTCGTGTGCGTACAACCCGATGGCCAAGTCCGTGACGATACCGTCGGACCGCCCGTCAGCGGCGTCGAAATTCGCGTTGCCGAGAACGGTGAAATTCTGATCAAGAGTCCGGGTTTGTTCAAAGAGTACTACCGCAACCCTGATGCAACGGCCGAGGCGCGTGATGCCGATGGTTGGTATCGAACCGGTGATGCAGGCTATCTGGATACCGATGGTCAATTGAAAATCATCGACCGCGCCAAAGATGTCGGCAAGCTCGCCGATGGCAGCCTGTTCGCGCCAAAGTACCTGGAAAACAAGCTCAAGTTCTTTCCCCACATCAAAGAGGCCGTGGCCTTTGGCGCGGATCGGGATCACGTTTGCGCCTTTGTGAATATCGACCTCGAGGCCGTGGGCAACTGGGCCGAACGACGTGGCCTGCCTTACGCGGGCTATACCGATCTGGCAGGCAGGGACGAGGTCTATCAACTGGTGGCGGAGTGTATCGAGCAAACGAATGCCGATCTCGCCAGCGACCCCAAGCTGGCCGCCTCGCAGATCGGCCGTTTTCTGATTCTGCATAAAGAACTCGACCCCGACGACGACGAACTGACCCGTACGCGCAAAGTTCGACGTGCTTTTATTTCACAGAAATACGGGGTCTTGGTCGAAGCGCTGTTCGCCGGGAAAGACTCGCAATACATCGAGACGGAAGTGAAGTTCGAAGATGGCCGCAGCGGCAAGATCGCGGCGGATTTAAAAATTCGCACCGTCAAAACCTTTCCCCCCATCGCTGCCCGGGCCGCGTAGATTATGAGCCACACAAATCGCGACCAGCGCATTGGCAAGGTCATGCTCGACCTGCAGAACATTTCCCTGTCTTTTGGAGGGGTAAAGGCGCTCACCGATATTTCCTTCAATGTCCGTGAGCACGAAGTGCGCGCCATCATCGGGCCCAACGGCGCGGGAAAGAGCTCGATGCTGAATGTCATCAACGGCGTGTACACCCCGCAACAGGGCGGCATCGAATTCGAGGGCACGCGCTACACGCGGATGAACCCGCGCCGAGCGGCCGAAATGGGCATCGCGCGCACTTTTCAGAATCTGGCCCTGTTCAAGGGTATGAGCGTGCTGGACAACATCATGACCGGCCGAAACCTGCGCATGACAACGGGCCTGCTCGCCCAGGCATTTCGTTGGGGTCCCGCCGAGCGCGAGGAAATTCGTCACCGCGAGTTTGTCGAGAACATCATCGATTTTCTCGAGATTCAGGCCTATCGCAAAACGCCAGTGGGCCGTCTGCCTTATGGCTTGCAAAAGCGCGTCGACCTGGGCCGAGCCCTGGCCATGGAGCCGCGCCTACTGTTGCTGGATGAGCCGATGGCAGGGATGAATATCGAAGAAAAGCAGGACATGAGCCGCTTTATTCTGGACGTCAATGACGAATTCGGCACCACTATCGTGCTGATCGAGCATGACATGGGCGTTGTGATGGACATCTCGGACCGGGTCGTGGTCCTGGATTACGGAAAAAAAATCGGCGACGGCAAGCCCGATGAGGTGCGTGCCAACGAAGCCGTCATCCAGGCCTACCTGGGCGTATCGCACTAGAACCAAGGCGAAAGAGACATGGGATTTTTTCTAGAAACCTTGTTCGGCGGACTGATGAGCGGCATGATGTATGCGCTGATCGGCCTGGGCTTTGTTCTGATTTTCAAGGCGTCGGGCGTCTTTAACTTCGCACAGGGTGCGATGGTGCTGGTCGCCGCCCTGTCGATGGCGCGCTTCTCGGAATGGATACCGGCATGGCTGGGATTTGAAAACCTGTTGCTTGCCAATGTCCTGGCCTTCATCATCAGCGCCATTTTGATGTTCGTGCTGGCCATCGTCATCGAACGCTACGTTCTGCGCCACCTGGTCAACCAAGAAGCCACGACGTTATTAATGGCCACGCTGGGCATCAGCTATTTCCTGGATGGACTGGGCCAGATTGCTTTTGGGAGCTCCGTCTACAGCATCGATGTCGGCATGCCGAAAGACCCTGCTTTTATCCTCGACTCGGTATTCGAGGGTGGCATCCTGATCAACCTGGAAGATCTGACGGCCGCCGTCGTGGCCGCCCTGCTGGTCGCAACACTGGCCATTTTTTTCCAGTACACCAGCACCGGCCGAGCGCTGCGCGCCGTCGCGGATGACCATCAGGCCGCGCAATCCATCGGTATTCCCCTGAATCGCATCTGGATCATCGTCTGGAGCGTCGCCGGCCTGGTCGCCCTCGTCGCCGGCATTATCTGGGGATCCAAGTTCGGCGTGCAGTTCACCTTGTCGACCGCGGCATTGCGCGCCCTGCCGGTCGTGATTCTGGGCGGACTGACCTCAGTGCCTGGCGCCATTCTGGGGGGCCTCATCATCGGCGTCGGCGAAAAACTGTCCGAAGTCTATTTGGGCTCACTTGTGGGCGGTGGTATCGAAATCTGGTTCGCCTACGTGTTGGCGCTCGTGTTCCTGCTGTTCCGCCCACAAGGGCTGTTCGGCGAAAAAATCATCGATCGGGTCTAAGGGAAACACTATGTTCTATCGCGAAAACGGCCAATTCAAGACCGGCTATCGCGCCGACCAGCAGATCTTCCCGATCCGCCAGGACCGCATCTTTGTCGTGCTGCTGCTGGCGGTCGCGTTCGTCGCCGTGCCATTACTGGCCAGCGACTATATGCTGCGCGCCATTCTGATTCCCTTTCTGATTTTGTCACTGGCCGCGGTTGGCCTGAACATCCTGGTGGGGTATTGCGGCCAGATCTCGCTCGGCACAGGCGCCTTTATGGCCGTCGGTGCCTATGCGGCCTGGAACTTCGGTGTCCGCTTTCCCGGCATGCCGCTGGTCATACAGATTTTGCTAGGGGGTTGCTTTGCCACGCTGGTGGGCGTGTTGTTTGGCATCCCCAGTTTACGGATACGCGGCCTGTATCTGGCCGTCGCCACACTCGCCGCGCAGTTCTTTGTCGACTGGGCGTTCTTGCGCATTCCGTTTTTCACGAATTATTCGTCGTCAGGCAGCGTATCGGTGCCACCACTGAGCGTATTCGGCATGCCGATACAGACGTCAGTACAACGCTATGTGCTCGTGTTGTGCTTCGTGGTGGTCTTTGCCCTGCTGGCTAAAAACCTGGTGCGTGGCGCCATCGGCCGCCAATGGATGGCCATCCGCGACATGGACGTGGCTGCCGCCGTGATCGGCATACGCCCCATGTACGCCAAGCTCACAGCCTTTGCCGTCAGCTCCTTCATCGTGGGTGTCGCTGGCGCATTGTGGGGCTACATCCATCTGGGTTCGTGGGAGCCCCTGGCGTTCGATCTGGCGCGCTCGTTCCAGCTGTTATTCATGGTGATCATTGGCGGGCTCGGCTCCATCGTAGGCAGCTTCTTTGGCGCTGCCTTTATCGTGCTGGTCCCCGTGGCCCTGACCAACGTGCCGCATATCCTCGGACTCTCGTTGTCGGTAGATACCGCGGCACACATCGAGCACATGGTGTTCGGCGCGCTGATTGTGTTCTTCCTCATTGCGGAGCCCCACGGGCTGGCGCGCCTGTGGGGCATTGCGAAAGAGAAACTGCGAATTTGGCCTTTCCCGCACTGACGGTGCATCTGTTCCCGGTTGCCGTGCCATGCACTGCACGACAACCTCTTTGACTACCCGGCCTCAGACCGGGCCAATCCTGGTGTGAACCACACCAAGCAGGAGGTAAATGGAGATGAAGCGTCTTAACCTGAAGTGGGCAGCGGCCTGCCTGGCCGCCGCTGGCGCCCTATCAGCCGCCGCGCCAGCGCTGGCGGCCGAAGAGCAATTCGTTCCGCTCTTGGTGTATCGCACCGGCTCGTTTGCGCCGCTGGGCATACCCTGGGCCGACGGCAAGCTGGACTACCTGAAACTCGTCAACGCGCGCGATGGCGGCGTCAATGGCGTCAAAATCACCTACGAGGAATGCGAAACCGCCTACGCGACCGATCGCGGCGTGGAATGCTACGAGCGCCTGAAAGCCAAGGGCGGCGGCGCATCGGGCTTTGACACCCAATCGACAGGTATTACCTTCGCCGTGACCGACAAGGCCGTCGTGGACAAAGTGCCCGTCGAAACCATGGGCTACGGGCTATCCCAGTCAGTCGACGGCAAGGTGTTCGAATGGAACTTCCCGTTGCTCGGCACATACTGGACAGCGGCCGACGTCATGATCCAGGACATCGCCAAAAAAGAAGGCGGCCTGGACAAACTCAAGGGCAAGAAGATCGCGCTGGTCTACCACGACTCGCCCTATGGCAAAGAACCAATCGCTTTGCTGCAAAAGCGTGCCGCCAAGGAAGGATTCGAGCTTTTGCTCTACCCCGTTACGGCACCGGGCGTCGAACAGAAATCGACATGGCTGCAAATTCGTCAGTCGCGCCCCAATTACGTGCTGCTCTGGAGCGCCGGGATCATGACGCCGACCGCGATTCGTGAAGCCCAGGGTACGGGTTTTCCGCGCGACAAAATGTACGCCATCTGGTGGGCAGGCTCGGAGGGCGACGTCAAGGACCTGGGCAACGTGGCCAAGGGCTACAACGCCATCACGATCCACAACAGCGCAGCCCGCGGCAAGGTCTACGACGACCTGAAGACGTACGTGTACGACAAAGGACAAGGTTCCGACTCGTCCGGCAGCAACACGCTGGGCACCATCGCACATACCCGAGGCATGATGATTTCGATGCTCCAGGTCGAAGCCATCCGTGCTGCGCAAGAAAAGTTCGGCAAGGGCAAGCACATGACGCCGGAACAAGTGCGCTGGGGTTTTGAAAACCTGAATCTCACTCAGGAACGCCTGAACGAACTCGGCTTTGGCGACATCATGCGCCCTGTGAAGACCTCGTGCGAAAACCACATGGGTGACGATTGGGCGCGCATCGTGCAATGGGATGGCAAGGCGTTCAAGGTGGTCTCCGACTGGTATCAATCCGACAAGTCGGTAACCAGGCCGTTGGTGGAAGAGGCCGCGGCCAAATACGCCAAAGAGAAGAACATCACGCCTCGCAAGTGCGAAGGCTGATGTAAACCAGCCGCTCGCGCCGGGTGCGCGGGCGGCTACCTCGCAGGAACCCTCATGACTGCTCCACACGCCGCCCACACCGCCCCGGCTTCGCCCACCGCGACAGACGCCCCCCAGTTACTGCTGGACGTCAACGGTATCGAAGTCATTTACAACCACGTCATCCTGGTGCTCAAGGGCGTGTCGCTGCAAGTGCCCGAGGGCCGCATCGTCGCGCTGCTGGGCGCCAACGGCGCAGGCAAAACAACCACCCTGCGCGCCGTGTCCAACCTGCTCAAAGGCGAGCGCGGCGACGTGACCAAGGGCACGATTCAGTATCGGGGCCAGCGTATTGAGAGGCTATCACCGTCCGAACTCGTGCGGCGGGGCGTCGTACAGGTCATGGAAGGCCGGCATTGCTTTGCTCACCTGACGATCGAAGAAAACCTGCTGACGGGCGCTTATACCCGTGATCTGAACCGCGGCGACATGGCGGCGGCACTGGATCGGGTATATCAGTATTTTCCACGCCTGAAGCAGCGCCGCGCCAGTCAGGCGGGCTATACCTCGGGCGGCGAACAGCAAATGACGGCGATCGGCCGTGCATTGATGGCCGACCCCAACATGATCCTGCTCGACGAACCCTCCATGGGCCTGGCTCCGCAGATCGTCGAAGAAATCTTCGAAATCGTGCGGGACCTGAATCAACGAGAACGCGTGAGTTTTCTGTTGGCCGAGCAAAACACCAATATTGCACTGCGCTACGCCGATTATGGGTACATCCTGGAAAACGGGCGCGTCATGATGGACGGAGACGCGGCCGAACTCGCCAGCAACGAAGACGTCAAGGAGTTCTACCTGGGTATTGCCAGCGGCGAACGCAAGAGCTTCCGGGACAACAAATTCTACCGGCGCCGAAAGCGCTGGCTGGCTTGATCCCGCCTAGTCTGTTTTTTCATCCGGCTTTATGGCTGACGCCGTATTGCTGTTATTTACGCCTCCCGGCCTTTCATAGAGTGCGACCACATGCCCGCGTTTTTTGATGCACTGGAAACTCGCGTACCGGAACAGCGCGAACACGATTTGATGACGGCATTGCCCGGCGTGCTTGAACGCGCGATGTCGGGCGCGCCCGCCATCGCCGAACAACTGCACGGTATCGACCCGCGCGATGTGACCTCGCGACAGGCCCTGGCGGCTGTGCCCGTGTTACGCAAACATGAACTACTGGAAAAACAGCAGCACAGCCGCGGCAGCACGGCGACGGCCAGCGCTACCAAGACTTTCGGTGGCTTTTCAACGATAGGATGGGGGAAGGCGCTGCGCGTCTTTGCCTCGCCCGGTCCCATCTACGAGCCCGAAAGCAGTCGTGCCGACTACTGGCGTTTTGCACGCGCGCTCTATGCGGCGGGCTTTCGGCCCGGCGAGCTCGCCCACAACAGTTTTTCCTATCACTTCACGCCGGCGGGCTCGATGATGGAGACTGCCGCCCATGCGGTGGGTTGCACGGTATTTCCCGGCGGTACGGGCCAGACCGAGCAGCAAGTTCGCGCCATCGCGGACTTGGCGCCCAGCGGTTATCTAGGTACACCCAGTTTTCTGAAAATCATCCTGGAAAAGGCCGATGAGCTGGGGGTGACCCTACCCTCGCTACAACGCGCGCTCGTGTCGGGAGAGGCCTTTCCGCCCTCGCTGCGTAATTGGCTCGCCGCTCGTGGCATTGACGGTTACCAAGCCTACGGGAGCGCCGATCTCGGCATGATCGCCTTTGAGACACCGGCGCGCGAAGGTTTGGTTGTGGGCGAAGAGATCATCCTCGAAATCGTCCGGCCGGGCACCGGCACACCCGTGCCGATCGGCGAGGTCGGCGAAGTCGTCGTCACCACACTGAATCCGGACTACCCGTTAGTGCGTTTTGGCACCGGCGACCTTTCCGCCGTGCTGCCCGGTGCGTCGCCTTGCGGACGCACCAATCTGCGCATCAAGGGCTGGATGGGACGTGCCGATCAGACCACCAAGGTTCGGGGCATGTTCGTCCATCCCTCCCAGGTCGCCGAAGTCCTGGCTCGCCATCCGGAAATCACCCGGGCGCGATTGATCGTCAGCGGACAAATGGGCAGTGACCGCATGGTGCTGCACGTCGAAGCCGCGGAACACTCGGATGTCCTGGCCGAGCGCATCGCCTCATCGACACGCGATATCACCAAACTGCGTACCGATGTGCAGTGGGTCGATACGGGTAGCCTGCCAAATGATGGCAAGGTCATTGACGACGTACGCTCGTATGAATGACTGGACTCTCGTGCCGATACGCTTGTGCCTCAGACAGATATGTTGCACCATCAAGGCCATCGCGTCATTTGCCGAGCCTTTCGCCTATGTTTGCCGAAGCCCAGTCCGATCCCGCCCTGTCCAAAGAGGTTTTTGAAGCAGAAGAAACGCGCTTGCGCACCGCGCTGCTCAAAGCGCAGTACCGTCAGCTCAAACGTGAGGATCGCGGCCTGCTGATCGTCGTCGCCGGCATCGACGGCGCGGGCAAAGGCGCCACGATCAATTTGCTCAACGAATGGATGGACCCTCGCCATATTCACACCCTGGCTTTTGGCGAACCCACACACGACGAACAAGAACGCCCACCGCTCTGGCGATACTGGAACGAAATGCCCGCCAAGGGCAAAACGGGCATTGTGTTCGGATCCTGGTATTTGCCCTTGCTGCGTGAGGCTGCCCGCAAAAAACCCCGGGCACAGCGGCTCACCGAGTACGTCGACACCATCAACCGCTTTGAGGCCAGCCTGACCGCCGACGGCATACAGATCATCAAGCTTTGGTATCACCTGTCGGCCAAGGCCCAAGCCAAGCGCACCAAGAATTTGCTGTCCAACCCTGAAACCGCCTGGCAGGTCACCGAGGCGGATCGTAAAGTCCAAAAAAAATACGACCGAATCTGCCAGGCAGGCGATACCGTCATCCGTCTGCTCAACGCTCCACATGCCCCGTGGACCGTCATCCCCAGTGCCGACGAACACATGCGCGCCGTCTGCACCGCGCAGACCGTCCTGCATGCCCTCGAGCAACGCCCGCGCGCACCCAAGTCACAGGTATTCACGGCATCCAGCGAGACCCGGCGCCGCAGTCCCGACCGTTTCGCGCAACTCGACTACAGCGCCACGCTGGATAAAGACGACTACGAGTCCGAACTTTCGCAATTACAAGGCCGACTCGCGCACGCCGTGCGATCCAAAGCATTCGCAGAACGCTCGCTGGTGCTGGCGTTCGAAGGGCAGGATGCCGCCGGTAAAGGCGGCGCCATCCGTCGCGTCACGCACGCGCTGGACCTGCGCCAAGTCGACATCCATCCGATCAGTGCCCCCTCGCACCACGAACTGGCACATCCGTATTTGTGGCGATTCTGGCGTCGCCTGCCCCGTCAGGGCCGCATCGCTATTTTTGATCGGTCCTGGTATGGCCGCGTGCTGGTCGAGCGGGTCGAGGGCCTCGCCTCGAGTGCAGCGTGGCGGCGCGCCTATGGCGAGATCAACGACTTCGAACACCAACTCGCCGGACACGGCGCCATCGTGCTGAAGTTCTGGCTGGCCGTCACACCCGCAGAACAGCTCAAGCGCTTTCGCGAGCGCGAGCGCTCGCCATTCAAGAACTTCAAAATCACCCCAGACGATTGGCGCAATCGCGAAAAATGGAATCTATACACCCAGGCCGCCAACGATATGCTGGCGCGCACCGATACCGATGACGCCCCCTGGCACCTCATTGCGGCGAATGACAAACGCCACGCCCGCGTACAAGTCCTGCGGGACATTGTCACTGCGATGGAAAAAACCCTCTAGCCCCACGCCCGAGCCATGACCACCTCACCCAAAACACCCGATATCCGTCCTGTTTCCGATACTGATTTCGATGCCTGGTTGCCGTTATGGAAAGGCTATCAAGCGTTTTATCAGGTCGATATCCCGGACAGCGCTACCCACACCACGTGGGCACGCATACTAGATCCGGCCGAGCCGATACACGCGGCGCTGGCCTATCACGAAGGCCGCGCCGTCGGTCTCGTACATTGGATATTTCATCGCTCGACCTGGACACCGGGCGATTACTGCTATCTGCAAGATCTGTTCGTTGCCAACGACGTCCGCGGTGGCGGGCATGGCCGCCACCTGATCGAACATGTTTACGCTCAGGCTCGCCTGGCCAATGCGGCTCGCGTATATTGGCTGACACACGAAACGAATACGACGGCCCGGCACCTCTACGACCGCGTGGCGGATCAACCTGGTTTCATTCAATACCGGAAGACCCTGTGAGCGCACGCGACCCTGATTGCCCGCTCTGCCGCGAAGACGGTGGCAGCGTACTCTGGCGCGGCCCGCACCTGCGCATCATCGAAGTCGGCGATGTCGATTATCCGGGGTTTACGCGCGTCATCTGGCACGCGCATCTGGCGGAAATGACTAACCTTTCGACCCATGGGCGAGACTTGTTGATGCGTGCGGTATACAACATAGAACAAGCGCAACGCGAGATACTCGCGCCCGACAAGGTCAATCTGGCATCGCTGGGCAACATGGTGCCTCACCTTCATTGGCACGTGATTCCGCGCTGGCGCGGCGACCGGCATTTTCCGGACGCCATCTGGGCGACACCACGCGTCGCCGCGGGCGCCGAACCGCCAGAATGGCACGCGCGACAGGCACACCTTCAAGAACTCTTGCCCCGTTATCGCAATCGCCTCATCGAAAAAATGGACGCGTTACTATGGCACTAATGGGCACGACCAGCCGCTCATAGCGTCAAGCGCGTGTCATTATGCAATACGGTTATTTGGCAAGCGGCCCCAAGGCCGCTACTCTCTCGGCTTCGCCCCATACAGGCTGCCCGTTCACGAACTTGGCTAGCAGGAGAAAATTCGCCATGAAGATCGTAAGAGGACTAATCGGCGCCGCGTTGGCGCTCGGCGCACTCGCCAGCGCACAGGCCGCCACACTGGATGTGGTCAAAGAACGCGGTGAGGTCCGCTGCGGCACGACGACAGGCTTTGCCGGCTTCTCGGCCCCCGATGCCCAGGGCGTCTGGCGCGGCCTGGATGTGGATCTGTGCCGTGCCGTCGCTGCCGCCGTCTTTGGCGATGCCAGCAAAATCAAAGTCGTCCCGCTCAATTCACAGCAACGCTTTACGGCGCTGCAGTCGGGCGAAATCGATGTGCTGACGCGCAATACGACCGTCACCCAACAGCGCGATACCGCGCTCGGTATCATTCATGCGGGGATCAATTTCTACGACGGCCAGGGCTTTTTGGTTCCCAAATCCCTGGGTGTCCAAAAAGCGACCGAACTCAGCGGCGCCACGATCTGCCTGCAAACCGGCACATCCAATGAAAATACGCTGGCGGACTGGGCGCGCGCCCACGATGTCACGTACAAACCGGTCGTCATGGAGACGTTCGACGAGGTCGTCAACGCCTTTGCCTCCGGTCGCTGCGACGTTTTTAGTACAGACGCCTCGGGCCTGGCTTCGATCCGGATTTCCAAGCTGCAAAATCCTGATGACTACGTCGTGCTGCCCGAAATCATCTCCAAAGAACCACTGGGCCCATTTGTACGCCAGGGCGACGATCGCTGGCTGAACATCGTCCACTGGTCACTATCGGCGATGATCGCGGCCGAAGAGTACGGCATCACCTCGGCCAATGTGGACGAGCAAGCCAAAAGCACCAACCCCAATATCCAGCGCATCCTGGGTGTAACGCCCGGCGCCGGCGCCAATATGGGCCTGGATGAAAAATGGGCCTACCAAATCATCAAGCAGGTCGGTAATTATGGTGAAAGTTTTGAGCGCAACGTGGGCATGGGCAGCCCGCTCAAGATCGCTCGCGGCCTGAACGCGCAGTGGACGCAGGGCGGACTGCTGTACGCCCTGCCTATTCGCTAGCGCGTGGCACTATCGCATCAATTGATGCTGTAGCCCCGTCCCTTGAAGCACGCGCCCATGGCGCGTGTGTACGACTGCGCGGACGCACTGGTGGTGTATTCGGTGATGTTTGCAGGATCGAGCCCGCTTTGATTCATTGCCCAGTTTTCGCACGCCTGGCGATCTTGCATCTGCTGCGACTCGCTTTGCCCCTTGGCCGGGTAGGCCACGACACTCAAGCTAGATGAGGCGATCCGCGGCGCCGCATATCGTATCGAGGGTGTCGGAGTCGCATAGGTGATGGATGACCCTCCATATGGGACCGACGAGTAATACACTGGCGGCGGATAATACATAGGCGGCGAGCTGTACGTCACGCCGCTATAGCCATAACGCGGGCCGCTGCTGAGCGCCAACGCAACCCCGGCGCCCAGTAATGCGGCCCCGCCAATCCACCAGCCGGAGCGATAATAACCACCGTAATAATGGCCATGGGCAAAAACCTGCCCACTGCAGGCGGCCAGGGCGGCAGCCACGACCGCCGCACGCCAAAATGGGAACTTCATAATCGTCTTTCCTGAAAAAAGCGGCGAGATAGCGACGGCCGTCAATACCCCATCGCGTCAAGCCGGTACCACTCGTCTTACTTTACTCCCGGGCGACAGCGATGTCTTGTGCAAAAATTCGCCCATGGCACACGACAATCGCTTGCAGAAAAATACCCTGACCACACAGGCCAGCCAGCTCCCGACGGCTTGGCAGGCCGCCTTTCGACGCCCGAGCGTTGCTCAGGCCTTCGCGGACGTCACCGCTTATGTCGAAACACGGTTAGAGGCGGGCGCCATCGTCTACCCAGCCACCCCGTTTCGGGCGCTGGACGGCTTGACTCCCGCCGAGGTCCAAGTCGTGATTCTGGGCCAGGACCCGTACCATGGCCCCGGCCAGGCGCAGGGCCTGGCATTTTCTGTGCCCGACGACTGCAAACGCCCCCCCAGCCTGCGTAACATATTCACTGAGATCGCCCAGGACTTTCCCGGGACGCCGCTGCCGCAAGGCAACGACCTGTCCCGTTGGGTCGATCAAGGGGTCCTGCTCTTGAACACCTCACTGACGGTCGAAGACGGCCAACCCGCGTCCCACGCCAAACGCGGCTGGGAGACCGTCACCGACGCATTGATCAGCCTGGTGGCGCACGACCCCGTGCCCAAGGCCTTTTTGCTGTGGGGCGCGCATGCCCAGGCAAAGCAAGTGTTGCTTCCCAGCAACGCCGGACACCTGGTACTGACGGCCAATCATCCCTCGCCCCTCTCGGCGCGACGCCCTCCGATCCCCTTTATAGGCTGCGGGCATTTTGCCCAAGTCAACGCATGGCTGCTCGATCAGGGAAAATCCCCTATTGACTGGAGCACAGAAAATTCTTTTCCTGTACGCCAACAAGAATTCGGGTTATAGTCGCGGCACTGCACAAATTTTGTTCTGGCATTTTTCATACGCGCTTAATTGCGCGATTGGTTTTCGCAGTCATAGCCTGTCGGGGATGTCACCCGACTTTATGCCGAACACCATCGATTCCTGACCTCCTTTCCTTCCGCCTCGCGTTCTCTATAACGCGCCGTGCGCACGGTTGATCCGGTCGGCCCGATGCTCCATCAACCGTCGCCCGGATACTGCCGCCCCCTTTCTCGGCTATCTCGGCACATGCGCCGCTTTGCGCGGTAAGGACAAGTAATGTCTTTTGAAACACTGGGCCTGGTTCCCACTCTGTTGTCGGCCCTACAAGACGCTGGTTTTTCTGAACCCACCCCTGTACAAGCCGCGGCGATTCCTCAAGCACTGGCTGGCCAGGACTTGATGGTGTCTTCGCAAACCGGTAGCGGCAAAACCGCCGCCTTCATGTTGCCGGCACTGAACCGCATCGCCGGCCAATCCGCCAACAAGGGCGTGGGCGTGCAAGTACTCGTACTGACCCCCACCCGTGAACTGGCGCTTCAAGTCGCCGATGCCACGAGTTCCTATGGCCGTAATTTGCCGGGCCTGCGTACTGCCACCGTCGTCGGCGGCATGCCCTACGGCGCCCAACTCAAGGCGCTGTCGCGCCGCGTTGACGTACTGGTCGCCACCCCGGGTCGCCTGCTCGATCACCTGAAGGCCGGCCGCGTCAAGCTCAGCACGGTACACACCCTGGTGCTGGACGAAGCCGACCGCATGCTGGACATGGGCTTCATCGAAGACATCGAAACCATCGTTGCCCGCCTGCCCCAAGAACGCCAAACGTTGCTGTTCTCGGCGACGCTGGACGGCACCGTGGCCAAGCTGGCTTCGGCCATGATGCGCGATCCGCAACGTATCGAACTGGCAGGCCAGAAAGACAAGCACACCAATATCACGCAAAGCCTGCTGTACGCGGACGATGCTAGCCACAAGATGCAATTGCTGGATCACGTGCTGCGCGACGCCAAGCTGGATCAGGCCATCGTCTTTACCGCCACCAAGCGTGGCGCTGACGATCTGGCCAATCGCCTGGCCGACCAGGGCTTTGCCGCCGCGGCACTGCATGGTGACATGAATCAGCGCCAACGCACGCGCACCCTGACGCAACTGCAACGCGGCCAACTGCGTATTCTGGTTGCCACGGACGTCGCCGCGCGCGGCATCGACGTGCAGGGGATCAGCCACGCCGTCAACTTCGACCTGCCGATGCAAGCCGAAGACTACGTGCACCGTATCGGTCGTACCGGCCGTGCCGGCCGCGACGGCCAGGCATTTACGCTGGCTACGCACGCCGAACGCCACAAAGTGCGTCGTATCGAACACTACATCGGCCAGCCGATCGCGCCGGAAATCATCGCCGGTCTCGAACCCAAACGCACACCGCGTCCCTTCGCGGGCGGCGGTGCCAGCCGTGGTGGCAAGCCCTTTGGCAAGCGCCCCGGCGGCTTTGGCGGTGATCGCCCGCAGTTCCGCGAAGGACGCAGCCATGGTGGCGCACGCGCCGACGGCCCCCGTGAAGGCGGTCCTCGCGGTGAGTTCAAGCCCCGCGGCGAATTTCAGCCCCGTGGCGACTTCAAGCCCCGTGGTGAATTCCAGCCTCGTGGCGACTTTAAACCTCGCGGTGAATTCCAGCCCCGTGGCGATTTCAAACCCCGCGGTGAGTTCAAGCCTCGTGGTGATGCCCAGTCGCGTACTGACAGCCCGCGTGGTGAGTTCCAACCGCGCGAAGGCGGCTGGCGCGGCAATGACGAGCGTTCGGCCCGCCCCGCTGGCGATCGCGAATTCCGCCCGGCGCGTGCCTATGGCGATCGCCCCAAGAGCAACGATTGGCGCGCCGACCGTGACGCCCGTCCGGCTGCAGCCGGCCTTGGTGCCCGCCCGCAACGTGAAGGCCAACGTGGTGAATTTCAACCCCGCGGTGAATTCCGTCCCCGTACCGACGGAGAATTCCGCGGTGCAGACCGTCGCCCCACCGGCTTTCGTCCCTCGACCAAGCCGTTTGCCCAACGTGATGGTGGTCCCGCCAAGCGCCACAGCAAGCCTGCCGGCGCGCGTCGCGACTAAATTCGCCAAGCACTAGCCAGCCGTTCAAGTCTGCCACTGCCCGCTCTGTCCGTCACCCGACGGATACGGCGGGCAGTGTCACGTTCGGGTCTGGCATACGCGGTCGACATGGGACAATAACGCCTATGCAACGCTCCGCTACCTCCTCTTTTCCCGCACTCGATTCCGATAGCGCACAGCATAGTGCCCGTACGGCCGCTCATTTACGACTAGCCATTCAGACAGCGGGCGGCTGGCTGCCCTTCGATCAATGGATGGCGCAGGCCTTGTACGCGCCAGGCCTGGGCTATTACGCGGCGAGCGCCGTCAAGCTAGCCTCATCGGACGCGACCGATGCGCGTGGCACACCGATCGCGCTGGGTGACTTTGTGACGGCGCCTGAGCTCACGCCCTTGTTCGGCCACACCCTCGCCCGGCAAGTGGCTCAGATTCTGAACGACACCGATACTCACACCGTCCTCGAGTTTGGCGCGGGGTCCGGCGCGTTGGCCGAGAGCGTATTAACCGGTCTGGACGACCTCGGGATCACTGCGCAATATCGCATTATCGAAGTCTCGGCCGACCTGCGGGCACGCCAGCAAACGCGTCTGGCACCGTATGGCGAGCGCGTGCAATGGCTCGATGCGCTGCCAGACCGTTTTGCGGGCTGCGTATTGGCCAATGAAGTTCTGGATGCCATGCCCGTCTCGCTCTTTTGCTGGGGGGATGAGGCAACCGTACTGGAACGCGGGGTGGCGCTGGACGCGAACGGGGAATTTACCTGGGAAGATCGGCCCGCCGGGCCCGCGCTTGCCAACGCCGTGGCGGCCCGTATGCCTGGCTTACCGGGCTATGTGTCCGAAATCAATTTACAAGCCGAGGCCTGGATGCAGGCGATGGGACACTGGCTGACGCAGGGCGCCGCCCTGCTCCTGGACTATGGCTTTCCGCGCAGCGAGTACTACCATCCGCAGCGTGCCGGCGGTACGCTCATGTGCCATCTGCACCATCACGCCCACGCGGATCCCTTGATCGCCCCGGGGGTACAGGACATCACTGCGCATGTGGATTTCACGGCCATGGCTGATGCCGCTCATGAGGCCGGCCTGCAAGTCCTGGGCTATACCTCGCAGGCCCGATTTTTGATGAATGCCGGCCTGGCCGAGCTCTTGGCGCAATACGATCCGGCAGACGCGCGGCGTTACGCGCAAGTCGTCGCTCCCGTCCAAAAGCTGCTCAGCGAAGCCGAGATGGGAGAGCTATTCAAAGTACTGGCTGTCGGGCGCGGCATTCAGACCCCGTTGCAGGGTTTCAAACGCGCGGACCGATCAGCGGCTCTTTGATACCGACGCAGGGCCCTCTGAGTGCAAGGCCACCAAAACCTGTAAGCGCGCATCGCGCACAGCGCGCTTGATTTCCTCGGGGTTACCGGTGAATCGCCGGGCAATGGCGCCCGCATCCACCCCGCGTGCCCGTTCGAGCCGCTGGCGCCAGACGGCGACGTCCACCTTGCCCACCACGGCTGCCGTTTCCCATAGCGCGATAAACCGCTCGGGCTTGCGCAAGGCATCGGTTTGCTCAATCAAGGCCAATTGTGCGTCGGGCGAGATCGCTCCGAGGTGATCAAGCACTTTGGGTAGCAAACGGGCATGATCCGCACACTCGGTGGGCACGCGCAAACGGCGACTCAACGCATCACGGTCAGGCGTCAGCCGGCACAACAAGGCGTAATGACCGGGTAGCGGCAGCGTCATTTGCACGGCACGATCCAGGTCGCCGCCTACCGTGTCCACCGCTTGCAACTCCGGCATGATGCGCGCCAGCGCGCCCGATTGCACCAATACCTCCAGCATGCGCGAAGGGGTCGCCGCCATCAGGCCACGCGACAACTCTTTCCAGACCCGTTCAGGTACCAGGGCATCCGCCTCCCCCGCGTCAACCATGCGCTGGCATAACGCCAACGTCTCGTTCGCCACCGTGAAATCGGCAAAACGCGCTGCAAAGCGCCCCAGGCGCAGGATCCGCACGGGGTCCTCGACAAACGACTCGCCCACATGCCGCAGCACGCGCGCCCGCACGTCCCGCACACCATTCAACGGATCATGCAACGCCCCCTGCGGCGTACAGGCAATAGCGTTGACGGTGAGATCACGGCGCAGCAGGTCTTGTTCCAGCGTCACGTCGATCCCGGTATAAAACGTAAAGCCCTTATAACCCCGGCCCGACTTGCGCTCGGTACGCGCCAGCGCATATTCCTCTTTGGTGCGTGGGTGCAAAAACACGGGAAAATCCCCGCCTACCGGTATAAAGCCGCGGGTTGCCATGTCTTCGGGCGACGCGCCCACGACGACCCAGTCGCGATCACCCGCGGGCAAGCCCAGCAAGGCATCGCGTACAGCCCCACCGACGATATACACCTGCAAACCCGCCACGATAGGATCGTCGGCCAAGCCTTGAACAGCCGCGGTTAACGACGACGAGACGTGCACGTCCCCCATTACGGCGCCTCGGCCGTACGCATGGAGCCGTTCGGGTCGATCTGTCCCAAACGCGCTTTCAGCGACTGGGGTTGACCGGAGAACATCGCGGCATAGTAGGTCGCATTGGACATCACATGCTTGACGTACAAGCGGGTTTCCGTAAACGGAATCGTCTCCGCAAAAATGGCGCCTTCGACGGGGTGCGAGAGTGTAGAGCGCCACGTCTTCGGCCGCCCCGGGCCCGCGTTGTAGCCCGCCGTGGCCAGCACCTGCGAACCGTCCAGGTCATTGAGCACGATGCTCAGGTAGTTGGTGCCCAGTTTGGTGTTGGTATCGAAATCGTTGACGCTAGAGGACGTGAAATCCGCCATGCCGATCCGACGTGCCACCCATTTTGCTGTCGCCGGCATCAGTTGCATCAACCCCGACGCCCCCACATGCGAACGCGCGTTCATCACAAAGCGCGACTCCTGGCGAATCAGGCCATAGACCCAGGCCGGGTCCAGCGCGATCTCGTTCGCCTGAGCCGTGACCCGCCCCTCGAAGGGCGCAATATAGCGTTGCGTGAAGTCGACCTCGCCCTCGGTGCGTTCGGAAGTATTGACTACTCGATCGTAGATGTCTTCGGCGCGAGCCAGCTCCGCCGCGGCCAATAGCTGTCGATCAGACATCCCTCGCAACGCGAAATTCCACTCGCCGACCGCCTCGGATCGCCACCCCAGTCGGAACAAATGCACCGCGCGACGCAGACTGCCGTTGGCACGGGCTTCGTTCATTTCCGAGTTGGTCATGGGTGCAGGGCGCTCGGGTACCGTAATGCTGCGCCCCAACTCTTCAGCCGCCAGTTGCCCGTAAAAATTATACTGATCTGCGATGCTCGCATAGGCCTTGCGCGCAGCGTCGTGACGCCCTCGACCGGC
Organism: Bordetella tumulicola; assembly: GCF_054779135.1. Lineage (NCBI taxonomy): Bacteria > Pseudomonadati > Pseudomonadota > Betaproteobacteria > Burkholderiales > Alcaligenaceae > Bordetella > Bordetella tumulicola. The sequence continues at coordinate 171,359 of NZ_BAAGYU010000004.1, read as the reverse complement.
CTCGGCACGGGCTTTCCAGTACACCCAGACCGGCTCTGCTTGCTGCGATGCGGGCATCTGTTCGATGGACGTCATCACCCAACGCCAGTCGATCTTGGGCTGACGCAGCGCCGAACGCACGCGCCAGGGACCGTTGTACTCCGTCAACGGAATCGTTGTGCCCGCCTCGCGATACCAGCCGTCGGCACGGCTATCGAGATTCAACGCGGCGATCAGCGCATACTGATTGCGTACCCAGGCCAAATTGGTCTTAGGCAGGTTATTGGCCCATTCGCGTCGCAGATAGTCGTCAGCGACGCTCATATCTTGCCGCGCCAAGCGCGCCAGCGCCAACGTGGCGAGCTCCTTTTCGTTACGTCCGATTCGCTGGTGATCTTGGCGAGTCAACCATCGCATCGGGTTTTTCATCAGCGTATCGTAGGATTTTTGATCCTTGGTGTCGAAGAGATACCCGGCAAATCTCCGGGCATCCGCCACCTCGTTCGTTTCGATGGCCGCACGTAATTGCGGCTGAATTTCAGCCCAGCCGAGGACACCGTCGGCAACCAGCTGGTCATACAAGTTCCAGCAGTCCTTGCCGGGACTAAACGCGGCCTGTGCCTGTTTTGCGGTGGTACGCTGCCCCGTCATGTGACGCGCCTCCAGCACAGCGCACTGGGTTTGCGTGCCCGAAGTCGGCGCCTCGCTTAATTTGCTTGCGGTTTCGAAATCCCCGCGACGCGTGGCTGACAAAATCCAATTGCCGCGCAAGCGCTCAGCCAGATACGTACCATCGTTTTCCTGCAAAAACCGGGTCACGTCGGCTTTAGGAAACGCACTCGTCGGGGCGTTCCATACCTGATAATTCAGCAACCAGTACTCAGGATAGGCGCCCAACACATCCCCACGCGCCTGGGCCGCCGCCAAGCCCAGCACGGACCACTGCTTACGAGCATTGGCATCGCGCGCGGCCAGGACGGCCTGGAATGCCGGCGTTTGTGCCGTAGGAGGCAGCCCAGCCAGTTTGACGGGTGGCACATGTAGCCTTGGCCGGGGCCCCTGGCCCGACGCGCCATGCCCTTGCTGTGCATCGACGGACGTGCACGAGACCGTGAACAAGGCCAAGGCGACAGGCAGCCAACGACCGAGTTGCGCGCGTCGACGAGCCGGCTTAGCCGATCGACGAGACTCGGAGGCCGCAGATTTCTGATAACGTCTTGATTCAAGCCACTGCTGCATCGCCGACCCGCATGAACATTCAAAATACTGAACAGAATAACTTAATCGCGTTACGTACGCGATTACGCCAGGCCCGAAACGAAATTCCCGATGCCCAACGCAGCCGTGGGGGATTGTTAATACGCGGGCGCCTATTCACCTGGCTGAACGCCGTGCGCGAACAGGCTACCAAACGCGGCGCCACCGCGCCCGCCACGGTCGCGGCATTCTGGCCTCTGACGCACGAACCTGACCTGCGGCCGCTGCTCAACCAATGGGCACAGGCCGGCGTTGCCCTGGCCCTGCCTGCCATTCGCGCTGCCGATGCTCCGCTAGAGTTCCGGGCCTGGACACCGGGCGACACTCTGGAGGCGGGCCCCTATCAGGTACAAGAGCCCTTGGCTGATCGGCCTGTACTGCGGCCCGATGTCATTTTGGTACCCACGTTGGGTTATACCGATCAGGCCGACCGCGTCGGTTATGGAGGCGGCTATTACGACCGTACCCTGGCGGATCTGCGCCAGACGGGCCACGACTTCACGACCATCGGCATCGCCTGGAACGAAGGCTTGCTAGAGAACGGCTATCAACCCGCCCCGCACGACCAGCGACTGGACGCCATCCTGACGCCCGATGGCTGGATCCCCGAGCCTCCCCTGCTCGGCCCCAGCGCACCATCGGGCGGTGTGGTCGGTTCATTCGTACTGCGCTGACGCACACACAACGGCCCCACCCTGGTGCATGCACCAGGGCGATGCCTGCCTGATGCCTAGGGGCAACCCTCTTACGGCTCGCGTCCTCCTCTGCTACAAACGAACCAGCGCCCACGCGAGATCAGACTTGGCACGGGGGTTGCTTCATATAATTTGCTAACGGCGCGCGGACCCGCGCCCCGTCCGGGCCGCAGGCTCCATCCGGATCACGCGGCAGGCTCGGACGGGATACCGGAGGAGCCTATGCACCCAGCATCACCCGCCTCGTCAACGGCATATGACGAAATGGTCGACGCCAAGGGCCAGGTGCGCCCCCACTACGGGGCGTTTTCGCAATGGCTATCGAACGAGCCCGCGGACGCCATGGCCGTGCGGCAAATCGAAGCGGACGTGACGTTTCGCCGCGTAGGTATCACGTTCTCTGTCGCCGGCGACGAGGCCGGCACCGAACGATTGATTCCGTTCGATCTGGTTCCCCGCATCATTCCCGCCGATGAATGGCGACACCTATCCGCCGGACTGACACAGCGTGTGCGCGCATTAAACATGTTCATCCGCGACATCTACCACGGCCACGACATCGTGCGCGCGGGCGTGATACCGGCGGAACAAGTATTTCTGAACGCACAGTACCGCCCTGAAATGCAGGACGTGGACGTCGCCGAAGACATTTATTGCCACATTGCGGGCATAGACATCGTGCGCGCCGGGGCCGGCGAGTTCTACGTGCTGGAGGACAACCTGCGTGTCCCGTCGGGCGTGTCCTACATGCTCGAAAACCGCAAAATGTCGATGCGACTGATGCCCGAGGCATTCGGTAGCCTCAAAGTAGAACCCGTCGCCCACTATCCCGATCTGTTGCTCGACAACCTGCGCGAAGTCGCCCCGCAGAGCAGCGACTCGCCCACGGTCGTCGTGCTCACGCCCGGCATGTACAACTCGGCGTACTTTGAGCATGCCTTCCTGGCGCAGCAGATGGGCGTAGAACTGGTCGAAGGCCAGGATTTGTTTGTCGATAAAAACACGGTCTACATGCGCACCACGCGCGGTCCGCGCAAGGTCGATGTGATCTACCGGCGCGTCGACGACGATTTTCTGGATCCCCTATCGTTTCGCGCCGACTCCGCACTGGGTATCCCCGGCCTGCTATCTGTTTATCGGGCCGGGCGAGTCACCCTGGCCAATGCCATCGGCACCGGCATTGCCGATGACAAGTCCACATACCAGTACGTGCCCGACATGATCCGCTTTTATCTCCGGGAAGAGCCCATCCTGTCCAACGTACCCACCTGGCGCTGCTCGCGGCCGGACGAGCTCTCGCACGTACTGGCCCATATGCACGAACTGGTCGTCAAAGAAGTACACGGCGCGGGCGGATACGGCATGCTAGTCGGGCCGACCTCGACCCGCGCGCAAGTGCAGGCCTTTAAGGAACGCGTGCGCAGCCGACCAGGCAACTACATTGCCCAGCCCACACTGGCCTTATCGACCATCCCTACCTACGTTCAGTCAGGCGTCGCCCCGCGACACGTGGATCTGCGCCCCTATGTGCTTTGCGGAAAAAAGATTCGCACCGTGCCGGGCGGCCTGTGCCGCGTCGCACTTGCCGAAGGCTCGCTGATTGTCAACAGCAGTCAAGGTGGTGGCACCAAAGACACTTGGGTACTGGGAGAATAATCATGCTGAGCCGTACCGCCGACAACTTATTCTGGATGTGCCGCTACATTGAACGAGCGGAAAACACTGCCCGCATGCTGGACGTCAATCTGCAAATGTCGTTGATGCCGCAGGACGCCAGTGCCCACGACAGCCTGTGGCGCGCCGTACTGCGTATCTCGGAATTGCAGCACGACTACGACGCCCGGTTTCCGGCCGTCACTGCATTGGACGTGCTGCATTACCTCGTACGCGAGCCGACCAACGAATCGTCTATCTACGCCTGCCTGCGCGCCGCCCGCGAAAACGCCCGTGCGGTGCGTGGCAGTCTGACCACCGAGGTATGGGAAACCTACAACACGACCTGGCTAGAACTGCAAAAGCATCTGCAAACCCATCTGCCCGAACGCAATCCCGGCGAGTTCTTCGAGTGGGTCAAGTTCCGCGCCCATCTGGCGCGTGGCGTCACCATCGGCACCATGCTGGACGACGAGGCACTGCACTTTCTGCGCCTGGGCATGCACGTGGAACGTGCCGACAACACGGCGCGTTTGCTGGATGTGAAATTTCACGAAGAGCACGAAGAACACGAGGATATCGTGGCGCGCACCAGCGAGTTCTATCGCTGGGCATCACTGCTGAGTTCAGTATCGGGCCTGGAAATCTACCGCAAGGTCTATCGGGACGTCATCACATCGGACCGGGTAGCTGAACTATTGATTCTGCGTCCCGATATGCCGCGCTCGCTCGTGGCGTCGGTGCAAGCCCTGACCGAAGACTTGGCGCGCGTGGCCAACCAGCGCTCCGCCGAGACAGAGCGCCGCGCCGGCATGTTGTACGCCGAGTTGCGCTATGGCCGCGTCGAAGACATTCTGCACAGCGGCCTGCACCGCTACCTGGAACGCTTCCTGGAGCGCATCAACGACCTGGGTAACCGGATCAGCCAAGATTTCCTGGTGCCGCTGGTGGCGTAACGCCGCACGCACGGAGAAACGCATGAAACACCTTATCCGACACGTGACCCAATACCGTTATACGGCGCCAGTCAGCTATAGCATCCAGGCCCTGCGCCTGACCCCTCGCCACGACGATCATCAACGTACCCTGCGCTGGCGCATCGACGCGCCGGGCGCGCTGGAGCAACAGGTCGATGCCTACGGCAACATTACTCACATGTTGACCCTGCCGACCCCACACGACAGCATCGAATTACGCGTGACGGGCCAGGTCGAGATCGATACGCTGCCCGATGGCCGACTACGCCCGGAAGACAATCGCCTCCCCATCCATGCCTATTGTGTTCCCACCCCATTGACGCAGGCCAACGGCACGATCCGCGATTTCGTCCATAGCGCCGTCCCCCAAGGGCTGCACACGCCGGCTGACGCGCTGGCGCTGGCCGGCGCCATCTGCGACCGCGTCGCCTACGAGCCCGGCACTACCGACGTGACCACGGCAGCAGACCAGGTCCTGGCGCTGGGCCATGGCGTATGCCAGGATCATGCCCACCTGTTCCTGGCCTGCGTGCGCGACCTGGGCGTGCCGGCCCGCTACGTCAGCGGCTACCTGTATACCGAAGCGGAACACGCCGCCAGCCATGCGTGGGCCGACGTCTGGCTGGACGGAACGGGTTGGACCAGTCTGGATATCACCAACCGCCAGTTCGCCTCGGATTGCCATTGCCGGCTGGCCGTCGCACGGGACTATGATTCGGCCGCGCCCGTGCGAGGGGTACGCCATGGCGGCGGAGAAGAATCACTCACCGTCTCGGTGCAAGTCCAGACGGCCCCGCAACACTCCCAACAGTAATCAGGGCGAAAAACACTCGCTCAGCCGACAAACACCTAGGAGCCGTGCCGTTCCGACAAGAAAATTAATTGGGGGCAGAACAATGCCTCGGACGCTCTCACACGCTGACGCATCTGCCCCTACAATACGCCAGCTGTTATTCACCGAATCACCATGACTTACTGTGTCGCCGCCCGCCTGAATTCAGGCTTGGTTTTTCTCTCCGACTCTCGCACCAACGCGGGCGTCGATCAGGTCAGTATCGCCCGCAAGCTTAATGTCTTTGAGCGGCCTGGCGACCGTGTCATGGTGCTGCTTACGTCCGGCAACCTGGCCATCAGCCAAGCCGTCGTCAATCTGCTGGCGCAGCTCGATAGCGACAGCCCGGATTCGCTGTGGTCGGTACCCGACATGTACGAGGCCGCGCGCCGTGTCGGCGAAGCCGTACGCCGCGTTCACGAACGCGATGCCGAAGCCCTCAGCGAGCATGGCGTCGACTTCAACATCAATCTGATTTTTGGCGGCCAGATCGGCACGGAACGCTGCCGCTTGTTCCAGGTGTATTCAGCTGGCAACTTCATCGAAACCAGCGACGACTGCCCTTATGTGCAGATTGGCGAGGCCAAATACGGCAAGCCCATTCTGGACCGCGTCTTGCGTCCCGACACGCCACTGGACGAAGCCGCCAAGTGCGCGTTGATCTCCATGGACTCAACCTTGCGGTCAAACATTTCAGTTGGCCTGCCGCTGGATCTACTGGTATACGAAACGGGCGCGCTGCGCGTGACGCACTTCACGCATATCGACGAAGACAACGAATACTTTCACATGATCCGCCGTACTTGGGGCGAACGCTTGCGTCAGGTATTTACCGAGATCGCCGACCCGATCTGGACCGAGGCCGAAGCATCGGACTCGTTGGCCGCGGCCGGCCGCCTGCATCAGCCGCACCGGCTCACCCCGGGGGGGAATGAGCCTGGGCCCACCCCTCTGCAGATCGTCGCCCAAGATCCGGGCAAAACGCAGACGTCTTAAGGACTTAAGACCCGGTCCCCAGATCCAGTTCGCGCCAGATCGCCAACGGCGCCTCGGCCTGATTCAGCGTATAAAAATGCAGGCCCGGCGCGCCGTTATCGAGCAGCGTCTGGCAGAGTTCGCTCACGACATCCGCGCCGAATGCCCGGATCGACGCCTTGTCATCGCCAAACTCGGCGAGACGCAAACGTATCCAGCGCGGAATCTCGGCGCCGCACATTTCCGAAAACCGTACCAACTGGGTGTGGTTAGTGATCGGCATAATGCCCGGCACGATCGGGATCGTGACGCCTTTGCTCTGGGCGCGATCCACGAAATCAAAATACGCGTCAGAGTTAAAGAAATACTGCGTAATCGCCGAGTTCGCTCCCGCGTTGACCTTGGCCACAAAGTGGTTCAGGTCCGCGTGCGGGCTGGAGGCTTGCGGATGCATCTCGGGATAGGCCGCGACCTCGATGTGAAACGCGTCGCCGGTTTCCTGGCGGATAAACGCCACCAGGTCTGCCGCGTAGCGCAGCTCACCGGCATCGCCACCCATCCCCGACGGCAAGTCGCCCCGCAACGCCACCAGGCGACGAATCCCCTGCTCGCGGTACGCAGTCAGGATCTCGCGCAGACTATCGCGCGTCGCCCCGATGCAGGACAGGTGCGGCGCCGCATCACACCCCAGGTTTTGCAGCATGCGCACCGTGTCGGCAGTGCCGGTACGCGTCGAGCCGCCCGCGCCGAACGTCACACTGACGTAGCGCGGATGCGTCGCCAGCAACTGCTTGGCCGCGCGTACCAACCGCTCTTGGGCGGCGATATCGCGCGGAGGGAAAAACTCGAGGCTCAGGGCCACGGTAGAAGGTACGGTCATCAGGGAATCAAAAACAGGGAATCAGGATCAAGCAATCAGTCGCGAAAGCAGCGCGGAAATAATGCTGTACAAAATGGCGCCGCCCACGGCCCACCAAAATCCATTGACCTGGAAGCCGCGCAAAATCGAGCCCGCCAGCCAAAACATCAAGGCGTTAAGCACCAACAGGAACAAGCCCAACGTGACAATGGTGATAGGCAGCGTCAGCAGGATCAACACGGGTTTGACCAGCATGTTCAACAAGCCAAGCACCAATGCAGCAATCAAGGCCGAGCCGAACCCAACCACCGTAATGCCGGGCAGCAGATAAGCCACAATCAACAAGGCAACTGCATTCAACAGCCAAACGAGAATTAAAGTCATTGTGGTCTCTCCGGAAACACGCCCATCCAGGCGAAAATAACCATGCTCAACACACGGCGGCAAGGCAGGCTTGCGTACCGGCCGGTACGCAAGCCTAAGCACCGCCCTGTTGTACTACAGGATCAATAACGATAGTGTTCGGACTTGTAGGGACCCTCGACCGGCACGTTGATGTAATCGGCCTGATCCTGACGCAATGTGGTCAGTTTCACGTTCAGTTTCTTCAGGTGCAAACGCGCGACCTTCTCGTCGAGTTGCTTGGGCAACACATACACTTGGCCGCGCTCGTAGACGTCGTTGCGGGTAAACAATTCGATCTGGGCGATCGTCTGGTTCGCAAACGACGACGACATCACGAACGACGGATGGCCCGTGGCGCAACCCAGGTTCACCAGGCGGCCCTGGGCCAGCAGAATGATGCGCTTGCCGTCCGGGAACACCACGTGATCCACCTGCGGCTTGATTTCTTCCCACTCGCAATCTTCGACCGACGCCACATCGATTTCGTTATCAAAGTGACCGATATTGCACACGATGGCCTGGTCTTTCATCGCATCCATATGCGCGCGCGTGATGACGTGGTAGTTGCCTGTCGCCGTCACAAAAATGTCGGCCAGCGGCGCGGCTTCTTCCATGGTGACGACTTTAAAGCCCTCCATGGACGCCTGCAGCGCGCAGATCGGATCGACCTCGGTCACCCAGACCTGGGCGCGCAATGCCGCCAGCGCCTGGGCGCATCCCTTGCCCACGTCGCCGTAACCCGCCACGACAGCGACCTTGCCCGCCACCATCACGTCAGTGGCACGCTTGATGCCGTCGACCAGCGATTCGCGGCAGCCATACAGATTGTCAAATTTTGACTTGGTCACCGAGTCGTTGACGTTGATCGCGGCGAACGCCAGCTCGCCCTTTTGCGACATCTGATACAGGCGATGGACACCGGTGGTGGTTTCTTCGGTCACGCCCTTGATTTCCGCCAAGCGCGTGGAATACCACTTGGGATCGCGCACCAACGTTTCTTTGATCGCGGCAAACAGCACGCGCTCTTCTTCGCTGCCCGGCTTGCCCAGCACCGATGCATCCTGCTCGGCGCGTGCCCCCAGATGCAGCAGCAGCGTCGCGTCGCCACCGTCATCCAGAATCATGTTGGCATGGCGACCTTCGGGCCATTCGAAAATGCGGTGCGTATATTGCCAGTACTCTTGCAGCGTTTCGCCCTTGACGGCGAACACCGGAGTGCCGGTCACGGCAATCGCGGCGGCGGCATGATCCTGGGTAGAGAAAATGTTGCATGAAGCCCAGCGCACTTCGGCGCCCAGCGCTACCAGCGTCTCGATCAGCACGCCGGTCTGGATGGTCATATGCAGGCTGCCGGCGATGCGCGCGCCCTTGAGCGGCTGGCTGGCGGCGAACTCTTCACGAATCGCCATCAGGCCTGGCATTTCGGTTTCGGCAATAGCCAGCTCGCGCCGACCCCATCCCGCCAACGAAATATCGGCAACGTGGTAATCGGTGGCTTGGTCAGTAACGGTATTCATGGTGTGCTCCTGTAATCAACGACGTATCAACAACGATGTGCGTCACAGACGGTCGTACGGAACACTCATTCATGAGAAAGGCGCCCGCCTTTACCGCCTGCCGCGACAAAGGTGAGCGCCGTTGCTGGACGCCGCCGAAGCGACGCCTGGTAAGAATCCTGAGCCTGGCAACCCGCCTGGCCACCCCGCCAGGGGGCAAACCGGGGATCGTCGCAGCGCTCCTCAGGACTGAACTGAATTGTACTGGTTGAGACAAACTGTGCAACAACGCCCGCGAGACACGAACGGCTGTCGATGTCGTGAATCCGGCCCCCTCCCCGCGCCTGCCCGAATTACGTCCGTATGGGCATCGACGCGGTGTCAACCGAATTCGCATGGATCGGCCAATCGGCCGCACCTGCGGGAGTCAACGGCACCAACGCCTGGAGCAGATCGTGAGCGATCTTCTCCCAAGTACGCTTCAATGCGCCCTCGCGTACCCCATTGCGATCCAGCTCCAGCGCCTGTCGGCAGGCCATCGCCAGATCATTGTTCACAAAACCCGTCGCGCCCGCATCAATAACGGCCAAAGGCGCCTCGGTATGAAACGCCGCCACTGGCGTGCCGCAAGCCATGGCCTCCAGCATCACCAGGCCAAACGTATCGGTCAGGCTGGGAAAGACAAAGACATCGGCCGCCGAATAAAGCGCGGGCAACTTATCATCCGGCTGCATGCCCATGAAATGCGCGGTCGGATGGGCCTTGCGCAATCGCGCCTCGTCCGGCCCGGCTCCCACGACGACCTTGCTGCCCGGCAAATCCAGCGACAAAAAAGCATCCAGATTTTTCTCTCGGGCTACTCGGCCCACGCTCAGAAAAATGGGATGAGGCAAGTCAGCAAATGCATCACGTCGAACCGGACGAAAGTGCGAAGCATCCACGCCGCGTGACCACACGCGCAGATTTTTCAGATCCCGAGCCGCCACGATGTCACGCACCGTGGGCGTAGGCACCAGCACGCAGGCAGAGGGCCGATGAAACCAGCGCATATACCGCCACGGCAACGATGCCGGAATCCCCATGCGGGCCTGCAGATAATCGGGAAACAACGTATGAAACGACGTCGTGAACCGCCACCCTTTGCGCAACGCCATCTTGCGCGCCGCCAGGCCCAGCGGCCCCTCGGTCGCGATGTGCAGTGCATCGGGCACAGTGTCGCCCAGGATACGACGCAGTTGTCGACCTGGAGTCAGGCACAAACGTAGCTCTGGCTCGGAAGGCGCCGGTATCGAAGGCGCGCCGGTAGGGTTCACAACGATCAGCTCATGACCCCATTGGGTCAACAAGCGCTGCATAGTGGTCCACGTACGCACCACCCCATTGACCTGCGGAGGCCAGGCGTCAGTAACTAAAACAATACGCATGGGCAACCCCGGCGCGAAAATAGCGATGACGCGATTTAGCCTGCAAAATATGACGCGTCAAAGACAGAAATGTGACAGGCATAGGACAAGGCCGGCACATCGCCAATGTCCGCGCCCTACCAGACGTCCTGATCGCTGCCGGGTGGCCGCACGTGAGCGGCAAATCGTTGCACCAGGAAATCCACGAACGCTACCGTCTTGGCGGGCAGATTCAGGCGCTCGGGGTACAGGGCGTGAATATCAGCGGGCGGCGTACGCCAATCCGGCAGGATCGCTCGCAAGCGGCCGGACCTGATATAGGCGGCGGTCTCCCACTCGGATCGCATCACGATGCCGTGACCATCTAGTGCCCACTCTAGCGCACTTTCACCATCGTTGGAACTCAGTGTCCCCCGCACTTTGACGGTTTCCACGCGTTGTCCACTGCGCAGATGCCAGGTGCCATAAGCGACGTCATTCTCACGCACGACAATGCAACGATGACGCTGCAGCTCGCCCGGCGTCCGTGGCTCGCCATATGCCTGCAAATAGCGCGGTGACGCGCACAGCAGACGTCGATTCGAGGCGAACTTGCGCGCCGTGAGCCGCGCATCCGGGATTTCACCAAACCGCACGGCGACATCAAAGCCTTCGTCCAGCAAATTGACGGGGCGATCGGTCAGGCGCATCTGCACTTCGACGTCGGGAAACTGTCGTGAAAAATCCGACACGGCCGGCACGATATGGGCGCGGCCAAAGCCGAACGTCGCATTCAACCGCAGCAATCCGCGCGGCTGTGCCCGGCCGCTCGCGATATTGCGCTCCAGTGCCTCCAGGTCGGCCAGGATGCGACTCCCTTCGGCTAGATACAGCTCGCCTTCATGCGTGACCGTGACGCGTCGTGTCGTCCGATTCAGCAGCCGTACGCCCAGCCTGCGTTCAAGATTGGCCAGGCGAGTACTCACCGCCGGCGGCGTCAGCCCGAGCTCGCGAGCGGCCGCCGACAAGTTGCCGTGCTTGACCAACAGCGAAAAAAACGCCAAGTCGGAGACCGCATTCATGGATTATTTGCACCGATATTATTAAATTAATTTAAATAAAACTTTATTTATTCATTAATTATAAGAACAAACTTGGCTTATACACTGGTTATACACATCAAAAAAACCCAGCCCGATTAAGGAATCGCTAACCATGGCTCCTATGACTTTGTACGACAAGCTGGTCGCTGGCCACACAGTCGCCCGCATTGATGACGAGCACATATTGCTCTATGTGGACTTGCACATCATGAACGAATACACCAGTCCCCAGGCATTCAGCGGATTGGCTGCGCGTGGACGCAAGGTACTGCGGCCTGGTCAGCAAATGGCGGTGGTTGACCATGTCATTCCGACGCATGCGACGCCCGCGGCATCCCGGGTGATTCAAGATCCCGCGTCCTCGCTGCAAGCCCGCAACCTTAAACGCAACTGCGACGAGCAGGGCATTGCACTATTCGACACGACAGATCCCTTGCAAGGGATTGAGCATGTGATCGCACCCGAGCACGGCATGATTCTGCCTGGCATGGTGGTGCTGTGTGGCGACAGCCATACAACGACCTATGGCGCACTGGGCGCGCTGGGTTTTGGTATCGGTACTTCCGAGGTCGAACACATCCTTGCCACGCAGACACTGGTCTATCGTCTCGCGAAAAACATGCATATCCGCATCGACGGTACATTGCCCGCCGGTGTGTCTGCCAAAGATCTCGTCATCTATGTGGTGTATCGACTCGGCGCGCAGGGGGCACGCGGCTACGCGGTGCAATACAGTGGCCAGGCAATTGACGCGCTGTCGGCCGAAGCCCGCATGACCTTGTGCAACATGACGGTCGAGGCAGGTGCTCGCGCCGCATTGATCGCGCCTGATGACACGACCTATCGTTATGTCGAAGCACGCGCACCGCAACTCCATGGCGCCGACTTGGATCTCGCGCGCGCACATTGGCACACCTTGTATTCGGACGCCGACGCACGATTCGACGTCGAGCACGTCTTCGATGCGGCATCCATTTCGCCATTCGTGACGTGGGGCACCAGCCCCGATCAAGCTATGCCCGTAACAGGCACGGTGCCAGACCCGGATGCCGAACCCGACACACTCGCACGTATCGCGCTGCGCAAGGCAATCGACTATATCGGCTTGACGCCTGGCACCCCGATCGCCGGCGTGCCTATTGATCGCGTCTTTATTGGCTCCTGTACGAACGGCCGCATCGAAGACCTGCGTGTCGTGGCGTCCATCGCACACGACCGCAAGGTTGCGCCCGGCGTACGCGCAATGATCGTACCGGGGTCCGGCGCCGTGCGTGCACAGGCCGAGGCCGAAGGTATTGCCGCACAACTGATCGAAGCCGGCTTCGAATGGCGCCAACCGGGTTGCTCGATGTGCCTGGCGATGAACGATGACATGCTGCGCCCTGGCGAACGCTGCGCATCCACCACGAACCGCAATTTCGAAGGGCGACAGGGTCGCGGCGGCCGGACCCATTTAATGAGTCCCGCCATGGCTGCCGCGGCGGCATTGACCGGCCACATCGTTGACGCGCGCACATTGGAGCAAACAACATGAGCCCATCCTCAGTCATCAAAGGGGTCGCGGCGCCCCTGCCATTCAGTAATCTGGATACCGACCAGATCATGCCCAAGCAGTTCCTGCGCATCGTCGATAAAGCCGGTCTGGACCAGGGCCTGCTCTACGATTTGCGCTTCGACGAAACCGGCGCCCCGCGCCCCGAATTCGTGCTGAATCAGCCCGCGTATCAGGGCAAGACGTCCATCTTGGTGGCAGGCCCGAACTTCGGCTGCGGCTCCAGTCGCGAGCATGCCGTCTGGGGGCTACAGCAATTTGGTATTCGCGTCATCATCGCGCCGAGCTTTGGCGAGATCTTCTTTTTTAATGCACTCAATAACGGTCTGCTGCTGGTCGCGCTACCCGGCGATCGGGTGGATGCCTTACTCAAACGGGTCGCCAATGTCGCAAGCCATGAACTCGAGATCGATATATTGGCGGGACAGGTACGCGCGGCGGACGGCTGGACGGCGACGTTTGCACTGTCTGCAAGACATCGCCAGATGTTTGCGCAAGGACAAGACATGGTAAGCGCCTCGTTGCAGCAACTCGACGAAATCGCGCAGTATGAAACGCAACATTGGGCGCAACATCCCTGGATGAAAGACGTCGCGCAACGTGTGCGCACCCGATTAAATACAGTACCGTAACTCTTTCGCCACCCGGACGGATGGCAAAGCGTCGTGCATAGACAACAAGCAAGGAACAACCGTGACTGACACACTCTTTGATCTGCCTATCCAGACCTTTACGGTGAATAGCCTGCGCATTGCCGCTCGCGTACAAGGCGACGGCCCACCCTTACTGCTGTTGCACGGTCATCCGCAGACCCACGTCATCTGGCATCGCCTTTGGCCCGAGCTGACGCGCAGCCACACCTGCATCGCCGCAGACCTGCGCGGTTATGGCGATAGCGACAAGCCCGCGGCGTCATCCGATCACGCCGCGTATTCAAAACGCGAGATGGCGCGCGATATGGCAGAGCTCATGACAACACTGGGCTTTGATCGCTTTGACGTACTGGCGCATGATCGGGGCGCTCGCGTGGCGCATCGCCTGGGGCTGGACTATGCCGAGCGTGTGCAACGCATGATGTTATTGGACATCGCCCCCACGCTAGACATGTACGACAACACGACGCGCGCCTTTGCGCAGGCCTACTATCACTGGTTCTGGCTGATCCAGCGAGCACCGATGCCCGAGACCATGATCGAACATGACCCGGTGTTTTACGTACGCTCGCTCATGGGCGGCAGACCGGGCGGCCTGGCGCTGTTTGCGCCAGAAGCCTTGGCCGAATACGAGCGCTGCGCCCGTTTGCCCGGCTGGGCCACCGGCGTCTGCGAAGACTATCGGGCAGCCGCCACCATCGATTTGGAGCACGATCGCGAGGGGCGCGACCGGGGGGAGCGCCTGCGCATGCCCCTACGCGTGTTCTGGGGTGAACGGGGCGCTGTCGGACAGAATTTCGACGTCTTGGCACTATGGCGCTCAATCAGCGACGATGTGGCCGGTCGGGCCTTGCCGGGAGCACACTATCTGGCCGAGGAAATCCCCGAACTCGTCTTGCAAGAAGCGCGGCAACTGTTCGAGTAGCGGGACCCGCACTTATCCGACCTTCCGTCAGGGCCTTGCAAAAGGGGACGCACTGCGAATGCTAAGCTCCGTAGGATGAGCAACACCCGAGCCACCCCCGACGGCGACACGCCCGACACCAACGACGCCAAGACGTCGCAGAACGCCTTTGTGGCGACCGATTCTCCGTGCGTCGCAGTGTGCTCGACGCTTTTTGACGAGATCTGCCGCGGCTGCGGCCGTACCGCCATGGAAGTCTCGAACTGGGTCTTTATGACCGAAGAAGAAAAACAAATCGTGTGGCACCGCATCCGCGCCCAGGGCTACCCCCGGCGCAAAGGGTAAAAAGCGACTCCGCCGACCCGGATAGCAACACGGCTTCTACTCGCACGGCCGCCCCACACTCAATGGGCGGCGTGGTGCTGCGCGCTTGCGGCCCGCTTGTTCGCCGCTCGCGTCCGCGCGGCGGAACTCGTAACCCCACTCTAACGCTTTGGGAGTATCCTGAGTGTTCGAATGGATTGCCGGCGCGTAAGCGCCCGGAACAGGGCCAGCGGACCGACGATTCACGACTCACCCCCCTTAGCGGAGACGAGCTATGTCGAATCATGTCTATAAGCAAATCGAATTGGTGGGCTCATCCACCAAATCTTCTGATGATGCGATCAGCCAAGCCATCGAGCGCGCGTCCGGGACCCTGCGCAATCTGGATTGGTTCGAAGTCACCCAGATCCGTGGCCACATCAAGGACGGCAAGGTCGCGCACTGGCAGGTCGGATTGAAGATCGGGATGCGACTGGAGGGCAATGAGTGATTCTGCGGTGCGCAGCGGCTGGCGCGCACATCGGAGCAATTCTTGAGCACCTTCGCCAAGTGATTGTCGCGTAAGGTTTTTTCTGACTTGTTGTCTAACTGTTAAGAGGCTTGTCCACAGTCCATGTGGACAAGCCTCTGGGTTTTTTCAACGCAAGACGTCAGACGCTCTTCTTCAGGTCCTGTGCCTTGTCGGTGGCTTCCCACGAGAACTCGGGCTCGGCCCGGCCAAAGTGGCCATAGGCTGCAGTCTTGGCATAGATCGGACGCAGCAGGTCGAGCATATTGACGATGCCCTTGGGACGCAGATCGAAGTGCTCCCGCACGAGTTGTGCGATCTGGTCGTCCGGGATCACGCCTGTGCCCTCGGTATACACCGTAATGTTGATGGGCTCGGCCACACCGATGGCATAGCTGACCTGCACCTGGCATTGACGCGCCAAGCCTGCCGCCACGATGTTCTTGGCGACATAGCGTGCCGCATAGGCCGCCGAACGGTCGACCTTGGAAGGATCTTTACCCGAGAACGCGCCGCCGCCGTGCGGGCATGCGCCACCGTAGGTGTCGACAATGATCTTGCGACCGGTCAGACCGCAATCGCCCTGCGGACCACCAATCACGAAGCGGCCCGTGGGGTTGACCAGGAATTTCGTATTGGACGTGATCAGCCCTTGCGGGAAGCTGGGCTTGATGATTTCTTCGACGACGGCTTCTTTGATCTCGGTTTGCGAGATCTCAGGTGCGTGCTGGGTCGACAGCACCACCGTATCGACCTCGACCGGGCGGCCATCCACATAGCGGAACGTCACTTGCGACTTGGCGTCAGGACGCAACCACGGCAGGCGGCCGTCCTTGCGCAGCTCGCTCTGGCGTTGCACCAAGCGGTGTGCATACCAGATCGGCGCCGGCATCAAGTCCGGGGTTTCGTCGCAGGCGTAGCCAAACATCAGGCCTTGGTCGCCCGCGCCCTGGTTCAGATAGTCTTCCGACGTGCGATCGACCCCCTGAGCGATGTCCGGCGATTGCTTGTCATAGGCCACCAGCACCGCGCAGCCCTTGTAGTCGATACCGTAGTCGGTATTGTCGTAGCCAATGCGACGGATCGTATCGCGCGCCACCTGGATATAGTCGACGTTGGCAGTCGTGGTGATTTCACCGGCCAACACCACGAGTCCGGTGTTGCACAGTGTCTCCGCGGCAACGCGGGCATTGGGATCTTGAGTAAAAATGGCGTCCAGGATGGAATCGGAAATCTGGTCGGCGACCTTGTCCGGATGTCCTTCGGAGACGGATTCAGAGGTAAAGAGAAAATCGTTACTGGCCACGGATATGTCCTCACGAGACCGGCAAAACCGGTACACAGGGTTAACGAGGCGCGTAGCGCCCCGGATCAAAACCTGTCATTAATGACAATCTGGGCGCGACGCTTTAGCGGATTTTGCCCGGGATGCTTACACATCACAGGCGTCGCCCCGCAAGTTGTCGGTTAACTCGGCGACAAATGTCATTTTAGGCGAAAATGCAGGGTTCATGCTTATTGCATAAATTCATACGCTAATTCCCAATGGTCCGCACCGCAGCTCCCGCGGTGCTATACAGGCCCCGACCCGCATGCTGCTTGCCTTGTTTCGCGCCATTGCCCTGCTACCCCTGCCGCTTTTACATGCGGTAGGGCGTTTGCTGGGCCGCCTGGTCTATGCCTTCCCGGGCCGCTACCGGCAACGTTTGCAAGCAAACGCCGCGCAGGCCGGTTATCCCGACCCCGCGTTTGCTCGCCGCGCAGCGGCCGAGACGGGTGCCATGATCATGGAAATGCCCAAGGTCTGGTTCCGTAGCGCGGAAAGCCTGGCCAAGACGACCTCCGACAGTTTTCATGTCGTCGAAGCCACCTTGGCCGAAAACCCGGACCGGGGCATCCTGTTTCTGACACCTCACCTGGGGTGCTTTGAAATTACCCCACGCTACGTAGCGGCCATTCAGCAAACACCGATGACCATCATGTTTCGCCCTCCCCGCACGCCGGCTTTCGCCCCGCTGCTGGCCGAGGCGCGCAACGCACTGGGCCTCAAGGCCGTGCCCGCAACTATGCAGGGCGTACGCGAATTCGTGCGCTCCCTGCGTCGCGGAGAGTGTGTCGGAATGTTGCCTGACCAGGCGCCAGGCGAAGGCGAAGGCGTCTGGGCACCATTTTTCGGACGCATGGCGTACACCATGACCATGCCGGGCAAGCTGGCTGCACAAACCAAGGTCGCGGTCATCGTAGTAGCGGGCGAACGCCTGCCACGCGGACGCGGTTGGCGGGTCCATTTCTCGCGCGTACCCGAACCCCTTCCGACGGATTCGCAGGCCCAGGCTGCTTTGTTCAACGCCTCCATGGAAAAGCTGATCCGCTTGGCCCCACACCAATATTTGTGGAGCTACAACCGCTACAAAACCCCACACGACGCCCCCCCCATTCCACCCATGCCCGATGCCCCGACATCTGATCGGGGCGCCGCGCCTACCTCCTCTGAATCCGATGCGCATACCTGACGCACATGAATGACCTCAAGCTGCGCGCCCTGAATGGCTTGTTTGCGTGGTTCGGCCGCATACGCCCCGCCAACCGTCAGCGCATCGGCGCGACGCTCGGCTGGCTGACCTGCAAACTGGCTCGTTCGCGCGCACGCATCGTACGCATCAACCTGCAACTGTGCTTCCCCGACCTGTCCGAGCGGGAGCGAGAGACGATGATGCGAGCGCACTTTCGCGCACTCGCCCAGACCATCGTCGACCGCGGCGTACTGTGGTACGGCACGCCCGAGGCGATCTGCGAGCTGGTGACGATCAAGGGCGCCGACCGCATCAACGCCCTGATTGCCGAAGGCCGGCGCGTCATCCTGCTGGCCCCGCACTTTGTGGCGCTGGATGCGGCCGCAACGCGACTCACGCTGGAACTGCCCAGCAGCGCCACCATGTACACCCCACAAAGTGATCCGGCAGTCGACACCATCGTGCGTGATGGCCGCGGCCGTTTCAACGAAGTGTTCCTGGTCAATCGCAAAGACGGCGTGCGTGAGTTGATCCGCCACCTGCGCGCCCCCCGCCCCGTCTATTACCTACCCGATATGGACTTTGGTCGCAACGGCGCGATATTCGTGCCCTTTTTTGGCGTGCCCGCCGCGACCCTCGTAGCCACCGCCCAACTGGCCCGCAAATGGGATGCGGCGGTCATGCCGATCATCGATTTTTGGGACCCCGCGACGGGCCGCTATCATGTCGATGTCCTGCCCCCCTTGGACGATTTTCCCGGCGAGGGTTCTCTTGAGGACGCCACCGCCCGCCTGAACCGCGACATCGAAAGCTGGGTGCGACGCTGCCCCAGTCAGTACTACTGGGTCCACCGGCGCTTCAAAACTCGCCCCTTGGGCGAGGCCAAGTTCTATTAATCCTGATCGGCGCCACGCCATCCACGTAATGCGCGATAATCAGGCCATGATGTGGAAATTCACCAAAATGCATGGCGCGGGCAATGACTTTGTCGTGCTGGACGGCGTACGCCAGTCCATCACGATGACGCCGGAGCGAGCGCGCGCGCTCGCCGATCGGCATTTCGGCATCGGCGCCGATCAAATCCTCGTGGTCGAGCCCTCCACGCACGCCGACGCGGATTTTCGTTATCGCATTTTCAATGCCGACGGCTCCGAGGTCGAGCACTGCGGCAACGGCGCGCGCTGTTTCGTACGCTTTGTGCACGAACAGCGCCTGTCCGATCGCAATCCGCTGCGCGCCGAAATCGCGACCGGGATCCTGATCCTGGACGAAGGCGATGACGAGCAAGTCACCGTCGACATGGGCTGCACCCGCTTTGATCCCGCCGCCCTGCCGTTTGACACCGCCGGCCTGGCCTCGCACCGTCAAGGCGATGACACGCTGTGGCATTTGGACTTGCCCAACACCCCCGCCGGACTGCCAGATAGCGTGCACGTCTCCGCCGTGGCGATTTCCAACCCGCACGCGGTCCAGCAAGTCGACGACGTGGACACGGCGCCAGTAGAAATCCTCGGACCACTGATTGAGCACCACCCGCGCTTTGCCCGACGCGTGAACGTCGGCTTTATGCAAGTCGTTGACCGCCAGACGATCCGGCTGCGCGTCTATGAGCGCGGTGCCGGCGAAACGCTGGCCTGCGGGACAGGCGCTTGCGCTGCCGTCGCCGCCGGGATCCGCCGCGGCCTATTAGCGTCGCCCGTGCACGTTCATGCACGCGGAGGCATCCTCTGCGTCGACTGGAACGGCGAGCGCCTGCGCATGACCGGCCCCGCCACCTCCGTCTATAACGGCCAGGTCGATATCGACAAACTGGTTTTTTCCATGGCCCTTGGCCGATAGCCCGCTACGCCTACATGACCGATACTGCTTTCACTGCTCAGGACATCGCGGATTTCCTGCAAAACAACCCTGCGTTCTTCGACGAACACGCGGAGATTTTCGCCACCCTGCAAGTGCCCCATCCGCATGGTACGCGGGCCATTTCGCTGGCCGAACGGCAAATTCTCACGCTGCGCGAGCGCGTGCGCGAGCTCGAATGGCGGCTGAACGAGCTCCTCAACCACGCCGACTCGAACGAAACCATCGGCTCCCATGTCTTGCAATGGTGCAGCCGCCTGCTGGGGGAAACCGAGCAGCAACATCTGCCTGGCGAAATCACACTGGGCCTAGCCGAGCAATTTGATCTGAATCACGTCGCCCTGCGCCTCTGGAATCTCGCCGGGCAGCCACCCACGGGCTATGGCGAACCCGTCTCACAAGACGTGCGCACCTTTACCGATAGCCTGAAAGCCCCGTATTGCGGCCCCGACACCGAGTTCGAAGCCGTCAGCTGGCTGGACGCCAAACCGCAATCCCTCGCGTTGATTCCGCTACGTCTGGAACCCGATCAGCCTAGCGTCGGTCTGCTCGTGTTGGGGTCAGACGACCCCACGCGATTCAACCCGGAAATGGGCACGGTATTTCTCGAATCCATCGGTCGTCTGGCATCGGCGACACTGCATCGCCTGCATGTGCCTACGCCTCAGGATCAGGCCTGATCCACAGCGGGTGGCCTAAAACGGACTCCTGTCGACAATGACCCGTTCAATTGCCCCCGCTACCCCGCCCACCGCCTTGCCCGCACCCCTGGATGCCTGGCTACAGCATTTACAGGCCCACCGGCGCTACTCGGCACATACGCTGGACGCTTATCGGCGCGACCTGCGCCAACTGGTCACGCTGGCACACGCTGCCGACCTGCCACTCGAGCAAGCCAACCAGGCACACATTCGACAGTTCGCCGCGCGCCTGCACGCGCAGGGCCTGGGCGCACGTAGCCTGGCACGCACATTAGCCGCCTGGCGCGGCTTTTATCAATGGTGGGCCCCCACTGCGGGGCTGGCAGGTAACCCCGTTGCGGGCGTACGCGCCCCCAAAGCGCCTCGCGGCCTTCCCAAAGCCCTCTCTGTCGAGCACGCCCAGGCGCTGCTGGATCACGCCCCCGCCCAATTGTCCACCGAGCCGGCGGGCCTGCGCGATCTGGCCATGTTTGAACTGCTGTATTCCAGCGGCCTGCGACTGTCTGAACTGGTCGGACTCGATCTGCACTACACACGTACCGCCGACTACGAATCCTCCAGTTGGATAAACCGCGACGAAGCCGAAGTCGTCGTCCTGGGCAAAGGCGGCAAACGCCGCAGTGTCCCGGTAGGCAAGGCCGCGCTGACCGCGCTGCAACGCTGGATCGACGTTCGGCCTCAGCTCGCGGCGACAAATGCCGCGGCTACGGATGCCAACGCCCTGTTCGTCGGGACCCGCGGGCGGCGCATCTCCCCTCGTGTCGTACAAACACAATTAGCTAGGTTCGCCCAAGCCGCCGGCCTGCCCGCACATGTCCACCCCCATGTGCTGCGCCATAGTTTCGCCAGCCATGTCTTGCAATCCGCGCAGGACCTGCGCGCCGTGCAAGAGCTACTGGGCCACGCCAACATCTCCACCACGCAGATCTACACCCGGCTGGATTTCCAGCACCTGGCCAAAGCCTACGATCAAGCCCACCCGAGAGCCGGACGCAAGTCATAGGCTTGGCACGACGATCAGTAGGTCACCCGCACGCCCAGCAACACACTACGGCCCGCCAGCGGCGCCGCCGTCGAGATGAACGACGCGTGGTTATACGCCAACTCGTTCAGCAAGTTTGTGCCACGCAGATAAATCTCATAGGCGGCATCCGAGCCTAGCGCATCGCGATAGCTCACCACGGCATTGAGCATGTCGTAACCCGCCGTAGTCGACTCATACGACGCGATATCGTTTTGACGGAACACATGGGCGTACTCTACGCCACCCGACCACTTGTGCCAGTTGACGTTGGCGCGCACGCCCGCCCGCGCGGCCGGGATACGCGGCAAATTACCGTCGCCCCCGGTCAGCTTGCCACGCACATAGTCACCAAACACGCCTGCCGAAAACACTTTGTTGAACTGGTGACTCACCTCACCCTCGATACCTGTGAATTCCGCATCGTGCTGTGCATACTCGATCAAACGAAAATCTTCATACTGATCAAGCGTATTGGCGTAGATGTAGTTCTTGACGCGATTGTGAAATGCGCTCAGGCTGAACGTCGTATCACCCTCATATTTGCGCAACGTCAGATCGATATTCTGCGACGTTTCCTTATTCAAATCTGCATTACCGATTTCGTAGGTATTCGTTGCCAGATGCACACCATCGGCATAGAGCTCCTGGGCCGTCGGCAAGCGTTGCGAACGCGACAAGGACAGGGCGACGGAATACTGCGGCGCAAATTCCCAAATCGCCGCGGCCGACAGCGACGTGCCCGACTGGCTCGAACGCGGGTTATCACCTTCTGGCGAGATACGCTGCCAATCCTGACGTGCGCCGAGTTCAAAACGCCAATCGTCCAGGCGATACTCTTCCAGCAAAAAAATACCGGTCGATTGCGTATCGCTGCGAGGCAAGAAAGCCTCTTCGCCCTCGGCGCTAAAGTCGCTGAATGCGTTCTGTAAACCGATCACCCCCCGCCAACCATAAAGGGGCTTGTGCTCCAGCTCCAGACGCGCGTCATAACCTCGATTTTTAAAGGTGGTACCGACTTCTCCGCCTTCGATTTCCTGATGCTGGTAATCGGTCAGGCCGCCGCGGAAACGGATTTTCTCGAAACCAGCAAACGGCTCGGTGTATTCGGCACGCACATCAACGCGCTGGCTGCGCAGTTTGACGTAAGGCGGGTCTTCTTCACCGTGATCATGATCATGCTCGTCGTGATCCCCATGATCGTGATCGTCATGGCTGCCGCAATGCAGATGCGAGCCATGCGGATGGCAGCCCTCGTACTCGTGATTATGGCCAGGCAGTCCGTATTTGCTGTCCAGATACGTAAACGCCACCCCAACGTAACCACGCGGCGTCACCCACGACAAACCCACGCTACCTTGCGAAGATTCGCTATACGAACCGGCTAACGTATCACTGGTCCAGTCAGGAACATCGTAATCATCCGTACGACGCTTCATGCCTTCGACATGGACAGCAAACTGCCCGGTCCCTGCGGTGATACTCACCGCACCGGCGCGCTCATTGGTCCCGGTCGCGCCACGAATCTCTGCCTCGGCCTCGACACCTCTTTCGGGGATCGCCGTGGGAATGCGATTGTCCAGAACGTTGACGACACCCCCAATCGCGCCGCCGCCATACAACAGCGTAGACGGACCGCGCAGGACTTCGATTTTCCGTGCCAGCAGCGGCTCGGTGGTCACCGCGTGGTCAGGCGAAATAGAGGAAGCATCCATTAATTCGGAACCATCCGACAACACCTTGACGCGTGGCGCAGTCTGACCACGGATGACCGGGCGACTGGCGCCACCGCCAAACGTATCCGAATGAACCCCCAGCAACCCGTTCAACGTATCGCCCAGCGTGCCTTGACGGCGTTCAATCAGCGCGTTGCCATCCAGCACCAATGCCGGCAAGGCCATGCTGTCGAGATCTAGGCCGAGAGGATTGGCCGAGACCGTGATAGGCGCCAATGTCGGGGCATTCTCTTCGAATTCGCCGGGGATTTGCGCAGGTTGCGCCTGCACGGCGGGGGCTAGCGCCAGTGACAAAGCGAAGGCCAGCGGCTGGGGTTTAAGTATCATTTCCCTTTCCAATGATGTTATAACATTCCAATAATTTCAGGATGATATAACATATCAATACTGTTCGCAGACAAAATCCAGACAAAAAATGATGATGAACGGATTAAGGGTGCTTCAGTGACGCCGACCGTCACGCTCCGCCGCTGAATTGCCCGCCGAGCAACAGCAAGCCGAGCAACAAAATAAGCAGTGCGGCGACGGCCTCGATGGCGATACGAACGCGGGTCATCCAGATGGCGCTGGCGTATGCACTCAGACGCGTGGCGGCACCCCCGGCCGCGACGGCGAACACGGCTAACGCCGCGACAGTCAGTCCGGTACCCAGCCCCATCGCCAAGGCAGCGGCGATACCCGCGGCGAAGAAATTTTGTGACAGAGCAAAGACCAGGACAATTAATGCACCGCTGCATGGACGCAGACCCATCGCGAGAACGACTGAACCCGTTTTGCGCCAGTCCAGCGCACCCGCCACCTGGTCGGCCAGCGGGACATGCGCATGTCCACAGCCACAGTCGTCATGATAATGATGATCATGGGCGGCGTCGTGCGCGTGCCCGGCGTCACGATGATGGTGATGATCATGAGTGGCGTCATGCGCGTGCCCGGCGTCATAACCCTGGTCGTGATCGTGATCTCGCCCGGACCGGCGCAGCCAGGGACGCACGGCCTTGGCCCAGACCAGCCATGCCCCCAGCAGCGTGATCAACGCATACGAGGCGGTTTCCAGCCAACGCGTGGCGCGGTTCATCTCTGGCGCGGTGGCGTTCAATAACCAGGCCATGATAGCGACCAGAATGATGGCGACGAGCGCCTGCAATAGCGCGGCCAACAGCGCCAACACCGCGCCGTTACGAGCGGTCTGGCGATTGGCGAGGACGTACGAGGCGATCACGGCTTTGCCGTGGCCCGGGCCTAATGCGTGAAATATTCCATAGGCGAAAGACAACCCCAGCAATCCCCAAGCGGCGGCGCCATCGGCCTGCCAGGCACGCACGGCCCCCGTCAGTTGTCGATAGAAATGCGATTGCCACGCGGCTATCTGGGCAAACAAGGCGCTCAGCCAATCCGGCCCGGCCAAGCCGCCCCCGCTTTCCGGTACGCCGAATGGATGGGCACCCTGGGACCATACAGCCAAGGGGGACAACCACAGCAGTAACGCCACCACCGCAACAGCCAATCGCTTCATTTACAAGTCACTTCTATTCGATGTGTCAGACCTTTGGTAATCGCCAACAGCTCATCAGGCACGGTTTCCGCCTCGGCGGGGATACTCGCCAACTGCTGCATCGTTTGCCAATCGAGTTCGCGTGGCGGTCGATAGGACGAGCGGCAATGCTCGGGGGCATCGATCATAGACACGGCGCCAGGTGCATCAAAGGCATAGGCGACAAAGTACGTCGGATCGTAGATATCGAACTGTACGCCCTGCTTATCGGGCACCAAAGGTTGCGCAAACGGGAGGGTAAATGACAAGGTCAAGCGCTGGCTCTTCGTGTCCCAACTAACCACGGCGTCGCGCGGCTCGGCAAACGTCAAGGGCTGCCCGTTCACAGAGGCTTGCGTAAAGTAGTGCGAAATCGGCTCGCCCAGGGCCTGCATCCAATCTTTCGCCATACCTTGCAGAGTGTCAGCCGACAGACTGCCACCGGGACCTTTTTCCAGGCCTTGAGTCGTGTAGACACCGAACATCTCGTCGAACTTCCAGTCTTGCTTAATCGCCGTTATACGGCCCTGCCCATCAAAAGCGAGTCGCGCACGAGCATCGATCCACATATGTGGATGAGCGTGTACCGTCGATGCCGCGCTGGCCATAATTATTGCGGCTGCAAGGCGTCGGCCAACTGACGAGCATTCCATTCAAACATTCCTAAATAAGTCGCCGCCGGTTGCCCGGATGGGGCCAGCGCATCGGAATAGAGCGTACCACCGGCACGGGCCCCTGTTTCGCGTGCAATCTGCCGAACCAAGGCAGGGTTGCTGATGTTCTCGACAAAGACGGCGGACACATGCTCGCGCTTGACCTGCTCAATAATGCGTGCCATGTCGGCCGCCGAAGGCTCCGCGTCGGTCGACAACCCTGCCACGGGGATGAATCGCACACCATAGGCATCCCCAAAATAGCCGAACGCGTCGTGCGAGCTGACGACTTGACGGCGCTCGGCCGGAATCGCAGCAAAGATCTTCCGGATCCGAGCGTCCAATGCGTCGATGCGCGCGATATAGGCTTGAGCGCGTTGACGATAGCTCGCCGCATGCGACGGATCGGCCGCGGCCAGACCCTCGGCAATATTGTGGGCGTAGACGGCGCCGTTCTTCAGGCTTTGCCAAGCGTGAGGGTCCTGATCGCCATGATGGTGGTGATGGTGATCGTCGTGCTTGTGCGTGTCGTGATCGTGATCATGCGCGTCATGATCGTGACCGTCATGATCATGATCGTCACCATCGGCTTGGTGATGGCTACCCGCGTGCGCTGACTCTGACTTTGACTCAGCCATCTTGCGCGGCGTAATCCCGGCGGTGGCAACGATCTTGGCGCCTGAAAAATCCGCGGCCTTGGCCAAGCGGGGCAGCCACGTTTCAAAATCCAGTCCATTTTCGACCAACACAGCCGCGTCTTTCAACTGACGCGCCGCGGCTGGCGTGGGCTCATACGAATGGGCATCGCCATCGGGACCGACCAGGGTCGTCACCGACACATCGTCACCACCGATCTCACGCACCATATCGCCCAGCACCGAAAAACTGGCGACGACGCGCAGAGGTTCGGCGCTTTGCGCCACGGCCGGCGCGCATACGCCAACGGCTCCCAACATCAACAGCGTCAAAACACGGCGCCGCGCCTGTGCGACAAAATTGTTATGCATCATTTTTCCTTTAGCGAAAACGTTGCGTGGCCATGCGCAATCAGGCCATGCAATAGCCCACCCTGCGGCCCGCAAACCACAGAAATCAAATACGCCAGACCCGCCGCCAAAATGATGGCGGGTGACGCTGGCAGGTTGTAGTAATACGAAATCAACAGGCCGGAGATACCCGACCCGATCCCTATCACCGCCGCGAGAACAATCTGTCCTGCAACAGTCGACAACCAGAACCGCGCGGCCGCCGCGGGCAACATCATCATGCCCACCACCATCAAGGTGCCCAGCACCTGAAACCCCGCCACCAGATTTACGACGACCATGATCAGAAAGACCATATGCGCCAGCGTGCCACGACCGCCGCAGGCCCGCAGAAAGCCCGCATCCAAACACTCGGCCACCAGCACCCGATACCACATCGCCATCGCGAGCAGCGTCACACTCGCCACACTCGTCACCAACAACAGCGCCGCATCATCCAGACCCAGCACCGTGCCAAACAAGACGTGCAACAGGTCCATGTTCGAACCCCGCATCGATACCAGCAACACCCCCAGCCCCAACGAAATCAGATAAAACGCCGCGAAACTGGCGTCTTCCCGCAATGGGGTCAGCCGAGCCACGACACCCGCCAGTACAGCGACCAGCAAACCGGTCATCAACCCGCCCAGCAGCATTGCCCATAGTGACAGGCCCGAAAGCAAAAAACCGGCAGCCACCCCGGGGAGAATCGCGTGCGACATCGCGTCACCCATCAGACTCATTCGCCGCAGCACCAAAAACACCCCCAAAGGCGCAGCGCCCACCGCTGCCGCCGACGTCCCCGCCAGCGCGCGACGCATAAAGGCATAGTCAATAAACGGCGTCACGACCCAATCCAGCCCAGTCATGCGACACTCCCTGCGACATCGAATATCGCGTCCCGCAGCCTATGCCGACAACGTTCGATCACAACCACTCCTCGAGCGCGCCACGCGCCGTCGCCAAATTGCCGGGCGTCAACGCCTCGGACGTCGGCCCCCAGGCAACCTGCCGTCCGGCGAGCAGCAACGACCGCGCAAAATACGCGCGTACCATCGCCAAATCGTGCAGCACGGCAATCACCGTGCGGCCCTCCTGATTCCACATACATAGCAATTGCATCAAGGCGTCCGCGGTATGGCTGTCGACGGCGGCGAAAGGCTCGTCCAACAACAGCACTTGCGCATCCTGTAGCATCAACCGGGCAAATAGCGCCCGTTGCATTTGCCCACCCGACAGGACACCCACCATACGGCCCGCCTCGTCGGCCAGCCCCACCGTCTCCAACGCCTGCCAGACGCGTTGCGTTTCTGCTCGGCTAAAACGGCGCCACGCGCCAACTCGCCGCCACGCGCCCATGGCCACCATGTCCAGCACCGTGATCGGAAACGAGCGATCGACCTCCGCGGCCTGTGGCAGCCAGGCCAGGCGGTGGCGTTCGGCACGGCTGATATGCAGATGGCCGGCCATGGGGCGCATGAGCCCGACCATGCCTTTGATCAAGGTGGATTTGCCGGCGCCGTTGGGCCCCGCGATCGCCGTCATCGATCCTCGGTCAAAATGTCCGGTCACCGCCCGCACGGCCGCCTGCCCCCGCCAGCCAAAAGCCGCATCACGCAACGCGATCACAGGTTCATCGACCGATACGCTCGCGCCTGCCTCGCGGGTAGAAATTGCCATGCCGTTCACGCCCCGATCCACCGCCAGTCCAGCGCCCACCCCGTCAACATCCACAGGATCACTGCCACCACCGCCGCGATGCCCAAACGGCAAAAAACCGAGGTTCGCAGCGCGGAACGATGAGAACGCGCCGAAGCAGCGGAAACAATATGAGACATATCAGTGTCATGCCGCCCAGCGCATAGGCCAGGCGACGTCATTTACTTAATTTAGATATGTTATATCATACCAATACTGAGCAAGATCGACCCCTTGCTCCCTGTACGGCCTGTTTTCTGATACTTTCCAGGGATTACCTGTCCGGCCTGACACCGCCGCCCTGATCGTGATGCCCACCTCGCCCCGCACTAGCCACTCTGACACCATAGGCGAACAACTCAACATCGCCGAATCGCTCTGTGCGCAGCGCGGTCGCCGACTGACGCCCATACGTCGTAAGGTGCTGGAATTGCTCCTGCGCCACGGTCGCAGCCTGAAGGCATACGAGTTGCTTGATGCCATGCGCGCCGAACATCCCGGCGCCGCGCCTCCCACCGTCTACCGCGCACTGGACTTTCTCATGGACGAAGGCCTGATCCATCGCCTGGACGCCGTGAATGCCTGGACAGCTTGCCAGGACGCCGGCGGCGCCCCTCATGATCTGCTCGTGGTCTGTACGGGTTGCGGCGCGGTCGCCGAGGTCAGCGACCCCGCGATGAGCCGGCAATTAGCCGAACGCGTGGCCCTGACCGGCTTTGCCCTGGTCACCCACGAGACCGAAATCCGTGCCCTGTGCCCGCAGTGCCAACAAAAGCAATCGACGGATGCCGGCCACCATCATCACGGCCACGCACACTGAACCACGAGACAACGGCCAGCCAGCTGAATCGTCCCCCACGGTCGCGGCGACCGCTGCGCGCGCGTATTGCGCCGCCACTTATTCCGGTCAAGTAGGCTGCCGCACTTGAAATGCAGACATACATCCCCATATAACTGCATCTGATGGATTACCGTAGCGTTTTATACCGGTGACAAAAGTTCGGTGCCGGGGGTTGTCCCGGGGTTTGCCCACCCGCGCCGACTGTGCTGTAATCCTGCGTCCGGTCGCAACCGCGGCCGCCTGTCGTTAATCGCCTTGGACGCACTCGTGCGCCTTGGAGCTTTCAGCTTACCGCCTTGCCATGAATACCCAGCGCAATTTGGACAAAATGGTTCCCGTCACCATCCTCACCGGCTTTCTCGGTGCGGGCAAGACCACCCTGCTCAAGCGCATCCTGACCGAATACCACGGCCGTCGCGTTGCCGTCATCGAAAACGAATTCGGACCCGAGAGCATCGACAACGATTTGCTCGTACAAGACAGCGACGAAGAAATCATCGAGCTCAGCAACGGCTGCGTCTGCTGCACCGTGCGCGGCGACCTGATGCGCACGCTGGCCGAGCTGCGCGCCAAGCGCGTAGCGGGCGAGCTCAGTTTCGAACGCGTTATCCTGGAAACCACCGGCATGGCCAATCCCGGCCCGGTGTGCCAGACGTTCTTCATGGATGACGACATCGCCGAATACTACCGCCTGGACGCGGTAGTCACAGTGGTCGATGCCAAGCACGGCATGGCGACGCTCGACGCCCAGTCCGAAGCCCAGAAACAAGTCGGCTTTGCCGACCGCATCCTGGTGTCCAAGAAAGACTTGGTCAACGAAGCCGACTACGAGGCGCTACGCGCCCGCCTGGTGCGCATCAATCCGCGCGCGCCCATTACGCCGGTCAATTTTGGCGAAGTCGACCTCAAGTCGATCATCGACATCAGTGGCTTTAACCTGAACTCCATTCTCGACATCGACCCCGAATTCCTGGCCGATGAGCACCCCGACGCCGCCCATGCCCATGAGCACGGTCATGACCATGGTCACGACCACGATCATGACCACGAAGGCGAATGCGGGGCGCATTGTCAAACTCACGATCACCACCACCACCATCACGACGACGAAATCGGTGCGTTCGTATTCCGTTCCAACAAGCCGTTCGATCCCGCACGGCTTGAAGAATTTCTCGGCGGAGTGGTGCAGGTCTACGGTCCCGACCTCATGCGCTACAAGGGCATCCTGTACATGAAAGGCATCAACCGCCGCATGTTGTTTCAGGGTGTTCACATGATGATGGGCGCCGAACCTGGCAAGCCGTGGACCGCAGCCGAAAAACCGTCTACCAAGATGGTCTTTATCGGTCGTAAACTGCCCCAGGAAATTTTCACCCGGGGTTTGGAGCAGTGCCTGGCGGGCTAACGCCGCAATCCCGACGCGCGCATCGCGCCAGGATCGATTCATAGTGGAGTGTTTTCATGGCTACCAAGGCAGCAACCAAAAAATCAAACAAGTCGACGAGCGACGCGGCGATTGATCTGCCCAGCGAAGTAGAATTGCTGGCCATGCCCGAGTCGGACTATATGAACGACCGCCAATTGGCGTTCTTCAAAGAACGACTCAAGCAACTCGAACAAGACATCCTGGCCAACGCCGGCGAGACCACCGAGCACTTGCGCGAAACGCAATTCGTGCCCGATCCCGCCGACCGCGCGACCATCGAAGAAGAGCACGCTCTCGAACTGCGTACCCGCGACCGCGAACGCAAACTGCTCAAGAAAGTGCAACAGTCCATTGCCCGCATCGAAAGCGGCGAATATGGCTGGTGCGAAGAAACCGGCGAACCCATCGGCGTCCCCCGCCTGTTGGCACGCCCGACCGCTACCCTCTCTCTCGAGGCGCAAGAGCGGCGCGAAATGCGTCAAAAGCTCTACGGAGACTAACCCCTCCCCCGCGCTATTTGTCTGTCTCTCCAGGGCCGCATCGGTTTTCCGATGTGGCCCTTTTTCTTGTTATGCATGATCCAGAGGGATAATGTCATGCAGGCGGCACCTTGAAATCTGGCGCATCGCCCCCAATTCAGACCTTCACAGGAAGGAACGCATGGAACAATTTCACGCCACTACCATCATCTGCGTGCGCCGCGGCAACCGCGTTGCGCTGGGCGGTGATGGCCAGGTCACCCTGGGCAACATCGTCATCAAGGGAACCGCCCGCAAGATCCGTCGCCTCTACCATGACAAAATTCTGGCAGGCTTTGCCGGCGCCACCGCCGACGCCTTTACGCTGCAAGAGCGCTTCGAGACCAAACTCGAAAAACACCAGGGTCACCTGATGCGCGCCGCCGTCGAGCTGACCCGCGACTGGCGTACCGACCGCGTACTGCGCCGCCTGGAAGCCATGCTGATCGTGGCCGATGCCGAACACACCCTGGTCCTGACCGGCAACGGTGATGTCCTCGAGCCCGAGCACGGTCTGGCGGCCATTGGTTCCGGCGGCGCCTACGCGCAAGCGGCCGCGCTGGGCCTGTTGCGCAACACCGAGCTAGCCCCAGCCGACATCGTTAAACAATCGCTCGAGATCGCTGGCGATTTGTGCATTTACACCAACCAGAACCACGTCGTCGAAACGTTAGGCGAATAGCCGCCGCGACGAGTTGCTGCAGCAAGGATTCCGCTCATGTCCGCATCCACTATGACTCCCGGAGAAATCGTCTCCGAGCTCGACAAATACATCATCGGCCAAAACCGTGCCAAGCGTGCAGTGGCCGTCGCATTGCGCAACCGCTGGCGTCGCCAACAGGTCGACGAACCCCTGCGCCATGAAATCCACCCCAAAAACATCCTGATGATCGGCCCCACCGGCGTGGGCAAGACCGAAATCGCCCGCCGCCTGGCCAAGCTGGCCAACGCGCCGTTCATCAAGATCGAGGCGACCAAGTTCACCGAAGTCGGCTACGTCGGCCGCGACGTCGATACCATCATTCGCGACCTGACCGAATATTCGATCAAACAAACGCGCGAGCTCGAAATGCGCCGCGTACGCACCCAGGCCGAAGACGCCGCTGAAGACCGTATCCTGGACGCCCTGGTGCCGCCAGCCCGGGGCGCATCTGGCGAACCCGAACGCAACCAGGACAGCAGTGCCCGCCAGACATTCCGCAAACGGCTGCGCGAAGGCACGATCGACGACCTGGAAATCGAAATCGAAGTCGCCCAGACGGTGCCGCAAATGGACGTCATGACCCCGCCGGGCATGGAAGAAATGGCCGAGCAGTTGCGCGGCATGTTCGCCGGCATGGCCCGCGACAAGAAAAAACCCAAGAAAATGAAGGTCAAAGAGGCCTTCAAGCTCATCGTCGACGAAGAAGCCGCCAAGCGCGTCAACGAAGACGATCTACGCACTGTCGCCATTGCCAACGTCGAGCAAAACGGTATCGTCTTTCTGGATGAAATCGACAAAATCGCCACCCGCCAAGAAAGCAGTGGCTCCGATGTCTCGCGTCAGGGTGTACAACGCGACCTGCTGCCACTCGTGGAAGGCACGACCGTCAACACCCGCTACGGCATGGTGCGCACCGATCACATCCTCTTCATCGCCTCGGGTGCGTTTCACCTGTCACGACCGTCTGACCTGATCCCCGAACTGCAGGGGCGCTTTCCCATTCGCGTCGAACTAGAATCGCTCTCGGCCCAGGACTTCGTGCGCATCCTGTGCGACACCGACGCCTCGCTGACCAAGCAATATTCCGCCTTGCTGGCCACCGAAGACGTACACCTCGAATTCACACCCGAGGGCATCGAACGCCTGGCCGAACTGGCGTTTTCGGTCAATGAACGCACCGAAAACATCGGCGCGCGGCGTCTGTACACCGTCATGGAAAAGCTGCTCGAAGAGCTCTCGTTCGATGCAACGGCCAGCAGCGGCCGTAACGTCAAGATCGACGCGGCCTACGTGAACGAACAGTTGTCCGAAGCCGCAGCCAGCCAGGATCTGGCGCGCTACGTGCTGTAACGTATGAAGCACCGCTGCGTGGGCGTGGCGGTGCTTGTCTTGTCATAGCCTCGTGCAGCGAGACTCATCAAAATAATGCAAGTCGATGCAGGCGCGGCATTTACTGACAAAAAGCTGAACCATTGTGATGCGTGGATGTCGCATAACTTCGTTCATGTTCAATGAAGGCTCGCATGTTCAAACCCACCATCGCCGCCGCGACGCTTTTTGTTACCGCCAGCGTTCACGCCCAGCCCGCCGTGCCCGACTATGGGCCCCGGCTCGAACGTTTCAACTATCCCTACCAAGTCAGTGAATTCAATCTGACGTCGCAAGGCCAGTCGTTGTCCATGACCTACATGGACATTCAGCCTGAACGCCCCAATGGCCGCACCGCCGTGCTGCTGCATGGCAAGAATTTCTGCGGCGCCACCTGGGAAGGCACCATCAGCGCCTTGACGCGCGCAGGCTACCGGGTAGTAGCCCCGGACCAGATCGGCTTCTGCAAATCCAGCAAGCCAGCCGCCTATCAGTACAGTTTTCATCAGCTTGCCGCCAATACCCATGCCCTGCTGCAGTCCCTGGGCATCGAACGTGCGGTGATCATGGGCCATTCCATGGGCGGCATGCTGGCTACGCGCTACGCCTTGATGTACCCGGACCAAGTCAACGCCCTGGTGATGGTAAACCCCATCGGCCTGGAAGACTGGAAGGCCAAGGGCGTGCCTTATCGCACGGTGGATGAATGGTATGAACGCGAATTGAAGACAAACTTCGCGGGTATCAAGAAGTACCAGCAGAACACCTATTACGCCGACACCTGGAAACCCGAATATGACCGCTGGGTCACGATGGCGGCAGGTATGGTCCAGGGCGAAGGGCGCGAGCAGGTCGCCTGGAGCCAGGCCCTGACTTATGACATGGTATATACCCAACCGGTGGTGCATGAGTTCGGCCAGGTGCGCGTGCCGACTCTGCTGTTGATTGGCGAACAAGACAACACGGCGCCGGGCAAGGATGCAGCCACGCCGGAAGTCGCCACGACGCTGGGCAATTACGCGGCACTAGGGCCGGCCACCGCGCAGGCGATCCCAGGCGCACGGCTGGTGGCTTTCCCGGAATTGGGGCATTCGCCGCAAATCCAGGATCCCGAACGATTCCATGAGCGTCTGGTGCAAGAGCTGGACCAGATGCTGTAGC
Source organism: Bordetella tumulicola (assembly GCF_054779135.1). Lineage (NCBI taxonomy): Bacteria > Pseudomonadati > Pseudomonadota > Betaproteobacteria > Burkholderiales > Alcaligenaceae > Bordetella > Bordetella tumulicola. The sequence goes on along the minus strand of NZ_BAAGYU010000004.1, from coordinate 137,053 downwards.
GCGCGGACACTATCCAATCGACATCACGGCGAAGCGGCCTATCTAACCCGGTACTGGTAGGCCGCAAGGCGACTAATTACTGATCGCCGTCACGATATATTTGCTGTTCTGGCGCGCGGCCGTGAACCTCACACGGTCGCCAGGCTTGATGTTGGTCAGCAGGGCTGGACTGGCCTGATACACCAGCGTCATCGCGGGCAGCTCCAAGTCCGATATCGCATCATGCTTGATCGCGACCTTGCCCGCTGCCGCGTCTACCCGCCGCACCTCGCCACTTGCAGTAGCGGTAGCGTCCTGTTTCGCAGACACTTGTTGCTCAGCGGCCAGTACGTGCGCGGTCGGCCAGGCCAGGCCGACCAGAGCCAGCCTCGACGCCATCAGCACTCGTCCCGCTACGCTAGACAGCTTTTTCATTCATTGCTCCTTCAGCCAGAAACCGGCCTAAAACGCCGACTATCGCCGACGCTACATACCCGTACAGGATAACGCGTCCGGCTGCACTGCAGCAGGCACTACACTATCAAGCTGTTTCCGCATATAACCACCGACTAGAGAGATTTTTCGCATGGGCAATCGACTTTCGGCCATCGCTACACGCACCGGCGACGATGGCACTACCGGCCTGGGCGATGGCAGCAGGCTTCGCAAAGACGAGCCGCGTGTCGCAGCGCTCGGCGACGTCGACGAGCTCAACAGCGTCATTGGACTCTTACGCACAGAATCCTTACCTGATCCAGTTCAAGCGGATCTGAACGCCATCCAGCACGATTTGTTCGACCTGGGCGCCGAGCTATGTATCCCTGGCCACACAACGCTGACCGCTACTCAGATCGCGTTTTTAGACCAACGGTTGGCGCACTATAACGGCGCCCTGCCACCGCTGCGCGAGTTCATTCTGCCAGGCGGTTGCCGTCCAGCGGCGCTGGCGCATCTCGCTCGCACGGTCGCACGACGCGCGGAGCGTTCCGTAGTCACCCTGGAACGACACCACAACCTCAATGCGTCGGTACGTCAATATCTGAATCGGTTATCTGACTTGATGTTCGTCTTGGCGCGGCATTTGAATATCCTACAGGGCATGAGCGACGTGTTCTGGACCAGCCCACATTCGCGAGTACAGGCCGAGTAACGAAAAGCATTGGGATGACGTTGGCGACAGTCGAGACCTATCCCTGAAATCAAGCTATCCTTTTATCTATGAGCGACGTTTACCATTTTGAAGCCGGCACTGCCCCGCTACTGATTTCAATTCCGCATCTGGGAAGCCAGATCCCCGGGTCCCTACAACCCCGATTGACCGAGTTCGGTCTACGCTCTGGCGACACGGATTGGCATTTGGACCGCTTGTACGCCTTTGCCAAAAAGCTCGGCGCCTCGTTTTTGTGGGCGCGCTACTCACGTTACGTGGTGGACTTAAACCGCCCTCCCAATGACGAGAACCTCTACCCAGGACAAGCCAAAACTGGCCTCTGTCCCACGCATACCTTCGACGGCCAACCGTTATATTTGGACGGCGCAGAAACCATCGATGATGCCGAGCGCGAAACACGACGCCAACACTATTGGCAGCCCTATCACGATCAGCTTCGCCACGAAATTGATCGCTTGCGCGCCAAGCATGACAAAGTATTGGTCTGGGAAGCACACTCTATCGCCAGCATCATCCCGCGCCTTTTTGATGGGAAACTTCCGGATCTGAATATCGGCACAGCAGGCGGCAGGAGCTGCAACCCTGCGATGGAAGACGCAATCCGTAATCAACTCGACAACGTTAACGCCTACACCTGGGCCATCAATGGCCGCTTCAAAGGCGGATACATCACCCGCCAATACGGTGCCCCGGACCAGAACATTCACGCCATTCAACTGGAAATGTGCCAGTCCACTTACATGGACGAGACCTATCCCTACGCATGGCGAGACAACGAGGCCGGCCAAGTCGCATCCGTCGTCGAACGCCTCGTCAATGCGGCGTACCAGCAGCTTTAATTCACCCCAGCCGCATGCGCTTGCTCGTCGGCGTGGTACGACGAGCGCACCATTGCCCCCACGGCCGCGTGGGAAAACCCCATCGCGTAGGCTTCGCGTTCAAACATCGCGAACGTATCGGGGTGCACATAACGCAAAACGGGCAGGTGGTGCTCAGATGGCTGCAGATACTGGCCGATGGTCAGCATGTCCACGCCATGCTCGCGCATGTCGCGCATGACCTGCAGAATTTCCTCGTCCGTTTCACCCAGACCCAGCATCAGGCCTGATTTGGTCGGGACTTCGGGATGCAGTTGCTTGAACTCGGCCAACAGCTTCAACGAATGCGCATAGTCAGAGCCCGGACGAGCCTGCTTGTACAAACGCGGCACGGTTTCCAGGTTGTGGTTCATCACATCGGGGGGGCCGGCATTCAAAATCGCCAGCGCACGCTCGAGGCGGCCGCGGAAGTCAGGTACCAGGACTTCGATCCGCGTCGTAGGCGACAAGGCGCGGATACGCGAAATACAGTCAACAAAGTGTGCCGCCCCGCCATCACGCAAATCATCGCGATCGACCGACGTGATCACCACGTACGAGAGCTTCAGGGCCGCAATGGTGCGTGCCAGATTCTCGGGCTCGTTGGTATCCAGCGGATCGGGGCGGCCGTGGCCCACATCACAGAAGGGACAGCGCCGCGTGCACTTGTCGCCCATGATCATGAAGGTCGCCGTCCCCTTGCCGAAACACTCGCCAATATTGGGGCACGACGCCTCTTCGCACACAGTATGCAAGTTGTGCTCGCGCAGAATGCGCTTGATATCGTAAAAGCGCGAGCCCGGTGCGGCGGCCCTGACGCGAATCCACTCGGGCTTTTTCAGACGTTCGGCCGGCACGATCTTGATGGGAATACGGGCGGTCTTGGCCTGCGATTTTTGCTTTTGCGTGGCGTCATAGGGGGCCGGCGCAGCGATAGTCGCGTCGTTCGAGGAAGCGGGAGTGGACTCAAGCGTGGACATTCGTCACCTTCGTCATGACCGGCGCATCAAAATACGGCACCGGACGGAGAGAAAAAAGCATTCTAACGCGCCAACCTTTCAGGGGCATCGCACAGGGGCTCGGGCAAGGCGTCCAACAAGCGCTGAGCCAGGCGATCGCCCACAACCACCAGGTCTTGTTGCACCCCACAAGTCGCCATGTCGACGGTCACCAGCCCCTCGTACCCGCACGGATTGATACCCAAAAACGGTGACAGATCCATATTTACGTTCAGCGCCACACCGTGATAGGCACAACCGTTACGAATCTTGATACCCAGGGCTGCGATTTTGGCCAGATCGCCGGTGGACCGATGCGGCACATAGACGCCCGGCGCGCCAGGCTGGCGACAGGCGTGTGCGATACCAAAATCGCTTAACGTGTCGATAACGGCATCTTCGAGTTGACGCACATAGTCACGCACAAACCAGCCTGCGCGACGTAAATCAAACAGGGAATACGCGACGACTTGGCCCGGCCCATGATAAGTCACCTGGCCCCCGCGATCGCACATGACAACCGGGATCGCCCCCGGGCTCAACAAATGCTGGGGCTTGCCGGCCTGCCCCAGCGTATAGGTCGGGGCATGCTCGCACAACCACACTTCGTCTGGCGTATCAGTGCCCCGTGCCGCGGTAAACGCCTGCATGTCTTGCCACACCGAGGTGTACTCGGCCGGACGGATCAACCACTTGATCATGGATATACCAAGCGATACGCCCTACAGGACGATGGACACCATAGGATGCGCATGCAGCGCGCGATACAGATCGTCGAGCTGCTCGCGCGAGGTCGCACGTACAGTGAATGTCAGACCCATATAGTTGCCGCCCTTGCTGGGCCGCATTTCGACCTTGGCCGGATCAAACTCCGGGTCGAACCGCAGCACCAACTCGGTCATGGTCTGGGCAAACTCGGGATGCTGTTTACCCATGACCTTAATCGGAAAATCCGACGGATACTCGATCAGGGAGTCTTCAGGAGAAATGATGTTCATGACAAAATCTACCGCCGTACGCTCGCACGGCAAAACCCAGATTTACAAGGACGCAATCAGGTCATCATACGCCGCCCGCAATTTGGCATAAACCGGGCCGGGCTTGCCGTTACCGACAGGCTTGCCGTCGAACGACGTCACCGGCAACACGCCCTTGGTGGCTGAGGACGCCAGGATTTCGTCCGCCGATTCGACCTCGTCTCTGGCAATGCGGCGCGCCTCGAACGGCACCCCGACCTTGTCGGCCAATTCGCCCAGCAAGCTATAGCGAATACCCTCGAGGATCAGATTGTCTTTCGGCGGCACCATCAACTTGCCCCCCGATACGATCCAGAGATTGCAGGACGACCCTTCGGTGAGAAAGTCGTCGCGGAACTGGGCAACCTCGTCCACACCCGCCTCGACAGCCTTCTGACGTGCCAGCACATTGCCCAGCAACGAGATCGATTTTATCTCGCAGTGCAGCCAGCGCTCGTCGGTAATGCTGATCACCTTGATGCCCTGCTCACGCTGTGCGGCCGTCGGCTGCGCAAACGCGGTTGCCATGCCAAACACCGTGGGCGTAATAGGTTCCTTGGGGAAGGCGTGGTCGCGTTTGTACACACCACGGGTCACCTGCAAATAAACCAGGCACGACGGCGTGGCTGAGCGACGAATCAACTCACCCACCAGGTTTTCCCATTCGGCGCGCGACATCGGCTGCCCAATGCTCAGGGCCTTGAGGCTACGGTCCAGGCGATCCAGGTGCTCGGTCATCCGCAATGCCTTGCCGTCGTATACCGGAACCACATCGTAAATACCATCACCAAAGATAAATCCGCGATCCAGCACCGATATCTTGGCTTGATCAGCTCGCGTAAATTCACCATTGAGATACACCTGGCTATCACCTGGCATGCCCGGAATCATCAAGTACTCCTGAGATTGAAATCGCTAAAGGAAAAAGACAAGAAAATCTTACTCGAACTGGCGCTTGGCCCAGTCAATCATGCGACCAAAAAAGCCCGCGCGCTCAACGGCCTCTTGCACGACCAACGGCTCGGTGCGCAGGACCTTGTTGTCCAGTGTCAACTGCAGCGTACCGACTTGTTGCCCTTTGGTCAGCGGCGCGATCAGCGGATCCGTGCGCTGTGCCATCGGCTTGATCTCACCGGACTTGCCGCGCGGCACCGTCACCCAGATCGGCTGGGCCGGACCCAGTTTGACCGTCTCGACCGTACCTTCCCAGACGCGGACATCCAGGCCAGGCTGGTTCTCGCCATACAATTTGACCGAGTCAAAATTCTGGAAGCTCCAGTTCAGGAGCTTCAGGCTTTCTTCGGCGCGCGAGGCCTCGCTATCCGCGCCAGCCAGCACCGTCAGAATACGACGGTCGCCACGCATCGCAGTGGACACCAGGCAATAGCCCGCGGCGTCCGTGTGGCCGGTCTTCATGCCATCGACCGAGGGATCCGCCCACAGCAGACGATTACGGTTAGGCTGCGTGATCTTGTTGTAGGTGAACTCTTTCTGCTTGTAGTAGTGAAACTCCTCGGGATGATCATTGATCAGCGCGACGGCCAGCTTGGCCAGATCAGCCACCGTGGTCACGTGTTGCGGGTCCGGCAAACCCGTGGAGTTCAGGAAATTCGTTTGGGTCATACCCAGGCGCTGAGCCTCTTGATTCATCAGCGTCGCAAACGAGGCCTCGGTACCGCCGACCGCCTCAGCCAGCGCGACCGACGCATCATTGCCCGACTGCACGATCACACCCTGGATGAGCTCATCGACCGTCACCGGCTTGCGCGGCTCGATAAACATGCGCGAACCGCCCGTGCGCCAGGCGTTTTCGGAAACAGTGACCTGCTGATCCAGCGTAATGCGCTTTTCTTTCAGCGCATTGAACACCACATAGGCGGTCATGATCTTGGTCAGCGAAGCCGGCTCGATCTGCATATCCGGATTCGACGACGCCAGCACCTGCCCGCTCGTCGCATCCAGAGTGATCCATGCGCGCGCCGCAATAGTGGGGGCCGGTACGCTCGACAGCTCTGCCAACTGCGACACCGCCGCGGGCGCGGCAGGCGCCGCAGCGGGCACGGGCGCCGCCGGCTCCTGTTGCGCCCAGGCTAACGGCGTTGAAGCCAGCATCGCCGACAACACGGCACTAGCCAGGACACGGCGGGAAAACGCAACAGAAGGCGAGGAGGAGCGAGTGAGTTTCATCGGCAAAAGGGATCCACAATCAAGAATAGCCCTCACGGGCAACACGCATACGGTTAACAGGCCTGCCAGATAGACAGCGGCCGCTTGATCAACAAGCAACCCCATGAAAGCAGCGTCATTATAGGCAGGCACATAAGACCGCGCCGTGGAGAGAACGTTCCGCAATAGCACGGCGCTGTCGCAGCAGCAAACGCCATTGCACTTGTCGGCCTTGGTTTCTAGTCCAGCGCGACCTTCAGACGAGCCTGCACCAAAGCCCTCAACACTAACAGCTTGCCGTGGAAAAAGTGCGAGGCACCCGGCACGACCACGATAGGTATATCACGCGGGCGGGCCCAATCCAGGGTTTCTTTCAAAGGCACCACGTCGTCGACCTCGCCGTGCACCATCAGGGTATCGGCCGGCACCGTGACCTCCGCCGCCTGAAAGCGCTGCACCGCCGCCCCCATCAGCATCAACGCCGACGGCAACGCAGCGTCCCCCGCCTGCACCAAACCCGCATAGGTCTGCGCCGCAACCGCAGTACCAAACGAAAACCCGGCCAGCACCCAGGGCATCGCCGCCCAATCGGGATAACGCTCACGCACCTGGGTCACCAGCGCCAACATGTCCTGCGTTTCGCCGCGGGACTTATCGAACTGGCCTTCTGATTGGCCAACCCCACGGAAATCGGGGCGTACCGCGACCAACCCGTGTTGGACACAGGCGCGCGAAATCGTGGTCACGACCTTGTTATCGCGCGCCCCTCCTTGCAAAGAATGGGGGTGCAGGACCAATGCCCAGCCGCGTGGCGTCTCGGCAGGCCAGTCAATGGCGCAATCGATACGACCGGCCTCGCCGGTAAAACCCTGGTTTTCGGTACGAGCAGACATAGGCGGATGCGAAATAATAGAAGCAGCCTGCATGTTACCAACCTTGATCGCGGTGCAGGCGCCGTGACCCGCCCTGCCCAGGTGCCCTACAATCGCCGCCATGCTTAATGATGTCCGCCCTATTGATCTGCCTACGCCCCAGACGCTGGCGCGCGAGCTGTCCGCACGACTGGACGGCTTTCAGGATATCGCCTGGACAGCCGGTACCGGCTCCACCAACGGCGATCTCCTGGCACGCGCACGCCAGGACTCAGGCACATGGCTACTGGGGACCCACCAACAGCAGGCAGGCCGCGGACGAGCTGGACGACCGTGGCAAAACCGCGCCGGGGCCACCTTGATGTTTTCCTGCGCCTACCCTGTTCGTATGCCCGCGCATCGCCTGCCAGCCCTTTCCCCCCTGGCCGGGCTGATCGCCGGGGAAGCGCTACGCAGCCTGATCGGCAACCCCGATCCGCTACGCGTCAAATGGCCAAACGACCTGCAATGGCACGACGGCAAGCTGGCCGGCATCCTGGTCGAGTCCACACGCAACTTGGCCGTACCGGACGCGTACACCGTCATCGTCGGCATCGGCATCAACCTGAGCGATGCTGAGACGCTGTCGCAAGCACTGGGCCGCTCTATCGCCGATTGGGCAACCGTCACACAGCATTCGAATGGCCTCGCCGTTAGCGTGGCCGATATCGTTTGCGCGGTGGCCACCGCGTGGCGTCAGGCGATCTCGCAACTCGAAACAGACGGCTTCGCGCCATTTTGTCATCGGTTTAGCGCGGTAGATGCCCTGGCGGGCCGCGACGTCAACATCATTGATCGAGGTACGGTGCTCTTCAGTGGCTGTGCTCGGGGCCTGGACGAACACGGCCGTTTGATGGTGCAAACAACGCGGGATCTCGTCCCGGTGTCAGTGGGCGAGATCTCGATTCGACCCCGCACCGCGGAGCAAACACCATGATTTTGCTCATCGACTCTGGCAACAGTCGGCTGAAAGTCGGCTGGCTGCATATGTCGCCGACGGCCGGGAAACCGGGCGACGCCAAATCCCCCTCCATAAACGGGGTCGCGTCTGCTGCAACGCCTGCTGCACGCGAGCCCGCTGCCGTTGCCTTTGACAATCTCGACCCGCATGCCCTCGGTGACTGGCTCGGCACCCTGACGCACAAACCTGCCTTGGCCCTGGGCGTGAATGTCGCAGGCGGCGAACGGGGAGCGGGCATTCACGATGCACTGGCACGCCACGGTTGCCCCGTGCATTGGATTACCTCACGCGCCCAATTGCTGCACCTGAAAAACGGCTATACCCAGCCCACCCAGCTAGGCGCCGACCGCCTCGTCTCGCTACTCGGCGTACGCAGTCGTTTAACGCCGAATCACCCTCCATTCGTACTGGCCTCGTTCGGCACTGCCACGACGATCGACACGGTCGGACCCGATGACATTTTTATTGGCGGCCTGATTTTCCCCGGCCCCGCGCTGATGCGCAGCTCGCTGGCCCGGGGCACCGCGAACTTGCCTCTGGCCGAGGGATCCGTCACCGATTTTCCGGTCGATACCCATCAAGCCATTGCCTCCGGTATCGCCGCCGCCCAAGCCGGCGCCGTGGTTCGACAGTGGCTGGCGGCCTGCCACCACTATGGTCAACCTGCGGACCTCTATGTGGCGGGTGGTGGTTGGCCCGAGGTGCAACAGGAAACGGAACGATTGCTGGCGCAAACCGGTAATGCGACAGGTTCGACACCAACCCCGCACTATCTGGATAGGCCTGTGCTTGATGGCCTGGCACTGCTTGCTTCTGAACCCGACCCTCAATCTCTGTGAGCGAACTGTCATGCGTGTACTTTTCGTACTGATTGTCCTAGCCAACCTCTGGGTCTATGCACTGGGCCAGGGCTGGATGGGCGCTCGGCCTGAGGATGCCGGACGTGATCGCTCCACGTTCAGCCAAGAGTTGAATGCGGAACGCATCAAGATCCGGCCGTAGTCTGCAGTCCCAAATATCCTGCGTGAAGCCGCCGGTGATTATCAACTACGATCCGCAACCAGCCGATCCGCGCCAACCTGATCTGTTTGAAAAATAGTCCTTTATCCGATTGCCCGACGACGACGCTCAACGCTGCTCAGCGTCAACGCGCCGCCAACTCATGGAACAACGCAGCGTATTCCCTGCCCAGCGGCGCTCCTGAAAACAGGCGTTCATAGCGGGCTCGCGCGCCTCGCCCCAGCCGGGCCGCCAATGCCGGATCATTCAACAATGTATTCATGGCCTCGGCCAGGGCCTGTTCGTTCTCAGGGGGCACCAGCAAACCGCTCTCATCCTGCGCATTGACGAACGACATACCCGATCCGATTTCACAGCAGATCAACGGTCGACCTTGTATAGCGGCCTCGACCAGCACCATGCCGTAGGCTTCGGATCGCAAATGCGATGGCAAGACGAATGCCAGGCAACGCTTCATTAAGGCGGTTTTCTCGGCATCGGATACCTGTCCGGCAAACAGGACATTACCCGCGCCCAAGCGCGCGGCCTGTGCCCGCAGCGCCGCGTCTTCGGTGCCCGAGCCAGCGAGCACGATGGGCGCATTGACCTGCCTGGCCGCAGACACGAGCGTATGCAAACCCTTGTAATAGCGCAACGCCCCCAGGAACAGGAAATAGGGCTGTCCCTCGGTCAGGCCCAGCCGGCCAAGCACGCGCGCATCCTCTTGCTGCGGGGATTCGACAATGCCAAGGGGAATAGCGCGCACCTTATCCTTCCAGCGCGGATCGGACAATACCGGACTGGAAGCGGCATACGTTGGCGAAGTCGCAACGATGGCGGACACAGATGACAGCATGCGCCGCATCAGCGGTGCATAAGCCTGACCGAGCCAACGCTGCCGCACGATATCCGAGTGATAGACCAATACAGTGGGAACCTCCGGACGCACCACCAAATCCATCAGGTCCGCAAACGGCCAGGGGAAGTGATAGCAAATCACATCGGCTCGCCGAGCCTGTTCAGCAAAGCGTACAAAAGCCGCCGGGCCGCCCAGATCGCAAGACGCCGGCGCCGCCCAGGAACGAGCCCGAACGACCTGTCCTTCTGGTTGATTCAGTGTCGACGGAGTAGGCTTGGGCGACAAAGTGAAAATCGTACTTTGTACCCCGTAATCTGAAGTCGCCAGACAGATCTGGCGCATCGCTTCTGCCACCCCACCAGGGGGATCGGGGTAATAGCAGCGATAGAGATGCAGGATACGCGGCGCAGCCATGATTACGTCCCTTTGCTCACCGAGCGCCGGACTTCAATGGCCTCGTGAAATACCGCCATCGCCTGTTGCGCGGCGGCTTGCCAGGTAAAGCGAGCGGCATTGGCACGAGCCTTTCCCGCCAATTCGGCGTACAGTGTTTCATCGGTCAACAGACGCGACAGGCCATTGGCGATAGCGCTTTCATCCAACGGGTCCACCAACACACCGGCCTCACCCGCGACTTCCGGCAACGACGAGATATTGGCGGTAACCACGGGGACGCCAAACGACATAACCTCCACTAAGGGAAGACCGAATCCCTCATACAGCGATGGCATGGCCAGAAAACGCGCGTGCGCGTAAAGCGTAGATAACTGGGTATCTGTCACATAACCCGTCACCACCACCTGCCCCGTCAAACCTGTCTGCTCCAGCAATTGAGATACATCCACCCCGCCCCATCCCTTGCCGCCAGCAATGACAAGCTGGCACGCTGAACGTAACGCTTGCGGCAGGCGTGCATAGGCGCCCAACAAGCGCCTGAGGTTCTTACGCGGCTCGAGCGTGCCGACAAACAAGAAATACGGCCGGCTCACACCCAGCGCACGCAAAGCCTCGCGATTATCGGGGGGAGCCAACGCAGTGACTCCTGGATACACCACGCGCACCTTGCCCCGGGCCTGCGGAAATTCCGCTTCTATGGCATCTGCCGTACTGCGCGACACCGCCATGATGCGATCGGCCAGATGCACGGCCTGCGGCATCAACGTCCGATCCATAAACCGGCTCAACGGCCGCATCGTCTCGCCTGCGTGCTTCCACACCAGATCGTGGATAGTCACCACCCGCGCAATTGACTGCGAAAGATACCGTGGCAAACGATGCGCAGGCCCCCAGAACAGATCAACACGATCCCGCCCTGCCTGCCAAGGCAACACCGTCTGCGACCACAGCATCCGGCCGACCCGGCCCCGGATGCTGCCAGCCCGTACGTGGACATTCGGGCTGGACCAATCACCCACTACGGGAGACTGCGGCATGTACAGCGTCAACGCGCGACCTTGCGTCAGCAACTCCTGGGCAAGCTCAGTCGTGTATCGGCCAATACCTGTCACAGGCATGGTCAACAGGCGCGCGTCAACGCCTATGTGCACCGTACGCTTTCCCAGAAATCCGGCGCAACGTATCGCACGAGAATGATGGATGGTTTTGCCATGCTTTTATCAATGGTCCTTCAGGATGCGCTGAGCCAACTGCGCCGCGCTTTGTTTCCATGTGAGAAAGGGCATGCCAACAGAACCCGGCGCTTGCCCTTTGGCATCTAACGCCAGCCATTGCTTGATGGCATCAGCCAGATCCTGGCTTTGTTCGGCGTGGAAATAAGACGCATATTTTCCTGCGACCTCATGAAAAATCGGGATGTCGCGCGCCAGTATGGGCAAGTTGTTCTTCGCGGCCTCAATGAGTGGCAATCCGAACCCCTCTGCATATGAGGCCATCAACAAGCACCGACATGCCGCATAAATTTCCTGCAGGAATTCATCGCTAGCCCCCTCAACCCAGAACAACCGCCGACCGGCTTGGGGGTGCGAACTCAGCTTTTCTGCGAGATCAGCGACTTTCCAACCTCGTTTGCCGACAATCACAAGATTGACCTCGCAACCATCGCGCCATAGCGTCTCAAATGCTTCCAAGGCTTGTGCATGTCCCTTGCGCGGTTCCAATGTGCCGACCATCAGAAAACTCGGGTCGGTGCGAAACGCGGTCAACAGTTGTTGGGCGTTATCAGGCAACCCCAGCGTCGGGATGGAATTTTCCATATCGGCGCCCATGTGGACCCACCCCATGGAAAAAGGTCTCAGTCGCTTTGGTTCTTGCGTGCCTAACCACGCGGCAACCTGATCCTCGGTCGACTTTGAATTGCAGATCACGCCATCGCTTTCGGCTACCACCTCCACCAGCCATCGCCGGTAGTTTTCCGTGACTGCCGGCTCGGTGTAGTCGGGATTTAACGCAAGCAGATCATGCACAAAAAACTTGACCTGCACGCCTTGCCTGCGCAGCCGTTGATAAAAATTCACTTGGGTCAGCATGATCGGAGGAGAGAGATCAAGACCCAGGAAGACATCTCGCTGCGAAAACTCGATCAGGTCATCAACCAGCCCCTCTGCCCGGACTCCCATCATCTGGGCAACATAACGCCGTGCATATCGATAGGGTTCATTGACGCGCGCATAAACCGGCGCCACCTCATAACCCGAGGGGGGATGCTCCAGCCACTCTTTTAGAATACTGCGCACCACACGCTGAATGCCCGTCCTCGCATCATGCTCCACCAATTCAGATATATCGAGGAATAGCTGCTTGGAGACGATATTTGTCGACAACGCCGACTTCAGGGCTTCGGTGCTGTCTTCCCACGTGGACCACGTCATCGCACCCGGATCGGGAAGCTTGCCATCTCGATGCAAACTCAACCATTGTTCCAGCGCCCCCTGCAAATCGGCAACGGTATCGCCCGAGAAATACCATGCGGCATCTCCTGCCACCTCGCGAAATACCGGAATATCACGAGCGACAACAGGCATCTTATGGCGAGCGGCTTCGATAACAGGTAGCCCAAAGCCCTCGTTCAAACTGGCTGCCACCAGGCATGTCGCCGACTGATAAACCGTGGTCAGATAGTCATCAGAAATTCCTTGCAGCCAAAACAGACGCTTGCCTATCTCTCGATGCTTGTTCAAACGATCCGCGAACGCATCCATCTTCCAGCCCGGGCGCCCGACAAACACCAGATTGACATCGTGCCCGGTTGACCATAGTCCCTCCACGGCGTCCAGTATCTGCTCCTGGCATTTACGCGGCTCGATCGTCGACACGCATAAGAAACTCGGCCGACTGCGAATCAGGGACAACGTATGCTCGGCATCGGATGGCAACGCCTCTGAGGCCGGAACGAGGCTCTCCACACCATTGTGGACCCACGTGCTCTGAAAACTGGGCGACATCGCAGCGCCGGTATCGCGTATCCATGCAAGCAACGCGTCTGAAGTCGCGCGGGACACGCAAATTGCGCCATCCGTCGAGGCGATCATCTGCATCAGTTGCTCATGCAACGGTGCTAGATCGGCATCCCAGAAACACTCCGGCATTTGGATGGGAAGCAGATCATGAACCAGAAATTTGACCGTGACGCCTTGGCGCATCAGCGTCTGATAAAACGCACGATGCCTAATCTGCACATGATGCTGCAGATCCAGGCCAAAGAAAATATCTCCGCGTTGCCACCGGATCGCCGTATCCACAACGGCAGGATCTTCTTTCTGGCCAAGAAATTTCTGCGTATACCGGCGAGCATAGCGATAGCCGTGCTCGGCAGTGGCATAAACAGGCTCAATGTCATAACCAGCGGGTGGTGACTCTAGTAAACAACGCAAGTAATTCCGAACCACGCGTTGCACGCCGGTACCTGCATCGTGCTGGCATAGTTCAGAAATATCGAGCAGCAACTGACGTTGAAGGCCTGTCTGCGCGTTCTGGGCCAAGCATGCCGACAGCGGCACCAACATCTGCTCGTCACGCTCTGGCATCAACCGATCGACCAACGCCGCCGTCAGTCTATTTTTCTGCAAAGACTGATCCAGCCAAGGCCGTTCGGCAGGCGGCTCCAGTTGCGTCCATGCGTCGATGGCTCTCCGACCCACAATGTCCCACGAAAACTTCTTCGATTGTTCTAAACCGTATTCCCGTAACTCGTCGCGCCATACGTCGTCGCGCAATACCCGGATCATTTTCTCGGTGATCGAAGGCGTGTTGGTGGGATCGAACAGCACATCCTCTCGTCTCATGACTTCAGGCAAACTACTGCTATTGGAACAGATGACTGGTGCGCCGCACACCATGGCTTCAAGTGCTGGCAAGCCAAAACCTTCATGCCATGACGGAAACACGAAAGCCTGGCACAGGTTGTACAGCCATAGCAGTTCTTCGTCGGTAATATAGCCAGTCAATACAAAACTCTGGCTATCAATACCAGCGGCTTTTGCGTGGGAACGCAAGACGTCCGATTCGTATACCGGCATTTTCCCCGCGAATACCAACTGCACATCTGCTCGCAGATCAGCAGGCAGTCGTGAGTACGCGTCAATCAACCGCGGCAGATTTTTTCGCTCGTCTGCTCCACCCGTGTAGAGCAGAAATTTTTTGCCGATGCCAAACTTTGTCTGCAGAGCCGCTGGTTGATCCGAACTAATCGTTATTTGTTTAAAGTAACTATCCGTCGCGCTCGACACCGACACGATGCGATCATCCGGCAAACCCAGATTCTCCAACCCTTCTTGTCTAGTGAAATCAGAATTCGTCAACAGTACGGCTGCCTTCTTGAGGTATTCGACCTTGCGAAAGTACCAGCGCGATACGTGAGGGTAAGGATCCAGGTATTTGGCCGAATTCACCAGCGGAATCAAGTCGTGTAATAACACGCTTACCCGCGTCGATCGATCGAACTCGCCTAGACTGGTGACGCCAAACCCGGATACGCCCTCGAACAAGCTGCCGATATGCACCACATCGGGTCGCAAGCTTGCAAGAAACGCCTCGCGAGCGATCTCCGCAGCCTGTCGGCGAGCCTCGTTACCTGCGGTGCATTCTTCCACGGGGCCCGGCGCATGCCAGACAAGAATATTCTCCTGAGGCAACAACTCGTCGAATTCACTTCGAATCGATTCAATGGCCTCGGGCATCAAGCCATTCAAGGCCAGAAAAACCTCATGATCCCCGCGGTTTCGTATAACGCCCTTGGCAAAACCGAGGACGTATCGGCCTATCCCGCGGAATCGGCTTTCCGTTTGAGCGCCTTGCATATCCAACACAATGCGCATCAGCGTTTCTCCTGCCCGTTGTTTTTATACGCCGCCTGCAATTCTTCGTATATTTGACTTGCATGGGCAGTCAGATTAGACGAGCTATATAAATCGTGATTGTCAGCCATCTGTGTTGCCTGCGCCACGCCCATCACGCGACGCAACTTGTCTTTCAAGCCAGGGATATGGTTCAGAATCCGCAATGCTAAGCGACGTAGCGTCGGATGGCGATTGACGTAGCTCACGCCATATCGTACCGCCGACCATACCTGGGCCTTTAATCCGTGCCTGAATACACGTCGGCTCACCGATCGCAATGGGGCTGTAACGCGCCAAGACGTACTAGCCTGAATCAACTTCAGTTGTTGATCGACTTGGCGCTTTTGTTGCTCGACATCTTGTGTCCGCCGCTCGGCGTGCTGTGCCCGCTGTTCGGCCTGTTGTGCGCGCTGCTCGGCTTGCTGCCGTTGTTGCTCCGCTTGCTGAGCCAGAAACTCAAGTTGCTGCTTTTGCCGCTCTAGGTGATCCAACCGGCCTTCCAGCGTCTTCAGGTCGGCGCCCTTGAAATCATCAAATACGTTGGGTGGATAGGTAAAACCGTCGCGCAAATCAGCATGTGACCGGGCAATATAAAAACGATTAAGGCCATCTGCATAAACAAACAAATAGCCGGCATCGAGCAAGACGTGCTCCCACTGTTCGTAGGACGGCGTCTGCGACATTGGTAACGTGGCCTCGACCAACACAACCCACGGTCGAAATTTCTGCCAATCATTGCCGCGCAGGGCCTGCTCTTCCAGGCCCTCTACGTCGACCTTCAGGAAGTTGATCTCCTGGCCCGATGGTACGTGCTCGTCCAGGATATCGGCGAGTCGCTCCATTTTTACGGTTTGTCGCTCCGGGTTCCAGCCGGCCTCAATATGCCCCTGAGCAATACCGTCATCCACCGATGACAATCCGGTGCCGTCGATAATGTTCATGACGACTTCACCGCTATGCTCACCGACTGCAATCCGCAAATTGACGTCCCGCGGCCGAGCCTCTGATAAAGCGGCGTGAAACCTCGGGTTGGGCTCAATATTGATGCCCGACCAACCCTGGTCGTAAAAAGCTTTAGTCACTGAATGCTCGTCAGGCCACGCTGCGCCGACGTCGACGTAGAATCCACGCGATACCGACTTCAGTACCCGACGCAACATGACGTCTTCGTAGTTCTGAGCGTAAGAAATAAAGCTCATAGCATCTCGATCTGGATCTCGGGGTCTATCCAGGCAACGCCCGCAAAATCGGGTTTGTCAGTATTGATAACATTGAAAACCATCGCCAGATCCCGCCACTCATAGTTATTGACCAGATGTGTGTCCGAGCTGGCCAAGGCAGTTTGAATGGAGTAATTGCCAGGCCCAAGGTTTGCTGGAAACGCAATATTGAATGTCACCTTGCTATCAGGCGGAACGTCCGTCAACACCTGCTTTTTCAGATCGGTGTTGGTTCCATAAATAACCTGGCCCAATCGATCCTTGATCCCATACCCCAGAACCAGTCGTGAGATGAACGCCTTGGTCTGAACCTTGATGCGCAATGTCACCTGTTGCCCAACGTCCACCGTCTCTATCTGGCTACCAGCCTCGTTCAATAAAGCGATAGCCGTGACAACTGCTTCGCCTGTACCGGATATCGTCTGTACTTTGCCATTGTCCAATACGTCTTGCCGGACCTGCTGCCCCTGATGGTCCGCGAGCATCGCGTTGTAGTAATCCATCACTGCCTCAGGCTTGCCTTCCATCAACAACTTTCCGGCGCTAAGCAGTATCGCCCGATCACAAATGGATTGAATCGCCTGTTTGTCGTGCGACACAAGTAACAACGTAGTGCCTTGCTTACGAAACTCGCGAATACGATCAAAACTCTTGTGCTGAAAGTAGGTATCCCCCACCGACAAGGCCTCGTCCACAATCAGCACATCGGGCCGCACCGCGGTCGCCACGCTGAAGGCTAGGCGCACTTGCATGCCGCTGGAATACACGCGCACGGGTTGGTCTATGTATTCGCCGATCTCGGCAAATGCTTCGATCTCGGCCATATGGGCATTGACTTCCTCCACACTCATTCCCAGGAGTTGTCCCGCCATAATGGCATTCTGCCGGCCGGTAAAATCAGGATGAAAACCCATGCCTAGTTCGAGCAACGCAGCCACGCGACCGCTCATCTGCACGCTGCCGGTAGTCGGTAGCGTCGTGCCGACGATCATCTTCAATAGCGTACTCTTGCCCGCACCATTGATGCCAATGATGCCGACCGCCTCGCCAACATTCACCGTGAAATTCAAGTCCTCGAGCACCCAATGCAACTGATGGCGTGGCCGATCGCGCGGATCCATCCATTCGCGCCAACGCGACCAGAGTGTCGGATATTGCTTGTAGGCCTTGCCCAAATTAGAAACAGTGATACTACCCATCAGAGTTCATCCACCATTTCGCCGGCATGCTTGCGAAATAATCGTAGCCCCAGCATACAAAATAGCGCGGCCAGCACGGCGACACAGGCCAGCTTGGTCCAGTCTGGCCATTGGCCTTGCATCAAAATAGTCTGACTCGCATCAACCAACACCGCCATGGGATTGAACTGCATCAAGGATTGCAGACGCTCCGGCAAGATGCTGATCGGGTACACGATTGGCGTGGACCAAAACCAAAAATTCAGGAATATGGTGAAAAATTGACCCACATCACGAAAAAACACGTTGAGCACACCTAACGTGATACCCAGGCCAATTGCGAATGCCACCATAATCAACAGCACGGGGACCATCGCCAGAAACGACCAGCCTGGAAAGTTACCCGTGGCGATCAGAAAAATCGTGAACAGTGAAAAGATGATCGAGAAATTCAACAGGCCATTCGCCACCACCGTCGCCGGCAGACACAGGCGTGGAAAGCTCAGCTTCTTGATCAAATTCGCATTGTTGATAAAAGTGTTCTGGGCCCCACTGACGATTTCGACAAACAGCCCCCAGGTGAGCACGCCTGCGCAGAGGTGAATACTATAGGCGAACGTACCATCCACGCCCGGCAATTTGGCGCGCATGACCTGTGAAAAAATCACCGTATAAATGACAATCATCGACAACGGGTTGAGCACATTCCATGCCGCCCCCAACAACGAATTGCGATATTTGGACTGAAACTCGCGCTTGACGTTGCCCATGATGAAGCCGCGATAGCTCCATAGCGCGTTGAACATACCTAACATCACGTACGTCCGTAAATGTCTTCGAAACGCACGATATCGTCTTCGCCCAGATACTCGCCGCTCTGTACCTCGATCATCACCAAGTCCAGCACGCCGGGATTTTCCAGCCGGTGCCTATGGCCGGCAGGGATGTAGGTGGACTCGTTAGCCCCGACCAACAGCTCTTTGTCGCCGTTGACGACCCGAGCCATGCCGCAGACCACGATCCAGTGTTCGCTACGGTGATGATGCATCTGCAGACTCAGGCTGGCGCCCGGCTTGACTTCGATGCGTTTGATCTTGAAGCGCGGGCCTTCTTCGAGCACGGTGTAAGTCCCCCACGGTCGCGATACCGTGCGATGCAATCTGTATGCCTCGTGCCCTTGGGATTTGAGTTTTTTGACGATTTGCTTGACCTCTTGCGCCTTGTCAGGGTGCGCCACCAGCACGGCGTCCGGCGTATCGATGACCATCAAATCCTGTACGCCCACAGCCGCCACCAGGCGGTCGTCGCTTTGGACGTAGACGTTGCGACTGTCGACGAACATCGCGTTGCCGGCAGCGCGATTGCCATTCGCATCGGGCGCGGTCAGATCCCGCACCGCCACCCACGAGCCGATGTCGCTCCAACCAAAATCGCCGGGCACCACGACCACGTTGGACGAACGCTCCATCACCGCATAGTCAATGGAAATATCCGGCACTTCGGCAAACGACTCAGCGGGAATCTCGGCCATCTCGGGGTGATCGCCGCACGCGGCAAGTGTGGCCGTCCAACAGGCGCGCGTCGCCGTATCCACGTCGCTCGCGTGCTCGGCGAGCTCCTTCAGAATGACGCCGGCCTTAAAGCAAAACATGCCCGAATTCCAGACAAAGCGGCCTGAATCCACGTACTCGCGCGCCTTGTCCGCCGAGGGCTTCTCGACGAAACGCACGACCTGCTTGCCGTCGCCAACGTCGACGCCGGTTTCGATATAGCCAAAGCCGGTCTCGGGCCCTGTGGGAATAATGCCGAAGGTGACCAGCTTGCCTTGTTCGGCCAGCACCTGGGCACGGGACACCGCCAGCGCGAAGCTGTCTTGATTCAGCACCAGATGGTCGGCGGGCAGCACCAGCATCAGCGCATCGGGGCCATGGCGCTCGGCCACCTGAAGCGCGGCCATCGCCACGGCGGGTGCCGTGTTGCGGCCACTGGGTTCAAGCAGAAAATGGGCAGGCACATCGAGCTTGGCCAACGCCATCTCGTCCTTGCTCATGAAGTAGTAATCGCGATTCGTGACGGTGAGAAGACTCGTGGCACCGACTTCTGCGGCACGTCGGTATGTCTTGAGCAACAGGCTCTCGCCGTCCGCCAGCTTCATAAATGGCTTGGGATAGCCTTCGCGGGAAACAGGCCAAAGACGGGTGCCAGCCCCGCCAGACAAAACAACAGAAATCAGCATGAAGATGCCTTGGTCGCGTTTAGAGGGAATTGGAT
Organism: Bordetella tumulicola; assembly: GCF_054779135.1. Taxonomy (NCBI): domain Bacteria; kingdom Pseudomonadati; phylum Pseudomonadota; class Betaproteobacteria; order Burkholderiales; family Alcaligenaceae; genus Bordetella; species Bordetella tumulicola. Next base: position 117,173 of record NZ_BAAGYU010000004.1, on the reverse strand, counting down.
GCTTCTCTTGGAAGGAATCGTCCCCATGACAGAATCATGAACAATATTAATCTGGGCCAATTTTGCCCCATTTGACAATCCGCGGCGGTAAAAAAATACTCCATGCCGTACAAGTCACCTTTTTCAATACGTGCGTTTTTTCTTCTTGACGACCATCCATTTGGGAATACGAAAAAGTACCAATTTACGATACAAAATTATGTACCCCATGGAAAACGCCGCCACGCACAGCATCAGCATGACAGGGGTTTGCCAGAACAACACAGCGGGAATGACGCCCAGCGACGACAGCAGCCACAAATACGGTGATGTCAAAGAATTACGCCAAGTCAGGTGATGCGCCTCGCGCGAACCCACCACCCATCGCACCACGCGTTTGTAGATCAGCATATGCAAATGCACGCCGTCGGGTGCGCCGGGCGAACGACCGCGCAGCCAGCGTTTGCGGTAAATGGAGAACAGCGTCTCGAAAACAGGATAAATGCACAGCAACAACGGAAACCAGGCCGATACCTCGGGATGGCGCGCCAGTAACAGCACAGACAGCTCGCCAATCATGAATCCCAGGAAATACGCACCGCCATCACCCAGAAAGATATGGCCGCGCGGATAGTTCCAGAACAGAAAGCCGACCACGCCGCCCAGCATACCCAAGGCCACGATCAGCAGCATGCGATCGCCCAGATAGAAACAGACATAGGCAAAGCCCGCGAAAATCATCGCCGACACGACAGCCGCCAGGCCGTTGTAGCCATCGATGATGTTCAGGGCATTGGCCGAGCCGCCGATCGCCACGACAGTAAAGACGAACGACACGGCGCTAAACTGCAGTAGCCAGTCCAGGCCGATGATATCCACGCGTGTCACCGCGGCATCAAGCACGAAATAAGCGATCGCCCCCGACGCCATCGCCAGCATCAGGCGGGTCAGCACCCGTACATGTTTGGTCAGGTCTTCGGCGAGTCCGCCTAAAAAAGCCGGCGCAGCCGCCAGCCCTAGCCACAGTAATCCCGGAAGCACCTCGGGCTCTCGGAAAGCGGCCACCGCACAGGTTACGGCCATAGCGGCCACCAGCGACACACCGCCCACTCGCGGCACGGGTTTGACGTGGAACTTCTGCACGCTGTCCAGCTCGGAATCGAAGATACAGCCGTTACCCCAGAATCGGCACCGGACGAGTAGCGCGGTGAACACGAGTGAGGTGAGAAACGCCGTCAATAAATATTGCATAACAAAGCTGTGTAAGGAACTCCGGGCTGCTAGGTTTCGAACGGATTGTATAGATAGGCGCCCGCACATAGTGTTTCTGGATTGGTCTGCTGATGTCTATCGACTTGCCAATGCCAAGCACACCGATGCGTGCGTACCTGCCCTGTAATGTCAGTTGTCTCAGCTATACTCGCCCGGCAAATTTCACCCCGGCCGCAGTAGGGCCCTGAGGTCGCAACGGCTGGTCATTTCAATGACACAACAAGCCTATCTTCCCTTACACACTTTCGCGAAAAACCATATCATTAGATAAATTTTATCTTTTTTTTAAATATTTCGTACTATTTTTGTAGCAAATTTGTCGCATTTGATTTGAGGAATAGCCTTCCTTACCGCAACCGAACTGCCCTTTTTACATGACGCGCTCTTCTTTATCCCATACCCCGTTTCTGATCACTTTCCTCGTTGTGCTGTTGCCTGTGCTGACGCTCACGGTCGGTGGGGGCAGTGCGCTGTTCTATCTGCTGATCGTCGCCTGCCTCTGCATGGTCGCAACCACACCTGCCACGCACTGGATGCAACAATTGCGTCCGTATCGCTGGTTACTACTCGTCCTGTGCTTGCCGCTGGCCGCCGTACTGCTCAGTCAATTACTCAATGCCCATTGGGAAGGCCCCAGCATCGAACGTGGCCTGCGAATCAGCTTGGGCTTTCCGTGTCTGTTAGCCGGCTTTCTACTGATTGACCGCCAGCGGCTGCGCCATTTCATCTGGGGACCGATCACGGCGGGCATTGCCGCGACCGCAATCGTCTGCTATTTGGCAGGCCCGACGTTGCAGCGCCCACCGACGCCACAATTCAATGCCGTAGGCTATGGCAACCTCATGCTGTTGATGGCCGTGCTGTCAATCTACAGTCTGAGCTGGCAGTGTACCCGCCATCCTCGAGCCGAACGCGCGTTCAAGATCGCCGCAGCCGCACTGACTTGCGTGGGTTTCGTGCTGACACAGACGCGCACCGGCTGGATGGCGATACCGGTATTCGCCATCATCGGCATCGCGCTGGCCGGCTGGCTGCATCGCCCAATGCGAGCACTGGCAGCACTGCTGGGTATCGGTCTGATCGCACTGGCCGTCGGCGCATCCAACCCGGCACTGCGTGAACGCGTCACGCAAGGCGCCCAGGAAATTCATGAATGTCTCACCGTCGCCCCGACGGCCGACACGTCCATGTGCATTCGCCTGCAGCTATGGAATTCAGCGTGGCATATGTTCAAAAGCGCGCCCTGGTCGGGAACCGGAGACCGCTCCAGCTTCAAAGATATGCTGCAGCAAGGCGTAGCCGCTGGCCGGGTCTCGCCCTTTGTCGCTCGCGATTTCGGTGAGCCGCACAATGATTTCCTGCAGGCACTGGCTACCCTCGGCGTGGCTGGCGGCATCGCCCTGCTAGCACTCTATTTCGCGCCGGCTTGGCTATTCCTGCGCCGCCTGCGCCGCAACGTGCCACAAACCCAACGCGTGGCGGCAGCCATGGGGCTGGCAGTGTGTCTGAGCTTCGCCATATTCGGACTGACCGAGCTCATGTTTCGAGGCATGCGTACGGTGAGCCTGTATGTTGCTTTTATAGCGCTGTTTACGGCACTCTCGGCGCCGAGCCCTGATCAGGCTGACGATTTAGCACCAAAATAGGTTCATCTGGGCGGCGCATGGTTGAACCCTCGCTGGATCGAGCCGCACGTACGCGCAGGGCTATGACGAAAACCACTCGTCCAATGCCTGCAAAGTACGCTTTGTGGCACCAGCATGCGCCGCCGACCAATCGTGCGCGGCACGGCCCATGGCCGCGCGACGATTCTCGTCGCCCAGCAACCTCAACGCCGCCCCCAATGCCTCGGGAGCATCCGCTGCCCGCAATGCGGCTTGCGCGGCAATCGCGTCTTTAGCGGCCTGTTCAAAATTGAAGGTGTACGGCCCGACAATAACCGGCACGCCAGCCGCACAAGCCTCGATCAAGTTTTGCCCGCCCAATGGCACAAAACTCCCTGCCACGATGGCCACATCCGCAGCGGCATAATAAAACGCCATCTCGCCCAATGAGTCACCCAGCATGACATCGACCTCACAATCCGCTGGCGGCACACTCTCCGTTTGCGTCAGTGGCAATTGCCCTTGCTGCGATATCGCTTGAGAAGCGATGTCTTCCAAGGCATACGTCGGAACCTGAGAGCGTCGCATGTACGTGAGCCCGGCAGCAGTCAACTGCTCGGCAGCCTCATCAAAACGCTGTGGATGTCGAGGAATCAATAGATACAACACACGCCGAGCCGAGACGCGCGCCCCAGCCGTTAGGGCTTCCCCCGCGCTGACCGCCCCTCCGGACGCCGCCCCTTCTGATGAGACACCTGCCGAAGCCTCTACCGCCTTGACGTTGCGAAGTGTCTGTATCGCTTGCACAAACAAAGCGTCTTCCCCTTCCCGCGTGCTGGCCACTGCTATCACCGGTCGTCCCAACACCTGCCGCCAAGCCCGGCCTTCCAGGGCCTGCGAAGTGGGCAAACTCAGATCAAATTTCAGACTCCCCGTCACACTGACCCGATGCGCGCCCGCCTGCTCCAACCGTTGAGCATCGTCGGGCGTTTGTGCCAGCACGGCATCCAAGTTCGCCAGCGCATCGCGCAACACCCGCCCCATCCATGCCGCCTGACGCAGCGACGAGGCGGAAAAACGCGCACTGATCAGCGCCATTCGTATCCCTTGCCGACGTGCCTGCGCCAACAAGTTAGGCCACACTTCACGCTCGATCAGAAGCCCGCAACGCGGCGTATAACAGGTTAAAAATTCGCGTACCGCGCCAGGAAAATCGTACGGCAACCACGTCTGGCGCAACTGACCCGAAGCAATCGCCTCCGGAAACAGGCGAGCGCCCTCAGCCCGTCCCGTCGCCGTCGTGTGCGTCAACAACACCGGCAAACCACGCTCCAATAGCACCTTGACGAGGGGCTCAGCGGCGCGCGTCTCGCCTAGGCTGACCGCATGCACCCATACGGGCGGTCGAGCAAACGGCGCCGGACTATCGGCACTCGGCCGACCAAAGCGCGCCGCCGAAAAAATACCCCAGTTGCCGCCGGCTTTGCGGGCTCGTCGCGCCATCCAGAGCCACACCAAAGGAGCCACAACATACAACGCCAGGGTGTAGGTGCCGCGTCGCATATCAATCTAGCGCCATGGCCGTTAGCTCGCGGCCAACGCCTGGTCCACGGACGCCAGTACCGCCCCACGCGACGGCGGTGCGCCACGGTCGCCCAGACTGGCCGTGAAACTCGACCCGATCAATGGCGTGCGCACCGGCGTAGAGGCTCGGTAGATGCCCACCGTGGGGCGCCCCAGCGCCGCCGACAAATGAGTCAGCCCGCTGTCCAACCCCACCATGATGCGCGCGCCGGCCAATTGCCGGGCAATAGCGGTCAAATCCATCCGAGGCAATACCTCGACGCCCGCAAAGCCTGCCACCAATGCTTGGGCACGCTCGGCCTCTTGCTGATTACCGGCCAACAAGCGCAATGTGCATCCGGCTTGCTGCACACGGGTAAACACGGCGCGCCAATCGTCTTCGGGCCAAAGCTTGTCGTCACGACTGGCCGACGGCATGATGACCGCATAGCCATGATCTGTATTCAGATGATGATGCGGACGGGCGCACGTCTCGGACGCCGCCACGCAAGCCTCAGCGTCGGCCCGCGCTTGCTCCGCAAACTCCTGTAGTCCAAAATCAGGGGGGCCGCTATACGTGTAACCAAATGCCAACGATGCCAATTCGCGCTGCCGCGTCACCGCCGGCTGCCAGAACTCGACGCGATGACGCACCTGATAAAACAACGACGCCAACGGCTCCCGGGCCGATCGCCAGTCCAGGCCATGGCGCACGCCACGCGTCTGGCGTACCAACCAGGCTGACTTCATCAACGCTTGCATATCCAGCACGACGTCGTACTTCACCGAGCGCAAACGCGCCGCCAGCGCACGCCGTTCGTCCTTTACAGATGCTGACCACCATGCTTTACGCCAGCGCCGGTGTGCCACTTTTATCACGTCGTGGACAGCCGGATGCCAGCTCGGGATCTCCGCAAACGCCTCCTCCGCGACCCAGTCGATGACGGCATCGGGGACGTGACGCGCAATGTCGGAAATCGCGGGCAGCATGTGCACCAGATCGCCGAGCGACGAGGTACGAACAATGAGAATGCGGGTTGCCATCGATTACTAGCGGGAACCTTCGGGTGTATTCATGCAAAAACCCTATCGGTCTTCACGGCATTTTGTTGAAATTTCCGACCCAACTCGGGTCGGGTCACGACACAGAATCCTGGCAATTTACAACAAACCTCAAATTTATGATGTCTACCTCTGTCAGCGACCTAAAAATCCGCCTTGTCAAAGTAGGCTGCGGCCGCATCTCCCAAAATCCTGTTAGAGCCGTCGAAAAGCGTCATCGCGGCGCGGAAACGGATCTCAGCAGAGGCAAGAATACCGCACGCAGCTCCCGGGCGGCATCGTCCGTCAAATGTTGCTTATCGTGATACCACGTGCGCCCCTCACGGGCCACCAGGCATTGCCCCGCGGCGCACAAACCGACGGTCGGATCGACAACGCCAAAGGGCTTCACGTCTGGCCATACCTCTTCGAGGCCCTCCAACATAGGTTTCTGACGCGTCACGTGCTCCGCCAGGCTAGGCCCATACGTGTTGGCGCCTTGTTGACTCACACTGAGCAGGGCCAGATCACGCGGGACGTCATCGTTTTCCAACTGCGGTACATCCAGGATCAGCGTCACCGCCTTGCCGGCTTGCTGCAAATAGCGAATCGTGTCGCGCAATGATGTATTGAAATTCTGGGTAGACATTTGCACGCCATTTGCCATCGACGGTTTAGCAAAGGCCGTTTCCGCCGCCTCGATCCAATAGCCTGCCAGAATGACCTGCTGGACAGGAGAGCGGGCCACATACTCCAGCGCCGCATCGGTAATGCCCGTGCAAGCCGGGCGCGTCGGAGGCACTGCTCCTTTCAACGGCACGCAGTTAGCGTACGCCATGGCCACGCCATGCAGATCCAGCTCACGCGCCAACGTGTCAAATGCGCTCACCCACATGCGCGCATGCGAGTCCCCCAGCAAGATAAAGTCAGGCGTGGGTGCTGCGACCGCCGGGTCACCTAATACGCACCCCGACTGCCCCGCGCGGATCACATCCAACTCGGGCTTGCCCTCGCATGCAATACCCGGCGCCATGTCCATGTCCTGGTCCAATTGGGTCAATACAGGCGGCAAGTCTTGCTGATCCGTGCGACTCGCTTGAATGGCCCACACGCCAGCCCCAAAACAGGTCAACGATGCGACCAACGCCACACCCAATATTGTCTTTGACCTTGCCGCGGCGAGAAACCCTGTCCGAAAAGGCCGCTCAATCAGGGCCCACGACACCCACGACACGACCAGCGCGATGGCCAGATATCCCAGCACCGGAATCTGTGGCAGACCTTTTACCGACCACACCGTCGAGCGAAACAGCACCAACAAGGGCCAATGCCACAAGTACAAAGAATAAGAAATCAGCCCCACAAACACCAACACCCGTAGCGAGAGCAAGCGCGTCATCCAGGTGGGAATGTGTGAATAGCCTGAATAGAGAATCAGACCGGCCCCCGCCACCGGCACCAATGCATGGGTCGCGGGAAACGGGGTTGCCTGCGTATACGTCAGCACACCCCACAGAATGCAAATCAACCCGACGATCGAGCAAATTTCCGCAAACCATAAAGGCGGTCGACTCAAACGCGTGCCAGCCAGCGACGCGATGATGCTACCGAACAGCAATTCCCAGGCCCGCGAGGGCAGCAGATAAAACGCCGCGGCTTGATCTACCTGCAGCAGGGCGCCACTCACCGCGAACGACACCATCGCCAACCCGACCAGCACACTGCGCACCACCCACATCGGCGTAGGTGCCGCGAGATAAGCACGTCGACCAAAGCGAAAAACCAGCACCAGCAAGCAAGGCAGCACGATATAGAACTGCGCTCCGACGGCTAGCGACCAGGTGTGCAACAGCGGCTGCGTGCTCAGGGCATTCTGGTCCCAGAAGTCATTCTCCTGCCCCCAGAAATAGTGGTTCGAAAAGAAATAGACCACATGCCGGACCGCCTTGCCCGCTTCCGCCAACTCGCCGGGCATTAGCAAATAAAAACTTGCGACCAGCGTAACGATGACCGCGGCAATCAGGGCGGGCAATATCCGCCTGGCACGTCGTCCGTAGAAATCGCAGAAAGAAAAACTGCCCTGGTACAAACTGGACAAAATATGTCCGGTAATTAAATAGCCGGAGATAACAAAGAAAATGTCTACGCCGACATAGCCGCCACCGAACCCGGCCACGCCTGCATGGAACAACACGACGGGCAATATCGCCAAAGCACGCAGGCCGTCGATATGAGGACGGTATTCGTTGGAATGCTGGGAAAAAGACATAAGGCGGCAGTATGGCCCGGAATTAATAAGACTCGCGATGACGGGGATACGCCTGCGCCACAAGTTTCGATACTGTCTCGGTACGTCGCCGGCGCGTCAATTGTCGACCGACGGACAACCAGGCAAGGACGGCGAACGGCAACGTCAGGTTGCCAAAGGTCACGGTGTTGTAAGGGGTGTACGCCGCGGTGTGGGGCCGTGTACCCGCCAGAGACTGGGGGAAAAGCAGCGGCCCGGCTGACGCCGAGCGCGACGAGATCATTAGCAACGACGGGGACACCGCGATCAAGAGCGGCAAAATTTTGGCCCAACTCATGCGTAAAAACACCTAAGAAAACTCCATGCATGCAGGCCACGCCCAATGCTAGCCGTTGGTTATATTGGGTTTAAGCCCCTTGAAAAGTATCTAAATGTACGCGTACGATACATATAATTAAATTATAAAGTGGTTACACAGTGGCCTCGTGGGACGTATTGGTCGCGTAATAGATGACAAGCCGGACATGCTGGTCCACAATGAATTCCAAAGCAGACCAAGGAGACAGCCATGCGCCTAGCCGATGCTCAATGGATTCCGTCTACGCAGCACCAAACTTGGGACGCCCTGATGGATCCTGAAGTGCTGCAGAAATGCTTGCCCGGGTGTATCAAGCTCGAGCGCCAGTCCCCAACAGAGTACGCATTATCCATGCGTGCCAACGTAGGGGGCGTGCAAGCCCAGTACGAAGGGGAGATTTTGCTTTCCGAGCTAAAGCCGCCGCATAGCTTCTCGCTGGCCTTCGAGGGCAAGAGCCAAACCTCCAGCCTGGCCATCGGCACCGCCCAGATCACGTTATCCCCCAAAGACGATGGCACCCGGCTCGCCTATACCGTTGCCGCGATGGCGGGTGGCACACTCGGCAAGGTCGGTGAGCAAGCCTTGATCAAGGCGGGTGGAAAACTCGTAGAAAAATTCTTTACCGCCTTTATCGACCAGATGGCAAAGGTGCCGCGCGTGGCCCCGCCCCCTGAGCCCGAAGAGCCCTCCCGGGGTCTAACCTCGTCGCGCTGGTCGTGGCTCGCAGTGGCCGCTGTCGTGATCGTCATTGTGGGATATCACGCCCTATTCAAATAACCCCAGGGCCCCTCCTGTCTCGTGATCAAGCCGAATTTGACAGTGCTTGACCTTGGTCGAAATATGCGCGGGTTACAATCAATGATTGATCGATCAACAATATCCTCGGCGCCATGAATACGCCCGCTACGGCCGTTCCCGAACCCCCCACCGACATTCCCGCCGAACCTCTCCGCAGTAAGCGTGACCTCCTGAAAGCGATGCTGGGTGTCGCCGCCACCGTCGTGCTGGCCGCCTTTGATTCCACGATTGTCAGTACGACATTACCCCGTGTGGCCGAAGCCCTGAACGGCATGGCGCTTTATGCCTGGGTCGGTACCGGTTACTTATTGGCGACGGCGGCGTCGATTCTGATCTTTGGCCGGTTGGGCGACATGTTCGGACGCAAGCCGCTAATGCTATTGTCGGTCTCCATCATCGCCCTGGGATCCATCGCCTGTGGCTTGTCGCAATCGATGTTGCAACTGATCGTTTTCCGGACGCTACAAGGGATTGGAGGCGGGATGATGATCGCCACGGCCTTTGCGGCCCCAGCGGATCTCTTTCCCGACGCCAAAGAGCGCGTGCGCTGGTTGGCACTGGTTTCGGCAGCCTTTGCAATGGCTAGCGGAGTCGGGCCCTTGCTCGGTGGTGCTGCCACCCAGGCTTTCGGCTGGCGTGCCGCCTTCTTCATTGCCCCGGTCGCGGCAATCGTCGCCCTGTTCATGTTGGCGCGCTATTTCCCGCATATCCGGCCGCTCCATGCCTCAACGGACAAACAACGCATCGACTGGCTCGGCAGCCTGCTGTTGATCATCGCCGTCAGTGCCCCCTTGGCCGCGATGGAACTCGGTTTTGCCCCCGGCGAACACGCCCATCCGGTGATCGCCATATGCCTGGCATTGGCGGGCATCGCCGCCATTGCGCTGCTGGTGCCGTACGAACGTCGCATCGCGTCGCCCATTTTTCCGCTGCGCGTGATCGCCAAGCGCGAACCCCAGTTGCTCAACGTAGCGGCCTTGGCGGTGGGTGCAGTGATGTTCGTGCTGATTTTCTATAGCCCCCTGCTGCTGCAAACAGAAATGGGCTACACCCCCAGCGAAGCCGGCCTGCTGTTGACACCCTTGGTGGCCGCGATTCCTATCGGCAGCATTATCAACGGACACTTGTTTCCCAGGCAAAACGAGCCGCAGCGCCTGATGGTGTTCGGTGGCCTCCTGCTGGCCGTAGGGTCATTAATGATATTGACGTTCGGCAAAGGAACCTCAACCATATGGATCTTGCTGGCGTTCTTCGTCACGGGCTGCGCGCTGGGTTTTCTGCTGACTAATTTGACGCTCTTCATGCAAATGCTCAGCGAGCGCCGCGACGTCGGTGTCGCCTCGGCGCTGGTCCAGACTACCCGCGCCATCGGCAGCGCGACGGGCACCGCGTTAGTGGGTATCGCCATTGCACGCAGCTCCGTCCTCGAAGGCGTGCGGATTGGTCTGATCATCTGTACACTATTGGCGCTGTGCTGCGCTTACCTGGCGCACCGCGTCAAAATGAAGAACGTCATTTCCCGCGCCACGCCACGCAAAGCCTAACCGGAAACCTGCCTCATGCCCCGTCGCGACTTGATGGACCTCCTGCTATTGGCGGCGGTATGGGGCGGATCTTTTCTGTTCATGCGCATAGCCGTACCCGAGTTCGGACCGGGGCCGCTCATGGAGCTGCGCGTCGGGCTGGCTGCCCTTATGTTGCTGCCCGTCGCGCTGCTGCGCGGCAAGCTCCCCGTCATCGCGCGCCACTGGAAAGCCATCTTCGTCGTCGGCGCGCTGAATTCCGCTATCCCCTTCTTGTTGTACGCTTACGCCGCTCAGTCGCTGGGTGCGGGGTTCATGTCGGTATCCAATGCCGTCACGCCTGTATGGGGCGCCATCATCGGCTGGCTATGGCTCAAAGACCGCTTGCCCCTCATGCGCACCATCGGACTGGCCATCGCCTTTCTGGGCATCTTTGTACTGTCGTGGGACAAGCTGGACTTTAGCAGCGGCGGAGACGGCCCCGCCGTGCTGGCGCTCATCGCCGCCCCGATGTTCTACGGCATCGCTGCCAACTGGACCAAACGTTTTCTGAGCACAATCGACCCGTTATCCGCGACCACGGGCAGCATGATCAGCGCCGCCCTGGTCCTGGCGCCGCTGGCCATCGCCACCTGGCCAAGCCAGGCTGTTTCCTGGCAGGCGTGGTCGGCCACTATCACGCTGGCCATCGCCTGCACCGGCCTCGCCTATCTGATGCTCTTTCGTTTGATTGCCAGCGTTGGCCCCACCGGAGCGGTCAGCGTCACCTTTCTGGTGCCGCTTTTTGGCGTTCTGTGGGGTGCCTGGTTCCTCGACGAAACGCTCACTCCGCAAATCCTGGCGGGCGCCACGGTTATTCTGATCGGTACTGCACTGGCACTGGGATTGATTCGTCGCCGGCCAGCGACTCAAAAGTCGACCCCCTAGCCACGTAGCAGCGCTGCCACCAGAGCCCCATTCAGTATTCGCTCGAACGTCCCGTCAGGGCCACACCGATGCGCAGCAAGGCATACGCCACCGCATCGATACAGCGGTTCCACCAACCGCGCCGCTGGTAATCCTCGGCGCACACCAATCGTCCCCCCTCGTCGATGGCGGTCTCCAGTCGCTGCTGCAACTCATGGGCAAAGGACACGTCATCGACCACCACGTTTGCCTCACGCGCGAGCAACAGGCTAAACGGATCCAGGTTGGACGAGCCCACGGTCGCAATGCCATCGATCACCGCGACCTTGGCATGCAAATAGCTGGGCACGTACTCGTAAATCTCGATACCGCCCAACAGTAGCCGGTTATAGAGCGAACGCGTCGCGCAGTACTGCATGTGATATTCGATCTTGCCTTGCAGCAGCAAACGCACCCTCACGCCACGTGCTGCCGCACGCCACAATGCTTTGCGAAGCTGGCGCCCCGGAAAGAAATACGCATTGGCAATCAGGATGTCGCGCTGCGCATGCTCGATACCGTACAAGTACGCCCGCTCGATCGTCTGCCGATAACGCAGGTTATCGCGCAGCACCAGCGCGGCACGCTGGGTCCCGGCCCGCTCGCTAGGGGGGCGCCTCGGCAGACTTAACTGCATACGCCGCCAATCGCGCGGATGGCGTCGTAGCTTGGCCCAACTCAGACGCACCCATAGTAAGTCTTGTGCATGCACCGCATACGCCACCAACGGCCCGCGTACCTTTACCGCAAAATCAAAGCGCGGTGCCGGGATGTCGTCCTTAGGATCCAGATCATCATAATCATCCACCACGTTGATGCCGCCAACAAAAGCGACGTCTCCATCGACTACCACCACCTTGCGATGCAGGCGACGTAGCCGATTCCGCGACAGCGCCAGGCGCCCATACCAAGGCGGCTCGGGACGGTAGACCCGACAATATCCGCCCGCGGCCACGATACGATCACGCACGCCATTTGCCGTATCCGCGCTTCCAAAGCCGTCGATCACCACGCGGACTTTCACATCACGGCGCGCGGCGCGCTCCAGGCTCTGCAATACCTGTTCGCCCGTGCGATCAGGCTGAAAAATATACGTTTCCAGGTGCACGCTCACGCGCGCGTCATCGATCCCCTGGCAAAGCGCGGGAAAGAAATCAGCGCCATTCTGCAGGAGCTCGACGGCGTTGTCATCGGTCCAGTCGAGCCTGACGATATCGGCCTTCACGGCAACTCAAGCTCCGTCAGCAAGGGAGCATGGTCGGATAAGCGCGCCCACTCGCGGCCCCGCAATACGCGCGCGCTGCGCACCGCAAACCCGCGCTGGTAGATCCGATCCAGCCGGAACCAGGGAAATACAGCGGGAAACGTACGCGGTGGAGGCAAGGGGCAATAGGCGCCATCCATACCCAACTGGTTGACGCGCTCCTGTACCGACAGGCCATTCGGCAGACCACGCAACGCGTTGCCAAGCCGTCGCACCGAATCGCGCAAGCGAGGTAATTCCCCGCCATGGCTGCGCGGCGCATTGGCAAAGACCTCGCTCAGGCCCAACTGTTGCACAAACAACGGCGCCAGGCGATCACCCCAATCATTAAAGTCACCCGCAATCAACATGGGTTGTCCGTCCGGCACTGATCGGGCGATGCGTTCGATCAGTGCGGAAATCTGTCGGCCACGACTGACAGCAAACAGACCCAGGTGGACCACAAAGCAGTGCACATCATGATCCTCAATCCGAACGCGCGCATGCAGCAGGCCACGCTGCTCGAGTCGATGATCGGAAATGTCCTGATTCTCGTGCTCCACAATCGGATAGCGCGACAGCAAGGCATTGCCGTGATCGGTATGATCGCGGATGGCGTTGCAGCCATAAGCGACATTGAGATGGAGTGCCGCGGCCAGAGACTCGTGCTGAGCATCCAGCATCGAACGCTGCTCATTGCGGCCCTGGACCTCTTGCAGGAACACCAGATCGGGGCGCAAACCATACAGCCCAAGGCGCAATTCATTCAGAGATGCACGACGACCGAGGGACGAGCGTCCCTTGTGGATGTTGTAGCTGACAATGCGGATAAGCGACATGAACCGAATGGCGCCTTTTTATGCGGCGGACAAGGGCAGCCGAAGCTGCCCTTGTTATCCTGGGTAGCGGGTAGGCGACGCACCAGTCTGCAACAGACCCGCGCCGCCCTCTGCCCGCAGATTACTTCATTTCACTTCGACATTGCGCAGGCGGATATGCAACTCGCGCAATTGCTTTTCATCGACCTCGGACGGGGCTTGCGTCAGCAGGCATTGCGCACGTTGAGTCTTAGGGAAAGCGATCACATCGCGAATGGACTCCGCACCAGTCATCATCGTGACAATACGATCCAGGCCAAAGGCGATACCCCCATGTGGCGGCGCGCCATATTGCAGCGCATCGAGCAAGAAACCGAACTTCTCGCGGGCCTCTTCGGCGCCGATTTTCAGCGCACGGAAGACCTTGCTCTGGACTTCTTCGCGGTGAATACGGACAGAACCACCCCCGATTTCCCAGCCGTTGAGCACCATGTCGTAGGCCTTGGCGAACGCCTTGCTGGGATCAGACTCAAGAAAGTCCTCGTGACCGTCCTTGGGGCTGGTGAACGGGTGGTGAGCAGCGGTGTAACGGCCGTCTTCCTCGTCGTATTCGAACATCGGAAAATCGACCACCCACAGGGGCTTCCAGCCGGGAGATACCAGCCCCGTCTTTTTACCGAACTCGCTGTGGCCGATCTTCACGCGCAAGGCACCGATCGCATCGTTGACCACTTTGACGGTGTCAGCGCCAAAGAAAATAATGTCGCCGTCTTGCGCATTGGTGCGCTTGACCAGCTCGGTCAAGGCGGCATCATGCAGGTTTTTAACGATGGGCGACTGCAGGCCGTCACGGCCCTTGGCGGTAGCGTTGACCTTGATATAGGCCAGGCCCTTGGCGCCATAGATGCCCACGAACTTCGTGTATGCATCGATTTCGCTACGGGACAACTCAGCGCCACCGGGCACGCGCAAAGCCACCACGCGGTTGCCCGGCGCGGTCGCGGCGGCAAAAACCTTGAACTCGACATCACGCATGACATCGGTCACATCGGTGAACTCGAGATTCACGCGCAGATCGGGTTTGTCCGAACCGTAACGCTGCATGGCCTCGGTCCAGCTCATGATCGGGAACGGCGACGGCAGTTCGACGTCTTGCACCGTCTTGAATACATGACGGATCATGTTTTCAAAGATCTCGCGGATTTCGAGTTCGTTCAGAAACGACGTTTCGCAATCGATCTGGGTGAACTCGGGCTGACGATCAGCACGTAGGTCTTCGTCGCGGAAGCATTTGGTGATCTGGTAGTAGCGATCAAACCCCGACACCATCAGCATCTGCTTGAACAGCTGCGGCGACTGCGGCAACGCAAAGAAGTGGCCGGCGTTCACACGCGAGGGCACCAGATAATCGCGCGCGCCTTCAGGCGTGCTCTTGGTCAGCATGGGAGTTTCGATATCGATAAAGCCCAACTGGTCCAGGAACTTGCGCACCTCGATCGACACGCGGTAACGCAGCATCAGGTTGCGCTGCATCTGCGGACGACGCAGATCCAGCACGCGATGCGTCAAACGGGTCGTCTCGGACAGATTGTCGTCGTCGAGCTGGAACGGCGGCGTGACCGACGCATTCAGGATCTCGAGATCCTGGCACAGCACCTCGATCTCGCCCGAAGCCAGACCCTCATTGGTCGTGCCTTCGGGACGCAGGCGCACCAGGCCAGTCACGCGGATGCAGAATTCGTTACGCAGGCGCTCGGCGGTGGCAAAGGCGGCATTATCCGGATCGAAAACGATCTGGGCCAGCCCCGCGCGGTCGCGCAGGTCGATAAAGATGACCCCACCGTGATCGCGGCGGCGGTTCACCCAGCCGAAGAGGGTGACAGTCTGGCCGAGATGGTCACGGCAAACCTCGCCGGTGTAGCAGGTACGCATTGCGGGATGACTCCTAGGTGCTGTGTGTCAGCGTAAAATGTTACGAATCGGCGGCCGGAGCCGTCGGAACGGGGGTGACTGCCGGGGCCGGCTGGCCCGGCGGCGCCACAACGCCCATGGAAACGATGTACTTCAGGGCAGCGTCCACGCTCATCTGCAGTTCGATGACGTGGTCGCGAGGCATCATTAAAAAGAACCCCGACGTGGGATTCGGTGTGGTCGGGACGTACACACTGACGTGATCTCCCGGCAGGTAGCTCGCGACCTCACCACTGGGCACGCCCGTCAGGAATGCGATGGTCCAGGAGCCGGCCCGCGGATACTGCACCAGCACCGCCTGGCGAAATGCCTGGCCATTGGGCGCCAGCACCGTATCGCTGACCTGCTTGACCGAATTGTAGATGGAACGCACCAGCGGGATACGCCCCAGCAGCGACTCCCACTGTACGAGCAACGTACGTCCCAGCAGATTGGCAGCAAATACTCCGGTCAACAACACGACCGCGATCACCAGCGCAAACCGGAAACCCGGGATATAGATACCAAATAAGGATTGCGACGACAAGAAGCTCGGTACCAGGCCCTCAAGCGTCGCGATCAGCAGCCCCAGCACCCAGAGAGTAATAGCCAGGGGAGTCCAGATCAGCAACCCGGTGACGAAATACTTCTTGATGACGCGCATGCCGTCTGCCTTTTTGGATATCAGGACGAAACGGCAGGCGCCGGGGGGGGCGCGGCGGCCGGTGTGGCCGATTTGGCCGAGCTATCGCTCGCCGCGGGCGTGGCGGTCTTCGCCGTGTCCGGGCTGGACGCCGACGAGCCACCGTCGGACTTGGCGGTGCCACTCGACCCATTATTGCGAAAATCGGTAACGTACCAGCCGGATCCCTTCAATTGAAAGCCAGCCGCAGTGACCTGCTTGGAATACGTGCTCTGGCCGCACTCGGGACAAACCGACAGCGGGGCATCGGACATTTTTTGCAACACGTCTTGGGCATGGCCACAAGCACTGCATTTGTAAGCGTAGATAGGCATGATCGGGAGTTTCCAGGTAACCGGCGCATCAAAAACCGCCGTTTCACCACCCAAACGAGCGGGCAGCGACCAGGCGGCGCCGGATCCAATACGGGAAAGTCTTGAATTTTAGCTTTTTTTCCTGCTCAGGCAGTGCCGGGCGCTGGAGCTCGCTGCCTGACTACCGTCCCAGGGGCAGCAGGAACATGCCGGCGGCCACCAGGGTAGGCACCAGGGCGGACAAAAACAACCTGCCCGCCGATATCGCTTCGTCGGGGAAAAACGGCCGCAAAATCGCATAACCCGCCGGATTAGGCGCATTGGCAATCACCGTCAAACCGCCGCCCGTCACCGCGCCTGCCACCAGCATGTAATGCCATGCG
The DNA here is from genome assembly GCF_054779135.1 of Bordetella tumulicola. Classification (NCBI taxonomy): domain Bacteria; kingdom Pseudomonadati; phylum Pseudomonadota; class Betaproteobacteria; order Burkholderiales; family Alcaligenaceae; genus Bordetella; species Bordetella tumulicola. Next base: position 100,452 of record NZ_BAAGYU010000004.1, on the reverse strand, counting down.
GGGGTCGACCCCTCGACCAGCGACCCCAGATAGGTCAGCGCCGCATTGTCGGTCACCGCCGTCAGGGCGGTCGCGCCCCAGAACAACACATTGGGCTCCAGGCCTCCCAGCAGATCTTGCAGCCACCATTTCTGCAAGCCGCCCAACACCACCAGGCCCGCCAGGAAAAAGCCCACCATCAAGCCTTCGCGAATCAACAGACGATCTTGATGGCGTCGATAAGCATGCACAAAGCCGATGAACATCATCATCAGGCCCAGAAAGACGGCGGGGTGATGCGCCGCCATCACGACACCGACCAGGCACGCCAAATGCACCAGGATAATCAGACAGGGGACGGGCCCGCGTCTGGGGGGTTCGTCCTCGTCGGCATTTACCCCATCGCCCGTGCCAACGATGTGCCCAGCCAACGCGTGGCGGCAAATCCAGGTCAGTGCCGCCGCATTGATGACAACAGCAATTGCCGCACGCCAGCCAAAATGCATCGCCATGTAGGCCGAATCCCAGCCAAAGGTGGACGCCACCATCAACACGGGCGGCGCCGCGTAGGCCGTCAAGACCCCACCGATCGACACATTGACAAACAACACGCCCAGCGTCAGATACTTGAAGCCCGTATTCCCGCCGCGCCGAAAATAACCATCTCGCAACAAGATGGCCGCCAGCGTCATGGCTGCCGGCTCGGTGATAAACGAGCCCATCAGCGGCACCGCCGCCATCACGACAAAAAAGGTCGCGACTTCGCGCTGCAGAGGCAACAAGCGAGCCATCCCTCGCACAATCAAGCCCACCAGTTCCAAAATGGGTCGACTGGCCGCCACCACCATGATCGCGAACACGAAAAGCGGTTCAGTGAAATTGCGCGTATCCATGTACTGCATGGCCGTCGCATTGCCACTGACCAGCGCCATACAGACGATCAGTACAAACGCCCAGACGCCGAATACCGCCTCGACCTCGGACAACAGATGCCATATCCCCGCATGCGGCCCATTGCGATGCGCCAGACGCGCAAAAATCGGCACCGAAAAAGTATGGATAACCGCCACCGCGAACAAAATCGTGGCGAGAAGTTCAAGGGTTTCAGGCATAGGGGAAACTTGGGGAGGTGGCAGCAAATGGGCTTGGCTATCCTATCACGCACAGGGCCGATCAGACCGAGGGTGGCGGGGGCGGTTCGGTCGTCTCGGGTGGTGTGGCCGGTTGTGTTTGCGTTGGGGTTTTCGACGCCGCCATCGATTCGCTTTTGAATTGCATCAAGAGGCTGTGCAGCATCTCGGTCGACAAGCCATGCAACACCAGACGATAGCCGGCTCGCAGCGTCGACAGCGGCACCAATGGGTGTTTGTTGTTCACCAGAATCAGATGTTGTGGCGCCTCTAGAATCTGGGCGGTATAGATCCCAACCGTTTCATCGAGCTGCAGCGAATTGGCAGCACGCCAAAAATCATTGTCGGTCAACATCAACTGATACAGCGGCGTGAACAACTCGATCGCGCTTTGCAAATCCAGAAAATTACGTTTGCGCTGCGGCATATCCGCCAGGCTCAGGCCGGGATCACGGATCATCGAAAAATCGACTGTCTCCGGTGCGTGCATTTCGACGCCCGCTTCTCGCAACGCACTATTCAGACGAATCACGAAATTGAATAAATTCAGATCATGTTTGACGAACATTTCGTCCCTCAGATCCGAAATCCTCATCGGCTCGAGCGGCGTCGTCGATACCGGCACCGGCGCGTTACGCGCGATGAACGACAACACCTGTGCACCCAAATGAAAATGACGCAAGATCAGCCAATTCGCCTCGGGCGAAACAAAGTGCTCCAACCCCCATGCCAGGACCCGATGCAGCAATTTCGAATGCGACCATCTGCGCGGCAAAAACGTCTTGATGACCTGGATCAGGATAATGAACGCACGCGCCAGGGGCCGTAAAAAAGGCAGCAAGTACTGTCGCGACTTGCAGCTGGAATCCGCCAACCACGCCTCTTTCACCGCATCGGGCAGCGGCGTACTGCGATCCAGATACAAGGCCAGCCAAGGGCTGGGGTCTGCCGGATCATGCTCGCGCGTCAAAAACTCGGGGGTGCGAGGATTCACGATTACTCAACCTCCATCACGTGATGGAATTGCATCAGATATAGGGCTGCGGTACGGCGTGCAGTATCGACAATACGGCGCTCGGCCAATCCGCGATCATCTGCGTCCAGTACGAGCTCGACGGCCATCAGCCATCGCGCCAAATGGTGCTCGTCATTATGCCCGTGATACTCGAGGAACCGGAATCGATCGGGAGGCAAGTCCAGGCTATCCTTCAAGAGCGGCAACAAGGCCGGCACGATGCGCTGCCCCGTGCCCTCGATAATGTAGATGGCGCCGAGCAAACCAACGGGGTCCTTCGTCGCCGCCAACGCATGCAGATACGCGTTCAGCGCCTCACCGCCGGGGTTACGGCGCAGCGCATCAATATTGGATACCGACCCGCCCGCATTGCGATAGTCCCGAAACAGAATCTGAAAATCGTCCTGTTCTTCGCCGGCATGCACGCTAATCAAATCCGCCAACGTCTGATAGGTCTCGCCAAGCGACGCAGCGCCTTCACGCATCCATTTGCTGCCCTCGCGCACCTGGGGAATCCAGTGCTCCATCCAGTTCAGATAGTCCGCCGTCACAAAGCGGCGGTCGCGCAAGCGTCGCACTACCGGCGTGCGCCAGACACGCGAGCGGTAGTCATGCCAAATCGATGCCAGCTCGGTCAGCAACGGCCCCAGCCCCTGCGGCGCTTGGTCGGGATCATGCGGCGGCGCAATGGTCTGCGCGTCATCGCTAAATCGCGCGGCGGCGTACGCCGTCGATGCCGGACTCACTGCCCCAAGACTCACCGTTGACGCGCAGGCGGACAATGGCGTATCCACCGCCTCTGCCTCCAACAACATATACGCCGTCATGAAGCGGCCCGATTCCGGGATATAGCAAAACACCTGCTGTCCGGGGGTCAACGTGTGGGTTTCGAGAAACTCCGCCAGCATGATCAGGATCGAGGCTGCCCCCGTATTTCCACGCCAGGCCAGATTGCTGAACCAGCGCTCGCGAGGAATCTCGAGCCCGGCCTTTTCCATCAAGTCCGCAACGACGGGTATAAATTTCTCTGACGAGTAATGGCACAGGAAATGATCCACGCGCTCAGGATCCACCCAGCCATCGCGCACCAGGGTCACGTACTCGTGAATACCGATGTCGAACAAATGTGGCAACAAACGGATGTTCTGCCGTAACGACAGCGCCCCGGCCGCCTCGGCTTCGGTCCACGACGCGTAATCCAAATGCCCCTGCCCGCCCTCGGCCGGCAAGCCCAGCTGCATGCAGACAGGATAGTCTCCCGAGAACGCGCGCTGATGTACCCACTTCAGGCGCAATCGCACACCGGACGAAGCGCCCGGCAAGGCAGCGCCGCTATTACCCAGCAACACGGCGCCAGCGCCGTCGGACAACATCCACCGCAGAAAGTGCGAATCAAAATCCGCGTCATAATCACGTGCCGCAAAGCGTGAACGCTTGAATAAGCGCGAAGGCATCTCACTGGCCACGGCCAGCGCCCGATGATGCGCACCCAGCTCAATTCCTTGCGCCGCCGCCTGGATCGCGGATACGCCGGCCGCGCAGATGCCGTGTACCGACAACGTTTCCATCGGCGGCGCCGCCAACTCACCTTGAATCATGTTGGCAAAGCCGGGCATCAAAGCATCGCCCCCGGACGAACCGCAAGTCAGCAGCGATACCTCCGCCAAGCCACGGTCTTGTCGACGCAAGCAATCACTGATCGCCTGCGCCGCCTGGGCCGCGTTCGTCCAACGCGTATTGCCCGCGTCGTCAATGGCGTAGTAGCGCTGCTTAATGCCGTTTTCAGCCAGGATGCGCTGTTTGATACGGCCCGATATGCGATTCAACGGCGCGATATACCGATCCATCTCCTCGTTGGTCACGGGCTCGCCCGGCATGAAATAGCCGGCGCTTTCCAGGAAAACGCGATCAAAGGCGACAGGCATAAAGGAAATCCCCAATTTTTAGTGAATATGTTCTGGCTGCATCAGCGAACGACTGCGATAGCGCGGCCAAATCAACGCCATCCCAAAGACGCGCAACATATACGGCACCAACCCACGCTCGATCAACCTCCGATCTACGCGGTGACGATAATGCTGTTTGTGCAACTGCGTCAGTGCCGACCAATGCGCCCGGCCATGTTCATGATGCGCCGTGTGCAATCCAATGTTGAACAGCAATGGATTCACCAAACCCTCGAAATTGCGTGCATAGCTTAACGCCGCAAGACGCTGTGGCCCCCCATCGGTGTGGGCATGCTGCAGATAATTCGTCGCCAGCAACCAATGCAGCCCGTGCAATTGAGGCACGATCACGAACACCAGCGCCTTGACCGGATTGAGCACCAACAATCCCCCCCACAAGCTCAGCCACGCCGCGTACTGCCACAGACAATACCGCAAGGCCCCGGGATGGTATCGGCGCAAACGACCCAGCCAGCGCCAGAACAAGGGATACAACGTCCATGCCGCCTGAAACGGGTGCAGCAAATAGCCAGCAAGATGATTCGTATCGCCACCATAGCGATAAGTACGCGCCAGATCACGCGGCCCATGCTGATAGCGATGATGATTTCCCGCATGGGCAGGAAAAAACACAAATGTGGGATGGCCTTGCAGCAGCGTCAGCGTCATATCGGTGGCGCGGTTCGTCCAGCGACCGCGCCACATGCGCAAGTGCGTATGGTTGTGATGGACGACGCCAATACCCAATGTCAGGAACAACATCAGGCCGTATAAAAACCCATTCAGGCCATAGACCCACTGCCAGGCGGCTAACGCGGGCAATGCCGCCATATAAACCAGGCTTTGCACATCGCGCGCATTGCGCAAAGCGAGCCACCCTCGTCGCGCTGTCGGTCTCGACATCGCGTTAGACGCTACGCTCGACACCACCGCGTCGCCCCGCCATCGCTAACTGGGCCGATGCCGCATCCGCCGGCAAACGCGTACGAAACAGCCGATCCATGAACGTGAACTGGAATCCATAATTGCCGTTGTAGCAAGCATGATGCAGATGATGCCGGCGGCTGGCGGCAAACCAGTGCGCATATGACACGCGTGGGAAAAAATCGTAGTTGGCGTGTCCCACACAGTTAAAAAACAAGCTGAACAACGGCACCGAAAACAGCGACCAGAAGCTGAAATCGTGCAACACCATGGGCAGCAAAATCACATTGCCCAGCATCAGCGCTTCAAGTGGATGAAAGCTATAAGTCGAAAACGGAGTCGTCACCACCGAACGATGGTGCGGCAAATGAAAGCGTCGCAGCAACCGGGTGTGCAGCAACCGGTGGTTAACCCAGAAGTGCACATCGTTCCAGGCCACGAGGACCAGGATCTCCAGAAATATCTGCCAGCCGCCCGCATCGGGATCCAGATGCGCCCACCCCAGTTGCAACAAGCCCCAGGGAAAGATCATGCCCAAACCAAAGATCAGGATCGACACGCTCGATTGCGTCAACTCGCGGCGCAACTGCCCTGGCACCAGAGGGCGTGTATCCAGCACACCGCCCCACCCCAACGCCGGCAATACATAGCGTGTCAGCAACCAGGTCGCTATGCCAAACAACAGATAAATGCCGCCGAAAAACACTAGGCCTGCCAGCATCACCTGCCACGCCGTCAGCGATTCAAAAGTATGCGCCATTTAGCAGTCCGCTCCGGGGACATTCGGGATGGCCGCATCATAGCAATATGATAAACCTGTGCGTGCAGTGACGAATTCGCGCACGTACGTCGGGCCACCGACTGTCGCCACACCCTCTGGAACATCCGACCGGCACGGCCTTCAACCGACGCATCCCACCCGCGTCAACCCAGACTCTCCAGGAAAACAGCGCATAGCGACTCCATGCCTTGGCGGTCTTCGTCATCGAAACGTCCCGGCTCGGGACTATCCACGTCCCACACGCCCAGCAACTCACCATTGAGCACAAGCGGCACCACGACTTCGGAGCGCGACGCCGCATCGCAAGCGATATGCCCCGGGAAAGCCTGCACATCGGCCACGACCTGAGTCTGGCGCTGACTGGCCGCCAACCCGCACACACCGCGGTTCAGGGCGATACGCACGCAAGCTGGCTTGCCCTGGAAAGGCCCTAGCACCAGCTCTTCGCCGTTATAGAAATAAAAGCCCGCCCAATTAATGCGTGGCAAGGCCTGGTAGGCCAACGCGGCGAAATTGGCAGCATTCGCGATGCGATCGGTTTCATCGGTCAACAACGCGCGAGCCTGGCCGGCCAACTCGGCATAGAAGCGGGGCTTGTCGTGGGTAGGCAAATCGGTAGAGGTGAACATGAATGTAACTGTACAGGTGACTTTCTAACGAACTGATTTTAGAGCCACCACCCCGCACCAGGGTCTCTCCCCTGGCGTTGTGGGACAATATTTATTCTTGTTTCCGTTCTTTCAGCCAAAGCTTCCCATGGACCAGCCTTTCAAACCCGTGTGCACGTTCTCCCAACGCGCCCAACAGCTCACCAGCTCTGCCATCCGCGAAATCCTCAAGGTCACCGAACGGCCCGAAGTGATTTCTTTTGCAGGAGGCCTACCGGCCCCCAGCGGTTTTCCGGTAGAAGTCGTACGAGCGGCGTTCGACAAGGTATTGGTTGAAAATGGCCGGTCTGCCTTGCAATACGGGCCGACCGAAGGCTACGCACCGCTGCGCAAATGGGTCGCCGAAGACCTGAATCGTAACGGCGCCGACGTCACCCCCGATCAAATCTTGATCGTCTCGGGTTCGCAACAGGCCCTGGACCTGCTGGGCAAAGTCCTGATCGACGAAGGCAGCAAGGTGCTGGTCGAAGACCCCAGCTATCTGGGCGCACTGCAATCCTTCAGCCTTTACCAACCCACCTACGTGCCGATCGCGACTGACGAGGGTGGGCTGATTCCCGAGGCCATCACCCCCGAACTGGCCGCAGACGCGCGGTTTCTGTACGCGCTACCCAATTTCCAGAATCCCACGGGCCGCACCCTGAGCCTGGAACGCCGCATGGCGCTGGTTCAAAAGGCTGCCGAATTCGGCCTGCCTATCGTCGAGGACGACCCCTACGGTGAGCTGCGCTACGCGGGCGAGCCGCAACCCGGCCTGCTGGCCTTAGGTAGCGCATGCGGCGCGAATGTGATTCGTCTGGGTACGTTCTCGAAAGTGCTGGCCCCGGGCCTGCGCCTGGGCTATATCGCGGCACACCGCAGCATCATCGACAAGCTCGTACAAGCCAAGCAAGCCACCGACCTGCACACGCCCACGCTGACCCAAATGGCGGTCTACGAGGCAGTGAAAGACGGTTTCCTCGAAGCACACCTGCCCATCGTGCGCGAAATCTATCGCGTACAAGGCCGCTGCATGCTCGATGCCCTTGCGCACGAATTCCCCGACACGGTCAGTTGGACCAAACCCGAAGGCGGCATGTTCTTGTGGGTCACCCTGCCCGAGCACATCGACAGCACCCAGCTACTGGCCCAGGCCATTGAACAAAACGTGGCCTTTGTCCCCGGCAAACCTTTCTACGCGGGCACACCCCAGACCAACACCCTGCGTCTGAGCTTTGTCACCGTCCCCGAAGCCAGCATCAAATCAGGCATGGCCATCCTGGGCAAGCTGATAAAGCAGCACGCTTGACCTCTTCTGGGTGGCGGACGATCCGCCGCCCAATCCCCCTTTCACATCCACGCCTACCCGTCGTACTGTCATTATGGTGAGCGCGCCGCAACCCTCCTCCCCCGATCTCAACGACATCGTCTTCAACGACTGGGTCGAACACTGGCTGCCGCGGTCATGGCGCCCGTATGCGCGCCTGTGCCGCCTGGATCGACCCATCGGCACCTGGCTGACACTGCTGCCCTGCATCGCGGCCCTGATCCAGGCCGCGGGTGGCTTGCCCGATCTGGGCCGATTGATCGTGTTTTCGCTCGGTGCGCTACTGATGCGCGGGATCGGTTGCACGGTCAACGATATGTGCGACCGCGACATCGACAAGCACGTCGAACGCACGCGTTTCCGGCCGCTGACCAGCGGGCAACTCAGCATGCGCCAGGCGGTCTGGTTCTTACTGGGCCAATTGCTCGTCTGCGGCTCGCTGCTGTTTTTCATCAACGACATGAGCCGCTGGCTGGCCGTCGCGGTGCTGCCGTTTGTCTTCATCTATCCTTTGTGCAAACGCGTCACCTACTGGCCGCAAGTCGTGCTGGGCATCTGCTTTAACTGGGGCATGCTGATGGCCTGGTCGGATACGCAAAACACCTTGCCCTGGGGCGGCATCGCGATGTGGCTGGGCGCTGTCCTGTGGCAGGTCGGCTACGACAGCATCTACGCCTATATCGACGTGCGAGACGACCGGCAACTTGGACTGCGCTCCACGGCATTGCGGTTTGGCGATCGTGGCAAGGAATGGGTCAGCGGCTTTTATATCGCAACGATTGCCTTGTGGGCCTGGGGCGGCTATGACATCGGCCTGGGCTGGGCCTACCAAGTCGGTATCGCCGTCGTCGCGGCTCACTTGGCCTGGCAGCTGTATATCTTTGATCTGCAACGACCAGCCCGCAGCCTGATGCTGTTTCGCGCCAATCTCTGGACCGGTGCCCTGCTCATCGCAGCTGCGTTAGCCGGTACACTGATTTAACGCCCTGGGAGAGGGCACCCACCTTCAGGAGTCGCCATGCTCGCCCTACCCCTACGCCATCAATTGCTCGCTGCGGCTATCCTGATTACGCCGACCCTGACCGTCCAAGCGGCACCTCCCGCCATTCAAGAATGCAGCACATTGCGTAGTTGCGCGGCAAAATTCTGCCACATCGAAAACGACATTGCGGCCGCGCAGGCCAATGGCAATACTCGACGCGAAGCCGGTCTGCGTCGCGCCCTGTCCGAAGCCCGCGACTCCTGCACGGATGAGTCCCTGCGCAAAGATCGGCTGCAAGCCATCGACGAGCGCAAAGAAGAAGTCCAGGAACGCGAAGAAGAGCTCGCCGAGGCACGCAGCAAGGGCAAACAAGACAAAATCACCAAAGCTCAACGCAAACTCGAAGAAGCACAAGCCGACTTGCAGGACGCCGAAGACGCGCTACAGCGCTAAGCACGGCTAGGCGCACGGCCCCTGCGCCGACCCTCTATTAGGGGTAAAAACCAACCCGTTGTCACGGAAACAGACGGATTATTTGTTTATTTGGAATTATTTTTTCCAAAAATAAGGGTTTATCCTAATCTCCAACAGGCACAGAATGTCTTCAACGGGAAACAATCGACCCCCTCGAAATTAAACGCAGGGGTCGAGATCCCAAGACAAAACTGGAGATCTGCCATGAAGACCCTCGCTACTACCCTCTTGCTATCCTTGGGTGTCATCACCGGAGCCCAAGCCGCGGATACGAGTTCGCAATCGCTGACTCGCGCACAAGTACAAGCCGAATTGGCCCAGGCCAAGGCCTCTGGCCAATACAGCTTTGGTGACTTGGACTATCCCCCAACGGTCACGGCAGACACCACGAACGTCAGCCGCAGCCAAGTCCAGGAAGAACTGGCACAAGCCAAAGCCGCCGGCATCGTGACCTACGGCGAACAAGATTACCCCGTCCAGATCTCGGGCCAAACTAGCGAACTGACCCACGCCCAAGTGCGAGCCGAACTGGCACAAGCCAAGGCATCAGGCCAATACTCGTCCGGTGACCTGGACTATCCGCCGTCCCATAGCTGATCATCCCGATCGGGGGAACCCCTCTCCTCCCCCGGCACAGAGGCCTCCTTCGGGAGGCTTTTGTGCTTCTACGCCCGATGCAGCGAACAGTCGGAAACGCTTACGTCCACCCCTCCAGGCGTAAGGTCGCCCGTACCAGACGCTGTTCTTCCTGCTCGATCTCACCCAGGCTTTGCCGCACGCGATTAACGTGATCAGTCGCTGCCTGATGTGCCTGGTCTGGCAAACGTGCCGTCACGGCGGTGAACACGGCCGCATGCTGCTGATCGATCTGCTGCTTGTGGGGTTGACGGTGATAGAGATTATTCACGCAGGCGAACACCGATCCCAACATCAGATCCGTCAGCGACTGCAAGGTATGTGTCAGCACCGGATTATGCGAGGCCTCGCACACCGCCAGATGAAACGCATGATCCAGATGAGCATGGGTGGCGATATCCGTATCCTGGCCGTGTGCATCAATCATGGCCTCATAGCGGCGCCGGATCATAATGAAGTCCGCCTCCGTCCCTCGGATCGCCGCCAGGCGCGCCGACTCGCCCTCAAGCAGCGCGCGGACTTCCAGCAAGTCATACAGCGTACGTGGCTGAGAATGAAACAGGTGCAGCAACGGCCCCGCATTCACCTGTGAAATCGGCGCCACGAACGAACCCTTGCCTTGCTCGGTACGAATGATGCCGCGCGCGCGCAAGAGTTTCAGTCCTTCGCGCAACGCCGTGCGCGATGCCCCCAGCTTTTCCGTTAAACGGCGTTCAGACGGCAATGCCTGCCCCGCCTTGAGCACCCCATCCATAATCAAGCGTTCAATGCGTTCGGCCACGACGTCGGCGACTTGGCGGCTCGCCGCAGTTTCTATTTCCATATCTGGATCCACTGGTATGACCGGATGAAGAACAGGCAGACCTTCTGTATGCCTATCTCGGTCAAGCAATTGAAATAAAACCATAAAAATAGATAACTCCGCAAATTCACACAAAATAAACTGGTATGACCAGCGGGCCAAGTTATAGACAGCTTAGTCCGCAGCCCCGATGATGTAGCCTTACCGCGCTGGTTGCGCCCGCCTCTGATTTTTTGCCGAGATCCGCATGACTGAACGTATTGAACAAGACGGCCTGCAAGTGGCCACCGTCCTGCACCAATTCATCGAAAACGAAGCCCTGCCCGCCAGCGGCATTGCCTCCGGGGATTTCTGGCCCGCCTTTGCCGCCCTCGTGCGCGACTTGGCGCCCCGCAACCGCGCGCTGCTGGCCGAGCGCGACCGCCTGCAAGTCGAGCTCGACACCTGGCATGGCGCTAACCCCGGCCCCGTTCGCGACCTGCGCGCCTATCGCGCTTTTCTGGAAAAAATCGGCTATCTGCTGCCCACGCCGGATAGCGTGCAGGCCACGACATCCAATGTCGATGCCGAAATCGCCGAGCAAGCCGGTCCGCAACTGGTGGTGCCGATGTCCAACGCCCGTTATGCGTTAAACGCCGCCAACGCGCGCTGGGGCAGCCTGTACGACGCGCTGTATGGTACCGATGCCATTGCCGCCACGCCTGGCGATACGGGCAATGGATATCACCCGCAACGCGGGCAGGCCGTCATCGCCCGCGCCCGTGCATTTCTCGACGAAGCAGCGCCACTGGCACAGGGCTCACACGCTGACGCCACGGCCTATCTCGTCAAAAACGGCCAACTGGCCGCCACGCTGCCGCAAGGCGAAACCGGCCTGAAAAACCCCGCCCAATTCGCGGGTGTCGTGGGCGAAGACGCAGCCCCTGAGGCCATCTTGCTCAAGAACAATGGCCTGCATGTCGAGATCCAGATCGACCGCACGCACACGATCGGCGCTACCGATGCGGCGGGCGTCAAAGACGTCGTCGTCGAAGCCGCACTCACCACTATCATGGACTGCGAAGACTCCGTCGCCGCCGTCGACGCGGACGACAAGGTACAGATCTACCGCAACTGGCTTGGCCTGATGAAAGGCGACCTGACCGAACAAGTCACCAAAAACGGCAAGACCTTTACCCGGCGCATGAATGCCGACCGCGAATACCGCAAGCCTGACGGCGGCACACTGACATTACACGGCCGCTCACTGCTGTTCGTGCGCAACGTGGGTCATCTGATGACCAACCCGGCCATCCTGGACGCCAACGGCCACGAGATTCCCGAAGGCATTCTGGATGCCGTGCTCACCACATTGACGGCGCTACCCGATCGCACTCACAAGCGGAATTCGCGCAAGGGCTCCATCTACATCGTCAAACCAAAAATGCACGGTCCGGCCGAAGCCGCCTTTGCCAATGAACTGTTTGATCGCGTCGAAGACCTGCTCAGCCTGCCGCGCCATACGATCAAGATGGGCATCATGGACGAAGAGCGACGCACCAGCCTCAACCTCAAGGCCTGCATTGCCGCCGCGGCTGGACGTGTTGCCTTCATCAACACCGGATTCCTGGATCGCACTGGCGATGAAATGCACTCCACGATGCAAGCCGGCCCCATGATGCGCAAGGGCGATATGAAGGCCAGTGCCTGGATCGCGGCTTATGAGCGCAGCAATGTGCTCGTGGGCCTGGATTGCGGCCTGCGTGGCCGTGCGCAGATCGGCAAAGGCATGTGGGCCATGCCTGATCTGATGGCCGCCATGCTCGAACAGAAAATCGGTCACCCCAAAGCCGGCGCAAATACCGCCTGGGTACCTTCGCCAACCGCCGCCACACTGCATGCTTTGCATTACCACCAAGTCGACGTCGCCGCCGTGCAACAGCATCTTGAAGGCACCAAACTCGCTAGCGTGCATGACGAGTTGCTCGACGGGCTGCTGAGCGTACCGGTCGGCAATCCCGCCGACTGGACTGCCGACGACATCCGTCGCGAGCTGGAAAACAACGCACAAGGCATCCTGGGCTACGTCGTCCGTTGGATCGATCAAGGCGTCGGTTGCTCCAAAGTCCCCGACATCAACAACGTCGGCCTCATGGAAGACCGCGCCACGCTACGGATTTCCAGCCAGCACATCGCCAACTGGTTGCACCACGGAATCGCCACGCGCGAGCAGGTCGAAGAAACGCTGCAGCGCATGGCCAAGGTCGTCGATCAACAAAACGCCAACGACCCCTTGTATCAGCCGATGGCGGGCCACTTCGATACCTCCATCGCTTTCCAGGCTGCCAGCGCGTTGGTCTTCGAAGGGCTGACGCAGCCTAACGGCTACACGGAGCCGTTGTTGCATCGTTATCGCCAAACGTACAAGGCCCAATCGGCCGCACACTAAGAAATCTGGCCATAGCGGGGATGACCGCAGTCGTACTGCGGTCATCCCCGCCAACACACCGCGCAAGGCCGAGCAACGGCATTGGTACCCTGTCAAATTCAGGTACCGCGCTGCTGGACGACGCGTTCAGAAAAAGCAAAGATCGTTTCAATAGTTAAAAGCCATTGAGAATCAGTTGTATTTGTAATACAACTGCGGATTTGCTCCTTTCCTCTGGAACCGTCCACGTGGCTTGCTCAAATTCCTCTCGGATATGCCCCGCACTGTCTGGTGCGCAATTTACCGTTCTTCCCTCCGTCCTCGCACTTGCCCTGGCCGGCATGTACACGACCTGCGCCCATGCCCAATCCACCCCATCCGGTACGCAGGATGTGGCGCAGTTGCCGACCGTCACCATTGCAGCGGACGCATTCGATGATCTGGAACACCTGCAGACCCCGGTCAATGCCGGCGCATTGGGCAGCCGCAGCCAACTAGAGACACCCTTCTCCAGCGCTGTCATCACCGCGACAGAAATCGAAAATCGCCAGGTTTCCAAACTCGGGGACGTGTTTGCCCTGGATGCCTCGGTATCGGACAACAGTTCATCCAGCGGCGCCTGGGCCAGCTACCTGACAGTGCGCGGCCTGCCACTAGATTGGCAAAATTCCTTCCGTATCGACGGCAAGCCCTTTGTCAGCTATGTCACGACCTTGCCCTACGAGCAATTCGAGCGCATCGACCTGCTAAAAGGCGCATCGGGTTTCATGTATGGATTCGGCGCGCCCGGCGGGCTGCTGAATTACGTGACCAAGAAACCGACCGACGAACCCGTGCGCAGCATTACCCTCGGCTATATCTCCAAGGGCCTGCTGCGCGAGTCCGCAGACCTCGGCGGGCGAGTCGGCGACGATGGCCGGTTTGGCTACCGGCTCAATGCCACGCACGAAGAAGGCACCACGTATAACGATGGTTCACTCTATCGTGACTCGGTCTCGCTGGCGCTGGATGCCCGCCTGACAGACAAACTGACCTGGGATTTTCAGTCGATCTACCAAGACCGTAAATCCATCGGTCAAGACGCCACCATTACGGCGGCCGGTATGTCTGGCACGTCGCTGCCCTCGCCCATCCGCGCCGACAACAATAATCTGGAAGGCCCGGGGCTCTATGTCGACAACGCGTTCCGCTTTTATTCCACCGGTCTAAAATATCAGTTGAACGACAACTGGAACGTCAGCACACACTACACCTATAACTCTACCCGCACTCGCCGCAACGAAGGCGTGCTGGCGCTGACCAATGGTGACGGCGACTACGACGATTTTCGTTCGGACTACGGCGAGGCCTATTCCTATAACCAATGGGAGGCCATGGTCGAGGGCAAGTTCAACACCGGCCCGCTCAAGCATCAAGTCGTATTCGGCGCCTCGTGGCAAAAGCAAAAGAACGACTACAGCTCTAACGGCGTGTACCAGCTAGAGGGGACCGGCAACCTGTACGAACAGAACACCAACACTTACTACAGTCAAGGCCAACTAGATCTGTACCGCGCCGCGGACATCACGCAAAAGGCGGTGTTTGCGAGCGATACCATCGACTTGACCGGCGGCTGGTCGATACTGGGTGGGCTGCGTTACACAGATTATGAACAACGCAGTTATGACCCGGCGGGTACGCAGACTTCGCGCTATACGAAAGACGGCGTACTGACCCCGACCGTGGCATTGATGTACAACTTCACGCCACAAACCATGGCGTACGCGAGCTACATCGAATCCCTGGAACCCGGCTCCGTCGTCGGCAACATCTACGAAAACCGCGGCGCCCTGCTCAGTCCGCTCAAGAGCAAACAGTACGAACTCGGCATCAAGACAGAAAACACAGACTGGGCCGCGACGGCCGCATTATTCCGGATCGAAAAAAAATCCGAATACACCAACACCAACAACGAGCTCGTCCAAGACGGTGAGTCCATTTACCAAGGCCTGGAACTCGGCGCATCGGCCCGCGTCGCCAGAAACTGGAACGTTGGCGGCAGCATCATGCTGCTCGATACCGAGTACAAAAAGGGCGTGGCCCATACCGGCAACCGCGTCGCGGGCGCACCCAAATTCATCGCTGCGACACAAATCGTCTATGACGTACCGCAATTGCCGGGTTTGAAACTACGCGCGGATGCCAAGTACACCGGTGCGACCATGCTGGATGCGTCGAACAACATCAACGTGGATGACTACACCATCGTCAATATCGGCGCCACGTACGACACGCGCATCTACGGCTACAACACCACCTTTCGCGCGGGGATCAACAACCTGACCAACAAGCGCTATTGGCTGTTTCAATCCGAAAACTACGTCAAGGCGGGCGACCCTCGTACCTATAGCCTGAGCGCCAGCATCGCGTTTTGAATACTTGCCGGAGATGGAGACATCTCCGGCAAGAACTGCCAGTCAACGTTATTATCAGCAACGACACACCAAAGTTCTCTTTCACTACCGTTGCGAGTCGCTACCGTCACATGAGCCGTTTCGAAGACAATCCTTTTCTGCATTCACTGGGCGCCACGATTGAAAGCTGGGGCGACGGCCAAGTCGCCATCCGCATGGCGCTACAACCCAGCCATCTCAACCGCCAGGGCGCGCTGCAAGGCGGCGTGGTCTGTGCCTTGTTGGATGCCGCCTGTGGCTACGCGGGTATTGATCCGGACAGTACCGAACAGAACCACTCCGTCACCATCTCGCTGGCCATCAACTTCATCGGCTCGATCAAGAGCGGCGAAGTCCTCGCCACGGGTACCGTAACCGGCCGGGGCCGCAAGATTTACTTTTCGCGCGCCGAAGTCACCGCCCCCGATGGTCGCATTCTGGCCTCGGCACAGGGCTCATTCAAATACGGCGGCCCTCGCCTGACCGCAGAGACGCCCGCAACCGTCATCTAATTACGACCAATCCTGCAGCCTAACGGCTGTGCCCCTTTCTTCCCCGGCATAAAGGCCGAGGTTTCTCGGAGCATGTGATGAACGATGTACAGCACGCCGTCGAACAGGCTATCGTCTCGCGCCAAAGCATACGTGGCTTTCTACCCAAGCCCGTACCCACCGATCTGATTCGCCGCATCCTAGAGGCAGCCTCGCGTGCACCCAGCGGCAGCAACATTCAACCTTGGAAAGTGCACGTCGTCACAGGCGCACGTCGCGACGCCCTATCCCAGGCGCTCGTGCAGGCTCATGTTCGCGGCGAACCCGACCGTCGCGAGTACCAGTATTACCCCGTCACCTGGCGCGACCCTTACCTGGAACGGCGACGCAAAACCGGCTGGGGCCTGTACAGCCTGCTGGGCATCCAAAAAGGCGACCGCGACGCTTCGATGCGCCAGCATGCTCGCAATTTTGAATTCTTTGACGCGCCCTGCGTACTGCTTTTCACCATCGACAATGACATGGATAAAGGCAGTTGGCTGGATTACGGGATGTTCTTACAGAACGTCATGATCATGGCACGTGGCTGTGGCCTGGACACCTGCCCACAGGCAGCGCTGGCCAACTATCCAGACATCGTCAAACAACACTTAAGCATTCCCGATGACGAGATCGTCGTTTGCGGCATATCGATGGGCTATCAAGACCTAAACGAACCCGTCAACCAATACCGCACCACCCGTGTACCGGTCGACGAATTCACCACCTTTCATGATGCGTAGCTGCAGGGCCCACTAGCTGATCTTGATTTTGGCGTCGCGAACGACCTTGCCCCACTTTTCGTGTTCGCTGCGAATAAACTGTGCAAACGCCTGTGTCGTTCCCGCCTGCGGCTCATTGCCTTCGGCCTCGAGTCGCTCTTGCACCGATTTGTCCGCCATGGCGTCCACGACAGCCGCATTGACCACCTTGACAATATCGTCGGGCAATCCGGCCGGCCCCACCAATCCCAGCCACGTCGTCGCCTCAAAACCCGGGTAGCCTTGTTCGGCCACGGTCAGCACATTCGGCAGTGCCGCCAAACGCTTGGCGGACGTCGTTGCGATGCCCCGCACCTTGCCTGCCTGCAATTGCGACATCACCGATGACGCACTGCCAAAATAGGTATCGATCTGTCCGCCGACCAAATTGGTCATCCCTGTTCCCGCCCCCTTGTATGGCACCTGCACGACCTCGATGCCCGCAGCGCGCGCCAACATTTCCCCCGCCAAATGGCCTACGGTACCCATCCCGGCTTGCGCCATGGTGTACTTGCCGGGTTCTTTCTTGGCCGCCTCGATAAAGTCCACCAGGTTTTGAAAGGGCGACTCGCTGCGCACCGCCAACACCACAGGCTGCGCGCAAACCTCAACGATCGGCGTCAGATCCGTCAAGGGGTCAAACGGCAGCTTCGAATACAGCCACGGGTTAATTGCCATGTTGGACGTTTGCGCCATCGCCAGGGTATAGCCATCAGGCTTGGCTTTGGCGGCCTGATCCAGGCCAATATTGCCTGCCGCGCCAGGACGGTTGTCAACGATTATCTGCCACTGTTTCAATGCGCTCAGCTTTTCGGCTACCAAGCGCGATACCGTATCAGTGCCCCCGCCAGGCGGAAAGGGCACGACCAGCTTTATCGGCCCATTCGGCCAATGAACCGCCTGCGCGTGGACCCACCCGGACAGCGTAGCGCCTGCGACACCTGCTGCTGCGACCTGCAAGAAATTTCTGCGATCCATAGATATCTCCGTATGATTATTTTTTAGTGTGAACATACTACCCGTTGTCGTCCGCCCGGTGCTACAAGCAAAGCTCCACACAACCTAATCAATCAAAACAAGGGGAACAACCATGACGTGCCACCATCGTTGCAACACGCTGATCCGTGCCATCTTGATATCGTCCGTCGCCATATCGCCCTGTGCCTGGGCACAAACGACCCTGAAATTGATCAACGAATACCCCGCGACGTCCATTACGGCCGCTGCCGACCTTCAGTTCGCCGCTGCCGTCAATGAGCAATCAAAGGGCACGATCAAGGTCGAAACTCTGCAGGAAAAACAAAACCCCTACAAAGGCGCTGAGCAGGTCAATGCCGTCATCAAGGAAAAGGACCTGATGGGCACACTATTCGGGGGGGTTCTGGGCAATAAGGATTCGCTGTTCCTGCTGTCGTCGCTGCCCTTTGCGGCCAAAGACTTCAAGCAGGCCCATGCCCTGTACAGCTGCGCCGAGCCCGCCCTGCAAGAACGCGTCAAGGCGCTAGGGGCGCATCTGCTCTATGTCACCCCGTGGCCACCCTCGGGGATCTGGTCGGTCACCCCCTTGGCCAACGACACCGACGTCAAGGCCCTGAAAATCAGGACCTACGACACCACCAGCAAAACTGTATTCGAACGTCTGGGTGCACAAAGCGTCGCGTTGCCCTATTCCGCCCTGGCCGAAAAACTGGCTGCCGGCGAGGTTAACGCTGTCCTCACTTCCGGCGATGGCGGTGCGGGCCGAAAACTCTGGGATCATCTGCCCAACTTCACCGCAGTCAGTTATTCCATCCCTCTGAGCTACACCATCATCAATCGTGATGCCTGGGATCAACTCAGTTCCGATCAACAGGCCATTCTCACGCAAGCAGCAGAGAAAGTCTCCGCAGCCTCGTGGGCGGGTGTGGAGCAACGCATCGAGGCTAACTACGCCCGTATGCGCGAACATAAGATGACGCTCAACACCACCCCCTCTGATTCCATCATGAAGTCCCTGAAACAGGCCGGCGATGATGAAACGAAAGCGTGGCTGAAGGCCAACAATCTTTCGGAAAAAGAGGCAAGCTGCTTGTCAAAGACCGGCACCTGACTGCCTCCATCTGTCGTTACACTGAGCGTTGATCCTCGTTTTGCTGACAGGCCCTTAATGATCGACCCCGCCAACTTGCTGGCCATCCTCTTGATGGCCAGCGTCACCTACCTAGCTCGCATCGGTGGCTACATCCTGCTGCGTAACCGCAGCCTCAGCCCGCGCGCGATGGCGGTGCTGGAGGCGGCCCCTGGTTGCGTCCTGATCTCCGTCATCGCGCCGGTCTTCGTGTCCGATCAGCCTGCCGATCTAATCGCGCTCGCGTGTACCGTGGCCGCCGCCATGCGCTTGCCACTGCTGGCCACCGTCGTCATCGGCGTGGGTAGTGCCGCGCTGCTGCGCCACTTGTTAGCTTGATGCCCCCGACCTCAGCCACCACCCACGAATGAACGTCCCAAACCTCCATCGCGCCAACGCGCAAACACTCGGCCGGTCCACCACCTGGACGCAATGCTGTGCCGGCGCCACGGCTAGCCTACCGATGCTGTTCGGCATCATCCCCTTCGGCCTGGTACTGGGCGCACAGGCTGCACACACAGGGCTCACCCCCTTCGAAGTGCCCCTCATGACTGGCCTGAACTTCGCCGGCGGCTCAGAGTTCGCCGCCCTGGGCCTGTGGACTTTCCCCCCACACTTCCTGCTGATCATGGCAGTAACCTTTCTGGTCAATAGCCGGATGCTGGTCATGAGCGCCGCGCTCACCCCCTTTCTGCACCACCTGCCCAAACGCAAAGTGTTGCCGGCGCTGTTCCTGATGACCGACGCCTCTTGGGCCCTGTCCATGGCCGATATCCGGCGACGCACCGAACAGGGTATCGGACCCGCATTCAGTCTGGCCTATTACATGGGCTCATCGCTCGTGTTCTACGTGGCTTGGGTCAGTTGTACGACCCTGGGCGCCATTCTGGGCCCGCTGTTGGGCCAGCCGGAACTCTACGGACTCGACATGGCGTTCCCAGCCGTGTTCCTTGTCATGCTGCGTGGCATGTGGCGCGGATTGGGGCGTGCCTGGCCTTGGCTGGTCAGCCTGCTCGTGGCCGCACTCACCAACAAACTGGTACCGGGAGCCTGGTACGTGCCGGCCGGCGCGGCAGCCGGCATACTGGCGGCGCTCGTGTGGCCGCCCATGCCAAAACCCTCACGACCCGCATCCAAGGCCTAGGGTCAGCCGGTATCGCAAAACCTTGATGACCGGCAAGCGCAGCTACTCACGGATGCCCGTTATCGTTTGTCCACGCGTGTAGCACTGTACTCGGCGACGACCTCTCGCAAGCACTCCATGGCCCATTGCACCGCCTGCGGCATAAAACCGTCCTTGCGCCAATACATCGCCACCGCGCCAAAGCCCGACAGACGTATGGGCAGGATCCTGATCGCATTCATCTGTGCCAGACGTAAAGCAGACCGATGAGACGCCGCGCCGATCATGTCGCTATTGTTCAGCAACGTCAGATTGGCGGTGACCGAATTGGTCTCGAGCGTGTCACGCGGCAGCGCCTGACCGGCCTCGGCCAACGCACGGTCCATGGCGTTGCGAATAGGTGCCCCCTTGGGCCACACAATCCAACGATAGGCATGCAAGTCTGGCCAATCCAGCTTCTTCACATCCAGCAAGGGATGGCGCGGTCGAACCACCAGATCGATCGTGTCGAAAAACAAGGACTCCATCTCCAGCGCCGAATCGCCAAACTCCGGCGCGGCACGTCCGAGCACGACATCCAGCTCCCCCTGCACCAACTGCCCCGTCAAATGATCTGTCGTGCCTTCGACCAGGCTTACCTTGGCCCGGGGCATACGTGCGAGCAACCGGGTGATCGCCAACGGTGCAGTATCCGATGCGGCGACGCCGCTCATTCCAATGACGACCCTGCCGCTCCCCCCCTCTCGCAACGCGGTCATATCACTACTGGCCCGATCCAGTTGCGCGTTGATGCGCTGCGCATGGGCAATCAAGACCTCGCCATAAGGTGTCGGTTGCAGCCCCCGCGCGTGGCGTTCAAACAGCGGTAGGCCGATGTCTTCCTCAAGGTCCTTCAGCCACTTCGACAGGCCAGGCTGAGTCGTATTAAGAATGACCGCCGAATGACTGATATTTCGGGTCTGCGCCAAACTTAGCAGCATTTTTACGTGACGCAGCCGCAGCCGGTGTGTCCAGTCCATGCCCCCTCCATATATATGTTTTTTCGTATAGATAATATAAAAATATCATTTTTTTTAACATATCTTGATGGCCATAATAGTTTCCATACCGAATACAGCCGACTTACCGGTGGGAGACAATTATGGCCGACGGAACTTCGTCTAGCGACGCACGCGCGGATTACTACGCGCGTATTGCGACCAAACATCTCAGCCCACTCTGGGAATCCCTGCACACGCTCGTTCCTAAAGCACCCACACCCCAGTGTGTGCCGCACCTTTGGAAATACGACGACATGCGCGCCGATATCATGGCCTCCGGTGAACTCATCACCGCCGAAGAAGCCGTGCGACGCGTATTGATACTGGAAAACCCCGGCCTGCCTGGCGAGTCCAGTATCACAAAAACGCTGTATGCCGGCTGGCAACTGATCCTGCCCGGGGAAATCGCCCCCAGCCACCGCCATACTCAATCCGCCCTGCGTTTTATTGTGGAAGGCAGCGGCGCGTATACCGCGGTCAACGGTGAGCGCACCACCATGCGCCCCGGCGACTTCATCATCACGCCGTCGTGGACTTGGCACGATCATGGTAACGCCGAGGTCGTCGACGGCGGCGAACCCGTGGTCTGGCTCGATGGCCTGGACATCCCGCTCATCCGATCGCTGGATGCTGGCTTTGCAGAGAACTATCCGGAGGCGGCACAGCCCGTGACGCGACCCGAAGGCGACAGCACAGCGCGCTACGGCTACAACATGCTGCCCGTACGCCACGAAGCCCCTCAGGCCAGCACGTCGCCCATCTTCAATTATCCCTATGCCCGCACTCGGGAAGCCCTGGATCAGTTGTACCGCCACGGCGAACTCGACGCGTGGGACGGCGTCAAGCTGCGCTACGTCAATCCGGCCACGGGGGGCTATCCCATGCCCACCATGGCGACCTTCATGCAGTTCTTGCCCGCGGGTTTTCAGGGCCGCACCTATCGCAGCACCGACTCGACCATCTATAGCGTGGTTGAAGGGCGCGGCACCGCACGCATCGGCGATCAGGAATTTCCGTTTGGACCCCGCGACGTCTTTGTCGTGCCCTCATGGGTGCCCGTGCAACTCGCAGCCTTGAACGACGCCGTGCTCTTTAGCTACTCGGACCGCCCCGTACAGGCCGTGCTCGGCCTATGGCGCGAGTCGCGCGAATAACGACACTTTCTTTCCAAGGAAACACGCATGTCTTACGTCATCACCCCGCAATCGCCGGTCGGTATTCCCGTGGTCGGCAGCCAAGATTTATTTCCCGTACGCCGTGTGTACTGCGTGGGCCGTAACTACGCTGCGCATGCCCGCGAAATGGGTTTTGATCCGGACCGCGAACCCCCGTTCTTTTTCTGCAAGCCCGCCGACGCCATCGTGCCCGTCGCAGAAGGCAACACACTAGAGCTGGCCTATCCCGGCGAAACCGCCAACTATCACTACGAAATCGAACTGGTCGCGGCCATCGGCAAAGGCGGTGCCAATATCTCGGCAGAGCAGGCTCTGGAGCACGTCTGGGGCTATGCCGTCGGCCTGGACATGACGCGTCGCGATCTGCAAATGAAAATGCGCGAGGCCGGCCGTCCCTGGGAGCTGGGCAAAGCCTTCGACCAGAGCGGCCCCATCGCTCCCCTCTATCCCGCTTCACAGGTCGATGACGTTCATCATGCCAACATCTGGCTCAAGGTCAATGACCAAACCAAACAAGAAAGCAATGTCGACAAACTGATCTGGTCCGTCGCGGAAACGATCGCCTACCTGTCACGCTACTTCCGCCTGGAAGCGGGTGATTTGATCTATACCGGCACGCCCGAAGGCGTCGGCCCCGTCGTCACCGGCGATCTGATGCAAGGCGGCATCGACGGACTCGGCACGCTTCAGGTCAAGGTGACGTCGTGATGCAACTGTATAGCTTCTTCAATAGCTCGACCTCGTATCGGGTACGCATTGCCCTGGCACTCAAGGGACTGCCGCACGATTACACCGGGGTCAATATTCGCGCACGCGAGCACCGCAACGCCGACTACGAAGCGCTGAATCCGTCGCGCGGCGTACCGCTGCTGCGTGATGGCGAACTAACGCTGGGACAGTCCATGGCCATCATCGATTACCTGGATACTCAGTATCCCGAAACCCGGTTGATTCCCCTCGAACAACCTTTACGCGCCCGCGTACTTGAACTCAGCAACGCCATCGCCAACGACATTCATCCCGTGAACAACCTGCGCATCCTGCGCTACCTGCAAGACGAGCTGGGTGTCAGTGCGGCGCAAAAAGACACCTGGTACAAGCACTGGATACACGAAGGCATGATGATGGTCGAGGACCTGCTCGCGCAACACGGCGGCGGCCCGTACTGCTTTGGCGACGCCCCCACCGTGGCCGATTGCTGTCTGGTACCGCAAATCGCCAATGCACAGCGAATGGGTTGCGATCTCTCCGCCTTTCCTCGCGCCCTGGCCGTGCACGCGCATTGCCAGCAACAGCCCGCATTTGTCCAGGCTGCGCCCAGCGCGCAACCCGATTTCGCCTAATCGCGACTCACGGCAGGAGACCCCCATGACAACCACAAGGCCCCAAAGCGCCATCGTGGTGGGCGGCGGTATCGGCGGCCTGGCCGCCGCGCTGGCGCTGACACGACAAGGCATCCAAGTCCAACTGCTAGAGCAGGCCGCAGAGATCGGCGAGATTGGCGCGGGCATACAACTCGGTCCCAATGCTTTCGCGGCACTGGATGCGTTGGGCGTGGGCGACATTGCCCGACAACGCGCCGTTTTTACCGATCACATCATCATGATGGATGCGGTGGACAACACCGAAATCGTGCGCATCGAGACCGGTACGGCGTTTCGCGACCGGTTCAATGGACCCTACGCCGTCATCCATCGCGCCGACATTCACGGTTCGATTCTCGAGGGCGTGCGCAATGATCCGCTGATATCGTTCCACACCTCCACGCAAATCGACCGTTTTGTACAGACCGACGCGCATGCCGAGGTGATCGATACCCAAGGCAACAGCTACCGTGCCGATGTCGTGATTGGCTGTGATGGCGTCAAGTCGGTCGTGCGCCAGCACCTGATCGGCGACGAACCACGTGTGACCGGCCATGTGGTGTATCGCGCAGTCGTCGAACGCGACAACATGCCCGAAGACCTGCGTATCAACGCTCCCGTGCTCTGGGCCGGCCCACGCTGTCATCTGGTGCACTATCCCCTGCGCGGCGGCCAACAGTACAATCTCGTCGTCACCTTTCATAGCCGCGAACAAGAAGAGTGGGGTGTTCGCGACGGCAGCAAAGAAGAAGTGCTGTCGTACTTTCAAGGCATACACTCCCGACCCGCACAACTGCTGGATCGTCCCACATCGTGGCGCCGATGGGCCACGGCCGACCGCGAGCCTGTCGAGCAATGGAGCTTCGGGCGCGCGACCTTGCTAGGCGACGCGGCACACCCCATGTCGCAATACATGGCACAGGGCGCGTGCATGGCGCTCGAAGATGCCGTCACGCTGGGGCAGGCCGTCGCCCAGTGCCAAGGCGACCTTCCTGCCGCTTTCAAACTGTACGAATCCCTGCGTATCCCGCGCAGCGCGCGCGTCGTGTGGTCGACGCGCGAGATGGGTCGCATCTATCACGCCAAAGGCGTCGAACGCACCGTGCGCAACGCCTTGTGGAAAGATGCCACCCAAACGCGCTTTTACGACGGCTTGCAGTGGTTGTATGGCTGGAATGCCCAGAACTGCATGCAAGGCATCAAACACCAGGCGCCTGCATCACGCTAACCGAACACTGCCCCACACACCGGAAGCATCCGTGAAGCATTAACCCCGCGGCACACCATAACGACAGATAACGGAGACAACTCATGCTATCCCCTTCTCGCCGCCTATTCCTTGCGGGTGCCCTCGCTTCGGCGCTCGTGGCAGGCAGCGCAGCACACGCCGCCAACACACAAACCACCCCTTTCCCAACCAAAACCGTGACGCTGTACACCGCGTTTTCCGTGGGCAGCGGCCCCGACGTCGTGCTGCGTATCTTGAGCCAAGAGCTCAGCAAAGTCTGGAAGCAGTCCGTTGTCGTCGAAAATCGCCCCGGCGGTGGCGGTTTCATCGCCCTATCCGCTGTCGGTAAATTACCTGCCGATGGTTATGCCCTGCTGCAACTCGACAGCGAGCACGTCTCCGCGTTGCCGCATCTGTACAAGTCACGCAACTACGTCACACTGGAAAAGTTCGACCTGGTCGCGCCGCTTTTCTACACTCCGTTCATGATCGCCGTCGGCGACAAATCGCCCTGGAAAAACATCACCGATCTGGTCAGCGCGGCGAGAGCCAAGCCCGATACCGTTACCTACGGCTCCTGGTTTGTCGGCAGCCCCGGGCATCTCGGTGGTGAATGGCTCAGCACATTGACCGACACCAAAATGGTCCACGTGCCCTATAAAGAGGTCAGCCAGCTCTACACCGCCGTCGCCAACGGCGAGGTCGATTGGGCCTTTGGCACCATCCCCTCCACGCGCCCGGTCTATGACAGCGGCAAGCTGCGCTACCTGGCCATCGCCGCCCCCCAACGCAGCGTCCAATACCCCAACGTCCCCACCGTCGCCGAAGCCGGCGGCCCCGCAGAATTAGACGTCAACTCCATCGTGTCTCTGCTCGCGCCCAAAGGCATCCCCGACGAGGTGCGCGACAAGATCTACACCGACGTCACCAAGATTCTCGCCGATCCGGCCATTCGCAAACGCTTCGATACGTTTGCCTTCGAGCCGCTGACCTGGCCATTAAGCGAACTGCGCAAGCGACTTGATGAAAAATCAGACACGTACAAGGGGTTGATCGGGAACGCAAAAATCAGTCTGGATTAGAAATTCCACTTCAGCAACTGTCCAAAGCGGCTCGGCACGCTGTGGCCACCAAGGCCTGTCGACCGAGCGACTCGCCGAAGCAGACACCCCCTCGATGCAGACTGTCCGCCAGCTTGGTCATGGATCTCGGGCGCGTCTCCGGGGAGATGTGTGCGCACCATTTCACTATCTGGCGCGCGGCGAAATGCCGTACCGCGCTTTAAAGATCTTGCTGAAGTGGCTCAGGCTGGAAAATCCCACATCCCAAGCCACCTCTGTCACGCTGGCCCCCGCGTGCAATAGGCCCGAGGCCCGCTCCAGACGGACCTCGCTCAATTGGGCATGTACCGACCGGCCCAGGCGGTCACGCATGATTTGCTGCAGCCGTTTCTCCGAAAGCCCAACTGCCCGCGCCAGACGTGCGGGTGGCCACCGCTCCGCGTAACGCTCGCGCAATAATTGGCAAGCATCGTGCAATTGCTGCAGCTCACGCTCCGTAGGGCTGCATAGCGCCTGGGGCAGAGACAGTACTTGCACAAACGCCGACAGCATTTCTAGTGATTTGGCGCGATACCAGAGGCGTCGCGCCCCGGGAGAGGACGGCGCGTCACCAGATAACGCGTTGGCCAGCGCCCTCAAACTTGACGGCGCATCCACGGTGGCGACCAATGAGCCGTGCGCTGGCACGCTGGCATCATGGCGGAATCGCTCGCGTAGTAATGCCACCAGCGTTGTATCGCCCGCCCGCGCCAGCGCTTCGGGTGTGAAGCGCACATCCACCATCCGCACCCGCTGTTTCGCATGCAACTGCATTGCCCAACGCATCGGCTTTTCGTGATTGAACAAAAGCCCCGCCCCGGCGTTCAACCTCAAAGGTTCGCCACCGTCCAGCGCCAGCGTGGCGCTGCCTTCCAGCCAGACCTGCATGCCAAACACCGGGGCACCCGGTGCGGGAATCGTCAGCGCGCGCGGCGGACTGCCATCCAGCACGACTAGGCTGACCCCCTCTTCCACCCGCAGCACGCAATCGATGACGGCTTCCCAATCGTCGGTTGCCGGCACCGTCGGCAAAGTGCCACGCCACCATTCGTGCGGCTTGATCGGCGCGGAGTACAGCTCGGGCTGAGGTGGAATGATCGGGGAAGTGGCGGCGCTGACAGGCATAAGAAGTGTGTGCAAAAGCGCGGACGAGCGGCAAAACCGCTAATTCTCGCCGGGAAACCGTCAGACAGAAGCCTGGACTTCTGGAATGATGCCGACGCATAGGAATGATTCTTGTTAATTATAAATTGATCTGGGGAACGCACCGTGGTCTTTTCCATCAAGCCGCCGCCGTTGGCGCTGCTGGCTGCCCTTGCCACCTCGGCCACGGCCGTAGCGCAAACATCTACGCCAGTCGATGTCACGACACTGGCCCCGATCGTGGTGCAAAGCGCTCAGGATGCCTCGCCGACATCCGGAGACGACTACGTCGCCACGCGCAGTCGGTCCAGCACCAAGTCCGACGCCGCCCTGATCGACACCCCCCAGACCGTCAACATCATCACCCGCCGTGAAATGAACGAGCGCGGCGTCACGTCGCTGGCCCAGGCCGTGCGCTATACGCCAGGTGTGTTCGCGCAATACGGCGACAACGACGTGCGCTATGACTGGCTGACGGTGCGCGGCTTCACCCCATCGCGCTATCTGGACGGCCTGCTACTGCCGTTCGGCTCGCGTGGGTATTCGCAACCGCGTATCGACACCTATGGCCTGGAGCGCGTAGAGATCCTGAAGGGCCCGTCCTCCGGTCTGTACGGTCAGAGCGCGCCGGGTGGATTAGTCAACATGACCAGCAAGCGGCCAACCGCGGAACCCTTTAATGAAGTGGTACTGCAAGTCGGCAACTTCAATCGCTATCAAGGATCGTTCGACTTCTCGGGCCCGGCGGACGAAGAGGGGAAATTCCTGTATCGCCTGACGGGTACTCTGCGCGATAGCGACACCCAATATCAACATGTCGACGACAATCGTGGTTTCATCGCCCCCAGCTTCACATGGCGCCCCTCGTCGGACACCAGCCTGAACCTGACAGCGCAGTACCAGAAAATCACCAGCCATGGCGGCGGCGGTGCTCCCGTGCTGCCCGTCATCGGCACGCTGGAGAAAGGCAGCGACGGCTACATCCCGCGCGACAGGTTCGTGGGCGAGCCTGGTTACGACATCTTCACCAACGAACAAACCATGGTCGGCTATACCTTGGACCATCGTATCAACGACACATGGAGCCTGCGCCAAAGCACCCGGTACACCAATGTCGACACCAACACTCGCCGCGTCCAGATCGGCGCCATGGTGTCGGAATCCGAGGCTATCCGCTACGCATGGGCGTTTCCTGAGACCTCGCGCATATTCCAGATCGACAATCAGCTCAACGCCAAGTTTCAGGCGGGCCCCACACACCATGATGTCACGTTCGGCTTGGACTACCTGCGGGAGAAATCTCGCTACAACGAAAGCAGTCTAGGCCTGTTGCTGCCTCCGGCCTCGCCGCTCTTCGACGTGTTCGACCCGCAATACGGCACTCCGGTGACACGTCCGCCTACGGCCACCAAGATCAACATGACACGCAGTCAACTGGGGATATATGCCCAGGATCAGATCGAACTGGACCGCTTACGCTTCACCTTCGCCGGTCGCTACGACTGGACCGACGGTACCACCGACAATGGCACGCTCGGCGGTGACGGCCAGTGGAATTGGGCGTCGCGCGATGCCGACGCCGATCGCTTCACCGGCCGCGTCGGTGTGATCTATCGCTTTGACAACGGCCTGGCACCGTACCTGAGCTACTCGACATCGTTCCAGCCGATGACGGGCGTCACGCGCAGCGGCGCCGCACTCAAGCCAACCACGGGAGAACAATATGAGGCCGGCGTGAAATTCCAACCCGATGGCGTCGCCAGCTTCGTCACACTGTCGGCTTTTCAGATCACGCAAGAAAATGTCAGTACGCCCGACCCTGTCAATACCAGCTTTGTCGTACAAACAGGCCAGGCCCAGGTGCAGGGCATCGAACTGGAAGGCAAGGCCAGCTTTGACAATGGCTTGGATCTGACGATGTCTTACGCGCTCAGCGACAGCGAAATCACCAAGACCAACACCGCATCGCAACGCGGCAACGAACTCAACTTCGTGCCGCGTCACCAGGCCTCACTGTGGGCGGACTACACGCTGCGCGACGGCCCGCTCCAAGGCGTGGGCTTGGGCGCCGGTGTCACATACCGAGGAAGTTTCTACGGCGATCTGAACAATCAATACGCCATCCCCGCCGTCACGCTGGTCGATGCCGCCATCCGCTACGATCTGGGCCGAGCCAGCCCGGTGCTGGCAGGCGCACAAGTCGCGCTGAACGTGTCCAATCTGTTCGACAAGCGCTACGTGGCCAATTGCCTGGGCACAGCCGTCAGCTGCTACTGGGGTGGCGAACGGACCGTGATGGCGACGCTGCGGTATCGTTGGTAGGCCATCAGTAAACGATGGAGTTATCGGCAACTCAAGCGGTCGGGTGGTATAGACATGAGCCTGCCTCTGACAGACGTTTCCTGTTGTTCTTGTCCAGGGATGGCAAAACGGTTCGCACCCACTCACTGAAGCGTTTTGCCCGGGCATCATCGGCGAATGTATTAGCCATCAACAGATAATACCGACTGCGGGCCGAGGCAAATGAGGTGGCGCCCAAACGCACCATTCGGCCCTCTTTGACGTAATCCTCTACGGCAAACTCTGGCAAGAAAGCGATACCCTGTCCGTACAAGACTGCGGACAGTGAGGCATCAATGATAGAGAAAGTGGTTCGCAAGCCAGGTGGACGCCCCAACGCCTTTTCACGAAAAAATACAGACCACGCATCTTTAAGCGAAAGCTGATCAATCAAAGCTTCGGCTCGAAATAAGCTAGGATCGTCAGGAGATCGCGCACCCAATAGCCCCGCGGAGATATAGGGGAAATACTCTGTGGCGAGCAGCAACTCGGTCGTATAGTGGGGCGGAGGAATCGGCGTATTTACCAGCGCTATATCAATGCCATCCGCCAATAAATCCGGCGTACCGATCCTAGATGTGATCTCAATATTCGCTTCAAATAATGTCTGAATATGATGGCAATGCTTGCCCAGCAAGTGTATGCAGAATATCGGAGGCGCGGATATACGCACCGTTCTCCCGGACGTGCCCGATTCGACACCATACAGTACCGAGTTCATATCCCCCAATAGCATCGAGAGTTTGGCCGCCAAATCTTTGGCTTCCGTCGTCACACCGAGCCCGGTAGTGCCTCGCGTCAGTAGCGTTTTATTCAGAAATCGCTCAAGGTCGATGACATGTCGACTAACTGCGCTTTGCGTCAGCGCCAGTTCGTCTGCCGCGGCACTCACGCTACCCAGTTCAACCACCTTGATGAACGATTCAATATTGGCGATGGGCGGCAGGCCCCGGTTTCTGGTGAGCTTCATCTCATTACTTTTTTTGTTGTATTGACGTACGAAAACAGTAGAGGAGTTTGCCGAGGTTCGGCAAGCGGTTTCTGTACTGCGATCTCAACAAATTCGCATAGGGCATTAAAAATTACTGATTGATTGCCGTATGTATTGAATTCAACATTGCCTCCATCATCACGAAGGAGATGAAATGTTGAAGACAGACAGCAAGAACCCGGATATTGCGTGGTCACAAGGGCAGTTCCCCACAGGCTGGGGCGCTGAAATGCGCGGCGACAAAAAACTAGTACAGCCATTTTCAAGAGAGTTCTTGAATGATCTGAGTTCCTGCATCAAAAGCGCGAAAGCACGCGATCTCACGACGGAAACCATCACCCGAGAAGACTTCTCTACGCCCGCGATTGACGCCACGATGCAAGGGCTATTACGAGAATTACGCAGGGGTTCCGGGCTCATCATCAGCCGCGGAATCGATGCCACGGCATACACACCTGAGGACATGGAAATCATCTACATGGGCCTAGGCTTGCACCTTGGAAATGCGGTTTCCCAAAGCTCGTTCGGCGACATTCTTGGCCATGTCGCCGTACGCGACAAAAATAGCTCGAGAGGCTACACCAGCGACCGGCAATTGGACCTACACACCGACTCGGCCGAGATTATCTGCTTGATGTGTGTACGAAAAAGCCTGAGTGGCGGCGAAAGCGTTTTTGCGAGTTCCTTGAAAATTCGGGATGTGATCGCCCGAGAAAGGCCCGACCTGCTGCAGGTCCTAGAAGCCGGGTATCCCTATCATCGTCGAGGCGAAGAACATCCAGAATCAGAGCCCATTACCCCTTACAAAATCCCGGTTTTTTCAGAGAAAAACGGTGTCATCAGTTGCCGATACGTTCGAGAAATCATCGAAGTGGCATATCGGGACTTAGGTCGAGACTTGGCCGGCCTTGAGCAAGAAGCATTGGACTACTTCGATGAGGTCGCCAATCGTCCCGAAATTGCCTTCGATTTCCAATTGGAACCTGGTGATATCGCATGGATGAATAATTACCAGATTCTTCACGCCCGTCGTTCGTTCGTAAACCCCGACGATCTAGCCCATGGACGACTGCTTTATCGACTGTGGTTGCAAGATTTTCCCTCTCGCCCCATGGCCAAAGAGATGCTTGTCTACCAGAACCCTCAAGGACGTCAGGGTATAGATCCGCAAAAAAACCGTCCCGCAGGCTTGGCCAAATACTCGACAAAGAATCACTGATGACACAGGCCTGGATCAATCCGATCGCATGGGATTTAAATCTCACCCACCAATTGCTCAAAGCAGGATGGAGCCATATTCAAGTCGACTGTGAGGGAGGTTTTGTTGATGAGCGTCACCTCTTTGCCATGGTGCTTCTGCAGAAAGCGGGAGTACTCACGCCGATCTTTCGGATTCCTCCCCATGGCGAGTACTTATTCGACAAGGTGCTGAAATTTGGTGGAACGCAATTCCTACTTTCTGGAGGATATACATATCAGTTTATCGAGGGTATCTCGACGAAGCTCGCGGAAAGTGGTGAACCATCCGCGAATATTTACGTGATGATTGAATCAGCACAAGAGCTCGAGTCGGCACCTCAACTATCCTCACTACCGCATATCAGGGGATTTCACTTCGGGCTGGTTGATCTGGCAAAAGAATCAAAAGTGGACGACTGGAGAAACGTGAATGTTTGGCAGAGAGGCCTGGCGTCCGCGATCGCTCAAATCAAGAAAGAAGAAAAAACCTGCGGCAGCTACTTCTTGCCTACATGGCGAGGATCCGAGTTTGAAGCGCAGCTAGATATCTGCTCGTATAGCGTCAATGAATTCTGCCAGAAGTAATCCATCAGTAGGAGACACAATGAAAACATATAAAAACGCCCTCACCGCAATCGCGGCAATGACGTTTGCCGCGTCAGTTCATGCGGCCTACCCCGACAAACCCATAAAGCTGATCGTTCCTTTTGCGCCCGGCGGACCTACGGATATCGTCGCGCGTAGCCTGGCGGATGCCCTCTCAAAGGTGATGGATAACACTATCATCGTGGAGAACAAGCCCGGGGCGGGCGGCGGCATTGGTACGGCACAAGTCGTGCGTGCAAAACCAGACGGCTACACACTCGGCGTTGCTGCCGTATCCACACACGTTGTTAACCCAGTCTGTAATTCGAATACGGGATACGACCCCGTCAACGACTTTACGCCCATCTCTCTTGTTGCGGATATGCCCATGATATGGGTCATGCAACCCAAGATGCCGGAAAAGGATTTCAAAGAAATCATTCAAACCGCTAAAAATTCCCCTGGAAAACTGACCCAAGGTACCCCGGGCATGTGTTCACTCGGACATATGATCATCGCCAAAATCAACCATCGCCTCGGCATCAATATTGAAAGCATTCCGTATCAGGGCTCGGCTCCGGCAATGAATGACTTCATGGGGCAGAACCTGGATTTGATGCTCGACGTGGACTATTTAGTACAACCACTCGTCTTGTCCGGAAGGGCTAAGCCGTTTGCTGTGATGTGGCCGGAGCGCCTGAGCACACTTCCAAACGTCCCGACGTTTGCGGAGCTGGGCTATAAAGAATTAAACATGCGTCCTTGGTATGGACTGGTCGGCCCAAAAGGGCTCTCGCCCGAAATCACCCAGAAACTCATGGCTGCGGTGCACACGGCAATGGAGAGCCCGAAATTGCGCGAGCAGTTTAAAACCGCCGGCATGGTACCGATCGCGGACGTCGAAGGCAACGCCTTTGCCGAAAAAATCCGCTCGGAATATCTCGATACCAAAGCCTTTGCGCAAGCCAGCAAGATGGCGAAACAATAACCGCCACCTATGTTTGCCCTGCCCCGTACGATCAAACTCAGATCCGCGCCGTCAGATACACTGCTTCCCGCCCGACGATCGGCTCGCGTGCCGGCATAAAGATCGTGCAGTCATCGCAAGGCGAACGAATTTCTTCGGTGCCGTTCATTGCGATCAACTCGTCCTTGTCAAAGGTCTCGAAACCCACGACAGGACGGGTAAAGGCAAAATTCTCTGACTTGATGACGTGTGTCTCCAGCAGACGATAACGCTGCGGTACCGGTGGCGCATCTGCACCCTCTAGTGCGTCGATCAACCCAAGATGTGCGAGAAACCGCAACGTGACATCGGTGGCAAGATCCGAAGCGGATCGGGCAAAATGTTGACCGCACTCCACGACCACCGAACCGCCCTTCTGCGCGGTGGGATCGCCATGACGACCGTAGCCGATAATCGGCGTGCCGGGAAATTTGTCCGGCGACATCACTAGATGAACCACAGGCACGCCGACCGCGGATGCCAGCGCCGTATTGCGGTCCGATTCGTTGTAAACCCAAAACGGTTGCACCGGCGCCCGGGTGGAATGAATGTCCAACACGTAGTCCGCCGCATCCAGCACAGGACGCAACACGCGCGCCCGACGGACTTCCGGACTGCCGTCATCACTGTCCAACATGCCGGACGTCCAGATACGGTTCAGGTTATGGACAAGCTGCCGGTTGTTGTAAGGGTGCTCGATGTCGAACGCCTCGTATGCCTCGATATGCGCAAAGCTGATCGTCAGCGTCCCGATGTTGGGGCGCACACCCGTATCCAGCAAATGCGTCGCGGCCACCATGCCACAGATCTCGTTGCCGTGCGTAATGGCGTTGATCAACACGTGCGGGCCGGGCTTGCCGGACTCAAACCGATGAACATAGGGAATGCCCACATTGCCTTCCCGATATGCGGACAGATCGCGCGGCAAGACTTCCAGAATGGGTTCAGCGTGTGCTTCAGGCGTAGAGCTTGTCATCGTCGATGCGTCCTTGTTGCTGGTCCGAAACGATGACGATAACCGATAGTTGATAGTTCAACGACCCGGCAGCCGGCAACATCGTGGTCAGCTCTTGACCTGATGACCAGGATGCTGGCGTTCGGCGCCGACAGCCAGGGCTCGGGTCGGCGCACCGAGTCAGAACAGGTGCCAGGGAGATGAGGACCGGGTCCGAGTCGCGCCGCATAAAAAACTGAAATGCCTGACGTCCGTGACCGCCTTAACTCGCTGGGGCTCGTGCCGATGGAAATGTCGACGCAGCAACTGGCAGGCTTTCTGGATAGTGAATCAAAAAATGGAAGGAAATCTGCAGGCGTCAGGCGCGGCGCAGAATTGAATCGAGATAGCTCGGCATCGGGGCCTTACGCCAGATCCAGGCTTGTCGGCGAGGACGGTGTGGGGCCTTGCGGTGTACCAGGCACCTCATCCGGGTCGAAGGGTGGCCGATC
This sequence comes from Bordetella tumulicola, assembly GCF_054779135.1. NCBI lineage: Bacteria > Pseudomonadati > Pseudomonadota > Betaproteobacteria > Burkholderiales > Alcaligenaceae > Bordetella > Bordetella tumulicola. The sequence continues at coordinate 65,792 of NZ_BAAGYU010000004.1, read as the reverse complement.
GGGATCTGGCACAGGTTCCTCGGGTCTGGGATCGGTGGGCCACGCGGGATCGTCGGGCGGCCCAGCGGGTTCGCGATGATTCGATACGGACATAGTGATCTCCTGATATGAATGGCATCACCGTCGCCAGCAAAGAGTGTGCCTGCGGCCGTCAGCGCCCCTAGCCGTGCTTGTGGCCACCCGACCCCGCCTGAAAACAGCGCTTACTGCAGCCGTATGCGCCGTTTTTGCCTGCCTGTAACTACGGGCCGGTAGGCCGTCGAGACGGTCGAGGAGTGTGTGCCGCTGCCCGCGCACTGCTAAAACCTGCCTCTTGTTTGATTCCCGTCAACGATCCTTCCACGCCACCATCGGATATACCACCTTGGCCTGTGCCGCGTCGGTCGGCGCCACGGCTACGACCTTGCCGCCCTGGATCTGGACCAGGAACGGTTTAGGCGCCAGATTATCGTGAAAATGATCGCCGCTGGATTCAAACTTGATCGGGCCGTAAAACGCGGTGATATCGGTTTTCGCAATGGTCTCGTTGAGCTTGCTTTTCGCATCGGCATCCAAACCCGGCGCCGCACCGAGTTGCTGCAGCGCTTTCATCAACACGACACCCGCGGCGCTGCAACCGGCAGCCGTGTAGTCCGGATCCGAGCCATAGGCCTTGTTGAATGCTGCGGCGTAGTCCGCCGCACTGCCAAAGAGCTCGTCCTTGTACGGTGCATTAGGTAGCCAGACACTGATGCCCATTACACCATCGGCGTCCTTCTTCAGCTCGTCCACAAATGCCGCATCGGTAATGCCATAGTGCTGGATCAGCGCGCCAGGCGTAAAGGCTGCGCCTTTCAAGGCCTTGACCATGTCCGACAACAATACGTCATGCCCGCCTACCGCAACGATATCCGGCTTTTTCGACGCGATCGTTGTCGCGATAGGCGTCAAGTCCGCATCTTTAGGGAACAGGGTGTAGTACACCACCTCCAAGCCCGCGCTTTCCGCGCCTTCACGAAAACCCACGGCCGTATCCTTGGAGAACGGCTCGTTCACCCCCACCACGGCGATCGTCTTGGCCTTGGGATTGGAAACGCTGATGACTTCGGCAATGGACTTGCCTGCCGTCTTGTCAACGGCAGGAATAATGCCGTACGTAAACGCGGGTTGCGACGTCCAGTTGCCCGGAGACTCGGCGGAGCCGGCAATACATGGCGTTTGGTACTTCGCCGCAATGGGATTCATGGCGATTTGCACGCCACTGGTATAGGCCCCAAACAACGCGTCGACATTTTCCTCTGTGATAAGCCGCTCGCAGGCGTTGGCGCCTTGCGCGGGCTGACTCTGGCAATCCTGAATGATCAGTTCGACTTTATAAGTTTTGTCGCCGACTTTGATGCCGCCCGCGGCGTTGACCGTGTTCACCCATAGCTCATAGCCGCGCTTGGCAACCTGCCCCCCGGAGGCGGCCGAGCCGGATAGCTCAAGAACTGCACCCACCTTGAAGGTATCGGCGCTGGCGGCAAACACGCGTGGCGCCATGATCGCCCCGCCGGCCAACACGCTGGATCGAACAACAAAGTCCCTGCGCGACATTTTTCTAGCCATGATGCAACTCCTTGTCTTGATTGAATGAATCCTTCACTCCTAAATACAGCTGCATAAAATCTTTCTGACTCGGAATCTCCGCTGGTGTGCCCGAGAAACGATTGGTGCCATTGGCGAGTATGTGGATATAGTCGGCCACTTGCAGCGCCTGTTGGATATTCTGCTCGACCATCAACACGCCGACGCCCTGCTTTGCCAGTGTCGATACCCGCTGCAAGGCCTCGCTCACCAATTTCGGCGATAGCCCTGCGGAAGGCTCGTCGAACAGGATGAATTTAGGATTCAGCATGAGCGATCGCGCGATCGACAACATCATTTGTTCGCCACCGCTGAGCTGTCCCGCCTTGGTAGACAGCCGTTCGCGCAGCCGAGGAAAATTCTCGAGTTGCTGCTCAACGGCGTGACGCCTTTGCGCCCTGTCATGCAAGAGATACACGCCCATGAGCAGGTTCTCCTTGGTGGACAATCCGGGAAAGACTCCACCTCCCTGTGGCATTAAGGTCACCCCGTGCTGCAGGACGCGATGCGAAGGCAAACCCGTAAGATCCTGATCGCCCAGCCGCACTGAGCCGCTCCACGTATCGACGGCGCCCGCGATGGCTCGCAGTAGCGTGCTTTTTCCACAGCCGTTGGGTCCAAAAACACACGTGACCGCGCCGGCCTTTGCCTCGAGTGACACACCGGACAGTATCTGGATACGCCCGTAACCGGAATCGAGGTCTTTGACCTGAAGGGATGTCATAACGTCACATCTCCCAGATAGGCTTTCATGACAGTGGGATCGGATGTCACCGCATCGAAATTGCCTTCGGCGATCACCTTGCCCGCGTCCATGACGATCATCCGATCACAGATCGACTGGGTCAGTTCCATGTCGTGTTCGATGACGCAAATACTGACACCTCGCTCGCGTAGCCTGCGTATTGCGGCCAGAATGATCTCTCGCAATCGCGGATGCACACCGGCGGCGACCTCATCTAGAAACACGACCTTCGGATCACGCATCAGGATTCGCCCCATTTCCAGTAGACGCTGCTGCCCGCCAGACAGATCCCGCGCTTGATGATGCGCCATGTGCTGTAGTTCGAGCAGCTCCAGCACCTGCTCCGCACGCGATGGTGCGGTAGCCCAGTTTTCCTCCACCGTGGCGGCCAACAGGTTTTCAAAGAGCGTCATGTTCCAGAACAGCATGGGTATCTGGAACGTGCGCGCGACGCCCGCTCTGGCAATCAGATGTGTAGGACGCCCTACGATGTCTTCACCAAACAATCGGATTTTTCCGCTGTCGGGTTTGAGCACGCCAGTCAACAGATTGAACAACGTGCTCTTTCCGCTGCCATTCGGTCCGATAAAACCGATGACTTCTCCCGCATTGATGGTGAAGTCGATGCCGTGTACTGCCACTAGGCCGCCGAATGTGCGACGCAATGCGCTCACGTCAATGACTGTCATGGCGGGCCTCCTTCGGCGTCGCGGCATCGGCGCGCGGCGCTTTGTGGTGCATATCCCCCACCACACCGCCAATGACTTGGTTGAGAACGCCTCGTTTTCGAGCCCCTGGCAATAGACTGACCAAACCATTGGGCAGCACGAGTACCACGCCCATTACCAGTACGCCGATGAACACCAGATACCACGTGTTGCCGCCGAAATGCGCCGAAAACTGCTCGCTGAGAAAATACAGTACCGCCGCTCCTACTGCCGGCCCCCACAAGGTGCCGAGCCCGCCCAGCAGCACCATGACGACCATTTGATCTGTAAGAATGGTGTTCAGCACGCTGTCGGGATTAATGAACGTAATCCAGTAAGCATTGATGCCTCCCAGCACAGCCGGGATGACAGCACTGAGCACAAATGCCTGGATTTTGACGCGGTCGGCATTGATGCCCTGCATACGCGCCGCGATCTCACTATCACGCACGGCTTTGACCCGATAGCCGAACCGCGAACGCTCAAGCAAGACATAGCAAACGACATAGGCCACCACCGTGGCCCCGAGCATCGTGAAATAGAAAAATGCAGAACTGGTATTGGGGGGTAGCGACAGCCCATAGCTGCCCCCTGTGAACGGCACGACCGTGGCGAACTCTCGGATAGCTTCACCAAGCGCCCACGTGCCGATCGCAAAATAGGCGCCCCGCAGCTTGAGTACCGGCCAACCCACGATTGCCGCCAACCCGCCGGCAATGACCGCACCCACCGGCAGCGTAGCAAAGAAATTCCAGTTGTAATCCGGTTGCATCAGAATGGCCGTGCTGTAGGCGCCAATGCCAAAAAAAGCGACATGACCGAAACTGATGTATCCGGCATACCCACAAATGACATTCCAGGACAGCGCCAACCCTGCCCACATGATGATGCCTGTGCCAATCCGTATCCAATACGGTCCCGCCCAAAACGGCACTGACACGCAGATAGCCGCTAGAACGATAACCGCTACCTTACCGCCTACACCCGGACCTCGCCGGTCAGCGAATCGTTTCGATATCACACGGTTCTCCTGGCCAGACCGTTGGGCAGCAATAGCAGTATCAAGAACAACACCAGGAATACCGTCATCAGGGTGTAGTCGGCTCCCACATAGACGGTGACGAATGCCTGCAACATACCGAGGGCAAGTCCCGATACCAGCACCCCCATCACCGAGCCCAAGCCCGCAAGCACCACGACAAAAAATGCGAATAGCGTATAGCGCAGGCCGACTTGGGGCGTCGTGGAATACACGGCCCCCACCAGCACGCCTGCCATGCCGGTGACACCGACGTACAAAGCGTAGACGAACGTGCTCATGCGTTTGACGTTGACACCCATCAAGCCGGCAGAGTCTTTGTTCTGCGCCATGGCTCGGATGGCGAGGCCCAATCGGGTGAAATACAGGAAGACGAGCAGCGCCATCGCCAGCACAAGCGCAAAAACGAATCCGGCCGCCCGAACGATGGGTATCGATATACCCATTACGTGCCACACCCCCTGGAGAAACTCTGTTTGCACTGCCTTGGGGGTATAGCCAAACGTAGCGAGCAGGCCTCCACGTATCGCCGTTTCGATCCCGAAGGTAAATGCCAGCGCCATCAATGCCGGCAACGCGTAGTTGCTGGTTCGAACCCTATAGATGAAGGGGCCGATCAGCCAACCCATCAGCCCAAAAACCACCAAGACGATGGGTAACATGAGCAGCGGCTCAATGCCGAATACCTCTCGACCGATGACAGCCGCGTAGGCACCCAACACGACCCACATCCCTATCGCGAGATCGACGACATCCAGCACGCCGAACGACAGCGCGAAACCCATGCTGATTGCCACATACAACCCGCCGATGAGAAGGCCTGTCACCAGGGTTTGGACGAAGATTTCCATGGCCTTGCAGTCCTCCCGGCAGGTCAGTATCGGTTGACGTGAATTTTGCAGGGTACTCGGCATTCGGCAAAGGAAAGCAGCATCAACGAGGCGTCTGATCCGCTGCATTCGCTTCAGGTTTAAACGAATCCCGAGCGATGGTCAAGATCGTGTTTTCCTCAATACGCTCCCACCATCCTACCGTGCTCAAGGTGCAGGACACGATCCCCACTCGCTATCGTTTCAGGCCGATGCGCAATGATGATCCGCGTCATTCGCAATGACCTTACCTCAGCATTCACCTCGCGCTCGCAAGCGATATTGAAACGGGATCTTTCCCCCGCTGAGTTCCACGGGAATCGCCATGCCCGTCTTCCAGTGTCGCACTCACCTTTCCCGCATCGGCCGAAGCCACACGAGCATTGATCCGCTGTGAATCGTGGTCTGGAACCTCATCGAACAAGAACGCATCCCAGAGCACACTTGTTTGAGAGCCTGTATCCAACATCATCTTGATGGCCTTGCCGTTAACCAACACGTGAACGGTAGGATTGGCCTTACTCTGCATATCGTCGTACTGCATTGCGCTTTCGAAGAATGCAGGATGAGATGTCCAGCCAGCAGTGCAACTTTCCGTACTCGAAAATGCGCGAACAGAAGTACTAAGCGTTCCTAGCAGTAAGAGCAGAGCCGTAGCTTTGATGATTTTCATTGCGATACAACCTATTCTGCGATAACCAGACTCTAGAAATACCGTCTATGCGACGGTAAGGGCTTGAACAAACAGCGATGCACGACATTAAAATTTCCGCAGCAATTATGAGAAATTACTGCCATGGCCCACAAGGGGAATTGGTCTGATAATGCAGCTAAGAACGTGGATCAAAACGCGCATCGTGACCGCACCGGGCCATCAGACTGAAATGCGAGTTTGCAAATAGAGGTCTCTACGACCGCACTATTCAAATGACCCATGAATTGGGAAATTCCACTCACACTTGCCGAATACGCACCGCAGACGCATCGAGCTCGCGACGACACAAGGGAAGCAATACCGAGTTGCCCCAATCGTGATCGTGCAATAGGCTGGATTGATACAGATATCTCTTTCTAGGGATGCACTGAGTATAGGAGCGTTGAATGCAGAGGCAGAAGATCCCCGCACATCCGAAAAGACGCACTCAGATTGATGTCCATATAACGCGATCAGCTACGTGACGCATCGCCGCAGTTGCTGGCCGCTATGCGCACCGGTCGTCATGCCATCCGCCCAAGCCAGCACACCATTGACCGCGACATGCGCTATGCCGCACGCTGGCCGTATCGGTTCACCGTATCCAAAACCGGCATCAACAGTGCGTGCATCGAAGACCGTGATATCGGCGCACGCCCCCGGCTCAATCACCCCGCGACCGCTGAAGCCAAACTTGGCCGCCGACAACCCAGTCATTTTATGCACGGCGACTTCCAGCGAGAACAGGCCTCTGCCTCGTGCATAATGGCCTAGCACTCGGGGAAATGCTCCCCACAGCCGCGGATGCGGCTGGTTGTCATGCGGCAGGCCGTCCGAGCCGATCATGGTGCAAGGGAATGTCAGAATGCGCTCCACGTCTTGTTCGTCCATGGAGAAATAGATCGCTCCACCCGGCATCAGACGTTGTGTGGCCTCGTCGCGACCGACTCCCAGAATTGCAGCGATGTCGTCGAGATCTTGTCCAGCTAATTCCGGGTGAGGGGTAGACCACGTGACAATGACGCGATCACAGCGGCGCGTGCGCCAGACCTCCAACACGGTCGAGCCCGCGTGATAAGGGTAGCAGTCCAAGCAAACGGGCTGCATACGCATGGCACGCTCGATGTATGGCAGCGTCTCGTGGGAACGGCCGAAATTGCGTGCGCCGCTCAGCTTGTGATGCGAAATCACGACTGGCACATCAAGTCGACGGCCAATCTCGAACGTCTCGGCCAGGGCCTCCATGATGCCGTCCGACTCGTCGCGCATGTGGGTGCAATAAATACCATCGTATGCGCGCAGGTCCTCACATACTCGGACTACTTCATCTATAGTGGCCGACATGGCCGTGGTGTAAGCCAAACCCGTCGAGATGCCGATAGCCCCGGCCTTGAGCGCCTGCACAGCAAGCGTGCGCATGTGCGCGATCTCGGTATCCGACGCTGCCGCGCCTAGATCTTCCATCGCTGCCACGCGTAAGGTGGTGTGCCCGACAAGCGCGGCGAAATTCACCGCCGGTGGTCGCCGGCACAACGCGTCGAGATATCTGTCAAATGACGAGTAACGAAACCAATCGCCGCTACGATCAAGCAAATCCAGCGGCGGCGTGACAGGTTGTGGCACCGTTCGCGGCATGGGAGCCAAAGAGATGCCGCAGTTGCCAACCACCACCGTCGTCACGCCCTGCGAAAGCTTGGGCGTCATATCAGGGCTGGACAGCAACATGCGGTCATCATGGGCGTGCGAATCGATGAAGCCGGGCGCGACAATCAAACCCGCGACGTCGACGATTTGGCGAGCGGGTTCGCCCGACAAGTCGCCGATCGCCTCAATGTAGCGGCCTACGATGCCAACATCCGCATCGCGGCGTGGTGCACCGGTTCCGTCGATGACGGTCCCGTGTTTGAATATCAAGTCGAACATCAGCCAGCCCCGATCTCAGCGCAAGTTGCCCAGTTGTACCCGGGTCTCCCAGCGACCGTCCTCTGTCCGCACGAGCGCCTGGCTGTAGAGATAAGCCGTTGTGCAGGCATGTCGCGGTAGCAGCATCACACGGTCACCGACGTCCAAACCAGCGCCGTCCACCACGACGTGCTCCTCATTCATCATCAGGATCGGGCTGTCCCAACGAAAACGGTCGGCCATTGGCTTGTCTGGAGAGATCGCCTTCGAACCCGCATCAAGCGTCACGCGCGAGCCATGCCGCGACACTACAGTTGCGAGCACGAACGCCGCAGGCTTGCACCGCAGATGCGGTAGATCGGCGTCGTGCTGTGAACTGGAGTAAACCCAACTACCGGGTCCGACATAGGTCGCCAAGTCATGCGGCCAAAGGTCAAAACTATAGCTGGCACCAGCGACCACCTCGATGGCAAGCCCAGCGTCGCGGCCCTGCGCAACAAGCGTGCGGATCTGATCGGCGATCGCACCTACTTTGCTACGACGCAGTTCGATGTCACGGTCCTGGATATGGCCGTCGTAGACGTGCCATCCACCGAAGGAGCCCAGCGCGCGTGCTGCAACCGCCAGCTCCAGCGCCCCGACGTCGATGGCAGTACCCGTGCGCCCCATGCCAGGATCCAGGTCGACGTGTAGGTGCAGGTTGAGTGGCCAGCGATTTGGTTGCACCGATTGCCGCCAGGCCTCAAGGCCCTGGGGGGAGTCTACGAGAGCACCGAGCGACGCTTGCGGATACGACCCGGCTAACGAAAAATAGGCGGCCAGGTGCTGCGCATTCACAGTGGGGTAAGCCCATAACACTCTGGTGGCACCTGCATCTAAGGCCATCCGCGCTTCCGCGACGGTGGCGACTTTGAAGGCTGTGACACCGGCCTCGACCAGTCGGGTCACGATCCAACTGGCCCGATGCGTCTTGACATGCGGCATCAGCCGTCCGATGTCGCCGCAGCGCTCGACCATGGCTCGAAGATTATGCAGAAGCGCATCCTCGAAGACAACTAGACAAGGCGTAGCGATGTCCGCTGGCGGGCAGTCATGCGGTTCCAACGCATCCGTTCTATGTAGACAAGAGAAGGTCGTAGTCATCTCGTGAAATCTCGTTGGGAATGGTGTCTTCGTCTCAGACAGCGGGCTTGTACGCGGTCACTTCGATCTCCACGAGAGCATCCACCATCAATCTCGCCTGCACCGTCGAGCGAGCAGGTCGGTGAGCCCCGAAACACTCCATGTAGATTTGGTTGAACGCGGCAAAATCCCCAGCATCAGCCAGCCAGACCGTGATCTTGGCAACGTCCTGGAGCGAGCAATCCGCCAAGGCCAGCGCAGCCTCGACACGCCGAAAGACTTGCCGTGTCTGACCTGCGATTCCACCTTCCACAATCGTGCCTGCATCGCTCAGAGGAACTTGCCCTGATACGAACACGAAATCACCAGCGCGCGTTGCAGGTGAAAGCGGGCGGGCTTCACCATCAGAAGAGAGAGGTGCATGTCCTAGGGTTTGTACGAGCATGAAAGTCTCCTGTAAATTGGTAATAATATTACACGCAATATTGTGAATTAGATGCAAAACACCCAAATCACCGGATTAATTTTTATATCAGGGCCGCCACTCATGTCTTGAATGTAAATTAATTACATGTCTCGGATGATCCTTACCGCTCCGTATCAGGTTGAAATCCATCATGAAAAAACTCTTGCTGTTCGTCGCCCCTCTTATTGGTTTTATTACCTCGCCGGTCCACGCGACCGATCCCGCCGACTCATGGCCTAACAAGCCAATCACCGTGATCGTGAACTCAGCGGCAGGTGGGTCTGCCGATGTGCTTACCCGCATCGTCTTCAACGAGTTGGCCAAAGAGCTGAATACTTCATTTGTGATCGAGAATCGGCCAGGCGCGGGTGGAACTATTGCCATGTCAGCCATCAAACGCCAAAAGCCGGACGGCTACACATTAGGCTATGCGAACGTCAATACGTTGAGCGTGAATCCATCACTGTTCAAGCACCTGCCATATGACGCCAATAAAGATTTCGAGCCTGTCGGCCTGATGTTCAATCTTTACAACGTACTGGCCGTGCGCGCCGATCATCCGGCAAAAACAGCACCGGATTTATTTAGCTACGCGAAAGAAAATCCTGGGAAACTCTCTTACGGTGCCTCGGGTATCGGCACCAGTGGTCACATTGGTGGAGAATTGCTCCGAAGCATGGCAAACCTCGATGTGCAATTTGTGCCTTACCAGGGCGATCCCCAATCTTTACAGGATCTGATCGGAGGCCGGATCGAATACAGCATCAGCAACTCATCGGTCGTGATGCCGTTAGTTGATAGTGGCAAGCTGAGGGCGCTGGCAATAACCTCTCTGAAGCGGGTTCCGCTATACCCGGATCTGCCCACCTTCGATGAATCCGGCATCAAGGGTTATGAGAATGTGTCCTGGGGAGGGATCGTCGTACCCAAGGGGACCCCGCAAAGTATTGTCGATAAACTCAATACCTCAATGAATAAGGCACTGCGTACGAATGCCGTGCAGGATCCCATGAGCAAGCTTGGGGCTGTTGCCGTTCCCGGATCGCCTGAGGACTTCCGTACACTCATCAATAGCGAGCAGATAAAATATCGAAATCTCATTGAATCCGCCAAAATTCCAAAACTTGATTAATGTGTTTTAGGACGTGGCGATAATGGCCAAATCAACAACGATGTGCCTGCTATAGTTGGGCATTTACGCCATGCCGCATGCGCGGAGGCTGGAGTACCTGACTACCCCAGCCGAACTAAATGAGGCAGGTATGGCCGGCGCCCATTCATAATGCCTATCAGCGCGAACAATCTACTCCAAGAGCTTCAGGAACGCTTGCCGAGCCTGTCTCCGTCGCAGGGCCTGGTGGCCCGAGTGATCCTTTCTGACCCGCAGGCGGCGGCCGTCGCCACTGTCGAAGAGCTGGCCAAAAGGGCAGGAGTATCCATGCCCACGATCGTCCGGACCTGCCGAAGTTTTGGCTATATTTCCGTGCGCGATTTTATGGTTGCCCTTGCGCAAAGCTATGCCGCCAATGGATCGCATTTGCATCGCAGCGTACTCGCAACCGATAGCACTGCGGATGTCGCTAGCAAAGTGATTCACGGCGCAATTTCGTCATTTCGAGAATTGATTCAGAGTATCGACGCGAAAGTGATCGACGATATCACTGATCGTATGGCTATCGCAGAACGTATCGACTGCTATTGCGTCGGCGCAGCCTCGACTTTCATCGCCAACGAATTACAAAGTCGACTCTTTCGATTGCGCGTGCAGTCCAACGCGATTTTTGATGCTCACCAACAACTGGTCTCGGCCAGCACGCTCGGCCCCAGAGGAATTGCATTCATTATCTCGCATGTCGGTCGCATGCCGTACACGCTCGACGCAGCGCGTTATGCACGTACTCACGGTGCAACCGTCATCGCCTTGACGCAGTCCGGCAGTCCTTTGGCCGAGGTGGCGGATTTGGTGCTCGCCATCTCAGGGCCTCAGGATCCGCTTCGCCCTGTGGGGACCGAAACGCACCTCGCCCATCTCATTATCATTGAGATTTTGATGGTGCGTTTGGCACAGAAGCTAGGCCCCGTCGCAGTGCATGATCTTCAGCACTTCAAGCAATTGATGCAAGAGTACGGATTCGACAGCAACATTAATGCGGTCGACAGCGAAAGCAAGCCCATAAAGTCTGGGTAAAGAAAACCCATCTGTACACAACAGACGGGCGTCTCCCACCAAGAGGGCTACGAGTCAGGCGCCAGGTAACGCGCCCCAAGCCAGCCCCCATCTACAACCAAAATCTGTCCTGTGATAAACGAGGCATCCGGCGAACACAGAAACGCGGCGGCGCCGGCCACATCCTGCGGTGTGCCATTGCGACGCAAGGCCGTTGCGTCGCACATGATGCGCTGGTACCACGTATTCTGCTCGATGCGCTCTCGCGTAAGGTCGGTCTCGATCACTCCCGGGGCGATGCCATTGACACGAATGCCGCGCGGTCCCAGGTCGGCAGCGAGCTGTCGTGTCATCTGAGCCAGCCCCGCCTTGCTCACCGAGTAAGGTAGCGAGCCAGGAAATCCCACTAACCCGAACACCGAGGTCATATTGATGATGACTGCGTCACCCGGCGTGAGCACAGGCAGAAGATCGCGGCACATCCGAAAAGACGCGCTCAGATTGATGTCCATATAACGCGACCAATCCGCATCGCTCGTCTGATCGATCGGCTTGGCGTTTCCGATACCTGCGTTGTTGATCAGAAAGTCCAGCGACGTGCCTTGAAAGTGCTCGGCCATACGAAGCGACACGGCGGGGTCGGACAGATCGGCCTGTATGGCGTCAATCTTTCCTCCACCCGCGCTTTCTACCGAGTCGAATGCTCGCATATCCAGGCCCACGACATGGGCGCCTTCACTTGCCAGTCGCGCGGCGATCGCAGCGCCAATACCGCGCGCCGCCCCCGTCACCAATGCCGTTTTCCCGGAAAATCGCATCGCTTACTCCTAATTCAGCCGTGCCAGCAAACCCGCCATCAGGCGAGCACGCTCAACCAGGCTGTCTTCTTCAATGTATTCATTCAAGGTGTGCATGCCCGCGCCTCGCAGGCCCAAACCGTCGAGCGTATTCATGCCCAGCGCGCCCGTAAAATTGCCGTCTGAACCACCGCCGGACAACTGATGCGGCAGTGAAAATCCAATGCGACCCGCCTCTTCTTTTGCCACCTCGTACAGCTGCATCGTGCCGTCGGTCGTATCCCAGATCGGGCGAGTCGCAGTGACTTCGACGCTGAAACTCGCACCCGCGTTTTCAAATACCAGCGTTTTGGCGCGGCTGATCGCCATGTCCAGATCGGCTTGTGTTTTGGCCATCGACAAAGCCTCGCCCGTACATTCACGGGCGACGCAGTTCACCCATTTCCCGCCGTTGATGACGCCGACGCTAAACGTGAAATCCTCACAGGTCATTTGTTCGAGCTCGATCAATTTTTCCGCCATGACACGGATGGCAGATCGACCCTGGCTCAGATGCCCACCCGCGTGACTGGGTGTGCCAGTCGCTCGCAGGCTCATGCGCGCAATGGCATAACGACCGGTCACCACGCCCCCATTTGGGCGCGCCGGCTCCGGAATCAGCACGTATTTGTGGCGTGCGGCTTCGGTCTCGATCAGGGCGCGCGTAGACGGGCTGCCAATTTCTTCGTCGCTGGTAAAAAGCACGGTCACAGGCAGTCCGGTCGGAATACCCGCCGCCTTCAGTTGGCGCAGCGCTTCGAGCACGATGAAGTTGCCACCCTTCATGTCAAGAATACCCGGCCCATAGCACCGGCCGCCTTCGCGACGCCATGGCAATTGCTGCACCGTGTCCACGGGGTGCACCGTATCGAGATGCCCCATGGCCAGAATGCCCGGCTCCCCACTCTGCGAGAAAGTCGCCCGGATGCAATCGGCCATGCCCGCCATACCAGGAATGCGTTCGACCCGCCCTCCCATGGCAACCATCTCTTCGGCGGCGATCGTCATCATGCGATTGACCGCTGACGCGTCATAGCTGGGGCTTTCGCACTCGATCCATGATCGTAGGCGCGTCACCATGGATTCGGTGTCGAGGGGTAAAGCGGCGAGCTGTTGTTCCAGACTCATAATGGCCTAAGTGAAATGAGTGAATGTCGAACGGACTTAGTGAAAACTTCTTCCACCATCCACGGCAAGCGAGGTTCCGGTGATATAGCCCGCGGCGTCGTCAAGCATGAAGCCAATGGCGGTCGCGATCTCTTGAACTGTGCCCGCGCGCTTGATCAAGTAGCGATCGGAAATCTCCGCCATCGCCGCCCCCGGATCAACCGCGGTGCGCACCGAATCCTGCAGCATGGGCGTATCGACAATGCCCGGACATACGGTATTGACGCGAATGCCGTCGGCGGCCAGATCCATCGCCAGCGCCTTTCCAAACATCACCAGTGCGGCCTTGCTGCTGCAGTAGGCGGTGCGCTGCGCAAGCGGACGCAACCCCGCGGCCGACGCCACGTTCACAATGGCCGGATTGACCCCGCGTTTCAATGCCGGCAACGCGGCATGGCACACGTTGACGGGCCCCATGAGGTTCACGCCCAGCAACCGTTGCCAATCTTCAGCCGTCATCTGCTCGAAATCACGCAGCAGATCGACGCCCGCGCAGTTCACCAGGCCGTCCAGGCCATCGAGCCCTGCGACGAGTTGATCGACCCCGCGCCGGACCTGCGAGACGTCTGCCACGTCGGCGCTCGCGATGACGGGCGCCGCCCGCCCTTCGAAATGCGCCACAACGCGCTGCAAGCCGGCCTCATCGCGATCGAGCAAGCCGACTCGCGCGCCAATCGCCAATAGGTATTGGGTCGTTCCAAGCCCGATGCCGGAGGCCGCGCCGGTGACGATGATGCGTTTGCCGGACAGGGTCATGGCGCGGCGTGTTTGAGCGACCATGCAGCAACCTCGGCATGCGTCGCGAACCAGACATCGCCTTTGGCCTGAGCGCGCCGGATCACTTCTTCGAGGATCCAGATACGCGAACGATAGCCGATGATGTGCGGATGCATGGTGAGCTGAAACAAGCCACCATCTTCATAGGCTGCTTCAAACTCGCGCACAAAAATATCCAGTACATCGGTAGGCGCGGTGTAGGGCCTAAGCGACTGAAAGCGGTTCATCATGAAATACACGGCATCATCGCGCACCCACTCTACCGGCACTTCCACCACACCCGAGGGTTCGCCCTCGAGCATCAGTTCATAGCAGTTCTCGTCGGCCATCAAAGACGAGTCATACAACAATTCCATCTCTTTTTCTATCGCCAGCGTCGAGTCGCTGAAGTCCCATGACGGCGTGCGCAAGCCGACGGGTCGCTTGCCCGTGACGGCCTCCAACACATCGGCCGCACGCATCATCAGGTCGCGCTCGTCCTTGGCCGGCAGGACCGAGTTGAGTTCATGGATCCAGCCGTGAATGCCGATTTCGTGGCCATCGGCAGTCAGGCTGCGCTGCTCGTCCGGATACAGTTTAGCCACGACCGCCGGCACATAAAAACTGGCGCGCACATCGAAGCGGGCAAGGAGCTTCTGAATGCGCGGCACGGCCACACGAGAGCCATACTGCCCCCACGACAGACGACCTATCGACTTGCCGCCATCGCGCAATTCGTTTGAATCGTGATCGGAATCGAATGAGAGCGCGACGGCACAGCGTGCGCCATCGGGCCAATGCGTGGGATGCAGCGAACGTCCTGCGCGTACACGATCCACCAGCTTCTGCCAGTGCGCATCGGGCCATTGCCAGGGTTCGAGGGACGTGTGTTCAGACATGAGCGTTCTCCGTGTGAGCGATCAGCGCAAGGGGCGACCGCTGGTTTCTTTCAGGCGCAGCACGACGATCACTGAGATGAGCGCGGCGGGCATGAGGTACAGATAGGTGGGTGCCACCGGTGAACCCGTTGCGTCAATGAGCCATGTCGCCATGAAGGGTGCGAAGCCGCCGAACACAGCAGCCGCAACCGTGTAGCCGGCAGACATCCACGTCGAGCGCAGATGTGTCGGGAAAATTTCCGAGATGGCGGCAGGACCGGGGCCGGAATAAAGCGCCAGTAATACACCCAGCAGAATCTGGATCGGCATCACCACCGCGATGCCGCCGATGTTGGCCATCAACGAAAACAGAGGCCAGGCCAGCACGCCAATACCAATCGCGCTGGCAAGCAACAACGGCCGACGCCCCACGCGATCGGACAACGCCCCCCACAGGGGAATGGCGATGACCATGGCAATGAGACCGACGGTGTTGCACCATAACGCCTGCGAAGGCGTGAGGCCGGCGTACCGCTGTGTGAACGTGGGCATCCACGCGAGCAGTGCGTAGTAAGCGACCGTCCAGAATATCGTGAACCCGAATGCCAACACGCCAAGTCCCAAACCGGAGACCACCGGCTCATTGACGGGGGCTTTACGCGTGGCCTGGAACGACGGCGTCTCGTCGACGTTGCGGCGAATGTAAACCCCAACTATCACCAGCACCACACCCAGGATAAACGGCACACGCCAACCCCAGGCCAGCATTTGTTCATTGGTGAGAACGGTGGTGATCAAGGCCGCAATAGCCGAACCCAGCAACGATCCGCCTGCCGTGCTGACTTGCTGAAAGCTGCCGAAGAAACCACGCCGCTCCGGGGGGGCCCACTCGATGATGAACGCGGTGGACGTCCCCCACTCGCCGCCCGCGGCGATGCCCTGGATGATACGCAAGGCCACTAGCAAGATAGGCGCCCAAATACCGATCGTTTCGTAGGATGGCAGCAGCCCGATGCCGATAGTGCCGAATGCCATCATGAAGATCGTAAGCACCAAGGCAACCTTGCGGCCGCGTACATCACCCATGCGTCCGATGACGATGCCGCCGAACGGCCGGGCCAGAAAACCGACACCGTAGGCGGCAAAAGCAGCCAATAACGATGCCGTGGGATCAGTGCCGGGAAAAAACTTGGCAGCGATCATCGTCGCCAGATAGGCGTAGACGCCAAAGTCGTACCACTCCAACATATTGCCGATGGAGGCGGCATAGATGGCTTTACGGGACTGGGCCGTCGAAACATCAGGCATAGATGGGGATGTGGTACCGGCTGCCATGAGTATTCCCTTTGTAAGGCACTACTTAGTAGCGCCAGTTATTGTATTGCAATGCAATACCTGGTATTTTCATACAATAATATTAGGCACTAGAAAGAGAACCGTCAATGCAAAGCCCCGCTACACCCCCTAGGGATAACCCGTTGTTTGTAAACGCTTTAGCTAAGGGCATGGAAGTATTGCGGGCGTTCACAGGCGCGGGCCGTTACCTGAGTCTCACAGAAATCGCCACGCGCAGTGGACTGGACAAAAGCACGGCCCAACGCATGTCTCATACGATGCATCAACTGGGCTATCTGGAAAAATGTGCAGACACGCGTCGCTATGCGCTGGGCCGCCAGTTGCTGGATTTTTCGTTCCAGTATGTGCGCACCAACCCGCTGGTCGAAGTGGCCACCCCACACCTTATCGAGTTACGCCGCGAGTGCGAAGAGCGCGTCGATCTGAGCCTGTTCGACAGGACAACGCTGGTCTATGTCATTCGCCTGCAAAGCAAGCGAGAAAAGTTTTACACCACACTCGTAGGTCGGCGTATGCCCGTTTTTTGCAGCGCGGGTGGACGCGCCATGCTGGCAAAACTGCCCGAGGAGGAAGCACTGCAGATCGTCTTGGCTAGCACGCGTACGCCCCTCACCCCCCACTCAATCACGGATGTGGACGCGATCATGGCCAAGATCGCCGCAGCCAGGAAAGACGGCTATGCGATGGCGGTGCAGGAATCGATCGTGGGCGAACTCACTCTGGGAGCCGCGGTACTAGACGAAGACGGCAGACCGGCGGGAGCGGTGCATATCGCCGCGTCGCTACACGAATGGGAGCCTGAAAAATTCGCCGCCCGCATGCTGCCCGGTCTGCTCAAGACCGTGCACGTGCTGAATCAGCGCGTGCAATGAATTTTTTGCCGATGACGGCGGCGAGTTCTGGGATGTTTGCCGGCCCTGTGTGCCTACATGGGATCAGTCAACGACCGATTTCAGACTGTACTCGGCGGGATCTAACACCGGCAGTTCATTGCCAGGTAAGTGCTTCTGAAAGTATTCGACCAGTGGTACCGCATAGGCCACCGAACTGTCTTCATGCACGCCAGGATCTGCCGCGATAGCTTGGGCGAACGTGTCGTAGCCATCCTTGCCCAGGGCGGTGAACGAGTTGGTCACGACACGATAGTTGGCGTTCTTATCAATGGGCCCCCAGGTGCCCGTAGTGCGATCCTTGACTTCCACACCCTGGATGCGGCTGCCCCGAGGCTGACTCTTGTACACGTCGAAACGCAGATGCGACGCATACGGGAATGCGCCCGTCGAGCCCGAGGTCAACGCATATTGCGCGGCGTCTTCCAGAACTGCGATCACACCATCGCCGCGCAGGGTGACGGTAGCCACAGTGTTTGAGAACGGCAGCATGGTGTATGCGTCGGCCACAGAAAATGGACCTTGCAGGAACTGCGTACGCACCCCGCCAGCATTCTGGATCGCGATATCCGCGCGCGGCATATATTTCAGGAACGCATCGGCCACATAGTAGGCGGCAT
The DNA here is from genome assembly GCF_054779135.1 of Bordetella tumulicola. Classification (NCBI taxonomy): domain Bacteria; kingdom Pseudomonadati; phylum Pseudomonadota; class Betaproteobacteria; order Burkholderiales; family Alcaligenaceae; genus Bordetella; species Bordetella tumulicola. The sequence continues at coordinate 47,973 of NZ_BAAGYU010000004.1, read as the reverse complement.
AGCTGCCGGTAGGCGTACTGCCGGCCGCGAAAGCCGCTGGAATGCGATCGAACGGCAGTGTCTGCGCCACCGAGCCCAGCGTCTGCTGACGGAAATCTTCGAGCTCCTTGGCGTATGGGGCGAGAATAGCCTCAACAGCGGGATCTGGCTCCTGCAGCGTGAGCGTTTGCGACGTGTCGATCAATGCGGCGATCTCGGCTTCGCGCCCGGCGCTCACGGCGACAAACTCGCCTTGTGCATTGGCTTCGAGAAACGGCTTGTCCAGGGGCAGCACGATGCTGCCCTCGGCGACCAGCACGTTACCCTGCGGGTCGAACTCGACATTCAGCACCCCCAGACCATGCGCCATCTCCCAAGCCTGAGCGATATAGACCGGTTTGCCGTCCGGCGCCGACACGACGGTCGGGTAAGCACCATCGACTTCCAGCCCCATCGCCGCTAATTCACCTGTCGAATCCAGCAGTTCATGCGTATCACCACCAATGACCACGTCGATATCGTCCACCTGCTGGCCCAGCGCGATATCGCCGTCATAACCCAGGTGGCTGAGCACAACGATCTTGTTAATCCCTTGCGCCGCCAGCTCGGCAACGTTCTCGCGCACTGTCGAGATCTCTTCCGTGAATTCCACCGCATCGGTCACCATCGATGAGTTCACGGTTTTTTCCACTTTCAAGATGCCGATCACGCCTACCTTCTGGCCGTTCATTTCCCGAATGACATAGGGCTTGATCGGCGCGCCATACAGAGGGCTACGCGATGTCGGTTTCACGTTGGCACCGAGAATCGGGAACGTGGCTATGTCGACCAGGCCGCGCAGCACGGCCTCGCCTTCGTCAAATTCGTGATTACCCAACTGGTAAGCATCCAGCCCCAGCGCATTGAACAGTTTGAAGTCGGGTTCGCCCTTAAACAGGCTGAAGTACAACGTGCCATTCAGTTCGCCACTGTTCAGTACCAGTGTGTCTGGCGTACGCAGGCGATCAATCACGCCGGCCAAACGTGAAAAGCCGCCCATCTGTACGCGCGCCATGGCGTTCCCCAACTGCAGGTCGTACGCGCTGCCGTCCAGATGCGAGTGATGGTCGTTGGTGTGCAAAATCTGCAACGAGTAGTTGGTGGCCTGCGGCGGCAGATTGTCATCATCATCACCATCGCTACCGCAGGCTGCCAGCAGCGCCAAGCTCAGTAAACCGCTGCTCAGGACTAATCGACGACCAAACATGAGTGCCTTCCTTGTTATGGAGTTCCGCGACGCGAATGGAACGATGCAAGGAATCTAGGGGCGCAACTTTACATGCGCATGACTCAAGCTCTAAAAGAAAAACCCAGACAGGTTATTTGCCTGTCTGGGTTCTTTTACGTGGACCGCTGAGGTGCGATTCAGAACGGAATATCGTCATCCATATCCGCGAGGTTCGCCGCCGCGCCCGCCGCCGGCGCGGCAGCTGCCGAGGCCGGACGCTGGGCGGGCGGGCGTTGAGCCGGGGCGCGCTGCTGACGCGGTGCGCTTTCGTCGTAGCCACCGCCACCGTAACCGCCCTCGCCGCCGCCTTCACGGCCACCCAGCATTTGCATTTGATCAGCAACGATTTCCGTACTGTAGCGATCAGCGCCGGTGTCCTTATCTTGCCATTTACGGGTTTTCAGACGACCTTCAATGTAGACCGGGCGGCCTTTCTTCAGGTATTCGCCCGCGATTTCAGCCAAGCGGTTGTACATGACGACGCGGTGCCACTCGGTTTCCTCGCGACGCTCGCCGCTGGCCTTGTCTTTCCACTGCGAGGTCGTCGCGATGGAGACGTTGCAAATCGCCGCGCCATCCGGGCTGTAACGCACTTCGGGGTCGCGCCCCAGGTTGCCGACGAGAATGACTTTATTAACCGATGCCATGACGATTTTCCTCTGGTGCCCACGAACAACTAACGTTGCCCAATGGACATAAATTTGCAGAATTTTCCGAACTTGCCAGAGCTAACCTGAAATGGTTTCAAGCTCTGGTTCTTATAGTGCCGGGGGATGAACGTATCCAGTCGTACAGAACGTACGGCTGTCCCCAATGAGGCAATATCGTAAGCTTACCGCACGTTGTCATGATTCTACGAGGCTGCGCGCCGAAACGTCTCACATCACGCTTGCAACAAACACAAATGAGAATTTTTCTCGTTTATATAAAATAATTGCATTCCGGCCTGTTCGCGCAACGTTGACCTCGGTTAACAGCCGTGCTTTAATTTCGGTAACGCACCCACCACACGTGCCTTGAAAAAGGCAGTGCAAAAGGTGGGTTTTTCATTGGGCGTTCCGGAAACCCGACATTCATGCCGGGGCAGAAAGGGGCGCCGCCAAAAGGCTATAGGATTGGTCTGATTCGACCGATTGCCTGGTTGAACTCCCAGCACCTCTCAGCTGAAGCACTTCTCGCAAAGCTCGAGACAGCGGGCATGGCCATTAACCGTTCAACAGCCTTACCGTATATGCATATGGTGGGCGGCTATCGCCTCAAAGGCTATTGGTTTCATCTTAGAGACTCAAACGGAGCATTCCCTGCCGGAACAACGTTTGATGATGTGATCGCCAGATACGAATTTGATCGCGCCTTGCGATTAATAACTTGGCAATCGCTCGACCAAATCGAGGTTGCTGTTCACGCACGCATAGCCAGTTATTTAAGCGAGGCAGTGAATCCACATTGGTTCATGGAGGATTGTCTCTTTGCTCAAACACCCAATCCCGTCTACCCCAACGTCAAAAAAAAAAGAGGTAGACCGCGCGCATAAGCGTGCTTACGTCGCGCACTATCGGAAACAGTACACCTATCCTCCTGTGCCACCCAGCTGGACTACCTGTGAATGCCTTAGCTTCGGCGCATGGTCCAAGACATTCAGCCTCCTCGCCGATAAGACTCTCAAAGAAAACATCGCGAAATTCTTCAACGTGGACACAATCAATGTGTTTGGTTCGTGGCTTCACACGCTCACAGTGCTGCGAAATACGGTTGCGCATCATGGCCGCCTGTGGCGCATGCGCGTTGACGTAGTACCGATGGAATACCGACGTAAGCAGATCGGGGCGAGCGGTGACCGCAGTTTTTATCCGTTAGCGACGATCATCAATTACTTTTTGGACAACATTGGCTTTCTAAATGATTGGGCCTCGCGACTAGACGCGGTGTTTCACGCCTATCCCGCGATTAATAAAACAGATATAGGTTTTGGCCCAACCTGGAACAGCGCTCCCGGTTGGGTCCAATCGCAGAACATCAGTCAATACACTCCACCACCTCCTCCTGCATCACTCTCCAAAAACCGCAAAGAACGCAGAAGAGCAGAGTATTGTGTTAACCCTTAAAAGCCATCAAACCCCATCGCGGGATCGCTGATGCCATCCTCACCGGTCTCGACACGCCCCGCAAAGCGGCGACTCCACCCTGCCAGGGCTGGGCAAGTGACCGTGAAGTCGTACCAGCGTGAGCTGCCGCCGAGGTCCCAGTGGAGATCTTTCGACGCCCCCGCCCCTACCGTCTCACTCCAGGTCTCGCCATTGAAGTAGGCATTGGCCGTCACGACCAGGTCGGCGTTGCCATTTCCGGCGTTCATCATCGTGAGGTAGACGTTACCATTGGCCACGTCGTAGCACACACGCACCTCCGGTGCGGCAGCCGTCTGTGCGGCCTGGACGGCCAAATCGCCCGTGAACGCACGGTGAAATCCATTGGGACCCAAGACCCACAAGTCGTACTCACCGTTGTCGCCACCCGCTTCCCACACATCGTCCAATTGCTTGTCGGGCTGAACCATGTATCGACGCGGAATGCGGTCCAGATGCAGACGATCATAGACGTGGAAAACCGCAGCCTCCTTCCCCGAATTGGCAAAAATCAATTGCACGGTCGCTGCGCCCGCATCGGCGCGGGCGCTGACGTGCAACTCATACGGCAAAGCACGCGACGCACGGGTACCGGTATCCTGGTCCGGCACTGACTGAGGGTTGGGCAGCGGTACGGCGCCCAAGGCCTCTTGCGACAAAATCAACGCATCGGCGGCGTCTTTCGTCGTTCGGCCGGACAGCGTCGGCACTTCCTCGTTCGGCGTGGCGAAGTTAAACGCGCTGGTCAGGTCACCACACACGGCGCGGCGATACGGACTGATGTTGGTTTCTTCAATCCCAAAGCGCGCCTCCAAAAAGCGCAGGACCGAGGTATGGTCGAACTGCTGCGAGTTCACCCATCCGCCCTTGCTCCACGGTGAAATCACATACATCGGCACGCGGGGACCCGGACCATAGCAATCGCCATCCTGCGGTGGCATCCTGGCCCCATCGACGATGGGATGCGTGTAGTACTCGTAAGAAAGATCCTCGTCACTGAGCGTCGTCTTGCCCATTTTCGCGCCGGTTTCATCCATCGACGGCGCGCAAGGCGGAGGCACGTGATCGAAGTAACCGTCGTTCTCGTCAAAGTTCACGAGCAACACCGTCTTGCTCCAGACCTCGGGATTCGCCGTCAGCGCATCCAGGACTTCTTGCGTGTACCAAGCCCCTTGCGCGGGGCTTGAGGGCCCAGGATGCTCCGAGTATGTCGAAGGCGCCACAATCCAGATCACTTGGCGCAGCTTATTGTTCAACACGTCTTGCTTGAATGTCTCGAGGAAACCACCATCGGGCATCGTATTTGCAATGCCCTTGTACAGCGGTGCCACAGCGTCGTCGCTCTCCTCGTAGACGGGGTTATTTTCGACGTCGTGATAGACCGGTTTGCCAGAGTCCAGATTGGCTTGGCGATAAGCATCGAAGCCGACCAGCGAATTGTCGCCAAAGTTGCTTGGCATGTTTTGGTAGACCATCCACGTGACACCCGCCTCCTCGAGGCGCTCGGGATAAGTCTTCCAATTAAAGCCCGTCGTATTCAGATCCGTAGTCGTATTCAGCGAATCCCACACGTTGTTTACTACGACCTTCCCATCATCCGAGGTAGCGCCGTTCGTACCGGTCATGGAAAAGAGGCGATTAGAGTTGGTACCCCCATGCAACGAGCAGAAATACGAATCGCACAGCGTGAATGCGTCGGCCAACGCGAACTGGAACGGTATCTCCTGGCTTGTAAAGTAGCCCATCGATTCCTGATTTTTGTACCTGGGCCATTCGTTCATACGGCCGCAAGCCCATGCATCACGGGCATCCACCCATGAGTGTGGCGTACCGCTCACGCGCTGCGCATTACCGGCGTTTTGATCCAGGTGATAAGGCAGCACCAGCGCGCCGTCGGCATTTTTCTGTTGCCAGACGCTCAGGTCATCGGCCATCGGGATGGGGAATCGATCGCCAAATCCACGGACCCCCGATAGGGTGCCAAAGTAGTTGTCGAACGAGCGGTTCTCCTGCATCAAGATCACGACGTGTTCGACGTCCTTGATCGTGCCCGTCGCATTATTGGCCTCGATGGCCAGGGCGCGACGAATGCTGGGCGGAAACAGGCTGAGGGCCGCCGTGGAAAAAGTGGCGCCGACACCCGTGCGCAGAAAATTTCGTTTTGATTGATTGATAGTCATCTGAGTCTGCAACGCTTATCAAATACTTAAGGAGCACAACGCAGCGACACAGGCGCTGTGTTGTCAGGATTACCGCTGTCATTGGAGTCGTCGTCGCCGCTCCCACACCCTGCAAGAACACACGTGAATCCAATAAGCGCTAGCAACACTCGGGCGCGACGCGCGCATCTGGCGAACGCCCATTCAGTCGATTCTGGCTTCATAAGTTTGAGAGTTATGTCGTGAGGATTATTGAAAGCACAGTCGCGACGCCAACGGCTTTTCAGCGATGACTATGCATGGCTCTTTTCTGTCGAAGAGCGGGGAAGTCTATGGAGGGACGAAGACGGAACGATTACAGCAAGCGCTGGAATTCCGACGTTTTTGTCAACGTTTTTGGGCGAGCAGATTGAATTTGTAATAATGGCTTCTCGCCGCCATCGCGACCACGCGCGATCTCCTATGCGACGCCATCGCACAGGAAAACTTTCGTAAAAAAGAGAATAGAAATAAAACTGCGGTCAACGCAGCAAAAATATCAATCCCGCGTTTCCAGGACCTTGTTGATACGCAGCGCCAATAGCGTGCACACCGTGCCGGACAGCAGATAAATGCTGACAGCCACCAGGCCGAAACGTACCGACAAGCCTAACGCCACCAAGGGTGCGAATGCCGCGCCGACCAACCAGGCCATGTCTGTCGTCAGTGCGGCGCCCGTATAGCGATAACGCCGTGAGAAATTGGACGTCACGGTGCCAGAAGCTTGACCGTAAGACAGACCCAACAACACAAAGCCAATCAGAATGAAAGCGTTTTGTGCGGTTGGACTGCCGCCCAGCAGCCAGGGCGTAAACAAGGCGTAGACGCCGATTAATAGCGCCAACGCACCCAAGGTCGTCCGGCGCCCGATACGATCGGCCAACATGCCCGAGGCAATAATGCCCAGAATGCAAAGCACGGCCCCGATGATCTGCACGATCAAGACTTGGGGAATCTCCTGCGAGGCACGAATCGCGATCCATGACAGCGGAAACACCGTCACTAGATGGAACAGGGCATAGCTGGCCAACGCGGCAAAGGCGCCAATGAACAGGTTATAGCCTTGCTCACGCACCATCTCGCTGACCCTGATGGGCTCGAGCTCGCCTTCTTCGAGGAGTTGCGTGTATTCCTCGGTGACGACCAGGCGCAAGCGCGCAAAGAGCGCCACCACGTTGATGGCAAACGCGACAAAGAAGGGATAACGCCAGCCCCAAGACAGGAAATCGGCTTCGGTGAGGGTCACGTGCAGAAATAGAAACAGTGCACTGGCGACCATAAAGCCAACGGGTGCCCCCAACTGCCCCAGCATCGAATACCAACCGCGACGATTAGACGGTGCGTTGAGCGCCAACAACGACGGGAGCCCATCCCACGATCCGCCAAACGCCAGCCCCTGCATGCACCGAAATATCGACAGCAACACGATGGCATAGGCACCAATAACATCGTAACTGGGCAGGAATGCCATCCCCACCGTGGCCGTTCCCAGCAGGAACAACGCCACCGTCAATTTTGTGGCGCGCCCCCAATGGCGCTGCACAGCCATCGACAACGCCGTGCCGATGGGCCGCATGATGAAGGCAAACGAAAAAATCACGAATGACCAGAGCGTGCCTTCAAGCGGCGCCTCGAAGGGAAAAAAGACCCTGGGGAAAACCAATACGCAGGCGATACCGAATACAAAGAAATCGAAATACTCGGAGGCGCGCCCTACCACCACGCCGACGGCGATTTCGCCGGGAGCCACCTTGGCACGGCTACCGTGTCCGCCTGACAGGCCCGCCCCTGGTACGGGGGCAGTATGGCCAGGATATTGCGTAGTGCTCGACATGGGTTAGCTCGCAAGTGGAGGTTCTGGATACACCTTGTCTACGATCTTGCAACATACGGGTAGAAGGGTACGCGCATGTCAAGGAATGCCGCAAGCATCTTGGCATCAATCTGTGCACAAAACGTCGCTTTATGCAGATTTATACACGCGTAATGGTAGATTTTTCTTAACTTCCGAGGTAGTGTTGCATTTACTTCCCACGGTTACGTTTCGGGGTTTGGCTATGCCGTCTTTCCCAAGGTTCCGCGGATTGATCCTACTTGCCCTTTTGCCATTGCTGGCAGGGTGCAACGCAGTTCTGCTATCGCCGTCCGGCGATATCGCCCTGCAGCAACGCGATCTGGTCATCATCTCGACCGGGCTGATGCTATTGATCATCGTACCGGTCATCCTGCTGACATTTCTGTTCGCCTGGCGCTACCGGGAAAGCAACGAAACGGCTAACTACGACCCCGATTGGCATCATTCGACCGTGCTCGAGCTACTGATCTGGGCCGCCCCGCTGCTCATCATCATTGCGCTGGGCGCATTGACCTGGGTCAGTACCCACAAACTAGACCCCTATCGCCCGCTGACCAGGTTATCCGAGGGACGCGAGGTTCCCCCCAACACCAAGCCGCTCGTCATAGAAGTCGTCGCGCTGGACTGGAAGTGGCTGTTCCTCTATCCCGAGCAAGGCATCGCCAGCGTCAACGAAATGGCTGCTCCCGTTGATCGTCCGATTCAGTTCAAGATCACCTCGTCGGCCGTCATGAACTCCTTTTTTATTCCGGCCCTGGCTGGCCAGATTTACGCCATGCCGGGCATGCAAACTACTCTGCATGCCGTCATTAATCACCCCGGCGAATACGAGGGCCTGTCGGCCAATTACAGCGGATCGGGCTTCTCCGGCATGCGTTTCACGTTCCACGGCGTGGATCAGGCGGGTTTCGACAAGTGGGTCGCTGATGCGCGTGCCTCTAGCGATACGCTGAGTCGCGCCGCATACCTGCAACTAGAGCAACCCAGTGAACGCAATCCGGTGCAGCGCTATAACAGCGTGGCGCCGGACTTGTTCAGCGCCATCGTCAACCGCTGCGTGGAACCTAACCGTATGTGCATCAAGGACGTTATGGCCATTGATGCTCAGGGCGGTCTGGGTATCCCTGGCGCGTACAACGTGACGAGCCTGAGCCCTGCCGTACGCGAGCGCCTTGGCCTGACGCAAACGCCCCCGCGCCAGTATGTAGGCTCCATGTGCACGTCGACGGCGGAATTACTGCTCTGACAGGCGCGCACTTATGATCGTTACCCTGAGACCGAGATGACCGATCAATTCGACCTGACCAAGCTGATATTCGGTCGCCTGACCCTGGACTCTATTCCATATCATGAGCCCATTCTGGTCGTCACCTTTATCGTCGTCGCCATCGGTGCGATGCTCGTGCTGGGCGGCATTACCTACTTTGGCAAATGGGGTTACCTCTGGCGCGAATGGTTCACCAGTATCGATCACAAGAAGATCGGGGTCATGTATGTGATTCTGGGCATCATCATGCTGCTGCGCGGCTTCTCGGATGCCATCATGATGCGATCGCAGCAGGCGATCGCTTTCGGAGAATCCACCGGGTATTTGCCACCGCATCACTATGATCAGATATTCACCGCGCATGGTGTGATCATGATTTTCTTTGTGGCCATGCCATTGGTCACGGGATTGATGAACTACATCGTGCCCTTGCAGATCGGTGCGCGCGATGTGGCGTTTCCCTTTCTCAACAACTTCAGCTTCTGGATGACCGTCAGTGGCGTCATACTGGTCATGCTGTCACTGTTTGTCGGTGAATTTGCGAAGACAGGCTGGCTGGCGTATCCGCCCTTGTCAGGGATCGCGCACAGTCCGGATGTGGGGGTGGATTACTACCTGTGGGCGTTGCAGATAGCAGGGGTGGGGACACTGCTATCAGGCGTGAATTTGCTGGTGACCATCATCAAGATGCGCGCGCCCGGCATGACGTTGATGCGCATGCCCATTTTCACGTGGACCTCCCTATGCACCAATGTCCTGATCGTCGCGGCCTTTCCCGTCCTCACGGCTGTGCTGGGGTTGCTGGCCATGGATCGCTACGTCGGCACCAATTTCTTCACGGCGGATTTCGGCGGCAACGCGATGATGTACGTGAATTTGATCTGGATCTGGGGACACCCCGAGGTCTACATCCTGATCCTGCCCGCGTTTGGCATTTTCTCCGAGGTCGTCGCCACGTTCTGCCGCAAGCGCCTGTTTGGCTATGCGTCCATGGTGTATGCGACGGTCGTGATCACCGTACTGTCGTATCTGGTCTGGCTACATCACTTCTTTACGATGGGTTCAGGCGCGAGCGTGAACTCATTTTTCGGGATCACGACGATGATCATATCGATCCCGACCGGCGCCAAGATATTCAATTGGCTGTTCACGATGTACCGTGGGCGTATCCATTTTGACGTCCCGATGCTGTGGACCATGGGCTTCATGGTGACCTTTGTGATTGGCGGCATGACAGGTGTGCTGCTGGCAGTGCCGCCAGCGGATTTCATTCTGCACAACAGCTTGTTCCTGATTGCGCATTTCCATAACGTCATCATCGGCGGCGTGTTGTTCGGCCTGATGGCCGGCATCACCTACTGGTTTCCCAAGGCCTTCGGCTACAAGCTCGATCCTTTCTGGGGCAAATGCTCATTCTGGTTCTGGCTGGTGGGCTTTTATTTCGCCTTTATGCCGCTGTATGCGCTGGGGCTGATGGGGGTCACGCGCCGCGTGAATCATTTCGAAGACGCATCGCTGCAAATCTGGTTCCAGGTCGCCGCGTTCGGCGCCCTGCTGATCGCGCTGGGTATCGCCAGTTTCCTGATTCAGCTGGTCGTGAGCTACCGTCGACGCGAGTCTCTGCGTGACGTCACTGGCGACCCCTGGAATGGCCGCACGCTGGAGTGGTCTACGTCATCGCCACCGCCTCCATACAACTTTGCATTCACCCCCCGCGTGCATGACCAGGACGCGTGGTGGCAAATGAAGCAACATGGTTATCAGCGGCCGCAGACCGGCTTTATCCCGATACACATGCCTAAAAACACTTGGGCGGGCATCGTATTGGCGGGCATCAGCATGGTCATGGGGTTTGCACTGATCTGGCACATGTGGCCACTGGCCGTGCTGTCTTTCGCGGCGCTGATCATCGTGGCAATTACCCATACCTTCAACTACAAGCGCGACCACTACGTGCCGGCTGAAACAGTCGTGCAAACAGAGGCTGCACGCACCCGGTTGCTGGAACAACATGTCTGATACTTTGGCCCCCCCGTTGCCTGGCAGCGCGACGCCGCCCACCGAGCCGGTGTTTTACGTTCCTGGCGAACATCATGCCAAGAACGGCACACTGCTTGGGTTCTGGCTGTACTTGATGAGCGATTGCCTGATCTTCGCTTGCTTGTTCGCCACCTATGGCGTGCTCGGCCGCAACTATGCGGCGGGCCCATCCGGCGCGGATTTGTTCGACTTGCCGCTCTTGGCGCTAAGTACATCGCTACTGCTGGTCTCCTCCATCACGTACGGCTTTGCCATGCTGGAGATGCGTCAAAAACGCACCGGCATGGTGCAGTTGTGGCTGGCCATCACCGGCGTCCTGGGCATTGGCTTCTTGTCGCTGGAGGTGTATGAATTCACGCATATGATCGCCGAGGGTGCGGGGCCGCAGCGCAGTGCTTTCCTGTCGTCGTTCTTCACCCTGGTTGGCACGCATGGCCTGCACGTGACGTTCGGGACACTCTGGCTGATAACACTGATGGTGCAGGTGCACAAGCATGGCCTGATCCCTGAAAACCGTCGGCGCCTGATGTGCCTGTCGATGTTCTGGCACTTCCTGGATCTGATCTGGATCGGCGTGTTCACCTTTGTCTATCTGATGGGAGTGCTGCCATGACGACGCAAACCGATCATCTGTCGAACCTGGAGCTCGGATCGAATCATGGTCATGACGGCCACGGAGACGACGAGGCTGGCCACGGGACACTCAAGAGCTACCTCACCGGATTTGTACTAGCGGCCATTCTGACCGTCATCCCGTTCTGGCTGGTCATGGACAAGGTATTCGACTCCTCTCGCACCACGGCGCTGGTGCTGCTGGCCTTTGCGGCCGTACAGATAGTGGTGCATATCGTCTACTTTCTGCACCTGGATACCAAGTCCGAAAGCGGCTGGAATATGCTGGCGTTCATCTTTGCGCTGGTGCTCGTTGTCATCACGCTGAGCGGATCCCTCTGGATCATGTATCACTTGGATTCGAATATGATGCCCATGTCCGTTCACGACATGCGAAATATGCCCTGATGACCGCAGTAAAAGCAGAACCCGATTCCCCCTCTTCCCGTCCGCGCAGCACCTTGTCCCTGGTAGTTATGGGGGTGATTGCGCTCGCCATTTTCGTGGCGCTGTGCGCGCTCGGCACCTGGCAAGTCCATCGTCTGGCCTGGAAAGAAACCCTCATCGCGAATATCGATGCCCGCATACACTTGCCTGCCGCGCCTGCCCCACCGCGATCCGAATGGCCATCGTTGACCCGGGACAACGCCGAGTACCGCCATGTCACCGTCTCTGGCCATTATCAATATGATCGCCAGACACTGGTCCAGGCCGTGACGAACTTTGGTAGCGGCTATTGGGTCATGACGCCCCTGATGCTCGCCGACGGCAGTACGATTCTGGTGAATCGCGGCTTTGTCTTGCCCGAATGGCGCAAGAACGCAGCGGCCGAAAATCCGCCCCCGCTGGTCGCGCAGGTCACGGGATTACTACGCATGGGCGAGCCCAGCGAAGCCTTTCTGCGTAATAACGACCCCGGTGCCAATCGCTGGTATACGCGTGATCTGCAGGCCATCGCCGCGGCACGTGGCTTGACCGACGTGGCCCCTTATTTCGTTGATGCGGATGCGGCCAGCAGTGCCAACAACCGGGATCCTGTTCGTGCACCGGTCGGCGGATTAACGGTCGTGACCTTTGCCAACAGCCACCTGAGCTATGCGATTACCTGGTATGCGCTGGCGATTATGCTGCTTGTGGGCGTCTGGATCGTGGTGCGAGAGGAGCGTCGGCGACGCCAGCCGTCAGGACAAGGGCTTTAAGGCCCACGTCACGGCCAACCAAATCGCCGACAAGCCCGCTGCTGCCCAAAACACCGCATGTGTGCCCGCCTGGGCGGCGAGCCAGCCGCCGAGCGCGCCTCCACAAAATAGCCCCGCGGCCTGCGCCGTGTTGTAGAACCCGAGCGCCAGTCCCTTGTACTGGGCGGGCGCGACTCGCGACACTAACGAGGGCTGCAGGGCCTCCAGGATATTGAAGGCCACAAAGAATGCCGTCATCGCCACCGCCAGGGTATAAAACCCCTCGCTGGCGCCGGGTAACAGCGCGCACACGACGATCAGCCCCGCCACAGCCGCCCGCAACGCCCCCCGATGCGCACGACGACGTTCGGCCACGAAAATCACAGGCACCATCAAGACGAACGACACCAGGATGATGGGCAGATAGACCTTCCATAACGCCTGCGTGGGAAGACCGCCGGCATTGGCCAATAACGCCGGCACCACCACAAACAACGCCACCTGAATACAGTGCAGCACGAACACACCGAAATTCAGGCGCAGCAAATCGGCATGGGCCAGGACTTGGCGCGGACCGACGTTGTTCATGCTGCGAGCCTCGGTACGGGGGACCACGGGCACGAACCAGCGGGCCACAGCCAGACTGGCTACGCCCAGACAGCCGATCGTCCAGAACAGCCCCGGCAAGCCCCACCAGCCCACCAATACGGGCGCCAACACCAGCGACACGGCAAATGACAGGCCGATTGATCCACCCACCATGGCCATGGCGCGCGTGCGCACGGCGTCGCGGGTCGCATCAGCCAGCCAGGCCGTGATGGCAGCGGAAATCGCCCCCGCACCCTGAATAGCCCGGCCGATGGTGATCCAGAACACGTCTTGCGCCAAAGCGCACACGACACTGCCGGCGATAAACAGCAGGAGGCCGGCCACAACGACCGGGCGACGTCCCCAGCGGTCAGACGCCAACCCTAAAGGAATCTGCATGACGGCCTGCGTCAGGCCATACATGCCCAGCGCGAGGCCGACCCGAAACGGATCATCCCCCCCGGGTAAACCACGGGCAGCAACCGCAAATACGGGCAGCAGGAGGAACAGACCCAGCATCCGGCAGGCAAATAGTCCCGCTAGCGCAACACTGGCGCGCCTTTCCGACGGAGTTAACTTCAGTTTCGGTTCGACCGGCATGCAACAGGGATGGAAAAAGCCTCGGCGCGCTATAGTACCAAGTTGCCCTTTGAAACTGCTGAAAGACCCGATGAACGCGATACGCATCCGGGGTGCTCGCACCCACAACCTCAAAAACGTCTCGCTGGACTTGCCTCGCCACAAGCTGGTGGTAGTCACGGGCCTGTCTGGCTCTGGCAAATCGTCGCTCGCCTTTGACACCTTGTATGCCGAAGGGCAACGACGCTATGTCGAGAGCCTGTCGGCCTATGCACGGCAGTTTCTGCAGCTCATGGACAAGCCTGATGTCGACCTCATCGAGGGGTTGTCCCCTGCCATTTCGATCGAACAAAAGGCGGCGGGCCACAATCCGCGCTCGACCGTGGGCACCATCACAGAGATTCATGACTACCTCCGGTTGCTGTACGCCCGGGTAGGCACTCCCTACTGCCCCGACCACGGCCAGCCACTGCAGGCACAAAGCGTCAGTCAAATGGTCGATGCCGTGCTGACCTGGCCTACTGAAACACGCCTGGCGGTGTTGGCCCCCATCGCCCGAGGGCGCAAAGGCGGTTTTGAAGACGAATGCGCCAGCCTGCAGGCCCAGGGCTATGTGCGATTGCGCGTCGACGGGCAGATGCAGGAAATCAGTGAGATGGCGCCACTGAAGAAGAACGAAAAGCACGACATCGATGTCGTGATCGACCGATTGCGCATCAAGGCGGAAAGCAAACAGCGCCTGGCGGAAAGCTTCGAGACGGCCATGCAATTGGCCGATGGGCGCACGGTCGCGCTGGACATGGATTCCGACCGCGAACAGGTATTCTCCAGCCGCTACGCCTGTCCCGTTTGCAGTCACAGTTTGCCTGAACTCGAGCCGCGCCTGTTCAGTTTCAACAACCCCATGGGCGCCTGCCCTGCTTGTGACGGCATTGGCCAAGTCGGCTTTTTCGATCCCAGACGCGTGGTGGCATTCCCCGAACTCAGTCTGGCCTCGGGCGCAATCCGTGGCTGGGATCGTCGCAATTCCTTTACCCACTCGCTGCTGACCAGTCTGGCCGCACACTACGAGTTTGATATTGAAACACCCTTCGAAGAACTACCGGAGGACGTGCGCCACAAGGTTCTATACGGATCCGGCGAGGAAGAAATCGCGTTTCTGTACCTGAACGAGAAGGGCCGCAGCACTGTCAAGCGACATGCGTTCGAAGGCATCATCCCCAACCTGGAACGCCGTTGGCGAGACACCGACTCGACCACCGTACGCGAAGAATTGGGCAAGTATCGCAATATCAAGACCTGCCCGGACTGCGGCGGATCGCGTCTGCGGGCAGAAGCCCGTCATGTGCTGATCGGCACCGAACAGCGCGAAGGCGCGCGTCGTGGCCAGGCCATCTACGAGGTCGAGGCCATGCCGCTGTCAGACTGCCTGGCATGGTTTCGAGCCCTGACGCTAACGGGCGCCAAGCAAGAGATCGCGCAACGTATCGTGCGCGAAATCGAAGCGCGCCTGAGTTTTCTGAACAACGTCGGCCTGAATTATCTGTCGCTGGACCGCAGCGCCGACACCATCTCGGGCGGCGAAGCCCAGCGTATCCGTCTGGCTAGCCAGATCGGCTCCGGCCTGACGGGGGTTATGTATGTGCTGGACGAGCCCTCGATCGGTCTGCACCAACGCGACAACGACCGCCTGATCAGCACGCTGCAGCACTTGCGCGACCTCGGTAATAGCGTGATCGTCGTCGAACACGACGAAGACATGATCCGCCTGGCGGACTGGGTCGTCGACATGGGCCCGGGCGCGGGCGAACACGGCGGGCAGGTCGTGGCACAGGGCACGCCCGAGGCCGTCCAGGCGGATCCTGCATCGTTGACCGGGCAGTATCTGAGCGGCACGCGCGCCATTGCGATCCCCGATCGACGTCCTATCAACGATGAGCAGCCCTGGCTGGTCCTCGAGGGCGCCAGCGGCAACAATCTAAAGAACGTCGACCTGCATGTCCCCGCGGGACGGCTCGTGTGCGTGACTGGAGTGTCCGGCTCGGGCAAATCCACCCTGATCAACGACACGCTGGCCGTCGCGATTGCGCGCCAATTGCATCACGCGCAAAGCGAACCCGCTCCGTATACCTCCATCACGGGACTGGAACACTTCGACAAGATCATCAGCGTCGACCAAAGCCCTATCGGTCGCACGCCGCGCAGCAATCCCGCTACCTACACGGGGCTGTTCACCCCGATTCGCGAATTGTTCGCGGGTGTCCCCGAGTCTCGCACACGTGGCTATGACCCGGGGCGATTCAGTTTTAACGTCAAGGGCGGGCGTTGCGAAGCCTGTCAGGGCGACGGCGTCGTCAAGGTCGAAATGCATTTTCTGCCAGACATGTACGTGCCCTGCGACGTCTGCCACGGCAAACGCTATAACCGCGAGACCCTCGAAATCCGCTATCGTGGCCGCAATATCAGCGAGGTCCTGGACCTGACGGTCGCGCAAGCGCTCGAGTACTTTGAGTCCGTCCCCGCGATCGCCCGCAAACTGCACACGCTGATCGATGTCGGACTGTCGTATATCCGGTTGGGGCAAAGCGCAACCACCCTGTCGGGCGGTGAAGCCCAGCGGGTTAAGTTGTCACAAGAGCTGTCACGCCGCAGTACCGGGCGCACGCTGTACATCCTGGACGAGCCGACCACCGGTCTGCATTTCCGCGACATTGAAATGCTGCTGCAGGTGCTCAATCAACTCGTCGACAGTGGCAACACCGTACTGATCATTGAGCACAATCTGGATGTAATAAAAACCGCCGACTGGCTGGTCGATATGGGCCCCGAGGGTGGCGATGGCGGCGGCTTTGTCGTCGCCACGGGCACACCCGAAGATGTTGCGGCAAACACGCAAAGCCACACTGGCCACTATCTGGGGCGCGTCCTGCAACGCGGGAAAAACTAACCCATATCGAACAACCGCCGATGCTCGCGGATAGCATAGCGATCGGTCATCCCGGCGATGTAATCCGCAATGGCGCGCGGTTGTTGCGGCTCGTCCCGGCGATGATCCGGCGGCAGTAGACGCGGGTCGGACAAAAATGCCTGGAACAGTTCGCGAACAATACGGCGCGCTTTCGAGGTCATGCGCAACACGCGATAGTGTCGATACAGATTCTCGAACAAAAAGCGCTTGAGTTCGTCGGCCTCGCGACGCACGCCGTCTGAAAATCCAGCCAGCGGCGGAGCATGACGAACCGCGATGCTGTCGACGGGGTTCGCATCGGCAATACGCGCCGACGAGGTCTCGGTCAGGTCGACAATCAACGAGTTGATCATGCGACGCACGGTCTCGGCAATGGCACGCCGCTCGGCCAACTGCGGGTAGCGTTGCACGACCTCCCGATAGTGGCGCGCAAAGAGCATCACGTCTTGCATTTGGTCCAGGGTAATCAACCCCGAGCGCAAGCCGTCGTCGATATCGTGATTGTTGTAGGCAATCTCATCAGCCAGGTTCGCCAGCTGTGCCTCAAGCGACGGCTGGGTCCGGCTCAGAAAGCGCTCGCCCACGTCGCCCAATTGACGGGCATGCACGACTGAACAATGCTTCAGAATCCCTTCGCGCGTTTCGAAACACAGGTTCAGCCCGCTGAACTCGGCGTAACGTTCTTCGAGTTCGTCCACGACGCGCAGGCTTTGCAGATTGTGTTCAAAGCCGCCAGCCTCCGGCGTGAGTTCTCGCATGCAGGCATTCAGTTCGTCTTGCCCGGCATGCCCAAACGGCGTGTGCCCCAAATCGTGCGCCAAGGCGATCGCTTCGGTCAGGTCTTCGGATAGACGCAGGCTGCGGGCGAGTGTGCGCGCAATCTGCGCGACCTCCAGGCTATGTGTCAGGCGAGTACGAAACAGGTCGCCTTCGTGGTTGACGAAAACCTGTGTCTTGTATTCCAGGCGGCGAAAAGCGGTGCAATGAATGATGCGGTCGCGATCGCGCTGGAACTCGGTGCGGTTTTGCGGTGGCGACTCAGCGTGTCGCCGACCGCGGGTTGCCTGGGGATCAGATGCGTAGCGGGCCAATTCCGTCATGATGAGCATCGTCCCTGCTTGATTACGCTACCGTACGGGCCAGTACGCGGTGGATGGCATCAAGCGGCGCGGTCTGTGTGATCGCTTCGCCTATGCGTGGCATCAACACGAATCGAATCTCGCCACCCTCGGTTTTTTTGTCGACCTGCATCAGCGCCAGCCACTGGTCGGCCCCTAGATCCGGGGCCACAATGGGGCAACCAATCGCCTGCACCAGATCACGCACGCGGGACACGTCTGCCTTGGGGAAGCCCGCGACCTCGGCGGACAACTCAGCGGCCTGCACCATGCCACAGCCCACGGCCTCGCCGTGCAGCCATTCGCCATAGCCCAGGCCGGATTCGATTGCATGGCCAAAGGTATGACCCAGGTTCAGGATAGCGCGCAGGCCGGACTCGCGCTCGTCTTTTCCCACGACTTGCGCCTTCAGCTCGCAAGAACGGCGAATGGCATAAGCCAACGCGGCCGGGTCGAGCGCGCGCAATGCCGCCGCGTTGTCTTCGCACCAGCCCCAAAAGTCCGCATCCAGAATCAATCCATATTTGACGACCTCGGCCAAACCCGCCGAGACTTCGCGCGGCGGCAGTGTATTCAGCACGTCGGTATCGATTTCGACCGCGATCGGCTGATAAAACGCGCCGACCATGTTTTTACCCAGTGGATGATTGACAGCGGTCTTGCCCCCCACCGAGGAATCCACCTGCGCCAACAACGTCGTGGGGACCTGAACGAACCGGATACCGCGCATATAGACGGCGGCCGCAAAGCCGGTCATGTCGCCGATCACACCACCCCCCAGGGCCACCAATACCGCACGGCGATCCAGACGATGCGTCAACAATGCATCAAAAATCAGGTTCAGCGTTTGCCAGTCTTTGTGAGCCTCGCCGTCGGGTAACTCGATGCGCAACACGCGGCGACCGGTGCGCGCCAGCGCTGCCTCGACGCGTTCGCCATACAGGCGAGCCACTGTAGGGTTCGTCACGACGGCGATTGTCGTGGCATCGGCAGGAATAGACTGATCCAGCACGTCCAGCCGGCCTGGACCGATATGGATAGGGTAACGCCCCCCGGGGGTGTCGACGTCAATGACGGTCATAAGGTCTTCTCGTAAGCCTGCAACAGAGGCAGCAATGATCGCACCAGATGAGACACCGGCGTCGTGCCAGTCTCGACCACCAGATCAGCCACTTCTTCGTAGAGCGGCGCGCGTTTTGTCATCAAGTCGCGCAGCGTACCGCGCGGATCGGGATTGGCGAGCAAAGGGCGGTTGCGGTCGCGGCTGGTCCGCCGAAATAACTCATCCAAGCTGGCGCGCAAATACAACACAATGCCGCGCTCGCGCAGCATCTGTCGGTTTTCAGCGGACAACACTGCGCCACCGCCAGTCGCCAACACGATGCCGCGGCGGCTCGTACAGTGATCCAATGCGGCGGCTTCGCGCTTGCGAAAGCCGGTTTCGCCTTCGATCTCGAAAATAATCGGTACCCGTACACCGCAACGCGCCTCAAGCTCGTGATCCAGATCAATAAATTCGCGTCCCAGCGCACGGGCCAAACCGCGCCCGATGGTTGTCTTTCCCGCCCCCATCATGCCCACTAAAAAAATGGGCAAATCATGCGGCAGGCTCGCGTGCGTGCCCGCCTCTGTGGCGATATCGACACTCTCTGTGGGATCCGCCGGGGCTGCGGATGCTATATTGGCATGGACGTTCATGGTGGCATTATCCCATTGCCAGCCAGTTGCCCGCTTACGACACTGAACGAATTTGTTACAGAAACTCGAAAATGGCTCTCAAGCGGATCTACAGTTACCCGTAAAATCGCCGCGATGAGCAAGTCGCAAAACTCCTCCAAAAAAACCTCCCCCCAAAAAAGCGGATCTCCCATATTGCGGTTTTTCGTGAAGATGGGCATTTTCTGTGGCGGCATGGTGCTGTGCGGCATCCTGCTGGGCGGGATGGCGCTGGCATTGGCATGGCCAAATCTGCCCGATCTGCATGCCATGACCGACTATCGGCCACGCGTACCGCTACGTGTTTACACCAGCGACCACGTACTGATCGGCGAATTCGGCGAAGAACGCCGCAACGTGCTGCGTTTCAACGAAATCCCGGATGTCATGAAATCGGCCGTGCTGGCCGCGGAAGACGATCGCTTTTATCAGCATGGCGGTATCGACTGGATGGGCGTTATCCGCGCAGGCCTGACCAATCTGGTCAATATGTCCAAATCGCAGGGTGCCAGTACCATCACCATGCAGGTGGCGCGTAACTTCTATCTGTCGTCCGAAAAAACGTATTCGCGCAAGTTTTACGAGCTGCTGCTGACGTTCAAGATCGAATCCGAGCTCACCAAGGACCAAATCCTTGAGCTCTACATGAACCAAATCTACCTGGGTCATCGGGCCTACGGTTTTGCTGCGGCGTCTCGTGCGTATTTTGGCAAGGTATTGTCCGAGGTCACGGCGGCCGAGGCAGCCATGCTCGCGGGGATTCCCAAAGCCCCGTCGCGTTTTAACCCCATCGCCAACCTGCCGCGCGCCACCATCCGACAGAACTACGTTTTGGGCCGCATGCATTCGCTGGGTTACCTGACTGACGCGGAATACCAGCAAGCCAAAGCGCAACCCATCGTGATGAAGGCCGCCCAGGGCACACCGGCGGGCGGCTATGCCATCCATGGCGAGTATGTCGCCGAACTGGCGCGCCAATTGCTTTACGGCATCTACAAAGACGAGCTTTATTCGCGCGGCATCAATATCTACACGACCGTCAGCTCAAAAGACCAGGAAACGGCCTACAACGCGGTGCGTGATGGCATCCTGCAATACACGCGCCGAGCCGTCTACCCGGGCCCCGAAGAGCAGCTCGACATGCCTGAGGGCATCGAAAAGGACGCTGAAACGCTGGACGAGTTCCTGGATGTCGCTTTCGAAAAATACCCGGACAGCGGTGATCTGCTGACTGCGGTGGTGCTGTCGGCCAGTCCGACCGAAATCAAGGTCATGCGCAGCGCCAGCGAGATCATCTCGATTACCGACAAAAAGGTCCTGAATGTCGTGGCCCGCTCGCTGAGCAGCAAAGCGGCAGAATCCAAGCGCCTCAAACGCGGATCGGTGGTGTATATCCATAAATTTGGCGATGGCTGGGAAGTCATCAACATGCCTGCCGTACAAGCCGCTTTCGTAGCCCTGGCTCCGCAGGACGGCGCGATCCGCGCCATGGTCGGCGGTTTTGATTTCTATCGGGGCAAGTTCAACCGTGTCACCCAGGCCTGGCGCCAGCCGGGGTCGAACATCAAGCCGTTCATTTACGCAGCCTCGCTAGAGCGCGGCTTGACGCCCGCCACGCAGATTTCTGATCAGCCGTTCCATCTGAGCGCTGCGAAAACCGGTTCCAAGCCGTGGACGCCCAAAAACTACGGCAATGTATACGAACCCATGCTGACCATGCGACAGGGCCTGTACAAGTCCAAGAACATGGTCTCTATTCGTATTCTGCAGGCGATCGGCCCCCAGTACGCACAAGAGTACCTGACGCGCTTTGGCTTTGATAAGGCCCGCCAACCCGCCGTGCTGCCGTTGGCGCTGGGCGCAGGCTCGGTCACTCCGCTGCAACTGGCGGGCGCCTTCGCGGTATTCGCCAATGGCGGCTACCGCATCGCCCCCTATTTGATCGAACGCGTAACGGATAGCAGCGGCAAGGTGCTTATGCAGTCCAAACCTATCATTGCTGGCGACGAAGCCGCCCGGGCGATTGACCCGCGTACGGCCTACGTCATGGACAACATGCTGCGCGGCGTCGCCACCAGCGGTACGGCTGCACGCGCGCGTGCCACGCTCAAACGCTCGGATGTGGCTGGCAAGACCGGCACGACCAACGAATCGGTCGATGCCTGGTTCTCGGGTTACACACCGACGTTGGTCGCGACCGCCTGGATGGGCTTTGACCAGCCCAAATCACTGGGTTCGCGCGAAACGGGTGGCGGCATCGCGATGCCCATCTGGCTCGAATACATGGGCGAAATGCTCAAGGGCGTGCCCGAGCAGAAAGAGCGTCCCCGTCCTGATGGGCTGATTGTCGAACGCGGCGAGTTTTATTTCTCGGAATTTCCGCCCGGCGAGTCCGTGGCGCGCCTCGGCCTGTCTGAGCCCACCCGCGTGGAGACCGATCAATTGGGCGATTTCCTGAATGATTTGGTAGGCCGCGGGAATGGAGGGAGTGGCAATGGCAACAACGACGCCATTCGTGTCTCTCCCAACCTGAACTCCGGCCAACAAACGCCTGACTGGGCACAACAGATTCCGTTCTGACCCCAGGCAAACGCCAGGGCCAAGGCAGCGGGGGCAAAACGGGTGCGGTACGCGCTACAAGCGCACCGCCACCGGCACCCCCGCTGCCTCTGAGCAGATCTGCGACAAGGCATCGGGCAACTGGGGCCCACCTCGCGTATTGTTCCATTGTGCGTCTTCGTAGCGATAATGAAACCCACCACTACGAGCAGCCACCCAGATTTCCTGCATAGCTGCCTGGCTATTCACAACAACATGGGTGCCATCTTCGAAGACCAGCGTCAGCACATTACCGCTACGACTGGTCTCGATATCGACATCCTGTGAGGCAGCCCAATCGTCCGCCTGGCTTTCGATACTGGTCAGTACTTGGTCAACCAACGCAAGGAATTCGGTTTCAGTCATAATTGAGCCTGCAAGAATTACGGAGTTTCTAGTGTCCCACATGGCACATGGCCGTATGGTCTTACGCATTGTAGCCACGCTCGCCGCAGTCAGCCTGATTGCGGCCTGTGGCTTTAAGGGTCCGCTTTATCTGCCGCCGGCGCCGGGACAACCCGACCCCAAACCGCCCGAGCCGCTTAATATCCCCCCTGTTGAACCGATTCCATGACTTCCCATTCCGCACAGCCCAGCTTGATCGGGCACCCACATTTTCACTACAAAAACGGTGTTTTGCACGCCGAAGGGGTCGCGTTAGACAGTTTGGCCAACCAGTTGGGGACGCCACTGTATGTCTATTCGCGTGCCGCGCTGGCCCAAGCCTGGCAGTCGTATCGCGACGCGATCGGCGACCGTCCGGTCCTGATCTGCTATGGCATGAAGGCCAACTCCAATCTCGCTGTCCTGAAAGAGTTCGCCCGATTGGGTTCGGGTTTCGACATCGTGTCGGGCGGAGAGCTCAAGCGCGTATTGGCCGCCGGCGGCGATCCTGCCAAGGTCGTTTTTTCGGGTGTGGGCAAACAGGCCTGGGAAATGCGCGCTGCCCTCGAGGCTGGCGTCAAATGCTTCAACGTCGAATCCGAGGCTGAACTGCATCGCTTGTCCGAGGTTGCGCAATCCATGGGGCAACGGGCTTCGGTATCGCTGCGCGTCAACCCCGACGTGGATGCGCAGACCCATCCGTATATTTCTACCGGCCTGAAAGAAAACAAGTTTGGTATTGCCATCGAATCGGCCCTTGATGCCTATCGCACGGCGGCGTCGCTACCAGGACTCGATATCGTGGGCGTGGACTGCCATATCGGCTCGCAGCTCACAGATATCAGCCCGTACTTTGATGCACTGGAAAAACTGCTGGATCTAATCCAGCAGCTAGCCACGGTCGGCATCACGGTCCAGCATCTGGATCTCGGTGGTGGTCTGGGGATCCGCTATACCGACGAAGTCCCGCCCTCGCCCAAGGCGCTGCTGGATCAAGTATTCGAACGCTTGCAAGCGCGCGGCCTGGGGCACTTGCATCTCGTGCTGGAGCCTGGCCGTTCGCTAGTGGGCAATGCCGGCGTGCTGCTGACCACGGTTCAATACCTGAAACACGCACCTGCACGCAATTTCGCGATTGTCGATGCCGCCATGAACGACCTGCTGCGTCCGGCCCTGTATGACGCGTACCATGGGGTTCAGCCGGTATCGCCCCACGACGGCGACACCACGCAATACGATATCGTCGGACCGGTTTGTGAAAGCGCTGACTGGCTCGCCCGCCAACGGCCTCTCGCCCTGCAGGCTGGCGACGTCCTCGCTCTGGAATCCGCCGGCGCCTATGCCATGGTGATGGCCAGCAACTACAACACCCGGGCCCGGGCCGCAGAAGTCATGGTCGATGGCGACCAGCACTACATCGTGCGCCAACGTGAAACCCTGGATGACCTGCTGCGTGGCGAATCCACGCTGCCCTAAAGGTCTTTTGCCCGTCGCCGGCTGATTTCAGGCGGCGGCGGGCAGACGTTGCATTCCGGCACGGTGCACGATCCGTCGGTTACAGCTCTCCGTAGGAGTGCAGCCCCGACAGGAACATGTTCACCCCTAAAAAGGCGAATCCCGTAATCAGCAACCCAACCAGCGCCCAGTACGCCGCGAAATGCCCGCGCAGGCCTTTCATCAAGCGCATGTGCAGCCACGCCGCGTAGTTCAACCAGACAATCAACGCCCAGGTTTCTTTCGGATCCCATTGCCAATAGGCTCCCCATGCGTCAGCGGCCCACAATGCGCCCAGAATGGTCGCGACCGTAAAGAACGCAAAGCCGATCGCAATGGCCCGATACATGATGTCGTCGAGCACCTCGAGCGAGGGTAGCGCCTGCGCGATGCGACGCCGTCCCAACAGAATCCCACCGACAATCACGACCCCGACGCCAAAATAAATCATCCAGGTCGCCGACAGCCCATCGGTACGAAACACCAGGGGCTCCACACACAGCAACACACCCAAGACAAACAGCGGCGCCAACTTGACCCACGACGTCGTCGTGCCATGCTGCTTGATCAAATAGGCAAAGCCCACCATCGCCGCGAGAGAAAATGTCCCGTACCCAATAAAGTTGGCCGGCACATGCAGCTTCATCCACCAGCTTTTCAACGCGGGCACAAGCGGCTGTATCTGGCCCGCGTCACGCGTAAACGCATACCACAGCAAGAATATGGTCGCAGACGAGATCACCAGCAACACGAAACCGCCCAGCGCACGCGTGGCGTATTTGCGTTCGTAATACAGGTAAAACAAGGCCGTAATCAGCGAAAACAGTACGAAGACTTCGTACAGGTTACTGACCGGAATATGGCCCAGGTCGGGGCCCATCAAATGCCCCTCGCGCCAACGCACCAACAAACCCGTCACGCCCGCAAACACCGCCCCCCAGGTCAATGCCGTCCCCAACCAGGCTGCCGTGGGGCTGAAAATGCCGATCCAGTAGCAGATCGTGGCCAGGATAAACAGTGCGCTCATCCATAGGATGGCCGATTGGGATGAAAACAGGTATTTCAGGAAGAATACCTGCTCGGCACGCGCCAAGTCCTGTTCATACAGCAGCAGCGCAAATCCCGCCGCGAGTGCACAGGCGATCATCAAGCTGCGCAGCGGGCGCCACAGCCATCCCAGCCAGGTGAGGACGAACACCGCCGCGCACAGGATGATTTTTTCGTAATAGTCCATGGCGCTGCTGTATGTCATCAGCGCATAACCCGCGCCCACGGCCAGCAACAAAAAGAACACAACGTCAGTCCAGCCCGGCTTGCCACGCTGCGCGCGCGCGTCACCGGTAGCCGATAGTGCCGGCTGCCACAAGGCATTAACTGACTGGGTAGTAGTACTGGCGGACATGAAAAACCTCAAGGCCTGTTCCGGCGCAACAACGCCTGTTTGAAGCGATCAAACTCGTGGTTGAAATCAAGTGTACGCTTCTGCGATGTCATCGCAGCATGGACGTCGCTACCCGCGCCATCGGCGGCGGGTTTGACCCAGACCCACACGCGCCGGTCACGGATATAAAACATCGAGAAAACTCCCAGCACCAACAGCAGGCAACCAATATAAACCGCGTTTTTGCCAGGGGTACGGCTGACTTGAAACACACTAGCCTGAACGTGTTTAAAGTCGCTCAGCGTCAGGAAAACCGGTGCGGGATAGATATTCAGATCCGACAACGCGGCCACGGCCAGACTCGACCATTGTACGGCGCGCTCGGCCTCGGGCCCTGTCTCGGGCAATGCCGGCAACCCTGCCCGTTCACGAGCCACCCCACGGAGTTCAGCCACAGAGGCACCGATCAGGCGAATCACCACGTCGGCCGCACGCTCCAGGTCTGCCTGAGGGGTGTTCGCCTGCAAAAAGCCCGCAATCGCCTGCAACCCCCCTGTTGCGAAGGTTTCCAGACCGCGCTCGGCAGCCCCCTGTAACGATTTTTGCTCGGCGGCCGAAGGGCTATTGCGCTCGGCAAAGCGACGCGCCGCCTCACTCCGGGCGGCCGGATCAGCCAACGCTGCCCGCAGTTGCATGAACTCGGTCAACGAGCTGTCGGCATCTGCCGGAATACGCAAGTAGCGGTAATTTTCCGACGGGTTATTACGTACCCCAGCCAAAAATACCCCTATGCCGTCCAACTCAACGGGCAGCATATAGTTCATGAACTCATGCGCCTGCCCGGCCTGGTCAAGCAAACGATACTCAACACTCGGGCCTACATTGCGCAGATGCTCGTTCTTTTTGCCCGCCGCACTTCCGGACACCGATGCAACGTGCTCGCCCAGCGTCTTGTTATCACCTTGCGGTGCACCGCTGCTCAGATCCTCGACATTGATCGGGCGCAATGCCGTGATATCCACTTGCATGTCCCGGGCGCTGCCGTCATTGCCGCGCGCCGTGATCTCGGCGGACTTGCCGACCGTGCCCGAAACGTCAAACGGCGTAGTACTCGTACCGACCAGCGGATAGCCCTTGAGGCTGACCGTACTGCCGCCATCATCGAAACTGGACTGATAAACCGTCACACCCTTGAAGCGCAAGGGCTCGTTGACCTCGATCGTGGATTCAAAGGTCTTGCCGGTATCGGGATCCGTAACCACGACATCGCTGGCAAACCGGCTGGGCATGCCCGTCGAGTAATAGTCCACGATGAATTTTTTGAGTTTCAGGGTAAAGGGCAAAGGCTGCACCAGCGCCCCGTCGCCCACCATCACCACCGCCGTACTGACCTGATCCCCTTCCGGGATCAGCACGCTCGCCCGAAAGCTGGGATTGTCCACCGAAAGCCGCCCGCTGGCAGGCACCTGCGAAATCAGCATGTTGTCCACAATCGGCTGCTTACCGGCCATCAACACCTGCAAACGCACCCCTAACTCACTGTCCAGCAATCCACCTACGCAGATGATGACCATGGCGGCGTGAGCGCAAATATAGCCCAGTCGATTGGCACTGCCTTTTTTGGCGGCCAGCATGACACCGTCGCCGTCGCGACGCTCGCGTATGGCGTAACCTTGCTGAGTGAGCAACCCTTTCACGCCGCTCACCGCGCCATCTACCGGCGCGGCATCGTGGATTTCGACCCGATGCGGAAATGCTCGCAAGCTGCTGGCCCGCACATGTTCGCGGAACGATCGCGCTTCGTGCAGCATCTTCGGTGTATTGCGGATCAAGCAGATCGACGTAGAGACGACCAGAAAACCCATGATGGCCAGAAACCACCAACTGTTATAGACGTGCCAAATCGAAAATTTGTCGAATACTTCGAACCAGAAAGGCCCAAATTGATCGATATATGCGTTCGATGAGCGATTTTGTGCCAGTACGGTACCCAGCACACTGGCCACGCAGATAAACATCAGCAAACTGACGGCAAAACGCATCGAACCGATTAATTCGAAGACATCGCGCGGCAGACTGCGCAGAGGAAAGCGAGGAGGTGAGGAGAGTCTTGAATTCATGAAAAAAAGGGGGTCGCGCGACCGGCTCCCCCCTTATGGGCAGCATCCCTGGAGTCGACCCCCAGAAATACAGACATGTTGTGCGAACCAGCCACGCAATGGGGCTAGTGCTTACTTTAGCGCAGTCCCGCTGCGTAATCAGACACTGCCTTGATATCGGCATCCGACATACGGTCGGCGATGTCATTCATCACGGCGTTGTTGGCACGGTCTTTACTGCGGAACAGCTTCAACTGCTCTTCGATATACGAAGGGAACTGTCCTGCCAACCGGGGATACTGACCGGGCAGGCCAGCGCCGTTCGCGGAATGGCACGACGCACAGGCCGGCACATTGCGCTCCGGCAAACCGCCACGCCAGATCTTGCGCCCGTGCTCGACCAGATCTTCGTAGCCCGCAGTCGCTGGCTGCGCAAGCGGCTGCTGCGCCAGATACAGCGCCACGTTTTGCATGTCTTGCGGCGTCAGACTTTGCGCCATGGCGGTCATCGGCGTGGGATTGCCACCCGCACCGTTGCGCAGGGGCTTCTCGGCGCCTTCTTTGGTTTGGAAGTCGGCCAGTTGTTTGGCCAAATACTCGTGGGGATGCGCGGCTAGGTTGGGATTAGCAGGAATACTGCTATTGCCCCCTGGGCCGTGACAGGACGCACAGGCGACAATGCCTCGAGAAGCGTCACCCTGATCATAAAGTTGCGCGCCTTTCGTCGCATCGGGCTTAGTAGGCCCTGCTGCGCTTTCGGCGGCAAAACTTGAAGACATAACAGACACACCGAGCATCAGCCCGCTGGC
Source organism: Bordetella tumulicola (assembly GCF_054779135.1). Lineage (NCBI taxonomy): Bacteria > Pseudomonadati > Pseudomonadota > Betaproteobacteria > Burkholderiales > Alcaligenaceae > Bordetella > Bordetella tumulicola. The sequence goes on along the minus strand of NZ_BAAGYU010000004.1, from coordinate 19,720 downwards.
TACCAACATCTGGGACAGCACACGCATCATTGAATACCTCGACGACCGGACCTCGATCAAGGCGCAAAAAGCGCCCCATGCCTGCCCCATGCCATGCCGGACCGAACATATATCCGCCCCGGAGTTCCCCTCTTTTTAAGAAGCGGAAAGACCCGGCCAACGCAGGGGTACCACTGCTGCAAACGCACGATTATACAATAGGGTTCACAACCACCTGTATCGGACTTCCCACGTGTCCCTCCTCCATCGCGCCTCCTTCTATATTTCGGCGGCCCAACTCGACCAACTGCCAGACCCCGGCGCGCCCGAAGTCTGCTTTGTTGGCCGCTCCAACGCGGGCAAATCCTCCGCCATCAACGTGCTGTGTAATCAGCGTCGGCTGGCCTTTTCCAGCAAGACGCCCGGCCGCACACGACTGATTAACTTGTTTGGCCTGCCCGACCCGTTGGAGCCCGAACAGCCGCTGGGTTTTCTGGTCGATTTGCCAGGCTACGGCTATGCCTCCGTCGCCTACAAGGAAAAAGAAAAATGGTCTGACATCCTTGGCGGCTACCTCCGCGACCGGCCGTCTTTGGCAGGCATCGTCTTGCTGATCGACATTCGCCGCGGCGTCACCGAGCTGGATCGCCGCCTGGCCGATTTCATCGCGCCCACGGGCCGCCCTGTGCTGGCGCTCTTGACCAAAGCCGACAAGCTGCCGTATGGCCAACGCCAGCGCGCCGTCTTTGCCGTGCGCAAACAACTTGCTGACATCGGTGCGCTCTACACCGTACCGTTCTCGGCCACCGAACGCATCGGCCTGCCCGAAGCAACGCAATACATCGAAAACTGGATATCCCCAAAGGTCGTGCCATGAAGCCCACCCTCATCGCTCCCGCATTTCCGACCTCGCGCCCACGCCGCCTGCGCCGCGACGACTTTACCCGTCGTCTGGTTCGCGAAAGCACGTTGACGGTCAACGATCTGATCTATCCGGTTTTCGTCGCCGAAGGCAATGGTCTGCGCGAGCCCGTGCCATCGTTACCCGGCGTCGTCCGCTATTCGCCCGACACACTGCTGACCGTCGCCGAGGAATGTGTCGCGCTCGGCATCCCGGTCCTGTCCCTGTTCCCGGCCATCGACCCGGCGCTCAAGACGCCAGACGGCATCGAGGCCGCCAACCCCGACGGCCTGATCCCGCGTGTGGTCACCGCGCTGAAACAGCGTTTCCCACAACTGGGCATTCTCACCGACGTTGCCCTGGACCCCTACACCAGCCATGGTCAGGACGGCATCATCGATGACCATGGCTACGTGATCAACGAGCCCACCGTCGAAATTCTGATCCGACAGGCCCTGGTCCAGGCAGAAGCCGGCGTCGACATCGTCGCCCCCAGCGACATGATGGACGGTCGCATCGGCGCCATACGCGCCGCCCTTGAGTCCAAGCAGCACATCCATACCCGGATCATGGCGTACTCCGCCAAATACGCCAGCGCGTTCTACGGCCCCTTCCGTGACGCCGTAGGCTCGGCCAGCAACCTCGGCAAATCCGACAAAATGGCCTACCAGATGGACCCGGGCAATATCGACGAAGCGCTGCGCGAAGTCGCCGCCGATCTTCAAGAAGGCGCCGACATGGTCATGGTCAAACCCGGGATGCCCTATCTGGACGTACTACGCCGCGTCAAAGACACCTTCCGTGTCCCGACTTTTGCCTATCAGGTCAGTGGGGAATACGCCATGATCAAGGCCGCGGCCGCCAACGGCTGGCTCGATCACGACAAGGTCATGATGGAAGCCCTGCTGGGCTTTAAGCGAGCAGGCGCCGACGGCATCCTGACGTACTTTGCTATCGAGGCGGCCAAGCTACTTAAACAGCGGTAATACCGCAGTTGCGTCGCCCTGGGCCGCATAGAGGGCCCTCTTTTCTTATTCCTAACGCAACACTCGGTCTAATACACTCGCGAAACGGGCCGCATCCTGAAACCCAACGACGCGAGCGTCAGCGATAGGTGTACCACCCGGCTCAAAAAATAGAATGCCGGGCGGCCCAAATAATCGAAATCGCTTCAGCAGCTCTCGATCGTCCGCATTATTCTGTGTCACGTCGGCTTGTACCAGCAACATGCGCGACAGTTTGCTCGCGACGACAGGATCAGAAAACGTAAAGCGCTCCATTTCGCGGCACGATACACACCAATCCGCATAGAAATCCAACATCACGGGTCGGGTGCTCTGCGCCAGCAAAGCATCCAACTCGGCGGTATTGCGCACGCGTGTAAATTCCACATGCCCCGTGGCTGCAATCGTCTCGTTGCCACCACCTCGCTGCACCAAATGCGACAGTGGCTGCAAAACGTCACGCCCCCCGCTAGCCGCACCCACCAACCACGCTGCGGCTGCTAAGGCCAGCAGCAATCCGATGCCTTTTGCGAACATACGGGGAGCCCCTGCCGAATCGGGCAATCCATCAAAGGCGCGCAACATCACGGCACCCACGATGGCCAAAAATGCCCAGCCTGTCATCTGCAACCACGTCGGTGTAATGGGGATGAGCATCCACCACGCTGTGGCGAGCAACAGCATGCCGAACAATCGCTTGACGCCATCCATCCACGGCCCAGCTTTAGGCAGTAGCGCACCGGACGACGCGCCCACAATCAGCAAAGGCACGCCCATGCCCCAAGCCAGCGCAAACAGCGCTGCAGCGCCCAGTACCACGTCGCCGGTCTGGGATATGTACAACAAGGCGCCGGCCAACGGGGCCGCGACGCAGGGGCCCACGATCAACGCCGATATCGCGCCCATTGCCAAAGCACCTGTTACGCGCCCTCCGGGGATGCGCGTCGAACGTGCTGTCAACCAGCTCTGCACGGCGCCCGGGACCTGAAAATCAAAAGCGCCAAACGTTGCAACGGCCAGTATGACCAATACGCCAGCAAATACGGCCAAAATCCACGGCGTCTGTAACCATGCCGCCAGACCCGCGCCGCTCAGGCCGGCCGCCACGCCCAATGCCGTGTAGACCACCGACATACCCAATACATAGGCCGCTGCCAAGCCCAGGCCACGCCAACGCCCCGGACGCACATCCCGTGTTCCGCCGACAACGATGGAAGACAAAATGGGAATCATCGGCAACACGCATGGTGTTAACGCCAACAACAGGCCCAATACCCAGAACACACCTGCGGTCTTGAGCCAACCCAAACCGCTGATTGCATCGGCCAGCCCCATATCGCCGGCAGACAACAGCGAAGTCAGTCCGCCCGTGGAAGCCGAACTGGTAGATGAATTCGCCACGCCCGAGCCACCGACCACCAAGCCCGTCACTGAGCGGCTCGCATCGGCGCTGTCCAACCCATACCCCCCAGCAATAGGGGTCAGCTTGATCGTGTGATCTGCAGGTGGGTAGCACAGCCCAGCATCGGCACAGCCTTGACTGGTCACTTTCAGGACGAACGGCTGCGTTCCCGCAACCGGTACCGTGATCGTCACCTGACGGTGATAGACCTCCATATTCTTTTCGAAGGTAGGGTCGTATTTGACGTCACCCTGTGGATAAACGGGCTGCCCCAACGTCACTGCGCCCTCTGGATCGGCTTGCAACTGAAACCGCTCGCGATACATGTAGTACCCCGGGGCGATGCGATATTGCAGCTCGACGGTGCCGGGCGCGGCCATCGTTGCACTGAACACGAAAGCCTGCTCCGGCGGCAAAAAATCATCCTCTGACAGCGCGGCCACTGGACGCCAGGCCAACATGAGCCAGATCGCGATAGCGGTCAGCGCGATCCAGCCATACCGCCATCGCGACGGTTTACGAACCATGAACTGATGCATCAAATTCTCTTAGTCAATGGGCTTGCCCGTTGCTTGATTACGCACCCAATCCAGATAAGCCGCACTGCCGCCTATCACCGGGACGACGATGATTTCAGGCACCTCGTACGGATGCAGTTTAGCCAAGGCCTGGACAAGGGCATGCTGATGGCCAGCGGTCGTCTTGATCCACATCGGTACCTCGTCTGCCCCTTCGATTTGGCCTTCCCAGTGATAAATGGACAAAATGGGGGCACCGAGGTTCACGCAGGCTGCCAGACCATCCTCTACCAACACATGGGCAATACGTTTAGCCAACAATAGGTCTGGGGCGTTACTGATAACCAGCACGATATCGTCGTCGCGCGACATGAGAGCTCCTGCAAACGGTTTGCACCGCAGTGTCTATACGGTATCTTACTTTGTGTATCGTCACAGAGACCCTATCGCCATGTCAGACTCCTGCTTGTTCTGCCGTATCGCACAAGGCCAGATTCCCGCGCACATCGTGCACGAAGACGAGGACATACTGGCCTTTCTGGACATTCAACCTGTCCGGCCAGGGCATGTGCTGATTATTCCCAAGCAGCACTACCCGTACTTCGAAGATCTGCCGCAGCGACGGGCCAATCAGATTCTGGCACTCGGCCAATCGCTGGCTCAGGCCATGAAGGCCCTATATCAGGTCGAACGCGTCGGATTCGTCTTTACCGGCATCCACGTGGCTCATGCACACGCGCATCTCATCCCCATGCACACGCTGCAAGACGTGACGTCCACTCAATACATTGCCCAGCAGGATCTGGAATTCATCACGCCTCCGCAGCCGCCCGCCGAGCAATTGGCGGCGACGGCCGCTCAGTTGCAGGAAGCCTTAAAAACCCGTCCTTAAGAAAATGAACGCAGGCCCTTAAAACAAAGGCGAGCCCGAGAGCTCGCCTTTGCGCTTATTCACTGACCGGATTATTCGGCAGCGTTGTCGGCCTCGGTTTCCTCGACTTCAGGACGATCCACCAATTCCATGAAAGCCATGGGAGCGTTATCGCCTTGACGGAAACCCATCTTCAGAATGCGGGTATAGCCGCCGTTACGGGCCGCATAGCGGGGACCGATTTCGGCAAACAGCTTCACCACAGCATCGCGATCACGCAGACGGGCAAAAGCCAGACGCTTGTTCGCCAGAGTGGGTTCCTTGCCCAGAGTAATCAGGGGTTCAACGACGCGGCGCAGTTCTTTCGCCTTGGGCAGCGTGGTCTTGATCGCTTCGTGGGTCAACAACGAAACGGCCATGTTGCGAAACATGGCAAGACGGTGGCTGCTAGTACGATTGAGTTTACGCAAACCATTACCGTGACGCATGATAAGTTCCTTTTGAATCTAAAGGCGGCGCTTGCACCACCAGGTTATCCGGATCTTCTATCAGCCTGTTGCCAGACTGCGGTCCGGTAGAAAATGGGTAATTTAATGGACGAATCAGGGGCGTTCCAGACCCAGAGGCGGCCAGTTCTCGAGCTTCATGCCCAAGGTCAAGCCACGTGCAGCCAGAACTTCCTTGATTTCGTTGAGCGACTTACGACCCAGGTTCGGGGTCTTGAGCAACTCGTTTTCAGTACGCTGGATCAGGTCGCCGATGTAGTAAATGTTTTCGGCCTTCAGGCAGTTGGCCGAACGCACCGTCAACTCCAGATCGTCCACCGGACGCAGCAGCACCGGATCGATTTGCGGCGTGCCACGCACCGGCGCTTCGTACGAATCGCCTGCGCCTTCCAGGGCCGCAAACACCGAAATCTGATCCATCAGAATGCGAGCCGACTGACGAACGGCTTCCTCAGGCGAGATAACGCCGTTGGTTTCGATATCCAGAACCAGCTTGTCCAGGTCGGTACGCTGCTCAACGCGAGCGCTTTCAACAGCGTAGCTGACGCGGCGCACGGGGCTGAACGAAGCGTCCAGCACGATACGACCAATCGTGTGGGTACGGTCTTCGGACAGGGCACGCACGTTACCCGGCACATAGCCGCGACCCTTTTCGACCTTGATCTGCATTTCCACCTTGCCGGCGTCGGTCAGGTTGCAGATGAGGTGATCGGGATTGATGATCTCGACGTCATGCGGCAGCTCGATATCGCTGGCCAACACGGCGCCCACGCCATTCTTGCGCAGCACCAGCGTGACTTCGTCACGATTGTGCAGCTTGAAAACCACGCCCTTCAGGTTCAGCAGGATGTCGACGACATCTTCGCGCACACCGGGAATGGTCGAGTATTCGTGCACGACGCCGGTCAGTTGCACTTCGGTGGGCGCGTAGCCCGTCATCGAAGACAGCAAAATACGGCGCAGGGCGTTGCCCAGCGTGTGGCCGTAACCACGCTCGAAGGGTTCCATCACGATCTTGGCATGGTGAGTGCCGACCGGTTGAACATCAATGGAACGCGGCTTCAGAAAACCTTGAGTGGACATGTACAGTATTCCTTTTCAATACCCTCGGCTCGTTACACCGATAAGGCTGATGGAAACAAAAGAAACGCAGCAAAAAGTGCTGCTCACTATGACCGCAAAACCCGCTTGCGCGGAAATCGCGGAAGCGGGTTGCTGCGGGACTTGCAATCGAAAAAACGAAGCAAGCAGTGCGATCATCAAGATCGCACTGGCTACGATTAACGCGAGTACAGTTCGACGACCATCGATTCGTTGATATCGCGAGCGACATCAGCACGATCGGGAGCTGCCTTGAACGTACCGGCCATTTTGTTCGTATCGACCTCCACCCATTGGGGGATGCCGATGCTCGAGGCCAAATCCAGCGATTCGCGGATACGACCTTGCTTCTTGGCCTTTTCGCGGATGGTGATCACGTCTCCAGCCTTGACGATCATCGAAGCGATGTCTGCGGTGTGACCATTCAACTCGACAGCGCGGTGGCTAACCAGTTGGCGGGCTTCAGCACGCGTCGAGCCGAAGCCCATGCGGTACACCACGTTGTCCAGGCGCGATTCCAGCAACTGAATCAGTGTTTCGCCCGTGTTGCCACGGCGACGCTCGGCTTCAGCGAAGTACTTGCGGAATTGCTTCTCCAGCACGCCGTACATACGCTTGAGCTTTTGCTTTTCACGCAGTTGCAGACCGTAGTCGGAGGTGCGGGATCCCGAAGTGCGGCCATGCTGACCAGGCTTGGAATCCAGCTTGCACTTGGAATCCAGCGAGCGGCGGGCGCTCTTCAGGAAGAGATCGGTACCCTCGCGGCGCGAGAGTTTGCATTTGGGTCCAGTATAACGAGCCATGTGGATTCCCCTTAGATACGACGACGCTTCGGCGGACGGCAGCCGTTATGCGGTACGGGCGTGATATCGGCAATGCTCGAGATCTTGATGCCCAGCGCATTCAGCGCACGCACGGACGATTCGCGACCAGGACCAGGGCCCTTGATACGCACTTCGAGAGTTTTGATGCCATATTCGAGCGCCACGCGGCCGGCCGTTTCGGCAGCCACCTGAGCGGCGAACGGCGTCGATTTGCGCGAGCCCTTGAAGCCCGCGCCACCCGAAGTCGCCCACGACAGAGCATTGCCCTGGCGGTCGGTAATGGTGATGATCGTGTTGTTGAACGACGCGTGAACGTGCGCAATGCCGTCCGAGACGTTCTTCTTGACCTTTTTGCGTACGCGCGAAGCGCCGCTGGTGGAAGCTTTCGCCATAATCTAATTCCTCGATTATTTCTTCAGGGACGCAGCAGCACGACGCGGTCCCTTGCGGGTGCGGGCGTTGGTTCGAGTGCGCTGGCCGCGCACGGGCAAACCGCGCTTGTGACGCATACCACGATAAGTGCCCAAATCGATCAAACGCTTGATCGACAATTGGACTTCGCGACGCAGGTCACCCTCGACCGTGAACACACCAACGTGTTCGCGAATACGCTCCAGTTCCGCGTCGGTCAGATCCTTGACCTTTTTGGAAAGGGGTACATTTGCTGCTTCGCAAATCTTGCGGGCGCGCGTACGACCGATGCCAAAAATGGCGGTCAGGCCGATCTCGGCGTGCTGTTGCGGCGGAATGTTAATGCCAGCAATACGGGCCATGACTGTTCCTTGAATAAATCCGTTGCGTGTCGCTAACCGGGGTTAGCCTTGACGCTGCTTGTGACGCGGGTCGGTGCAGATAACGCGCACCACGCCGTGACGTTTAATAACTTTGCAGTGGCGGCAAATCCGCTTAACCGATGCCATTACTTTCATGGTTGACTCCTAATTTTCCGTAATCCAGATCTACTCATTTTGAGCGAAACACAATTCTTGCCCTTGTCAGGTCATAGGGCGTGAGCTCCACAGTGACCTTGTCGCCCGGCAGAATCCGGATGTAATGCATACGCATCTTGCCGGAAATATGGCCTAACACCACGTGGCCGTTTTCGAGCTTGACGCGAAAAGTCGCGTTGGGGAGATTTTCAACAACCTCACCTTGCATCTGAATGACGTCGTCCTTGGACATTCTTCTTCGCTACCGCATCGGCAAACCTGAGGAACCCTTGAAGTTCGCCTTCTTTAGTAGCGAATCATACTGGTGCGACATCATGTAGGCCTGAACCTGGGACATGAAATCCATCGTCACCACTACGATAATCAACAAGGACGTGCCACCAAAATAAAACGGTACATTCCAACGCATCACCAAGAACTCTGGCAGTAGACACACCAGGGTGATATACAACGCACCCACCAGCGTCAAACGCATCAGAATCTTGTCGATGTAGCGCGCTGTTTGCTCGCCCGGGCGGATGCCAGGAACGAACGCACCACTTTTCTTCAGGTTATCTGCCGTTTCGCGGCTGTTGAATACCAACGCCGTGTAGAAGAAGCAGAAGAAAATGATCGCGGCCGAATACAACGTGATGTAGAGCGGCTGACGAGGCTCAAGAGCCGCTGCCAGGTCACGCAACCACAACATGCTGTTACCCGTCGAAAACCAGCTGGTAATCGTAGCCGGAAACAAAATGATCGACGACGCAAAGATCGGCGGAATCACGCCAGCCATGTTCAGCTTTAGCGGCAAGTGCGAGCTTTGACCACCGTAGATCTTGTTACCCACTTGGCGCTTGGCATAGTTCACCGTGATCTTGCGCTGTCCGCGTTCCACGAACACCACAAAAGCAGTGACCAACACCACCAACGCCACGATGAACAGGGCCGAAACCACCGACATCGCATTGGTACGAACCAGATCCAGCAATCCAGCCAGCGCCGAAGGCAGTCCGGCAACAATACCCGCGAAAATCAAAATCGAGATACCGTTACCCAGACCACGCTCGGTGATCTGCTCACCCAGCCACATGATAAACATGGTGCCGGTCAGCAACGTCACGACCGTCGTAAAGCGGAACAACATGCCAGGGTCAATCACCAACCCCGGCTGGGACTCCAGTGCTACCGAAATACCCACCGCCTGCACCAGCGCCAGCACCACAGTGCCGTAACGGGTGTATTGGGTGATCTTGCGGCGACCGGCCTCGCCCTCTTTTTTGAGGGCTTCCAGCGACGGAACCACAACGGACATCAACTGCATAATGATGGATGCAGAGATGTACGGCATGATCCCCAAGGCGAAGATCGAAAAGCGCGACAACGCGCCGCCCGAAAACATGTTGAACAGGCCCAGGATACCGCCCTGGTTTTGACGGAACAGGTCCGCCAGTGCGTCCGGATTGATGCCCGGTACGGGAATGTGCGTACCCAGCCGGTAAACCACCAAGGCGAGCACCAGGAACACGAGACGGCGCTTTAAGTCGCCGTACTTCGGTCCGGTCTTGCCCAGTGCCTGTGCGTTAGCCACGTATTACCCCGCAATCAAGCAAGCGAGCCGCCCGCGGCTTCGATGGCGGCGCGAGCGCCGGCCGTCGCAGTGATGCCCTGGAGCGTCACTTTGCGCGAGAGTTCACCGGACTTGATGACCTTGGCGTAGCGAACCTGTTGACCGATCACGCCGGCGGCCTTCAACGCTTGCACATCGATCTCGTCGATGGGCAGCGCTTGCAGTTCCGACAGGCGAACCTCGGCATGCAAGTGTCGACCCATGGGCGTGAAACCACGCTTGGGCAGGCGACGCTGCAGCGGCATTTGACCGCCTTCGAAGCCGACTTTGTGAAAGCCACCCGAACGCGATTTTTGACCCTTGTGGCCACGACCGGCGGTTTTACCCAGACCCGAACCGATACCACGGCCGACGCGGCGCTTGGCGTGCTTGGCACCCTCAGCGGGCTTCAGCGAATTGAGTTGAATATCCGACATCGTAATTCCTTAGGCTTCCGAGACGGAGACAAGATAATCCACTTTACGGATCATCCCGCGCACCTCGGGCGTGTCGACCAGAACTCGGCTGCTGTTGATACGGCGCAGACCCAGACCGCGGACGGTGTCGCGGTGGGATTGCTTTGTACCGATCGTCGAGCGCACGAGGGTAACTTTGATCTGCTTCTGAGACATGATTTACCCCAGGATCTCTTCGACGGTCTTGCCGCGCTTGGCAGCGACTTCTGACGGAGTCAGGGAAGCACGCAGGCCGTTCAGCGTAGCACGGACCAAGTTGTAGGGATTGCTCGAGCCGAGACTCTTGGCAACAACGTTACGCACACCCATCACGTCGAAGATAGCGCGCATCGGGCCACCGGCAATCACGCCAGTACCTTCAGCAGCCGGCGAGATCAAGACGGTGGAAGCACCGTGCTTGCCCACGACTGTGTGATGCAACGTGCCGTTCTTCAGCGCAACCTTGAACATGCCGCGGCGGGCTTGTTCCATTGCTTTCTGGACCGACACCGGCACTTCACGCGCCTTGCCCTTGCCCATGCCGATACGGCCATCGCCATCACCTACAACGGTCAGCGCGGCGAAGCTCATGGTGCGACCACCTTTGACCACTTTGCTGACGCGATTTACCGCGATCATTTTTTCGCGCAAGCCGTCGTCGTTCTCTTTTTCCGCGGCGCCTTTGCCTTGTACTTTAGCCATTTGACAAATCCTCGCTTAGAACTTCAGGCCGGCTTCACGCGCGGCATCGGCCAGCGCTTTCACGCGGCCATGGTAACGAAAGCCCGAGCGATCGAAAGCGACCAATTCGATACCGGCAGCCTTGGCCTTTTCGGCCACGCGCTTGCCCACCAGCGTGGCAGCGGCAGTATTGCCGCCCTGACCGGTTTGACCGGCCAGTTGCGCACGCACTTCGGGTTCCAGCGTCGAAGCGCTGACCAGCACGCGATCGCCTTCCGGCGAAATGATGTTGGCGTAAATGTGCAGATTCGAGCGGAAGATCGAGAGGCGGTGTACGCGCAACTCGGAGATCTTCCGACGGGTCGTAACTGCACGACGCAAACGGGAAACTTTTTTGTCCATGATTCGTCCTTGCGTGCGCCGTTATTTCTTCTTGGTTTCTTTAATGACGACGCGTTCGTCCGCATAACGCACGCCCTTGCCCTTGTAGGGTTCGGGTTCGCGATAGGCGCGGATTTCAGCGGCCACTTGACCGACGACTTGCTTATTGGAGCCCTTAATGACGATTTCCGTCTGGGTCGGGCATTCGGCTTTGATACCAGCAGGCAGCTTGTGCACAACATCGTGCGAGAAACCCAACTGCAGCTTGATGGCATCACCTTGGATTTGGGCACGATAACCCACACCCACCAGGTTCAGCTTGCGCTCGAAGCCCTTGCTCACACCAGTCACCATGTTGGCGACCAGCGCACGCACGGTGCCCGACATAGCGCCAGCATGGCGCGAGTCGTCAACAGCAACAAACGTCAGTTTGCCATCGTCGAGTGCGACCTTGACGTGACCCGTCAGTTCTTGGCTCAAAGTGCCCATCGGGCCTTTGACGGTGATTTGGTCCTGTTGGATGTTGGCTTCAACACCCTTGGGCAAATCGACCGGATATTTAGCAATACGTGACATTATCGTTACTCCTTAGGCCACGTAGCACAGGACTTCGCCGCCGACACCGCTTGCACGGGCCTTGCGATCAGTCATGACGCCACGCGAGGTGGAAACGATAGCCACGCCCAGGCCGTTCATGACCTGAGGAATGCTGGTACGGCCCTTGTAAATACGCAAGCCAGGGCGCGAAACGCGTTCAATGCGCTCGATAACCGGACGGCCAGCGTAGTACTTCAGGGTGATTTCCAACTCAGGCTTAGCCTGCGTGCCTTTGACTTCAAAGCTGTCGATGTAGCCTTCGTCCTGGAGCACAGCGGCAATTGCCGCCTTCAGCTTCGAGGAGGGCATGCTCACCGTAACTTTGTCAACTTGCTGCGCATTGCGAATGCGAGTCAGCATATCGGCGATGGGATCGCTCATGCTCATGTTTTTTCTCCTACCAGCTGGCCTTGGTGATGCCGGGGATTTCCCCCTTCATCGCCATTTCACGCAGTTTGTGGCGAGTCAGCCCAAACTTGCGGAAGACACCGCGCGCACGACCCGTGACGACGCAGCGGTTACGCTGGCGAGTCGGGTTAGCATTGCGCGGCAGTTGTTGCAGCTTCAGCCGAGCTTGATAACGCTCTTCGTCGGTCTTGGATTGATCGTCGACGATCGCTTTCAGTTCAGCACGGCGAGCCGCGAACTTGTTAGCCAGCTTGGCGCGCTTGATATCGCGATTGATGAGGGAAAGTTTAGCCACGTCATCAGCCCCTTAGTTACGGAACGGGAAGCTGAAGGCCGTTAACAGCGCCTTGGCTTCATCGTCGGTCTTCGCGGTGGTAGTGATGCTGATGTTCAGCCCACGCAACGCGTCGATCTTGTCGTATTCGATTTCGGGGAAAATGATCTGCTCTTTCACCCCGATGTTGTAGTTACCACGACCGTCGAATGCACGACCGGAAATACCACGGAAGTCGCGCACACGAGGCAACGCAACCGCCACCAGGCGATCCAGGAATTCGTACATACGTTGACCACGCAACGTCACCATGCAACCGATCGGGTAGTTTTCGCGGATCTTGAAACCGGCGATAGCCTTACGGGTCTTGGTGATGACGGGCTTTTGGCCAGCGATCTTGGTGAGATCAGAAACAGCGTGCTCGATGACCTTTTTGTCAGCGACGGCTTCCGAGACACCCATGTTCAGGGTGATCTTGGTGATGCGCGGCACTTCCATTTGGCTCTTGTAGCCAAATTTTTCCTTCAGGTCAGGAGCAACTTTGCTCTTGTAGAGTTCTTGCAAACGAGACATGTCTGTCGCCCCTTACGCCTTGGCGCCGACAACGGCACCATTGGAACGGAACACGCGGACCTTGCGGCCATCGACTTCTTGCACGCCGACGCGATCGCCCTTACCGGTGGCCGGGTTAAACAGCGCCACATTGGAAATGTGGATCGGCAAAGTCTTTTCGATGATGCCGCCAGGGTTGTTGGCCATAGGATTGGCCTTGACGTGCTTTTTAACGACGTTAACGCCTTCGACCAGAACGTGATCGGCATCAACGCGAGCCAGCACGGTGCCACGACGCTTTTTGTCGCGGCCGGTCAGGACGACGACTTCGTCGCCTTTACGAATGTTGTTCATCGTGAGCTCCTTACAGCACTTCAGGGGCCAACGACACGATCTTCATGAAACGCTCGGTACGCAGTTCACGCGTAACGGGTCCGAAGATGCGGGTGCCGATGGGCTCCAGCTTGGCATTGAGCAACACGGCGGCATTGCCACCGAAGCGGATCAGCGAACCGTCTTTACGGCGCACACCCTTGGCGGTACGAACCACCACGGCGTTGTAAATTTCGCCTTTTTTGACGCGCCCGCGCGGAGCCGCATCTTTGACGCTCACCTTGATGATGTCGCCGATACCGGCATAACGGCGCTTGGAGCCACCGAGCACCTTGATGCACATAACAGCACGCGCACCGGTGTTGTCGGCCACGTCCAGCGTGGTCTGCATTTGGATCATGATTTTTCCTGTTCCAACTTAACTGGAATTACGATTTCCCGACCAGGGGATGTCGCATTTCCTGCCAGTTTTGGTCCCGTCAGGTCCGCCGCCCATTTCGAAGACAATCTTCAAAACAAAACAACGACCCTGGGTTGAAATCCTGCGGATACTTTCCCCGATACCCTTGTCGGCCAACCGCAGCCATCAGGCTGCAACACATAACCAATACAGGCAACTCGGGAAAGCGTGTAATTCTAGCGTACCTAATATGCGAACGCAAGCCCTTTGTGTGAAAAATGTGCAGTATCACTACAAAAGGTATGGCCGCATCAATCTTACCAAGCAGGTTTACCAAATATAGGCTGAACCAATAGGTTCGCCCATAAGGCTGTCAACGAGGCCTGCCAATAGAAAACGGCAAGGATATGGATCCTCGCCGTTCCTCAAACCGACCGGCTCTTAACAAAGTGTTAATTGCCAGTCGATCTGGTTCGCATCAATTAGATGATGCGGACCGCTTCGATCAAACGAACCACGCTCCAGGACTTCGAGCGCGAGATCGGACGACCTTCAGCGATTTCAACGGTATCGCCTTCGTTGTATTGGTTCGTCTCGTCATGCGCTTTGTACTTTGCGGAGCGCATGATGATCTTGCCATAGATGGGGTGCTTGACGCGACGTTCAACCAGAACGACGATCGTCTTGTCCATCTTGTTGCTAACAACTTTGCCAACCAGCGTACGCTGGCGCTTGGCGACTTGGGTGTTTTGAGTTTCGCTCATTTTTATTTCCCTGCCTTTTCGGTCAGCAAGGTACGCACACGCGCGATATCGCGACGGACGTTGCGCAGCTGGCTGGTGTTGGCAAGCTGCTGCGTGGCCTTCTGCATACGCAGACCGAATTGTGCCTTCAGCAGGCTCTCGAGCTCTTGGCCGAGCTCGGCGGCGTCTTTCGAACGGAGTTCGGTAGCTTTCATTGTGTACTCCTTAAGCACCGATATGACGCGCGACGAACGTGGTCGAGATCGGCAACTTGGCGGCGGCCAGGCGGAAAGCCTCGCGCGCCAGCTCTTCGCTAACCCCTTCCATTTCGTAGAGCACCTTGCCGGGTTGGATTTCGGCGACCCAGTACTCCGGGTTACCTTTACCGTTACCCATCCGGACTTCGGCTGGCTTTTGCGAGATCGGCTTATCCGGGAAAATGCGAATCCAGATACGGCCGCCACGCTTGATGTGACGGTTGATGGCGCGACGAGCAGCTTCGATCTGACGAGCCGTCAGACGGCCGCGGCCGGTGGCCTTCAGGCCGAACTCGCCGAACGACACGTTCGTGCCGCGCGTCGCGAGACCGGTGTTGCGGCCCTTTTGCTCTTTGCGATACTTTCTGCGAGAGGGTTGCAGCATGGTTATTCTCCTTCAGGAGCCGGGGCCGCGTCCGCCTTGCGGGGACCACGACCACGACCACCCGGACGACCCGGACGATCACCACCAGGACGATCGCCACGCGGTGCGCGACGCGGACGACGCTCTTCTTCACGCGGAGCAGCGGTTTCCGGCGGCAATTCGCCGTTGGCCAACATGTCGCCCTTATAGACCCAGACCTTGATGCCAATCACACCGTAGGTGGTGTGGGCTTCGGAAGTACCGTAGTCGATATTGGCCTTCAGCGTGTGCAGCGGTACGCGACCCTCGCGGTACCATTCGGTACGTGCGATTTCGATACCGTTCAGACGGCCTGCGCTCATGATCTTGATGCCTTGAGCACCCAGACGCATGGCGTTCTGCATAGCACGCTTCATTGCACGGCGGAACATGATGCGCTTTTCGAGCTGCTGCGAAATCGAATCAGCGATCAGTTGAGCGTCGGTTTCCGGCTTGCGGATTTCCTCGATGTTGACGTGCACAGGCACGCCCATCAGACGCTGCAGATCAGCCTTCAGGTTTTCGATGTCTTCGCCGCGTTTACCGATCACCACACCCGGGCGAGCCGAGTAAACGGTGATGCGTGCGTTCTTGGCGGGACGCTCGATAATGACGCGGCCAACAGAAGCGCTCTTGAGCTTTTTCTTGAGGTATTCGCGAACGCGGATGTCTTCGGCCAACATCGTGCCGAAAGCTTTGTCATCAGCGAACCAACGCGAAGACCAATTACGGGTGACCGCGAGACGGAACCCAGTGGGGTGAATTTTCTGACCCATCGTGACTCCTTAGCCTCCGACCTTGACCGTGATATGGCAGGTCTGCTTCTCAATGCGGTTACCGCGGCCCTTGGCACGAGCCGAGAAACGCTTCATCGATTGGGCCTTGTCGACGAAAATCGTAGTGACTTTCAATTCGTCGATATCGGCACCGTCGTTGTGTTCGGCATTCGCGATGGCGGACTCGACAGCCTTTTTCAGGATGCCGGCAGCCTTCTTGGGGGAAAAGGTGAGGATATTCAGCGCCTGAGACACCGACTTGCCGCGGATCAAATCCGCAACCAAACGGGTCTTTTGGGCCGAGATGTGAACCCCACGGATAATGGCAGTAGTTTCCATCGCTTACCTCTTCGCCTTCTTGTCCGCAGCGTGACCCTTGTACGTACGGGTCAGTGCAAACTCGCCGAGCTTGTGACCGACCATGTTCTCGTTGATATACACGGGAACATGCTGACGGCCGTTGTGCACAGCGATCGTCAGACCGATAAACTCGGGCAGGATCGTGGAACGGCGCGACCAGGTTTTGATCGGCTTCTTGTCTTTGCCCGCGACGGCCGCGTCCACCTTGTTGATAAGGTGGGCGTCGACAAACGGACCTTTCTTGATCGAACGTGACATAGTGTTCGCCTCTTACTTGCGCTTGCGCCGTTGGACGATCATATTGTTCGTCCGCTTGTTGCGACGGGTTTTGAAACCCTTCGAGGGCGTGCCCCACGGGCTGACCGGTTCGCGTGCTTCGCCAGTACGGCCTTCGCCGCCACCGTGCGGGTGATCCACCGGGTTCATGGCAACACCACGAACCGTCGGACGCACACCGCGCCAACGCATTGCACCGGCCTTGCCGATTTGGCGCAGGCTGTGTTCTTCGTTACCGACTTCACCGATGGTGGCACGGCACTCAATGTGAACGCGACGGACTTCGCCCGAACGCAGACGCACCTGAGCGTACGTACCTTCTCGAGCCAGCAGCACCGCGGATGCACCAGCCGAACGCGCCATTTGGGCGCCCTTGCCAGGCAGCATTTCGATGCAGTGGATCGTGGTACCCACCGGAATGTTACGGATAGGCAGCGTGTTACCAGCGCGAATCGGGGCTTCGATACCCGAGATCAGCGTGGCGCCCACTGCCAGACCGCGCGGCGCAATGATGTAGCGACGCTCACCGTCGGCGTAGCACAACAAAGCAATGTGCGCCGTACGGTTGGGGTCGTACTCGAGGCGTTCGACCGTGGCCGGAATGCCATCTTTGTTGCGACGGAAGTCGACGATACGATAGTGCTGCTTGTGACCACCACCACGATGACGAATCGTGATGTGACCGTTGTTGTTACGGCCAGAACCACGGATCTTCTTTTCGAGCAGGGCAGCGTGCGGCGCACCTTTGTGCAGGTTCGGGCTAACTACCTTCACCATGCCACGGCGGCCAGCCGAGGTCGGTTTTACTTTGACGAGGGCCATTTACTTCACCTCCGCAAAGTCGATTTCCTGGCCGTCTTTGAGCGCAACATAAGCCTTGCGCTCAGTGCGGCGGCGGCCCATGAAACGGCCAAAGCGCTTGACTTTGCCCTTACGGTTGAGGACCTGCACGGACTCGACCTGCACCTTGAACAGCAGTTCGACGGCAGCCTTGATTTCCGGTTTGGTAGCGTCAGCCACGACACGGAAAGCGACTTGCTGATTTTTCTCGGCGACGAAGGTGGCCTTTTCGGTCACCACCGGCGCCAGAATGACTTGCATCAAGCGTTCGGCGTTCATCCCAGCATCTCCTCGAGTTGAGCGATGGCCGGCTTGGTGATCAGCACTTTCTTGTAGTGGATCAGCGACAACGGATCGGCATAACGGGGCTCGACCACGGCAACATGCGGCAAGTTGCGGGTGGCGAGGTAAACATTTTCATCGAGGGTGTCGGTAATGATCAACACCGAATCCAGGCCCAGACTCTTTAGCTTGGAAACTGCCAGCTTGGTCTTGGGAGATTCGAGATCGAACGTATCGACAACAGCAATGCGGTCTTCGCGAGCCAACTGCGACAGAATCGAACGGATACCCGCGCGATACATTTTCTTGTTGACCTTTTGGCTGAAGTTTTCTTCAGGCGAATTCGGGAAAGCACGACCACCCCCACGCCACAACGGCGACGAGGTCATACCAGCGCGTGCGCGACCGGTACCCTTTTGGCGCCAGGGTTTCTTGGTGCTGTGCTTGACTTCGGCACGATCTTTCTGGGCACGGTCACCGCTACGCGCGTTGGCCTGAAAGGCCACGACGACTTGGTGAACCAGCGCTTCGTTGAAATCACGACCGAAAATGGTGTCGGGCGCGCTAAAAGTCGCGGCCTCACCTTGATCGTTCAGGAGCTTGAGATCCATGTTGCTTACGCCCCCTTCTTGGCCGGCGCCTTGATGGCCGGACGCACGACGATATCGCCGCCTGCGTGGCCGGGGACAGCGCCCTTGACCAACAGCAGACCGCGCTCTGCGTCCACACGCACGACGTCGAGGTTTTGAACGGTACGGGTAACGTCACCCAGGTGACCCGCCATGCGCTTACCCGGAAAAATACGACCCGGATCTTGTGCTTGACCGATCGAGCCCGGTACGCGGTGCGAACGGGAGTTACCGTGCGACGCGCGTTGCGAACCGAAGTGGTGACGCTTGATGGTACCGGCGAAACCCTTACCGATGGTGGTACCCGTCACGTCGACTTGTTGGCCGGCTTCGAAGACCGACTCAACAGCGATGACGGCGCCCGGCGTGAACTCGGCCAGACGGGCCGGATCCAGACGGAACTCTTTCAGCATGCTGCCGGCTTCAGTGCCGGCTTTGGCGTAGTGACCAGTTTGAGGCTGGGCCACACGCGAGGCACGACGAGTGCCATAAGCCACCTGGACTGCAGCATAGCCGTCAGCTTCCAGGGACTTGATCTGGGTCACACGGTTGTTCGACACGTCCAGCACGGTCACCGGGATGGATTCACCTTCCTCGGTAAAAATGCGGGTCATGCCGACCTTGCGACCCACCAGACCCAGCCGGTGAGCGGCGGGCGTGGGCGTCGAATTCGACATTGTTTTCTCCATTCCCGACTACGATTGGTCGGGGCTAATCAGGCGAAAGGTAAAGGCTTTCACCCTACAGGGCCAAGTAACCATAACCGCTTGCTTTACTTACGCCTATTACTACGGCGCTACTGCTTTTCACTAGCATGCGATCAGGTTGCTGTTGCCACAAAATGGCAAGCTTTGCATATTAGCACAGTTTTTCCTGATGGCACAAGTAGTTAGGTGCACAATGGAAAAACGCCACATTCCGAAGCGTGTGGCGTTTTTTCATGCCAAGCAGAAAGCCCGGCAAAGCCCCGAAGGGCTTGACATACCTTACTGCAGCGCGATTTCGACGTCGACACCAGCCGGCAGGTCCAGACGCATCAGGGCGTCAACGGTCTTGTCGGTGGGATCCACGATGTCCATCAAACGCTGATGGGTACGAATCTCGAACTGATCGCGCGACGTCTTGTTCACGTGAGGTGAACGCAGAACGTCGTAGCGGCGGATACGGGTAGGCAGCGGCACCGGACCACGAACCACGGCGCCCGTGCGCTTGGCGGTATCGACGATCTCGGCAGCAGACTGATCGATCAGCTTGTAGTCAAAAGCTTTCAAGCGGATGCGGATCTTCTGGTTTTTCATGGTGTTTCCTAAAGAACGAAAAACGAAAGCGGTTGGAGGGGACGCAACCACTTTCGTTGGTTGGGGGTCGCCTTAAGCGATGATCTTTGCGACGACGCCAGCGCCGACGGTACGGCCGCCTTCACGGATGG
>NZ_BAAGYU010000003.1:0-450393 GCF_054779135.1 Bordetella tumulicola | reverse complement strand
ATCGATCTGGGGCTGTCTCATTTTGCGACCCTCTCAACCGGAGAAAAAATCAATGCGCCACAGGTCTTTCGACAACATGAAGCCAAGTTGGCCAAGCTACAACGCCGCTTGGCCAGGAAACAACGCGGATCGGCTCGCCGTGCCAAGGCGAAACTAAAAGTCGCCAAACTGCATGCCAAGATCGCAGACACCCGCAGGGATTTCCTGCACCAGCTCTCCACCCGGTTGATCCACGAAAACCAAGTGATCGCCGTAGAAAGCTTGTCTGTGTCAAATATGCAGAAAAACCGCTGTCTTGCTAAATCCATCGGTGATGCCGGATGGGCGGAGTTCGTGAGACAGCTTGAATACAAAGCGCGTTGGGTCGGACGAGACGTCGTGCGGGTGGATCGCTGGTACCCCTCCAGCAAGCGCTGCCACGCTTGCGGATATGTGTCACCAAAGCTGCCGTTGAGCGTGCGGCAGTGGTCCTGTCCTGCATGCAGCACAGACCACGAGCGCGATATCAACGCAGCCCATAACGTATTATCCGCCGGGCTGGCGGTGTTAGCCCATGGAGAAACGGTAAGACCTAAGTGCATGAGTGTTGATGCGCAATGGCTCGGTTCTGTGAAGTGGGAATCCCTTTCCCTTTAGGGAAGGGAGCAGTCAAGATTTTCCCCTGTATGTATAAATGTATAAAGAATCATGTCAGGCCCTTTTTTGATAGCGACTGTGGCGCTCGGCCAGAGTCAGCATTGGACGGCGCAAAGCGTCAGCGCGTCCTCCAATGATCGTAGGCGTCTCGCGTTTGGTACCAATTGCCTATTGCAAACAAGAACCGCGTATTTCTGAAAGCGATGGCAGATCAGCGTAACGTTGGCTCAATTGCTCATAGAGCCGGTTAATGTCCGCTGCGCCATCATCCTCAGGGGGCGTCGTGCCGGCCAGTGCGGCAAACATCTGATGTTTGATGAAATGCCGCCAGCTAATAGGAAGTGCCGCCATAATCCGAGTCATGGCGTCATAGCGCCCCTTGGTCCAGATACTTTCAAAGTGGGCCCGACCCGGACCGTAATCAAAATGGTCCGGGTTGCCGGACTCGCCTCGGCGTAGATCGCCAGTGGCGGCTTCGTCAATTGTCAGATCATCGCGCACCACGACGCCGTATGCTTCGCGGGCCCGCTGTCTCGAGACAAATCCGCAGCGCACGTCCTCCAGAACGTCCTCGATCGGGCGTTCGTACGGATGACCGTAGCCGCCGCCGGCCGGGCCTTGAAGGCGAATGATGTCGCCGGGTGCGCAATTGACCAGATCGGTATTGCGTAGTTCTTCAGATTGCTCGGTGTCGGGATTTTTGATGAAGCGCGAGTTGGCGCCTGCCTTGCCGCCCACGACGCCCCACGCCGCCAGTTCTGATCGATTACGATTGCGTGCGGTCACCACGCCGTTCGGGGCGAGCAGCTTGAATTCCATGGTTGCCGCATTGCCACCGCGGAATCGACCTGCGCCTCCGGTATCGGGAACCAGGCCGTAGCGGATGATTTCAATGGGTACTTCCGCTTCGTTGATTTCAACCGGCGTGTTCTTCAGGAAAGCATTATTCGCACCGCAACCTTCCACGCCGTCGAACGCCGGACCACCGCCAGCGCCACCGCCGCAAGGGCCGATGGATGAGAGCACCTGGCGGCCTTCACGCGTAGCTGTCTTGACATTGAGCAGCGTGGAACCGCCGGCCGGGCAGGCGGGTAGGCGATCAGGTAGGGCCTGGCTGAACACGCCGAAGGTGCATGCCTGAATCACCGCGGCCATCAGGCTGCGCATGCCTACCGCTGCCGGAGCCTGCGGATTCACCACGGAGCCCTCGGGCAAGACGGCATGCATTGGGCGTACTGAACCCGCATTCAGAACATTACGCGGTGCCAGCGTGTGCATCACATAGACGAGGCCTACGGTGATCACGGAGTGGTGTCCGTCGCCACCGGTGGGAACGTTCAGCGAGGATGCCACCTGGGGATCACTGCCCGTGAAGTCGAGCTCTAGTTCATCCCCGCGGATTCGTAGTGTGATGTGGATGCGGCAGGGGTATCCGCCGACTGAGTCTTCGTCGGCATACTCTGAGAACTCGTACTCTCCGTCCGGAATATCACGTATCAGGGCGCGTGTTTGCTGCTCGGCGTAATCCAGAATCGCCTCTGCGCCTTGCATGAATTCCTCTACACCGAAGCGGTCGATGATTTCGTGCACTTTGCGTTCGCCGACGTTCAGGGCGGCGATCTGGGCATTGAGGTCGCCATGGTTCTGGTCCGGCATGCGCACGTTGACCTGCATGATGCGCAGTAGTTTTTCGTCGATGACACCGTCGCGCATCAAGAGCATCGGAGGGATCCGCAGTCCTTCCTGATGAACTTCGGTCAGCGTACGAGACAAGGAGGCGGGTACGGCGCCGCCCATGTCGGTATTGTGAATGTGCGAGCCCACGAAGCATACCAGCGTGCCGTCTCGGAAAACGGGTTTCCACACGTGCATGTCGGGGGTATGTGTGGCCACGTGCCCGCTGTAGGGATCGTTGGTCAGGTAGATATCGCCTTCGCGATAGTCATCGAACATGGCGATAACCCGGCCGTAGTCCAGTCCCGTGTACCAGGTGGCGCCGAAGGTTTTGGGCGACGCGAAGGTCTTGCCCGATGGGGTCAATAACTGGGCGGAAAAATCCTCGGTTTCTTTGACAAAGGTGGAATAGGCCGTGCGCATCAGCGTGTAGCCCATGGCCTCCGCGGCGGCCGTGCAATGATTGGCAAGCACTTGTAGACGGAAATTGTCGATGGTCTTGGTCACGACGCGGCTCCTTCGGAAGTGATGCGCAGATTGGTGAATTCGTCGACGTCGCAAACGTAGCCACTGGGAATGACCGTGGTGCAGTCGTCTTGCGTGACGATGGCCGGCCCCGACAGGCGCTGGCCTGCGACCAGTGCCACGCGGCTGAACAGCTCTACGTCGCGGAACCCGCCATCTAGCCACACGCGCAGGGAGCGCTCGGCGTCAGGCGTACCGGGACATAGCTCGTGGCGCGGAAAGCGGGGTTTGTCGCTATTTCCCGAGATCACCACACGAAGGCTCACCAGTTGCACGGGGGCTTGCGGATCCGCATGTCCATATAGGCGTTGATGCGTGTCGTGAAACGCCTCTGCAATGGCCTTGACGTTACCGGACGCTATGTGCGCCGGATCTAGCGCGGTGTCGATTTCATACGACTGTCCGCGATAACGCATTTCGGCGGAATACACCAATTCGGCTTGGTCGATGTGGCCCTGTTCTTGTATTAACCATTGCTCTGCACGTTCGCGCAGCACGGCGAATTCCTCACGTACTGTCTGCAGGTTGGTCGGATTCAGGTCTGTGTAGACAGTCTTCAGAAAGTCGCTCTTTAAATCGGCGATCAGGCCGCCAAGTGCACTGAGTGTCCCGGGCGAGGGCGGGACGATGATTTCCTTGACTTTGATCTCTCGTGCAAGAAAGCAGCCCAACATGGGACCTGCGCCGCCAAAGGCCAGTACTGCATATTCACGCGGATCGATCCCGTAGCGGGAAATGAGTCCGCTGACTTCCGTATACATGCCGGACACAGCGATCTGGATGATGGCTTCGGCGGTTTCTTCAATGCTGCGTCCTAGTTTATCGGCAAGCTCGCCGACCACCTGTCGCGATGCGTCGATATCGACCTCGACGGCCCGGTAGCCCAGGTCGGAATGCCCGACCAGGCCGCAGCATACGAATGCGTCAGTAATGGTGGCGCGTGTGCCACCGCGCCGATAGCACGCTGGTCCGGGTCTGGATCCCGCACTTTCAGGGCCGACCTTCAGGACACCCAGCGGGTCGACCCAGGCGATGGAGCCTCCGCCTTCGCCCACTGACGACACCGAGACCGACGGGATATGAATCTGGAAATCGCCGATTAACTCACCCACGCCATATTGTGGCTTGCCGTCGACGATTACTGCGATATCGGCGCTGGTGCCGCCAATGTCCAGGCTAAGACAACGTGATACGCCTGCCGTCGCGGCAACGTGACTGGCACCGATGACGCCGGCCGCCGTGCCAGACAAAATCATCTGTACGCAATCGCGTTTGCCTTGCTCGGCGGTCATGACACCACCATTCGATTTGGTCAGGCGAGGTTCAGGCCGGACGCCCGCATTCTTCAAGGCGCTTTGCAGCGAGCCCAGGTAATGCGCGACACGAGGTTGCACGTAGCCACCGATGACTGCCGTGACAGTGCGTTCGTATTCGCGGATGATGGGCCACGTTTCACTGGAGCAGGTCACCGGCAACTCCGGGGCTATCGACTCCACGATTTCTTTCACTCGCAGTTCGTGGGCGGGATTGCGATAGGCATGCAGCAAGGAAATGACGACGCCTTCGGCGCCGGCGTCGCGTGCTTGTTGGACGGCGCGCTTGACGCTGTCCTCGTCGAGTGGAGAGCGCACGGTTCCATCGGGCCCCATACGCTCGGCGATGCCGAAAACCATGCTGCGTTTGATCAAGGGTTCGGGGCGGCGCGACAACAAATGGTACATGTCGGGCGTTTTGAGACGCGCAAGCTCGAGCACGTCGCAGAAGTTCTCGGTGGCAAAGAGGGCTAGCTTCAAACCCTTGCGCTGGATGACGGTGTTGATCCCTACCGTGGTGCCGTGCGTGAAGTAGTTGATTTGGCCAGGCTGGATGCCGTAGCGTTCGCCCAGCATGCGCAGGCCGGCGATGACTTCTTCGCCCGGTTGGTCTGGGCGGGAGAATACCTTCAGACTTTTGATTTCGCCGCTATCTTCATCAAACACAGCGAAATCGGTAAATGACCCACCGATATCGACACCAACTCTGTACCCCATGAGTGCTCCCAAATCTGTGCCGACGAATTCGAGACAGGCTTGCAGACTTGCCCGAAGCCAGCTAATATGTTCACTAGATGAACAAATATTTCATGTAGTGGTCAAATGAATGATAATAGGTCGGTCCAAAGGTGTCTAGCGATTCTGCGCAGTTTTCGCAGTGGCCCTGGGCAATCCCTAACGGCCTTGTCCAAGGCCGTCGATTTGCCGCACTCGACGGTGTTGCGCCTGCTCAAGACGCTGCAGGGCGAAGGCTATGTGCGTCAAGAAGGCACGCTTTGGTCGTTGACACCGCAATTACTTGAGATTGGATTCGCCGCGTTGGCCAATACGGGTGTGAACGACCTGATACAGGCGTCGCTGCAGGCGCTGGCCGATCGCTGTTCAGGTGCGGTGAATATCGGCGAGAAGGGCAAAGATGAGGTCATCATCATCGCGCGCGCCACGTCGGAAACCGAGCGCCGCAAGATTCTGGTCGTGAATCTGCGAGTGGGCAATTCCATGGACTCAAACAGCGCCTTGTATTCGGCTCTCGATCTGCCAGAGGATCAGTGGTCGATTGCGCTGTATCCTCGGCGTAATGTCACCACGATTGGCATCTCGCTGTTTTCGGGACCGGTGCGCAGTCTGGCGCTCGGGCTTTCCGTCAATGACGACGATTATTCCCGGGAGCAGATAGAAAGCGAACTCGTCCATGACTTGCGTGCGAAGCGCGACGAGATTCGGCGATTGATGAACCTTGGCGAAGTGTAGGCAGTGGCATCGCACGTGGTTCCTCATGCTGGCAATGACTTGCGATAGCTGCGAAGATTTCGCACTCACAACGAATAACTATCGCCGCATCGGAATGCTATCTCGCCAGCCCATATCAGGCGATAATTCAGGTTCGATGAGCAAAGAGGTGGGGCTGCATGTCTAGCGCACGGGATCTGGTTTATGCGGAACTGCGTCGCCGATTGATGTCTGGGGCATTTTTGCCTGGCGAGCGCTTGCGCGAAGAACATATCGCCGCCGAGCTCGCCGTGAGCCGCACACCGGTCCGTAGCGCGATCGAGCGACTGATCGACGATGGCTTGGTCTCGCGCGAAGAGCGGCGTGGCGCCGTGGTGCTGGGTTGGCTGGATCGCGACATCAACGAGGCCTTTGAGTTGCGCCTCTTGCTTGAGCCCTATGCCGCGCGTGTGGCCGCCAACCGCGCTAGCGAAGCACAAATCGAAGCACTCGCGGAGATCAACGCCAGTATGTTGCGTGCGGTGCTCTCGGATGACGAGGACCATGTCGCGCAGGTGCAGCACTACAACAACCGCTTTCATCACGCGTTGCTGGCGGCGGCTCAGTCAGCGCGTGTACGTTCGCTGGTGGATAGTTTGCTGGATATGCCGATTATTATTGGCTCGTTCTATTTTTATAGCCGTGACGACATGCTGAGCAGCGTCGAACAGCATAAGCAGATCATTGCCGCGCTGCGTGCCCGCGATCCCGATTACGCAGAAAGCGCGATGCGGTTGCACTTGACCGCGACGCACCGCTTGTTCCGCAATCAGCGCTCCCCTGCGGAGAAGGAGCGATCTGCCTGAAAGACGGCCGTTGCAAGGTGCAAGGCCTGAACGATAGATAGTGCGACGAAAGCGCAAAAGACCGTCAGACCAATTCGATACGCTTTGTTTGAGCCAGGCGCTCTTGAAAGCGTGGCCAAACCGCCGGGTTCAGCAGTTGTGCAGGACGTTCCCCCGACAGCATGGTGACGATCTGGGACGCTGAGCCTTGAGCGACTTTGCGGCGGCCCTCGTGAGTCACGCCCGCCGTATGAAAGGTGGCGACCACATCGTCGCGTTGCAATAGAGGGTGTGCAGACGGCGGAGGTTCGACTTGCCAAACGTCCAGTCCTGCGCCGCCCAGATGGCCGCTTTCCAGGGCTTGTTGCAAGGCGGTCTCGTCGTGAATACCTCCGCGGGCGGTCGTTAGAAACAAGGCGCCGGGCTTCATTGCGGCATAGGCCTGCGCGTTCATCATGCCACGCGTGCTGGTGTCTAACGGGCAATGCAAGCTCACGACATCGGCTTGTCGTAGCAGGTCCGCAAACGAGACCGGTTCCGCGCCTCGTGCGCGAATCTCGTCGTTGCTCAGCAAAGGGTCATACGCGATCGGGCGCATCCCAAAGCCTGCGGCGATGCGTGCCGCCCTGAGTCCAATGGCGCCGATTCCGACCAGACCGAATACACGCCCCTCGATCTCGTTGCCCATCAGGGCCTCGCGGCTCACGGCGGTGCCGGATCTCAGCATCGCGTCGGATGCGTTGAGTCGCTTGACCAGAGCCAGCAGCAACGCAAAGGTCATCTCGGCAACTGACGCGGCATTGGCGCCCGCCTGGTTGACGACCGCAACGCCTGCGCGTGTGCATGCGTCGACGTCCACGGTATCGTAGCCCGCGCCGCCCGCCGAGACACACAATAGGTCCGGGCAGCGGGCCAGCAGCGCATTGTTGACCCACCAGCATGACGGTAGCTCGTCTTTGGCGGGCGACACGTGATAGGCATGCGCTTGAGATAGTGCCGCCCAGGTGTCTGGGCGGCCGGCCTCTCGTGACAGCACGCAGAGCGCCAGGCCGGCGTTTGCCGTAATGACCTGGTCGAAGACGGGATTGACCCATAGATCCAGGCGCGCCACGCGCAATGCGTTGTGATTCGAGGCCGGCATGTTGCTTATCCCTGAGTGGGCACCGTGCAGCCCAAGGCCTTCAGGCGTGCATCAATCCACGACGTATCGAGTTTGCCCGCGGCGATATTTGCCAGGGTGACTTCCTCGGCTGCGTGCTTGGCGGATGCTTGCTCGTAGATGGCTTCGGCTTGATCGAACGGAATGCACAGCAAGCCGTCTTCGTCGCCGAGGATCAGGTCGCCCGGTTCGATGGTCATGCCGTCCAGTGCGATCGTGCCGTTGATGACGCCCGGGCCGTCCTTGTACGGGCCACGATGCGTGACGCCCGCGGCGTAGACGGGAAATGCGCTGCGGCGAATGGTACCGGAATCACGAATGGCACCGTTGATGATAATGCCGGCGATACCGCGCGACTCAGCATACGAGGTCATGATTTCGCCGATGATCGCATTGGTCAGATCACCGCCGGCATCTACCACGATGACGTCGCCGGGTTGGGCCAGGTTCAGCGCCTTGTGCACCATCAGGTTGTCACCGGGACGCGT
Source organism: Bordetella tumulicola (assembly GCF_054779135.1). Lineage (NCBI taxonomy): Bacteria > Pseudomonadati > Pseudomonadota > Betaproteobacteria > Burkholderiales > Alcaligenaceae > Bordetella > Bordetella tumulicola. The sequence goes on along the minus strand of NZ_BAAGYU010000003.1, from coordinate 442,325 downwards.
GCTGACGGTCAGCGCCGGCCCGGCCAACAGGGTACCGTCGTGCATGGGGCGCAGGCGGGCGCCACCGGCCGTCATGCGCGACATGCAATCACTGATATTGGCTACAGGCAACTTGCGGAATTTCTCGACCATCTCGGCACTGATGGCACGTTTGCGAGAAAGAATTTCAAAACCAATCATAAAAGCGCTCCGGGTGTAGGGGGAGAAGGTTATTGTTGAGGAATCCCGACTTGTTGTACGACCTTGCCGAACACATCGTGATCCGCGCGATGGCGTTTGGCGAGATCGTCGGGCGTGCCCTTCATGACGTTATAGCCGGCCTTTTGGAGTTTTTGTGCAACTTCGGGGTTCTCGAGTGCCTGGTTCAGTGCACCATTGAGCGTCGCGATGACGTCGTCAGGGGTTTTACCCGGCGCCATCAGGCCCCACCAGATGGTTTGGTTAATGGTCTTGAAGCCGCTTTCGACAAATGTCGGCACGTCGGGCAATGCGGGCGAGCGTTCATCGGCCACGACGGCCAGCGCGCGAACCTTGCCGCTGCTGATCTGCGGCAACAGCGACGCTACCGAACCGGTGTACAGGGCGATGCGACCGCTCATCAGATCAGGGAACGCTTGCGACCAGCCGCGATAGGGCACGTGCATCAGCTCAATGTCTGCCGCTTCGCGCCACAAATAACCAATCAAATCGCCACTGCCCCCGATGCCGGGAATGCCGAGGGAGACTTCGCCGGGTTTGGCTTTAGCGGCTTTGACGACATCGTCCAGAGTTTTATAGGGAGAGTCCGGCACCACCACAAATACGCTGGGAGACGAGGCGACCAAGCCAACTGGCTTGAAGTCCTTGAAAGTGTCATAGGTCAGCTTTTTGTAAAGCCATGGGTTGAGCACGATGTTGTCGGTCTGGGCCATGACCAGCGTATGGCCATCGGGTTTTGCGCGCGCGGTCGCGTCCAGTGCCAGGTTTCCGCCGGCGCCCGGCTTGTTCTCGACGACGATGTTCCAGCCCTGCTCTGTGCCAATGGCGGTCGCCATCATGCGTGTCAGGGTATCCGTACCGCCGCCTGGCGGGAACGGGGAAATGAACGTGATCGGCGCGCTAGCCATATTGGTGGCCGCGATAGCCACTGAGCAGGACATCAGCAGCGTGGCTGCCATCATTTTTTTTACGAGTTGCATCGTCTTCCTCATCATTTTTATATGGTCACCTTGGCCGGATTCGGCACGATGGTGTCATACACATTGCCGCGTATGCTACTTCAATGCGCGGGGATAAAAATCAAGTGTTCTGGGCCAGTGGCGTCAGCCAGGCCAAACGTGCTTCAACGGTATTGGGCAGATCCAGGGGCGCGCCATTCTGTGCCTCGCGGGCCGCGGCGATGCCTTGGGCCGTGCGTGCAAACAGGCGCTCGACGCCATCGAGCACCAGGGGTTCCAGACCCGCTTGCGTCAATTGGTCTCGCGCTTCGCGGACTTCGGCCAAACGGCGCGGTGCATGCAGCACGTGCGAGCGGACAAAGGAATCGATGAACGTCGTCAACGGTGTCTGATCAATGTCGCTCAGTACGTCGTACAGCGCATTGCGCAACCCCAGTTTTTCCGCAGCGACCAGGCATTCCACGGAAAGACTTTCCATGCCCTTGGTCATGATGCTGCGCAAGAGCTTTAGTTGTACGGCATCGCCCGCCTGACCTTCGATGGCTTGGGCGGGGATGTCACAGGTTTGTGCAAATTCGACAACGGCCATCGCGCCGGACCCGGCCGTGAGCAGTGATGTGCGTGCGCCCAGCAGGGCAATGGCACCCATGATGGCGACGTCCGCAAAGGGGACGCCGTGGCTGGCCGCGATAGCGGCGGCGGCACGCATGTCGGCCGCGCTGGCGGTCGTGAAGTCAGCATACAGCGCGTCGGGGCGCAGATGCGGCAATGCCTGGGCGGCGACCTGTTCTGCCGCATAGCCAAAGACGGCCGATACCACCAGATCGGCTTGGGCCAACCAAGCGCCGGGCGTCGCATGCAGCGTGGCGCCATAGCTTTGTACCTGAGCCTGTATCTCGGCATCTTGGCGTAGTTCACATACGGCGAAGACAGTATGTCCGGCGGTTCGCCACGCTTGCGCATAGCAGCTTCCGACCTCACCACAACCGATTAACGCGATTTTCATTCTGGCTCCGCACTTAGGGATAAAAATACAAAAAAAATACAAAAAAGAGTAGAACTCATTTTTTGTTCCCTTTTAATAAGGGTAATCCCTTGGTAATTTGAAGCGTAATTAGTACAAAGCGACGAATCAATAAATGTCCTCAGGTGCGATGGGACATTGAGATATTGAGCCTGCAGCAAAGACAGCATGCGTCATATCGGCGCTCGTTTTCTCTTGGTCTATACAGCGCGAGATGGACGTAGGGGTATCATTTGTCGGCTGATTACGACCAAGCGATAACACTCTCTGTAGGACCCGAGGAAATGTCTATTCACACGTTGAGCCGTTGCGGCGTCGTGCTATGTCTGGTTGCGCTGACGGCGGGATGCTCCACACTGAGTTCCAGAACGACCAGCCGCCTGTTTAACTCGTGCACGTGGGATCGTGAGGAATGCCTTTACGAAGGTTCGTATGAGCCTGACGAAGAAGAGTACGCCGAAGAAGAGGCGGCGCGCCTTAACAAGGCACAAACTGGTTGGTAGCCAGGTTCGGCGCGTGTCGGCGTGGTCGCTTCTATCAGGCAGCGAATCCTCTTGAGAGCAGCGCAATCGAGTGATGAGACCGAATCCGCACTTGCGGCCTGAGTCGTCTCACTTTCAAGATGACGGTGGGGATGGCAGGGCTGAGTGCCCTCGCGCGCTAGCGACGGTTATATCGGGGATTCTGGCGAATTCCGTACAGCGCACAGAATGGTGGCTTCGGCGACGAGTTCGTCCTGGACAAATGCCTGGCCTCGATACTTGCAAATCGCGCGACTGAGTCGCACGGCCTGGACCTCGATGCGCAGTTGATCGCCTGGGACGACGGGTTTGATGAAGGTCGCGTCATCAATACCTAGAAAATAATAAACCGCCTTGCCTTGTTCGGGCCGGCTTTGCGTGCCTTCGTCTGCAAAGGAAAACAATGCGGCGGCCTGCGCCATGGCCTCTACGATCAGGGGGGCTGGCATGTAGTGGCCGGCGGACATGAACGGGTCGTTGGCGGAAACGTTTTTGATGGCGATGATCTTGTTCTGAGGAATGACCTCAGTCACGCGATCGATCAAGAGCATGGGGTAGCGATGGGGTAGGCGCTCCATGATTGATTTAATGTCCAGGCTCATATAGTTACCTCTGTGATTGCACCGGAGCCCGTGCTTGGGTTTACTTCACTGGCTGTCGTCCGTCGTCCAGTGTGACACAGTGTAGGCTGTTGCACCTGACGGGAAGTCAACTCCAGCGAAAATGGCACACAAGTCACCAAATGATGCGGGTATCCTAGCGGCTTTTAACACCCAAAATTCTCGGTTAACCCGCTTGGCATGAACTACGACGCAGAATCCCGCAGTCTGATTACGCTGGAGCAGGCTGGACAGTTACCGGCGGCGCAGACGTTGCTCCTGACCGTCAACAACCGGTTGGCCCGTCGATTGACGCTGGATCTGGCGGGCCAGTTGCGCCGCGAGCGGCAGGTCAGCGAGTTACCACGAGTGTTGCCGTTGGCCGCTTGGCTGGTCGAGGCCGCGGCAGATTTGGCGTTTGTGGCGGATGTCGATTTACCCGCGCATCGTTTGGATACATTTGCCGCGCAAATGGTCTGGGTGGATGCGATCAGCGCCGAAGAGGGCGATCGGGTGTTGCTGGATACCGCCCAGGCGGCCGCCCTGGCGATGGACGCCGACACGTTGATGGATGAGTGGGCATTGCAGGTGCCGAGCGGCGCGGATACGGACGAGTATCGAGGTTTTGCGCGTTGGCGGCAGTCTTATCGCGAACGGTTGCGGTCGATTGATGCCGAAGACGCGAATCAGGGCTATGCGCGCGTGCTGGCGGCGTTGCAGCAAAGCGACGTGGCCGCGCCGCGGTATCTGGTGCTGGCGGGATTTACCGATGTTTCGCCGCGTTTCGCCGCGCTACTGAATGCGTTTCAGGAGGGCGGATCGGAATTGGCGTGGCTGCGCGATGTCGAGGCGGATGTGGCTTTACCGACCCGCTATTGCGCCGACGATGGCGGCGGTGAATGGCGAGCGGCGGCGGCCTGGGCGGCACAGCGGCTGGACGCGTACCCGTCAGGGCGCTATGCCATTGTGTCGGCGCAATTGCAGGCGGAGTCGCCATTTGCGCGCCGGGTGGTGGGCCAGGCGCTGGCGCCGGGTGAACATGCTTTTAACGTTGCCGTGGGGCGGCCGCTGACGGAATGGCCGGCGGTACGCGCGGCACTGGCCTGGCTGCATGCTTTGGCCACAATGGCCGAGGTCGAGGCCGTGGATACCGCGGTACTGGGCGCAGCGTTGTTGGCCGGCCATTGCGCGGGCGACCGCGGTGATGGCGCGATGTTCGCCGCGATTGACGCGCGATGGCGTCGTAAAGAGCTTAGCCGCATTGACGCGGGACGTTGGCGACGGGAATTGGTCAATGAAGGGGGGCGAGAGCTCGCCCTCTCGGCCGCATGGACCGCTGCATTGGCGGGCTGGCGGCACGTCGGTGAGCGCGCCACCTGTGACGAGTGGATGCCCGCGATACGCGCAGCATTGGTGACTCTGGGTTTCCCGGGCGAGCGACCACTGGATAGTGTGGGCTATCAGGTGATGGGCGCGTTGGGCGAGTTGCTGGGTCGCTACGCGGCGCTAGCACCGGCTGCCGGGCGGTTGAGTGGCCGCAGCGCGGTGCGGTTGTTGGAGCGTGCCGCCGCATCGTCGTCATTTCAGCCGCAGCGCGACCCGTCGGCACGTCTGGATGTGCTGGGCTTGCTGGAGGCCGAGGGGGGGCACTGGGATGGTGTGTGGATTTTGGGGTTGACCGATGATGTCTTGCCCGCGACGCCCCAACCCAACCCGCTATTGCCGTTGGTGGTGCTGCGTCAGGCAGGGGCGCCTCGCGCGACGCCTGAGCGCGAGCGGCAGTGGGCGGAATCCATGTATACGGCGCTGTGTCGCTGTGCACCCGAGGTGGTGGTGAGTCATGCACATCTGGAGGGTGAGCGCGAACTCAGGCCGTCGCCGTTGATCGCGCAGGTGCCATTGATGGATTGGCAAATGCCTGCTGCAGGGGTGCCAGAGATTTTGCCGCAACAAATATTGGTGGACGATAGCGGTCCCGCATTGCCGTTGGCCGGTGCGGCGGGTGCGACGGGCGGCCTGGATGTGCTGGATACGCAGGCGCGCAATCCGCTTTGGGCGTTTGTCCGTCACCGGTTGGGGGGCAGAGCGCTTGCTGATTATGCGCAGATGGCCAGCCAGAATGTACGCGGACAATTTTTGCATCGTGCGTTGGAGTTGGTGTGGCGTATGTTCTCTTGCCAGGAAGCCTTGCACACGGCGATAGAACAAGGAAAATTGTCGGCCCTGATTGATCAGGCCGTTGACGAAGCCGCAAGCACCGAGCTGAAAACGTATCCCACGGCATTGCGCGATCTGGAATGCGAACGCGCACGAAAAGTGCTGGCGGATTGGTTTGATCTGGAGGCGCAACGTTTGCCGTTTGAGGTGGCTCAGGTCGAAGAGTCGCATCACTGGTCGCGCGGGCCATTGGCTCTGACGGTGCGTTTGGATCGCCTGGATCGGCTGCCCGATGGCAGGGCGGTGATTGTTGATTACAAGACGGGCATGGCGCCGGGCAATCCCGAGTCGGATTGGGCGCGCGTGCGTCCTGTGAATTTACAGTTGCCGTTTTATGCCGCGGTGTTGTCTGGCGATACGCCGGACGCGGATGTAGCTGCATTGGTGTTGGCTCAGGTGCATGCACGCCAAGTCACTGCGACCGGATTGACCGATACGGACTTGGGTATCACGGGGGTAACGGCGGCGGACAAGAGCAAGGCGTTTGACGGGCAGGCGTGGCGCGACATTTTGCTGCGTTGGCGAGGCGCCGTCGAGAGTCTGGCCGATGAGTATGCGTCGGGTTATGCCGCCAATGTGGTCTATCGCCAGGATGATCTGAAGTATTGTGATGCCATGCCATTTCTGCGGTTGCATCTAGAAGACGAGGACGACGCAGCATGAGTGGATCGAGCCGCCAACCTTCTGATTATGTGGCGCGTGCACAAGCGCTGGATCCTGCCGCGTCGTTTTTGGTACAGGCCCCCGCGGGGTCGGGCAAGACGGAGTTGCTGACGGATCGTATTTTGGCGTTGCTGGCGACGGTCAATCGACCGGAAGAAATCGTCGCAATTACGTTTACCCGCAAAGCGGCCTCGGAAATGCACGCACGGGTGCTCAGCAAATTGCGCGACGGCAATGGGCCGATGCCCGAGACCGAGCACGGCCAGCGCAGTTGGCATTTGGCACGTGAAGCGTTGGCACGCGATGCAGCATTGGGCTGGAAGGTGCTGCAGCATCCCGCCCGCTTGGCGATCCGGACGATCGACTCGTTTTGCGCTGGCCTGGTGCGCGGCATGCCGTGGTTGTCGGAGTTGGGCGGTATGCCCGACATTGCCGACGATGCACAGGTCCATTACCAAGCGGCCGCACGTGCGACATTGGCAATGGCGGATGAGTTTGAGGATGTGCGTGTTTTGCTCAAACACCTGGATGTCGATACGCAGGCGGCGGTCGAGGCGATCTCTGCCATGCTGGGTCAGCGCGATCAATGGTTGCCTCTGCTGGCCAGCGCAAGCGATCGCGAGTCCTTGCAGGATGCGTTGGCCGAGGCCATTGGCGAAGATCTGGATGCCTTGACGAACGCCATGCCGATGGGGTGGGACGAAGCGCTGTGTTGGCCGGCCCGTATGGCGGTGGCGGTATTGGATGAGGCGGGCACGGACCATCCGTTGGCCGCGTTGCGTGACTGGGATGAGCCCCTGGAGCCTGATGCTGCCCATCTGGATCAGTGGAAAGCCGTGCGCCACCTGTTGTTGACCTCGACAGGGGGATTGCGTAGCCCGCGCGGTGTGAATAAAAATCTTGGCTTTCCGGCTAAGTGCGAGCACAAAGAGGGGTTTGCACAGTGGCTGGGCGATGCGGATCCCAATGCGGCCTGGGTGTGGATGCTGGACGCGATCGATAAAGTGCCTCCGGCCGAATTCAGCGAGGCGCAGTGGCGGGTGCTAAGCGCACAGTTGACCACGCTGAAGTTGGCGGTGGCCCAATTGCATTTGCGTTTTGCCGAAACGCGCGAAGTGGATTTCATCGAGATCGCGCAACGTGCCTCGTTCGCGTTGGGATCGGCCGATGATCCGGGTGAGTTGCTACTGAAACTTGACGCCTCGATCCGGCATTTGTTGATCGATGAGTTTCAGGACACCAGCCTGACGCAAATCCATTTGTTGAATACGCTGACTTCGGGCTGGCAGTCGGGTGATGGGCGGACGCTGTTTTTAGTGGGCGATCCCATGCAGTCGATTTATCGCTTTCGCAAGGCCGAGGTGGGGTTGTTCTTGCAAGCAGCCGAGCATGGCGTAGGCGAAATCACGCCGGGTTTCCTGCAACTGACGGACAACTTCCGCTCACAAGCGGGCGTGGTCGAATGGGTGAATGCGACGTTCCGTGGGTTGTTGCCCGCGCGCAATGATGCCGCTGCCGGGGCCATTGCTTATACCGATTCGGCGGCGTTTAATCCGTCGTTGCCGGGTGATCCGGTGCGTTTTTATGGGGCTTTTAGTGCGGATGGGGCCGCTGCGGCCAATGCGGCTGCCGAGGTGCTGACGGTCGATCTGGTTCGTCAGGCGTTGCACGATCGTGATCCTGCCAGCCGGCATCCCGTGGCGATTTTGGTGCGTGCACGGGGGCATTTAGGGCAATTGGTGCGTCGTTTAACGCAAGCGGGTATCGCGTGTCGTGCTGTGGACTTGGTGCCGCTGGGGCAGCGTCAGGTCGTGTCGGATCTGGTGCAGCTATTACGTGCCTTGGCGCATCCGGCTGATCGTCTGGCGTGGCTGTCTGTGTTGCGCGCGCCGTGGTGCGGACTGACACTGACGACATTGCATGCCTTGTTTGGTCACGACTTGACCACGCCTATTCCCACGTTGCTGGATGCGGCGTTGCGGGTGTCCGAAGGTGAGGTGCAGGAGGTAGCCGGGCAACCTGCGGGCCAAAGCTTGTCCCTCTGGGATGAGCCAGTGTCCGCGGCGCCGTGCCTGGCACAGCAAATTTTGCCCGCCGATGAGTACGCCCGCTTGAGTCAGGTTGCGCCGATTTTGCGCGATGCCCGCAATGCCAGTGGCGCGATGCCGTTGGCAGCCTGGCTGGAGTCACTCTGGCATCGCCTGGGCGGCGAGGCGTTGTACGCGAGCGCTAGCGCGGCCGAGGACGCGGAAAGTCTGTTTGTCTTGATTGAACGCCTGGCGCCCCACGGCGGACTCGATCCTGCACAACTGGATACGGCGCTGGGACGACTCTATGCGGCTCCGGACGGCGGCGCCGATGGCGAGGGTGTGGTGGAGATTATGACCATGCACAAGTCCAAGGGTTTGCAGTTTGATACGGTCATTTTGTATGGTCTGCACAAGTCGTCTCGGGCCGATCGCGCGCCATTGGTGAGCTTTGAGCAAAGCGGCGAGCGCGTGTTGTTTGGCCCGGTCAAGCCGCGCGCGGACAAGGAGGCCGATCCGATTTCGCGCTATTTGAGTTTGCGCGAAGGACGTCGCGCGGACTATGAGACCGATCGCTTGTTGTATGTGGCCGCCACGCGTGCGCGCCATCGTCTGTGCCTCGTGGGCAATGTGGCGATAGATCCCGCTACTGGGCAGGCCAAGCCGCCGGCGGCCAATAGTCTGCTGGGTCGGTTGTGGGAATGGCTACCCGCCGATCAGAGGATGCCGCCCGCAGACTGGCAAGAGACTGCGTTGGCGGACGAGGGTCTGGCGGGTCAGCAGGGCGGCGAGCCGTTACATCGTTTGGCCAATGAGGCCATCGAGATTTTGCGCACCCGGCAGCCCCGCATGAGCGGGCCGGGCTTTGCTGTCGGCGGCCAGAGTGCAGCGGTGGGGCAGGGGGCGGAGCATCCCGCCTGGCAATTGGAAACAGGCTACGACGCTGCTATCGGAACGCTCGCACACGCGTGGTTGGCCCGTATTGGCCAGGACGGCCTAGCGGCGTGGCCCACCGATACGTTACGCCGTTATCTCCCGGTCATGCAAAAGCAGTTGACCCGCGCCGGCCTGCCTGCCGGCCAGGCGCCCGATGCCGCTCAATCCGTGCTGGACACGCTGCTGGCCACGCTGGATCATGATCGCGGCCGCTGGCTGCTCTCCCAATCCTCCGCTCGCCGCGAGTGGCCTCTCATCGATGCCACCGGCCGCGTTTCCGTCATTGATCTAGCGCTCAGCACCGAAGACGGCTGGCTGATCGTCGACTACAAAACTACCCGTCCACACTCCGGCGAGTCCACGGAACATTTCGCCACCCGCATGCGCCAGCGCCATGCGGATCAACTGCTGCGCTACTGCACTCAGGTCACGGCCTTGGATACCCGCCCGGCGCGGGCCGCTTTGTACTTTCCGCGGGCGCAGCTTTGGATGGATTTGTAGTTTTTGCTGCTTAGTTGAGGTTGTTTTGCTGTCAGGAATCGGTGTTCTTCTGATGTCGCCGTCAGGGGCAGTGGTCGCGTGGGCCTAATCGGCTCGGCTTGGGCGCATGCAGGCCCCCTGGGGCTCGCCAAATGAGAGTCAAGCAAGCGGCCTCCCGGCCGCTCTGCTAGAATCTCATTTGACGGGCCCCTTCGCATGGTTCGGCGGTGAACCTGGTCAGGTCGGGAACGAAGCAGCCACAGTCGTTTAGGATCAGTGCCGGAGTAAGGCTCGTCATCCGGTTTCCCCAATGGGGCGCCGTAATCGGACGAATTGTCAGTATTTTGGCGGTTCGCGCCCTGGTTGCGGCGCCCCTTTGTATTTCCGGCGCGCCGGCCCGTCTAACTGGCTCTACAATCCGCCCATGACTTATCTGGTACTGGCCCGAAAGTGGCGTCCGCGTTCGTTTGATACCCTGGTAGGCCAGGATCACGTTGTGCGTGCGCTGACGCATGCGCTTGATTCTCAGCGCCTTCACCACGCCTGGCTGTTTACGGGCACGCGCGGTGTGGGCAAGACGACGCTGTCGCGCATTTTGGCCAAATCGTTGAATTGTGAGACGGGCATTACGTCTCGGCCCTGCGGTGAGTGCCGCGCGTGTACCGAGATTGATGCGGGTCGCTTTGTTGATTACCTTGAACTCGATGCTGCCTCAAACCGGGGTGTCGAGGATATGACACAGTTGCTGGAGCAGGCCGTGTATGCGCCCGGCTCGGGTCGCTACAAGGTCTACATGATCGACGAAGTCCACATGCTGACGGGGCATGCGTTTAATGCGATGCTGAAAACGCTGGAGGAGCCGCCGCCGCATGTGAAGTTTATTTTGGCAACAACGGATCCCCAGAAGATTCCGGTGACGGTGTTGTCGCGTTGTCTGCAGTTCAATCTCAAGCAAATGCCGCCGGATGCCATTGTTGGTCATTTGCAGACGGTGTTGGCCGACGAGTCCGTTGCGAATGAGTTGCCCGCGTTGCGTTTGATTGCGCAGGCAGCGGGCGGGTCGATGCGCGATGCGTTGTCCCTGGCGGATCAGGCGATCGCTTATAGCGCCGGTAATCTCACCGAAGACGCGGTACGCGGCATGTTGGGCACGATTGACCAACGGCATCTGGTGCGTTTGCTCGAGTCGCTGGCGGCGGGTGAGGCGGCTGGCGTGTTGGCAGTGGCGGACGAGTTATCGACCCGTGGTTTGTCGTACGCGGGGGCGTTGGCGGATTTGGCGGTGTTGTTGTCGCGCGTGGCGATTGAGCAGCGCGTGCCGGGTGCGACGTTGGCCGAGGATCCGCTTGCGGCGGATACTGCGCGCTTGGCGACGGTGCTGCATCCGGATGCGGTGCAGTTGTTTTACTCGGTGGCGGTACATAGCCGCAGTGAATTGTCTCTGGCGCCCGATGAGTATGCGGGTTTTGTCATGGCTTGTTTGCGCATGCTGGCGCTGAACGGCCAGGCGGGGCCGCAGACGGCCTTGCAAACGCCGGTGGCGGTGCCGCCGGCTCAAGCGGAGGTGGCGACTCAGGCAGGAGGCGTGACTCCGTCCGTGGCGTCTGGTGCCGCTGCGAGCGCAACAATGGATGCGGCTCCGATTTCGGGTGGGCCGGCTGGCGCTGCGGTGCAGAGCGAGCCGGCGTTGGCTGCCGCGGCGTCGACGCCTGTAACGGCAACGGGCTCCAGCGTATCTGCTCCCAAAGCGTCGGCGTCCGGGGCGGCCGAAGGGCATCCTGCGGCGAATACGACTGCCGTTGAGGCAAGCGTGGCCGAAGGGAGCCATGCTGCAGATCGTTCGCCGGCTGCCGGCGTCGGGCCTGCCCAGTCGGGTTCCGTAGCGTCGCAGTCCCCCGGCGCCGCGCAGGTCGAACCCGCCTCGACGGCGCATGATCAGTCTGCTTCCGCAGCGCATGATATTCCGCCTTGGGAGGATATTCCCCCCGGGGCGGCGTCGGATTCCGCCTCGCGATCCGAGGGGAAAACGCCGCCTGCGGCCGCGCTGGCTGTCACGCCCGCGTCCACTCATACGTCAACGAAGTCAGCGTCTGCCGTCCACGCGGACGAACCGCCGGCGTGGGTGGATGAGGATATCCCGGACGAGGTTGAGGGCGGTTACTTTCCCACGGCGCAGTTCACCACCGATCCGGATGATGAGTTTGAGACGCTGGCGACATCTGAGCCCGCGATTGCACCGGTGCCTGCTCCGCGTAATCAGCCTGCGCCTTCGCGCCGTGCACGTCGGTCTGGCGCGAGCCTCAAGAATATGTCGGCGGCGCAGTGGCCGGCCTTGGCCGCGCAGTTGCCGGTCACGGGGCTGGCTGCCGAGTTGGCGCGTCAAAGTGAATGGAGTGGCGTGCAGGGCGATGCGGTCGTGTTGCGCGTTGCGGTCAAAACCCTGGCCGAGAGCGAAAGCCGTGTGCGCCTGCAAACGGTATTGTGCGAGCATTTTGGACAGGGGCTGCGACTGGAAATCGAGGTCGGCGCCACGGGCGATGGCACAGCCCACGCGGTGGCGCAGATTGAAAAGGCCGCTCGACAACAGGCCGCAGAAGAGGCAGCGGCAGTTGATCCCTTTGTGCTGGCGTTGAAAAACGATTTTGGCGGGCAGGTCCGCCTAGTGCGTGCGGTTGATCCCTCCGCATGAGCGACGAAATGTGTCTGCGATCGCTTTTTGAACCCATTTTTTGTTGAATTTTTACCCTCATTCAAGGACGTTCCCATCATGATGAAAGGACAATTGGCCGGTTTGATGCGGCAAGCGCAGCAGATGCAGGAAAACATGAAAAAGGCCCAGGATGCGCTGGCCGATATCGTCGTCGAAGGCGCTTCGGGCGGGGGCTTGGTCAAGGTCTCCATGACCTGCCGCCATGACGTCAAGCGTGTTTCCATCGATCCCAGCCTGCTGACGGACGACAAAGACATGATCGAAGATCTGGTCGCGGCAGCCTTTAACGATGCCCTGCGCAAGGCAGAGTCCACGGCACAAGAGAAAATGGCTGGTGTGACCGCCGGTATGCCGTTGCCGCCGGGTATGACGCTGCCCTTTTGAGTGCGCGCGGTGGGCCGCCGTGTCGGTCCGCTGCTTTTAGTCGTTTCTTTCTGTTGTTTTCGTTATCGAGATGGATTCTCAACTGCCTGAACCCGAGCCTCTGATCTCGTTGATCGAGGCCTTGCGCCGCTTACCCGGGGTGGGCGTGCGCTCGGCTCGGCGCATGGCGTATCACCTGATGCAGCATGATCTGCAGGGGGCCGATATGCTGGGCCGGGCGCTGGCGGGGGCGGTGCAAAATTTGCGTCATTGCTCGCGCTGCAACAGCTTTACCGAAAACGAGATCTGCGCGACGTGTGCCAATCCCAAGCGTGATCCGTCGTTGCTGTGCATTGTCGAAACGCCAGCCGATCAAAATATGATCGAGGCCAGCCACGGCTACCGTGGCTTGTATTACGTGCTGATGGGCCGTGTGGCGCCGCTCGAGGGGATCGGCCCGCGCGAGCTCGATTTCGAGCGGCTGCTGGCACGCGTTTCCGATGGCGTGGTACAGGAAGTCATCCTGGCGACGAATTTCACGGCCGAAGGGGAAACGACGGCGCATTTTCTGGGAGAGGCCCTGGCCGACAAGGGGCTGAACGTGACGCGCCTGGCGCGTGGTGTGCCGGCCGGTAGCGAGCTGGAGTACGTGGATGCGGGGACGATTGCCTGGGCATTGATGGAGCGCAAATCAGCCTAGCGTGTCGTGAAATCACTGGAGTATGATCCCTCGCGTTGCCTGGCCGTTTGGTTCAGGCTCGCCCAAGGACTAGACGACGGCCAATCAGGCCGCACAACAGACACACAGGCCGCTTGGCGGCAAAGGAGACGCTCCATGTCAATCACTCGTCGTGAATTGCTGAAACTGGCCGGTGCAACCGGTGTGATGAGCCTGGCGCCAGCCATTGTGCGGGCACAAAAGCTTGAAAAAGCCGATGTGCAGATCGCAGTAGGTGGCAAGGCGCTGATCTATTACCTGCCGCTGACCATCGCCGAGCAAAAAGGTTTCTTCAAGGACGAAGGGTTGGATCTTCGCATTGCGGACTTCGCGGGTGGCTCCAAGGCCCTGCAGGCCGTGGTGGGGGGCAGCGCCGATGTGGTGTCCGGCGCATTCGAACATACGCTGCACATGCAGTCCAAGGGGCAGTTCTATCGCGCCTTTGTGCAGCAGGGCCGTGCGCCCATGATCGGCGTCGGCGTCTCGAAAAAGACGATGCCCAACTACAAGACCCCGGCAGACTTGAAAGGCAAGAAAATCGGTGTGACGGCGCCTGGCTCGTCGACCAATATGGTGGTCAGCTTTTTCTTGTCCAAGCATGGCCTGAAAGACAGCGATGTTTCTTTCATCGGCGTGGGCGCGGGCGCGGGCGCCGTGTCGGCGTTGCGCAGCGGCCAGATCGACGCCCTGTCCAATACGGACCCCGTGGTATCGATGCTGACGGAGTCTGGCGATATGGACATTATCGTCGATACCCGCACGTTGAAAGACACGCTGGAAATTTTTGGCGGCAATATGCCTGCGGGCTGCCTGTACGCGCCGCAGGAGTTCATTGATGCCAATCCCAACACGGTGCAGGCACTGACCAATGCGATCGTGCGTGCCGACAAATGGATTCACGAGGTCAGCATCGAAGAAATCGCCAAGACGGTGCCAACGCAATACTTGCTGGGCGAACCCGAGGTTTACAAGGCCGCTCTGACAAAGAGCATGGATGGCCTGTCTCCCGATGGCATGATTCCCGAAGACGGTGCGGCCACGGCCATCAAGGCATTGGCTGCTTACGTCAAGGGTTTCGATGCGGCAAAGATCGATCCGGCGAAAAGCTGGACCAATGAATATACGCGCCGCGCCAACGAGAAGTAATCAATGTCTGACGCAGCACTTTTACTTGACCATATCACCTGCACTTTCGTGTCCCGCGATGGCGGGGGCAAACGCTACACCGCCGTTCAGGACACGACACTTGCTATCGCGCCGGGAGAGTTTGTCTCGGTAGTCGGGCCTACGGGCTGTGGCAAGTCCACATTGCTCAATGTGGGGGCCGGCCTGCTGGGGCCGTCGTCGGGGCAGGTGAAGGTTTTTGGTCAACCCTTGCAGGGTATCAACACCCGCGCGGGGTATATGTTTCAGGGCGAGGCGTTGCTGCCGTGGCGCAGCGCCCTGGAAAACGTCATCGCCGGGCTGGAGTTTGCCGGCGTGGCGCGCGCCGAGGCGCTCGAGCAGGGTCGTGACTGGATGCGTCGGGTCGGCCTGGGCGGTTTCGAAGATCGCTATCCCCATCAGATGTCTGGCGGCATGCGCAAGCGCGCCATGCTGGCGCAGACGCTTATCCGCGATCCCGACATCATCCTGATGGACGAGCCGTTCTCGGCACTCGATATCCAGACGCGTCAGCTGATGGAAAACGAGGTGCTTGAGTTGTGGATGGCCAAGCGCAAGGCTGTGTTGTTCATTACGCATGATCTGGACGAGGCCATTGCCATGAGCGACCGGGTGGTGGTGCTGTCGGCCGGACCGGGCACGCACCCCATCGGCGAGTTTGCCATCGATCTGCCGCGTCCTCGCGACGTGGCCGAAGTGCGCACCCATCCGCGTTTTGTTGAATTGCATGCAGCCATTTGGGGCGTGTTGCGCGACGAAGTCCTCAAGGGCTATGCCCAGCAAAAGCGAGCCTGATATGTTGAAATTATTTAAGCCGGGTTCGTCATTCGGCTTGCGGTTTTGGCAACTGTTGTTGCTGGTGATCATCCTGGTGGTCTGGTACGTCGCATCGAAGGATCCTAAAGTGGCGTTCTTCTTTGGCCAACCTCTCGAGGTATGGGGCCGGATTTGGGATTGGTTCATCGCGAACCGGGATATCTATCGGCACTTGTGGGTGACGTTGTCCGAGACCGTCCTGGCGTTTTTCATTGGTACGATATCAGGCCTGGGTTTTGGGTTGTGGCTGGGCCTGTCCAATACCGCCAGTGCGATTCTCGACCCGTATATCAAGGCCGCAAACTCGATGCCGCGCGTGATTCTGGCGCCTATTTTCGGCATGTGGTTTGGCTTGGGCATCTGGTCCAAGGTGGCGCTGGCCGTGACGCTGGTGTTCTTTATTGTCTTCTTTAACGTCTATCAAGGCGTGCGCGAAGTCAGCCCGACGTTGCTGGATAACGCCCGCATGCTCGGGGCAGGACGCCGTCAATTGCTACGTCACGTGTATTTGCCCTCGGCGACCAGTTGGGTGTTTTCGAGTTTGCATACCTCGGTGGGCCTGGCGTTCGTGGGCGCAGTCGTGGGCGAATATCTGGGTTCGGCCAGCGGCGTTGGCTATCTGATCCTGCAGGCCGAAGGCACGTTTGACGTCAATACCGTGTTCGCCGGGATTGTGGTGCTGACCGCCTTTGCCTTGTTGCTCGACTACATCGTGGGATTGGGCGAAAAACGTTTGATGAAGTGGCAGCCCAAGACGGGCGAAACCGAGAAGCTCTAACTATCGATCTGCTCCGGCTGTAGCAGGCCGAAGCGTTTTTTAGGAAATTCCATCATGGCACGTCTTTCTTACGCTGATCTCTCGCACCCCGAAGCCAAACCGTTGGTCGATCGCATCGTTGCCGAACGTGGCGGTGTACTGCATTTGTACCAAATGCTGTTGCACAGCCCGGCCGTGGCGAGCGGATGGCTGAATTACCTGACGTCTATACGCCAGCTCAGCACCTTGCCGGGCGACCTGCGCGAATTGGTCATCATGCGCGTTGCCGTGATCAACGGCGCACCGTACGAGGCCGATCAACACGCGCCGATCGCCCTGAAAGAGGGCATCAGCCAGGCTCAGCTCGATGCGCTGGATGAGTGGGAGTCCTCAGATCTGTTTTCGCAGGCCGAGCGTGCCGTGTTGGCCTACACCGACACAATGACGCGTCACGTCCAGGTCCCACAACCCGTTTTCGAAGCGGCCCGTCAGGCCATGGGCACGGACAAATTGATGGTCGAGTTGACGGCGACAGTGGCCGCCTACAACATGGTGTCTCGTTTCCTCGAGGCGCTGCAGGTGCATTCGCACGACGATCGCTGAGCCATCGGGGGCAATACAGCCTGATTAAAAAAGCTCAACGGAGTGATCTGTTGAGCTTTTTTTTCGTCTTGGCGGGCGACCTAGCCTGCGGCAGCGGCGAGCAAGGTGTCAAGCTTGACCGCATCCGCCGAGAACAGGCGGATACCCTCGGCGAGTTTTTCCGTCGCCATCGCATTGGCATTGAGCTCGGTGCGGAACCAGATCTCGTCTGCCGTGCGATGTGCGGGCACATCATCGCCGATGGTGGCCGGGCTGAGTTGTGCCGGGACATCGCCAGAGGCCTGGTCCAGTTCCGCCAGGAGCTCGGGGCTGATAGTGAGCAGATCGCAACCCGCAAGGGCCCGGATCTGGCCGGCATTACGGAAGCTGGCGCCCATGATCTCGGTTGTGATGCCGTGATGCTTGTAGTAGCGGTAGATCTCGGTGACTGATTGCACGCCGGGGTCATTGACGCCAGTGCGATCGGCTTCGACCCAGTCGGCGCCGGCGGCCTTTTTGTGCCAGTCGTAGATACGGCCAACGAATGGCGAAATCAACTGCACATCCGCGTCGGCGCACGCCATGGCCTGCGGCAGGGAGAACAGCAAGGTCAGGTTGCAACGAATGCCATCGGCCTGCAGGACACGGGCGGCCTGGATGCCTTCCCAGGTAGAGGCGATTTTGATCAGCACGCGGTCGCGCGCGATGCCGGCGGCCTCGTAGAGCGCGATCAGGCCTTTGCCGCGTTCCACGGTGGCGCGAGTGTCAAACGACAGGCGGGCGTCGACTTCGGTCGAGACCCGGCCCGGCACGATATTCAGGATTTCGCGGCCAAAGGCGACCAGCAGGCGATCGGTCTGCTCGGCGGGCGACGCGCCGCGATGGTCGTGCACGACCTGCTGCAGCAGCGGCCGATAGGCGTCTTTTTGGACGGCCTTCAGGATGAGCGACGGATTGGTCGTTGCGTCGGTCGGGCGTAACGCCCGCATGGCTTCGAAATCACCGGTATCGGCAACAACGGTGGTATGGTGACGCAGAGCTTCAAGCTGGCTGGACATAGGGACGGATCAACGTAGGCTAAGGTTCACGATAAAGGCCTAGGTTATCACTATGCGCGACAGGGTTTTGACACAAAAGAAAGCCCCCACGCCGCGCCTTCGGCTTGCTGCCCCCCGAGAGGGCGTTTTTGCCTTGGGGCGGCCCGGCGTCAAAAAACACCGCATTCGACCTGAGTTGGCGCGGTTCTCGGGGGGGAATGGCCTTTCGAGGTATAATTCGAAGGTTTGATTATCGATTCTGAAACCGGGGTTTACTGTGCTGCCGCAACTTTTTCCCGAGGGCGCTGATCGCTTCCCTCCTGCAATTCTGGCTTTGGCGGACGGTACCATTTTCCGGGGCGTGTCTATAGGCGCGCCAGGACATACTGTCGCCGAGGTCGTGTTTAACACATCGATGACCGGCTATCAGGAAATCCTGACCGATCCCAGCTACAACGGCCAGATCGTCACGCTGACTTATCCGCACATCGGCAATACGGGCGTCAACGCCGAAGACGTCGAAACGTCGCGCATCCTGGCTTCGGGCCTGGTGGTGCGTGACTGCCCGTCGCGAGTGTCGAATTTTCGCGCGACCCATTCATTACCCGAATATCTCGCTGACCAAGGCGTGGTCGCGATCTCGGGCGTAGACACCCGCAAGCTCACCCGTATCTTGCGTGACAGTGGCGCCCAGGGCGCATGTATTTTGGTGGGCGACGACGCCGAGCGTGCCGTCGAATTGGCGCGTGGCTTTCCCGGCATGGTGGGACAGGACCTCGCCAAGGTCGTTTCCATCAAGTCCCCGCAAGACTGGACACAAGGTACTTGGCAACTGGGCGAGAGCTTTTCCTCGCCGGCCCAGGACCGTTTCCATGTCGTGGCGTACGATTTTGGCGTCAAGTACAACATTCTGCGCTTGCTGGCTGATCGTGGCTGCCGCATCACCCTGGTACCAGCTGAAACGTCGGCCGACGACGTGCTCAAGCTCAATCCTGATGGGGTGTTCCTGGCCAACGGCCCGGGCGACCCAGAGCCTTGCGACTATGCCATCGCCGCCACCAAGGTGTACCTGGAGCGCAAGCTCCCGACCTTCGGTATTTGCCTGGGTCACCAGATCATGGGGTTGGCCGTTGGCGCCAAGACGGTCAAGATGAAAACCGGCCACCATGGCGCGAACCATCCTGTGCAGGATCTCGAATCCAAGCGGGTCTTCATCACCAGCCAGAACCACGGGTTTGGCGTGGATGCGGCCACGTTGCCGGCCAATACGCGCACGACGCACGTGTCGCTGTTTGACGGCACCCTGCAGGGTTTCGAGCTGACCGACCGTCCCGCTTTCTGCTTCCAGGGCCATCCCGAGGCCAGCCCGGGCCCGCACGACATCATCGTGCTGTTCGACAAATTCATCAGCCTGATGGCCGGCCAAAAATAACTATCGCATTATGCCCAAGCGTACAGACCTAAAAAGCATTCTCATCATCGGTGCCGGCCCCATCATCATCGGGCAGGCATGCGAATTCGATTACTCCGGCGCCCAGGCGTGCAAGGCGCTCAAGGCCGAGGGCTACCGTACCATCCTGGTCAACAGTAACCCCGCCACCATCATGACCGATCCGGAAACGGCCGATGTGACCTACATCGAGCCCATTACCTGGCAGGCGGTGGAAAAAATCATCGAGCGCGAAAAGCCCGATGCGTTGTTGCCCACCATGGGCGGCCAGACCGCGCTGAATTGCGCGTTGGACCTCGCCCATCACGGCGTGCTGAAAAAGCACAACGTCGAGCTGATCGGCGCCAACGAGCACGCTATCGAAAAGGCGGAAGACCGCCAGAAATTCAAGCAAGCCATGACCGATATTGGCCTGGAGTCGGCCAAGTCGGGCGTTGCCCACAGCATGGACGAGGCCTGGGAAGTCCAGCGCCGTATCGCCGGCGACACCGGTACGTCGGGTTTTCCGGCCGTCATCCGCCCCAGCTTTACGATGGGCGGCTCGGGTGGCGGTATTGCCTACAACGCCGAAGAGTTCGAAACCATCTGCCGTCGCGGCCTCGAGGCATCGCCGACGAACGAACTGCTCATCGAGGAATCCCTCTTGGGCTGGAAAGAGTTCGAGATGGAGGTCGTGCGCGACAAGGCCGACAACTGCATCATCATTTGTTCGATCGAAAACCTGGATCCCATGGGAGTGCACACAGGTGACTCCATCACGGTGGCGCCTGCCCAGACGCTGACCGACAAGGAATATCAGATCATGCGCAACGCATCCATTGCGGTGCTGCGCGAAATCGGTGTGGACACCGGTGGCTCGAACGTGCAGTTCGCCGTCAACCCCAATGACGGTCGCATGATCGTTATCGAGATGAACCCGCGCGTGTCGCGTTCGTCGGCGCTGGCGTCCAAGGCCACCGGCTTTCCGATCGCCAAGGTCGCCGCGCGCTTGGCGGTGGGCTACACGCTGGACGAGTTGCGCAACGAAATCACCGGAGGTGAAACGCCGGCATCGTTCGAGCCCTCCATCGATTACGTGGTCACCAAGGTGCCGCGTTTTGCGTTCGAAAAATTCCCGCAAGCCGATTCCCGTTTGACGACGCAGATGAAGTCGGTGGGCGAAGTCATGGCGATCGGCCGCACCTTTAAAGAGTCTTTCCAAAAGGCGCTGCGTGGCCTTGAGGTCGGTGTCGATGGCCTGAACCAGAAAACGACCGATCGCGAGAAATTGCAGATCGAGTTGGGCGAGCCCGGTCCCGAACGTATTTGGTACGTGGGGGATGCGTTTGCGCAGGGATTCAGCCTGGACGAGGTTCATCAGCTCACGAGCATTGATCCCTGGTTCCTGTCCCAGATCAAGGAAATCGTCGATATCGAGCTGGCGCTCGAACAAAAGACGCTGGCCGATCTGGACTACGCAACGCTGTGGCAACTCAAGCGCATGGGGTTCTCGGATCGTCGCCTGGCATTTTTGCTGGATTCGTCGGAGTCCGAGATTCGCAAGCTGCGTCATCAGCTGAATGTGCGTCCGGTCTACAAGCGCGTGGACACTTGCGCGGCGGAGTTTTCCACTCACACCGCTTACATGTACTCCACGTACGAGGACGAGTGCGAGGCGCAGCCCACCGATCGCAAAAAAATCATCGTGCTGGGCGGTGGCCCGAACCGCATCGGACAAGGGATCGAGTTCGACTATTGCTGCGTGCATGCCGCGCTGGCGTTGCGTGAGGATGGTTATGAAACCATCATGGTCAACTGCAATCCCGAGACCGTCTCGACCGACTACGACACGTCTGATCGTTTGTATTTCGAGCCGTTGACGCTCGAAGACGTGCTGGAAATCGTCCACAAAGAAAATCCCGTGGGCATGATTGTGCAATACGGCGGTCAGACGCCGCTCAAGCTCGCGCGTGCGCTGGAGGCGAACGGGGTGCCCATCATTGGCACCAGCCCCGAGTCGATCGACATTGCCGAAGACCGCGAGCGTTTCCAAAAACTGCTGAACAAGCTGGGCTTGCGTCAGCCGCCCAATCGCACCGCGCGCACCGAAGGCGAGGCCCTGGCTCATGCCGCCGACATTGGTTATCCGTTGGTAGTGCGTCCCAGCTACGTGCTGGGCGGCCGCGCCATGGAAATCGTGCACGAGCAACAAGACCTCGAGCGCTACATGCGTGAGGCGGTCAAGGTCAGCAACGACTCGCCGGTGCTGCTGGACCGCTTCTTGAACGATGCCACCGAAGTCGACGTGGATTGCCTCGCCGATGGCGAGACCGTTTTCATCGGCGGTGTGATGGAACACATCGAACAGGCCGGCGTGCATTCGGGCGACTCGGCGTGCAGCCTGCCGCCGTATTCGTTGTCGGCCGAGGTCATTGCCGAAATCAAGCGCCAGACCTCGATGATGGCGCGTGCGCTGAACGTCAGTGGCCTGATGAACGTGCAGTTCGCGATTCAAGGCGGCGACGTCTACGTGCTGGAGGTCAACCCGCGTGCCTCGCGCACGGTGCCGTATGTCTCCAAGGCGACGGGCTTGCAGTTAGCCAAGATCGCTGCGCGTGCCATGGCGGGTCGCACGCTGGCGGATCAAGGGATCACGCACGAAGTGGTGCCGCCGTACTTCTCGGTGAAAGAGGCCGTGTTCCCGTTCGTGAAGTTCCCGGGCGTGGACACCATCCTCGGCCCTGAAATGAAGTCGACGGGCGAGGTCATGGGCGTGGGCATGAGTTTTGGCGAGGCTTTCGTCAAATCGCAGTTGGCTGCCAGCGTGCGTTTGCCCGAAGACGGCACCGTCTTTATCAGTGTGAAAGACCAGGATAAGTTCCGTGCCGTCGAGGTGGCGCGAGGTTTGCATAACCTGGGGTTCAAGCTGGTGGCAACACGCGGCACGGCCGCGCAGATTTCGGGCGCGGGCATCCCGGTGCAGACCGTGAACAAGGTCACCGAAGGCCGCCCGCACATTGTGGACATGGTCAAGAACGGCGAGATCTCCTTGGTGATCAACACCGTCGAAGAGCGTCGTAATGCGATTGCCGATTCGCGTACGATCCGTACCCAGTCTCTGGCCGGACGTGTGACGTTCTTTACTACCATCGCGGGCGCCCGCGCTGCTGTCGAAGGGATGCAATACCTGCGTCAGGGCCTGGGCCTGCAGGTGTATTCGTTGCAAGAGCTGCACGCCAGCTTGCCGAAACAGTAAGCACGCCACTGCGTCGGAAAAGTGAGCCTGGTGAACTGACCCTCAGACGAGAGATGGTCAGACGCCAGGGCCTGAAGGCCTGAGCTCGGTATTGCGCCGAACTCAGGCTTTTTTTCGCCTGAACACAGCAGGATCCAGGCGATATGATGATGGTTATCCCGGCCTCTCTGCCGGGTCACGATGTGAGGGGTCATGACGACGGTTTTTATTACGGGCGCTTCGAGTGGTCTGGGTCGGGCGTTGGCGTGGCGTTATGCGCGCGCGGGTGCCCGGCTGGGGCTCGTCGCGCGTCGCGGCGATGCCTTGCGCGAGCTGGCCGACGCGTTGCCCGGTGAACCTCTTTGTTATGCCCTGGATGTGCGTGACCGTGATGCCTTACATGCCGCCGCACGCGATTTTCTGGCGGCGAATCAGGGCAGGGTGGATGTGGTCATTGCCAGTGCGGGCATCAGTGTCGGCACGTTGACCGAGCATGCCGAGGATTTCGAGGTATTCAAGGCCATCGTCGACACTAATCTGCTGGCCACCGTGGCCACTTTCGAGCCGTTCATCCAACCCATGCGGCAAGCCGGCGCGGGTCGACTGGTCGGGATTGCGAGTGTTGCGGGTATGCGAGGATTACCGGGGGCGGGCGCCTATAGCTCTTCTAAAGCCGCAGTCATCAGCTACTGTGAAAGCTTGCGGCTGGAGCTCGCAAGTGCGGGTGTCAAGGTCGTCACCATTGCGCCGGGCTACATCAAAACGGCCATGACCGAGAAAAACCCGTATTCGATGCCATTCTTGATGGAGGCAGACGATTTTGCGGCGCGCGCCCAGGTGGCCATTGAGCGAGGCGTGTCTTATACCGTGATCCCGTGGCAAATGGGGATCGTCGCGCGCTTGATGCGGGGGTTGCCGAACTGGGTTTACGATCGCGCGGCGCACAATGCGCCACGCAAACCGCGTCGCTGAACCGCCTCTGATCGCCTAGCCGGCGATCATCACGCCAATCCAGAACAGCCCGGCCGCCAGTGTCATCGAAGCGGGCAGGGTCAGTACCCATGCCAGCAAGATCGTCCGGATGGTGCTGCTTTGCAGTCCGCTCTTGTTGGCAATCATGGTACCGGCCACGCCCGAGGACAAGACATGCGTGGTCGAGACTGGCAGGCTAAAGACATTAGCCATGCCAATGGCGGCGACGGCCGTCAGTTGTGCCGACATACCCTGAGCATAGGTCATGCCTTGTTTGCCGATTTTCTCGCCGACGGTTTGCACCACGCGTCGCCAGCCGACCATGGTACCGATACCGAGAGCCAGTGCGACGGCCACAATGACCCAGAATGGGGCGTATTCCGTGGTGGCGGTCAGGTCGGCCCGCAGTTGGCTCAGGTCTTTGCGATCGCTGTCCTCCAGGCCGTCTATCGCGGCGACTTTCTTGGCGGTATCGTCCAGGCACAGCAGATAGCGACGAACGCTGATCCGTTTGGCCGGCGACAGGTCCTGGTACCGCGTCACGCCCAGCAGGTCTTCTTGCAGGGCGTCAATGGTGGCGAGCGTGAGTTCGGGATGGCAGGTGAATTGCTTGGGTAGGTCACTGCTGTCGTGACGGTTCTTTGACAGCGCCAGGAAGTCATCCAGCGTGGCTTGGTGGCGTATGTAGAACGTGCGCAGGTGCGTGGCCGCATCGCGAGTACGGTCGATTTCATAGGTCGTGCTGTTTTCGTTGAGCACAAATTGCGCAGGCACAATGCCGATCAGAACCAGCATGATGAGGCCGATGCCTTTTTGGCCATCGTTCGAACCGTGGACAAAACTGACGCCCATGGCCGAGAGCACCAGCACCAGCCGATTCCAGAACGGCGGGTGCTTTTTGGCATTGATTTCGCGGCGTTGCTCCGGCGTTGTGTGCATCTTGGAGGCCGGCCACCAGCGTTTGAACAGCAGGAGCAGACAACCGGCCACCAGGCAGCCCGCAAGCGGCGACACGACGAGCGACAGGCCGATATCGATCGCTTTGTTCCAGTTGACGCCGTCGGCCAGTGGCAGATCGGTGAGCAAGGCGTTGGCTAGACCTACGCCCAGAATCGATCCGATCAGGGTGTGGGAGCTGGAGGCGGGAATCCCGAAGTACCAGGTGCCCAGATTCCACGTGATGGCGGCCGCCAGCATCGCAAAGACCATCGCGAGCCCACGGCCGGTATCGACGTTGATCAGGAGTTCGACGGGCAGCAAATGAACGATGGCATAGGCCACGCCTACACCGCCCAGCAATACGCCGAGGAAGTTAAATATCCCCGATAGCATCACTGCCAGGTGAGGCGGCATCGCCTTGGTGTAAATGACGGTGGCGACGGCATTTGCTGTGTCATGAAAGCCATTGATGAATTCGAAGGCCAGGACGAAGGTGAGTGCCAAGACCAAGCTGAGGCCGATCCAGAAGTCCAGACCTGAAAAGAGATGAAGCATGGGGGAGGGGAGAGTCGGTGAGCGCAGGTGCAATTATTACAGATTTATGACGACTCACGGATCAGGCAGCCAAGCGCTCTTGAATGCGATAGCATCGACGTTTTCCTCTGTGATCATTGTCATGTCATCCACTGTGTCGCCTCTCGCCCGCCGCCATCCCGACGATCTGATCGTGGGGCTGGTTTCCATTTCTGATCGCGCCTCGTCCGGGGCTTACCAGGATCAGGGGTTGCCCGCGCTACAGACGTGGCTGGGCAAGGCCCTGTCATCGTCCTGGCAGGCCGTCGAGCGTCTGGTTCCCGACGAGGCCGAGGCGATCTCTGCTGCCCTGATCGAATTGGTGGATGTCGCGGGGTGCGATTTGGTGCTGACGACAGGAGGGACCGGGCCGGCACGCCGCGATGTGACGCCCGAGGCCACGCTGGCGGTGGCCACCAAAGAGATGCCGGGCTTTGGCGAACAAATGCGTCAGGTCAGCTTGAAATTCGTAGCTACCGCGATTTTGTCGCGGCAAGTCGCTGTGATTCGCGAAACCGCCGATCGTGCCGCCCTGATTATCAATTTGCCCGGACAGCCCAAAGCGATCAGCGAAACCCTGGAGGGGCTGCGTGATGCGTCGGGCGCTGTGGTGGTGCAGGGTGTGTTTGCCGCCGTTCCTTATTGCATTGATTTGATCGGCGGTCCCTATGCGGAAACCCACGAGTCAGTGGTCAAGGCGTTCCGGCCGAAATCGGCGCTGCGCAAGCCGACCGCCTGAGGTGGGTTGCGCTATAGTCTTACGGGTTTTTTCCCATTTTTTTGGAAGTCTGTCTGATGAATGTAAAGTTTGCTGCGTTGTTGGCCTGCGTCGGCGTGCTGGCCGGTTGTGCCTCGGCCAAAGATATCCGCGAGCGTGAGCCGATATTTTTTGGTTCTACGACGCGTACTGCCGCGGAATATGTGCAGTGTGTCGACTCGGCCTGGAAAGGGCAGGGTACCGTGGCGCAGCGCCACGAGGTACATAACGGCTATGAGTTGGTCGTTGGGGGCACGATGGGTGTCGAGGCCGTCTTGACTGCCACGACGTGGAAAGGCAAAACCGATGCTCGCCTGACGAGTCGTATCGCACGCTATAGCACGGCGTTGTCCGAGGCGGCGAATCTGTGCCTGTAGATGTGATGCAACGTCGTTCGACACGGCAGCGGCTGGCGCGCCTGATGGGCCACGTGATGTTATGGGCAGCGGTTTGCGGTGCTACGGTGGCGCAGGCCCAGGGTTATATCAGCCGCACGCTTGATCACCCGGTACCGGGCGGCGTGGCGGTGGTGCCGCTAGGGGTGGCCGAGCAGGCCCCGCAAGCCCGCTTTAATGGCCACCGCGTCATGGTCATTCGCGATAGTGATCAGCAGTGGATCGCAGTGGTGGGGATCCCGCTGAGCACTAAGCCTGGTCGCCAGGCGTTGCAGGTACAGGGCGGAGAGACCGCCGGATTCGACGTTGGTACTAAAGAGTACAAGGCGCAGCATATCAAGCTGAAAAACAAGCGCCAGGTCTCTCCCAATCCCGATGACCTCAAGCGCATCGAGCGCGAGCTTGACGAACAAATTGCGGCGTATCGTACCTACCGAGCAGGCATTACACCCAGCAATGTGATGCTGGATCGCCCGGTAAATGGGCGCTTGTCCAGCCCCTTTGGCTTACGGCGTTTTTTCAATGGCGAGGAGCGCAATCCGCACTCTGGCCTGGATTTTGCCGTGCCCGCGGGCACGCCTATCAAAGCGCCAGCCGCCGGGCGCGTCGTTCTGGTAGGCAATTATTTTTTTAATGGCAACACCGTGTTCGTCGACCATGGGCAGGGCTTTATCAGCATGTTCTGCCACTTGTCGGCGATCGATGTGAAAGTAGGCGACGATGTTGAGCGTGGCGCAGTCGTCGGCAAAGTGGGCTCGACGGGTCGTGCGACCGGGCCGCACCTGCATTGGAACGTCAGCTTGAACGATGCGCGGGTAGACCCCGCGATTTTCATCGGGACAGCGACGCGCTGAGTCGTGCCAGGGCCGGGCGCTAAAGCGCCTGCGGGCCCGCGCTCAGCAGCACTGCGGCTTTAGCGGTGATTGCGGTACGGGGGGCGCGGCGTGCTCGGGGCGCGCTCGTCTTTGTGACGGAAATTGATGCGACCCTTGGTCAGGTCGTAGGGGGACATTTCCAGCGTGACACGATCACCCGCCAGAATGCGGATGCGGTGTTTGCGGATGCGGCCGGACGCGTAGGCGCCGACTTCGATGCCGTTGTCCAGGGTGACACGATAGCGGCTGTCAGGCAGCACTTCGTCCACAATGCCGTCGAGTTCGATCAGTTCTTCTTTCGCCATATATTGACTCTCCTTGGTCGATGCGCGCGCGCCGGTTTTTGTGGCTTACGCTCCGCCCGAAGGCGGTAAACGCGGGAGCCCAAGCGGGCTTGGGCCGCGGTGGAACATAAACACATGTTCCGGCAGGTTTGGGTACGAACCGGGCTCCCTGGTAGGGGCCGGGGCGGGTACTCACGCCACAGGGGCGAAATGCGCGCAAGGCGCGGCTTGGTCGCGATGTCGCACAACGTGCGCGGCACCGGAAGAAGCAGAAATAGTGTGTGCTGTACTTATAGTGCCATGCCTTGCACGGAGTTTATGCACAGAACAACGAAACATCATACCCCGATCCTGTTTATTTGAACAGGGTTTTCCCTTATTTGTTGTATTTATTGGACTTTAAAGCCCTGTGCCGACCGGACCTGCCTCGGGATACTGCGGTAAATCGTCCGTAATGTCGTACCAGGAGGCCTTGCTGGCCACATGAACGTGGCTTTCGGCCTTGATGCCCGGATCGTCGTCCAGCGCCCCCAATGGCAGGCCATAAATGTCAGGTATTTGGTCAAAACGTGACAGCAGAGGGGTGCCGCAAGCGCCACAAAAACCCCGGTAGCTGCCCGGTGACGAGCTGTACCAAGTGACGTCGTTTTCCCCGCGTGTCCAGGTGAAGTCTTTGGCTTGGACCGTGGCCCGGGTACGGAACGCCGCACCGTGCGCTTTGCGGCACATGAGGCAGTGGCAATGGACGGCCTGAGTGAGCGGCCCGGAGATTTCGTAGGCCACGCGACTACACAAGCAAGAACCTTTGAGCATGGTGCGCCCTAGCATTAGATGACAGCTCAAATATATACCGGGGCGCCGAGAGCGTCTCGCCGCAATATGACTATTTCATTGCAAGACGTCTTCCCCGACCGATTTCTTGATGTGACCTGACGTTTTCCAGTCATCACGCTGTCACTGCCGCTGCACAAAATGCCGGCATTGGTTCGATAAAGGGATTCGATATGAACGATGCGATTGAAGTTCGCGGCCTGAGCAAATCCTTCCGCGACGGCATCAAGGCCCTGGACAATGTCAGTTTGACGGTTGCCCCCGGTGAAATGGTGGCCTTGTTAGGCGCATCCGGGTCAGGCAAGTCGACGTTGCTGCGTCATCTGGCGGGCTTCGTGGCGGCTGATCGCGGTGACAGCTCGGTCATGGTCAATGGCCGTGAGGTACAGCGTAATGGCCGTATCAATGCGCAGGTGCGCAGTGTGCGCGCCGGTATTGGTTTTGTTTTTCAGCAATTTAATTTGGTGGGACGTTTGCCAGTGGTCACCAATGTATTGACCGGGATGTTGCCACGTGTGCCCTTGTGGCGCAGCCTGTTGCGCTATTTTCGCCAGGATGAAGTGCAAGTCGGGCTGGATGCTTTAGCCCAAGTTGGTATAGACGACTATGCCTTTCAGCGTGCCTCGACCCTGTCGGGCGGGCAGCAGCAGCGTGCGGCCATTGCTCGCACGCTTGTGCAAAACGCCGGCGTGATTTTGGCCGACGAGCCGATTGCCTCGTTGGACCCCGAGTCGTCGCGTCGGGTGATGGATACATTGGCGCAGATCAACCGCAGCCGGAAAGTGACCGTGCTGGTGTCGTTGCATCAGGTCGATGTGGCGCTGCGATATTGCGCGCGCGTGGTGGCGCTGCGTCAAGGCGCCGTGGTCTACGACGGCCCGTCTGCCGCCCTGACGGATGGCATGTTGCACAAGTTGTACGGCGCCGATGTCGCCGAATTGCTTCCCCAGGCAGGTGAGCCAGTCGTTGAGCTCCCCCCCACTTTGATTGAACCACGGCCGTTGGCCGCCGCAGCCTGAGCAGTACCCCCATTTCCTCACGGAGTTTTCACGCATGTTACGCAGAACTTTTCTTGCCTTGGCCGCGGTTGCCGCGATGTCGTCCGCTGCTTCGGCGCAGGACGCCAAGCCATTGAACATCGGTTTTATTTCTACCGAGTCTTCCACCAATTTGAAGGAGGCCTGGCAGCCCCTGATCGATGACCTGAGCAAGGAGTTGGGCGTACCCGTCAAGCCGTTCTTCGCGTCGGACTACGCGGGCATTATCGAAGGGATGCGCTTTGACAAAGTGCAGTTGGGCTGGTTCGGTAACAAATCGGCCATGGAAGCCGTCGATCGCGCGAAGGGCGAGGTTTTTGCCTCGGTCATCGACAAGGACGGCAATCCGGGCTACTGGTCCATCCTGCTGGTCAACAAAGACAGCAAGTTGCAGACGCTGGAAGATGTGCTGAAAAACGGCAAGGAACTGAGCTACGGCGCGGGTGACCCCAACTCGACCTCGGGCACCTTGGTGCCGGGTTATTTCCTGTGGGGCGCCAAGGGCATCCAACCCAAGACGTTCTTCAAGTCGGTGCGTGCCGCCAATCACGAAGCCAACCTGCTGTCGGTTATCAACAAGCAGGTGGATGTGGCGATCAACAACACCGAAATGTTGGCGCGTTACGAGCGCAACACCGGCAAGGACGCGACGGAGTCCGTGCGTATTCTGTGGAAGTCGCCGCTGATCCCCGCCGATCCTATGGTGATGCGCAGTGATTTGCCGGCCGAGACCAAAAAACGCATTAAAGAATTTTTTGTGAACTACGGCACGGGTCCGGATGCCGAGCGTCAGCTGAAAGTGCTGGCCAAGCTGACTTACAAAGGCTTTCGCGATTCGTCCAATGCCCAGTTGATTCCGATTCGTCAGATGGCGCTGGCCAAGGACAAGCTCAGCGTCGAGCGTGATACGACCCTGAGCGAAGCCGATAAAAAGGCCAAGCTGGCCGAAATGGATCGCCAACTGGCTGAGCTGGACAAGCTGGCGGCCAAGTCGGAATAACCATTTGACGTGCGTCGGCTTGTGTTCGCGAGAAGCCGGTGCATGGCGCTACAGCGTAGGTGCGCTGTAGCGCCTTAGTGCTGCAGTGGTGCTGTAGTGGTGTTAAGCGGCTGTGTAGCGCCGCGGTTATTTTTGTCTTTTGCATGCTTTCCATGCACGGATTTTTTCACCGGACTCTTCGTTTATGAGCGCTGTTTTTTCCCCCGCCCGGCACCCTGTCGGGATGCGGTCCTCTTTGCCCCGGCTGATGATGTGGGCGGTGTTGTTGGCGCTGTTGATGCTGTCATGGCGCGGCGCAGACATGCGTCCGATGGATTTGGTGACTCAATCCGGCAATATGCTGACGTACGCGGCGGACTTTTTCCCGCCGAATTTCCGCGATTGGCGTATGTACCTGAGCGAGATGCTGATCACGGTACAGATTGCGCTGTGGGGCACTTTTCTGGCCATCGTGGTTGCGGTGCCCCTGGGCTTGCTGTGTTCGGCCAACATTGTTCCGGCCTGGGTGTATCAGCCGGTACGCCGCTTGATGGATGCCTGCCGCGCGATTAACGAAATGGTGTTCGCCATGTTGTTCATCGTTGCCGTGGGGCTGGGACCTTTCGCGGGTGTGTTGGCGTTGTGGGTGCATACGACCGGCGTCTTGGCCAAGCTGTTTTCCGAGGCGGTCGAGGCGATTGATCCCCGTCCTGTCGAAGGGGTAAGGGCCACTGGCGCGAATGCGGTCGAGGAAATTGTCTATGGCGTGATACCGCAAGTGTTGCCGCTGTGGACGTCGTTTGCGCTGTATCGCTTTGAGTCGAATGTCCGTTCCGCGTCGGTCGTGGGGATTGTCGGCGCGGGGGGGATCGGCACGGTGCTGTGGGAAATCATCCGCAGTTTTCAGTATGCCGAGACGTGTGCGGTGATGATCATCATCGTGATTTTCGTGGTGGTGATCGACCTGTTTTCCGCGCAGATTCGCAAGACACTGATCTAACGTGAGGCGGGCGCGCCGATCACGGCGAGCCATCAGAAATCCCGTTTGCCTGTGTAAACAGTAAACGGGATTTTTTGCTTTCAGGCAGACAAGCGATGGCGCGCCATGGCGAGCAACCGGTGGGCGGCATCTTCGGGCGCGGTGTTGTTGGGTAGTGACTGGATCACGCAGTCAGTGGGTACAGGGTAGCGTTGCACGGCCTGTTGCAGGCGGGCGCGGATCTGTTCGGCGGTTTCGCGGCCGCGCTGGGCAAGCCGTGCGGCCAGGACGTTCGGGTCGGCCGTGACCTCGATGGCCATCAGGTCAGGGTAGCGCGCATGGGCGCGGGCCAGGTGGGCGCGAGAGCCGTTGATGATGACGACGGCATTGCCCGCCAGCCAGGCATCGATTTCGACCCCGATGCCGTAATGCAAGCCGTGACTGTGCCAGTGCAGCGCAAAACACCCGAGATCGATGCGGCGTTGAAACTCCGCGTCAGTGAGGCATATCGACGCTTCGTCCGCGCCGCTGGGACGAGTGATGTAGCGATGGGCAATCAGCACGGGTTCGTCGGATTGCAACATCGCACGGAGGTGGCGCAGCAAGGTGTCTTTGCCGCTGCCGGACGGGCCCATCAAGTAAAGCAGGCGGCGTCCGGTATTTGTTGCACGCGTGACTGGCATTGCGGGCGTCGCCGACAGTGTCTGCGTCGCCGCGATGTTCGGGATGGATGGCGGTGTTTGATCGCAATGGGTGGCGTGAGGGCTATTCACGTGTGACTCTGCAGAAAGCGTGCACCCGCGCCATCGCGCGTGGTGCCATCGAATCCATAATGGCGGGCCACGACGAAATTGGCGCCGGGCTCGGGTTCGACATAAAGACTGATTGCGTTCACCGGCATCGATGCGGGCGGCAGACAGGCGTTGAGCGCATCAAGCCGGCTTTGTGCCGCACAGAGCTCCAGCGGATCTAGTTGTCCCGTCAACGTGATGTGAAACGTGAAGGTGTCAAACACGTACGGATACCCCCAGCGGTCGAGCATCTGGCGCTGGGCGGGACTGAGGCGTTCCGGTTGGCGGCGTGCCAACTCGGCCGGATCGGGTGGTGCGCGAAACGCGTCCAGATCGCTGACGGCGACCCCAGCCAGCCTGTTCATCTGAGACAGAGCGTCGGGATCTGTGATGCACCAAGCCAGAAATCCGCGCAGCGACTGGCACTGGAGCGGCACGGCAAACGGCTGCTGCTGCGTGGCCAGGGCACGCATGGCGTGATCCAGGGCGTCGGCGGTGGTGTCGTCGCGCAACCGAAAAGGGGGCTTCAGGGTGGCATGCAGACCATAGCGGCGAGGGGCCTGTGTCCAGGCGCGCTGACGGGGATCGACGTCGGTCGATGGGGGCATTGGGGCGCCGGTGTCTGCGCAGCGTCCCAACCACTGACTCCCGAGATCACGCCAGGGACCGACTGGCGCCAGATAGACGGCATAACGATGCGCTTGCGGCATAGTGGCCTCCGTCCTCAGGCGGCCAGGCTCTGGGCTTGATGCGTGTCGAAGTTGCGGGTGGCATAGCGCAGCACGCCACCCACAATCGCGGCGCAGACGCGTGGCAGGCCTGGCACGCTGTCATCGACGATGATGGCATCGGCAGCCTGTCCCGCCGCCAAACTGCCTCGGTCGCTCAGGCCGGCGGCGCGAGCAGGGTTGGCCGACACCAGGCGCCAGGCTTGTTCCAGCGGCAGAATGCCTTGTTCGGCCAAGCGCAGGGCGGCCGCCAACGGGGCGGGGTAATAGTAGTCAGAGGTCAGAATGTCGCACAGGCGCGAGCGGACCATGTCGGTCGCATTGGGGGCGTTAGTGTGGCTGCCGCCACGCACGACGTTGGGCGCGCCGAATACCGTGACATCGCCCAGATCATGCGCGAGGCGCGCCACGTCGGACGTCAACGGAAATTCGGCGATACGGCAACCCAGTTGGTGATAGTACCGGCGGGTCGCCGCGTCGGGGTCATCATGCGATGCGACACTCAGACCCGCTGCGCGGGCGCAGAGCGTGAGCTCTCGCATCGCGTCGGCGACATCGTCCGCGGATGACAGCGCCAGGCGAATACGGGCCTGAAAGGTATCCAGATCGCATTCGGCGCGATCAGCATATTGCAATAGCTTTCGGTCATCGCCCAAGCGGCGGGCCATGCTGGGCAGGTGATCGTTGAGCGCTAAAAACTGCACACGGCCGGCGCGTATCCATTGCTGCGCAATTTCGACACCGTTAATGTGATGCGTCTCAAAACGCAGATGCACGTGGTGGCGTGCGCCGAGCGCTTCGCGTGCTTGCATGCGCTCCAGCGACTCGAACATGCGTTCGGCATAAGGCTCGCCGCGCAGGCCACCTTCCCACGACACCGTGACGCCGTGAAACTCGGTCGTGATGCCATTGGCCAGTAATTGCCGGTCTACATCATGGAGCGCCGCGTCGTAGGGAAAGGTCACTCCCGGGCGCGGCATGATGGCGCGCTCGAAGGCATCGCCATGCAAATCGATAATGCCAGGCAGCACGAGCAGATGATCGGCGTTCAACCAGGTCGCGCCCGCTGTGGGCGACGGGGCGTCCACCTCTGCGACACGTCCGTCATGAAAGGTCAGTTGGCCGCTGGTCAGCCCAGTGGGGGTCAGAAGACGCTGTCCGGAAATACCTGCCAGCGTGGCGCAAGAGGGGGGTTGGGAGTTCATGCACGCTACCTTATCGGCGTTCTATTACAACCGGATGTCTAGATGAATTATTGGTGAATACTCATCCGATACAGAGTGGGTCAGTCATGCTCAGGGAGTGTCGCTCGCGACCACCAGCTGTACCAGGTCACCGCCGAAGCGAGTCAGGCTGTACTGCAGGGGAGTGCCATTTCCATCCACATTGAGTGACTCTACTTGCAGGATGGGGCGGGTTTTCGGTTGTCCGAGCAGGCGGGCGACCTCAGGGGTCGGCAATGCCGCGGTAATGCGCGACCATTGGCGTGTGTAGTCCGTCACCCCATAGTGGGCGAACGCGCGCGAGATCGAGCGCCGTTCGCGGACCTGCTCGGCAAAGTCGGGAAAACGTGCTTCGTCGAAATAGTGCTCAGAGACGTCAATGCAGCGGTCCTCTGCTTTGCCCTGTGCCTGTACGCGCAACAGTGACGCCGTCCGCGCGAGCCCCAGATGGGCGGCGATGTCGCCGGCGCGCAGACTCTGGCAGGCAACGACCTCGATATAGCCGAGCACGCCCTGATTAAGCAAGTTTTCGGAAAAGCGGGTGCGCCGGCCGATGGCGTAGTCGATCGCATGCTCTTGGACGAACGTGCCGCGGCCTTGTTCGATACGGACCAGGCCGAGTTGCTCCAACTCGCTCATGGCGCGCCGAATGGTGTGGCGATTGACGGTGAACTTGGCCGCCAGTTCAGGCTCGGTCGGCAGGCGCTCGCCGGGCGCATAGAGTTTGTTGCGGATGTCTTCCGCCAGTTGTTCGCCGATTTGTCGCCATACCGCGACACCTGAGCCTCGTTCAACCATGGTGATAATCCGTTTTCGGTAATAACAGCTTCATTTGGGACGGCCATGATTGTGCATCAGTTACGCCCGGATGCAATGACGGCGTGGCGATGGCGTGTCATGAAAAGTTCACGCGTTGAGTATTGTATTGGCGTCTGTTTGGCATCATACTTCATACGGTCGTCTAGACGTATAGATAAAATTCAACTCTTACTCGATTTGGCATCCCACTCCTATGTCCCCTTTGAGCAGACCGTCCACAACTTCTCCTCCCGCTGACACGGGGGCCCGTCGCGCGGCGTGGATGCGCGTGTTGGCACTGGCCGAGCCCGCGGCGCTAGAACAGGCCGTCAAGGCGTTGGGTCCTTTGCCGGCCCATCACCCGTTACGTGCACCAGAAAGTGGCATGGCCATGGTGCGCGCGCGCAGTGGCGGCACCGGTGCGCAATTCAACCTGGGTGAAATGAGCGTGACGCGCTGCGCGGTCACGCTCGATGGCGGCGCCATGGGCGTGGCGTATGTCCAGGGACGCGGACGCCGCCATGCCGAGCAGGCCGCGGTGCTGGATGCGCTGTTGCAGCAGGATGATTGGCACGATCGCATTCAGGCGACGGTAATCACGCCGTTGGCGCAAGCGCATAGCGAGCGTGCGCGGCGTCAGGCGCACGTCGCCGCGCAGACGCAGGTGGAATTTTTCACGATGGTGCGAGGAGAGGACTGAGATGACGGCAGCAACGATTTCTGCGTTCAGCGCGCCACCGGCCGCGGGGTTTGGCGATGCGGTGATGCAATCACAGCAGACCTTCCGCCGTGCGTTAGAGGCCTTGGCCCATCCCGGCAGTATTTACGAGCTTGACGTGGCATGCGGCGTACCGCCAGGTCTGTCCGTGGGGATGACCGCGATCCTGCTGGCGCTGGCCGACGTGGACGCGCCGGTATGGTTGCCGGCCGACGTCGATGAGCGTGTGCATCATTACCTGCGATTTCATTGCGGGTGTCCGTTGGTGAGTGAGCCGGCGCAGGCGCGCTTTGCGGTCGTGCCTGCAGGGTATGCCGCGCCCGATCTGACGCAATGCCATCCCGGTGATCCCGCGTATCCCGATACGTCGACGACCTTATTGCTGGAGGTTGAGTCTCTGGATAACGCGGACGGCGGGGCGTCGGTGGTGTTGTCTGGGCCCGGTATCGCCAGTCAGCGCGTGCTCTCCGTGAGCGGGTTGCGGACGGATTTCTGGACGCAGTGGCGTGCCAACCAGCAGCTTTTCCCGTTGGGTGTCGATGTGTTTTTGATTCAAGGTAACCGCGTGTGCGGGCTGCCTCGTACCGTGATGGTGGAGGGTTGATATGTATGTAGCGGTCAAAGGGGGCGAACGCGCCATCCTGAATTCCTATCGCATGCTTGATGCCTATCGGCGTGGCGATACGAGCGTGCCCGAGTTGAGCCTGGCGCAGATTCGCGAGCAGATGCCGTTGGCCGTCTCGCGCGTCATGGCCGAGGGGGCACTTTATGATCCGCACTTGGCGGCATTGGCGATGAAACAGGCCGCGGGCGATGTCCTCGAAGCGGTGTTTTTGCTGCGGGCCTATCGCACGACCTTGCCGCGTTTTGGTTATACGCAGCCGGCCGACACGGCCAAGATGCGCTTGTCGCGCCGCATTTCCTCGACGTTCAAAGACGTGCCGGGTGGACAGATCCTGGGGCCGACGTATGACTATACCCAGCGCCTGCTGGACTTTACGCTTGAGGCTGACGGTGACGATGCACGCGCCGAGCCGTTGGCGCCAGCCGCACAGCCGGTGGCGGCCTCCATGCCGCGGGTGACCGATCTGCTTCAGCATGACGATCTGATCGATCAAGAGCCGATTCCCCCGGGCGATCCGGCGCCGTTTGATTTGACGCGCCAGCCCTTGGGTTTTCCCGCCGGGCGCGATGCGCGTTTGCAGAATCTGGCCCGCGCGGACGAAGGGTTCCTGCTGTCGATGGGGTATTCCACGCAACGCGGCTATGGCAATACGCACCCGTTTGCGGCCGAGATTCGCTATGGATCGCTGGAAGTGGAAATGTTCCTCGAAGAGCTGGGCTTTGCAGTCACGGTGGGCGAGATTGAGCTGACGGAGTGCCAAATGGTCAGCCAGTTCAGTGGTAATGCCAAGGAGGCTCCCAAGTTCACGCGAGGCTATGGATTGGTATTTGGCTACGGCGAACGCAAGGCCATGTCGATGGCATTGGTGGATCGCGCGCTCAAGGCCGAAGAGTTGGGCGAGGCGGCGACGGCACCCGCGAACGATCATGAGTTTGTGCTGTATCACAGCGATAACGTCGAAGCATCGGGCTTTGTCCAGCACTTGAAGTTGCCGCATTACGTCGATTTCCAGGCCAATCTGGAACTGTTGCGTCATATGCGCCAGGATCGGACCGCATGGCGAGAGGCTGCGGTCTCGGCACAGGCTGAACACGCGCAAGCGTCGTCTGCGCAGGGGTCGGCGCCTGCCACGACTCCCACACCTGCTGCACCCGCTGGGGCATCTCCTGTTTTCGCTGATGAGGCACTGTCCACATGAATGCTGTGAATACGACGGTCGAGCGCGATGACCATTACAACTTCGCGTACCTGGACGAATCTACCAAGCGCATGCTGCGTCGTGCGTTGTTAAAGGCGGTGGCGATTCCGGGATATCAGGTGCCGTTCGGCAGTCGCGAGATGCCGTTGCCGTATGGCTGGGGCACGGGTGGCATTCAGGTGACGGCAGCCATTATCGGCACCGAGGACGTGTTGAAAGTGATCGATCAGGGTTCTGACGATACGACCAATGCAATCAATATCCGCCGCTTTTTTGGCCGCGTGACGGGTGTGCAGACGACTGAGTCCACGCGTGAGGCGACGATTGTGCAGACGCGTCACCGTATCCCGGAAACGCCGCTGCGCGAAGGCCAGATCATGGTGTATCAGGTGCCGATCCCCGAGCCGCTGCGCTGGCTCGAGCCCAGTGAAACCGAGACACGCACGATGCATGCCCTGGCCGAATATGGCGGCATGCACGTCAAGCTGTACGAAGATATTGCACAGCATGGTCATATTGCGACGACCTACGATTATCCCGTGATCGTGAATGGCCGCTACATGATGCGTCCTTCGCCTATTCCCAAATTTGATAATCCGAAACTCGATGCCAGCCCGGCCCTGATGCTGTTTGGCGCGGGTCGAGAAAAGCGCGTGTATGCGGTCCCGCCCTATACGCGTGTCAAGAGCCTGGATTTCAAGGATCATCCGTTCCGCGTCGAGCAATGGGATCAGTGTTGCGATCTGTGCGGTTCGACGCACAGTTATCTCGATGAAATCATTCTGGATGATCAAGGCACGCGCCGCTTTGTGTGCTCGGATACCGAATATTGTTCAGAGCGCCAGGCCAATGGCCATACCAGTGCGGCGGCGACGACGGATGCGGAGGCTTCGGCATGAATAACCAGGCTCTGCTTTCCGTGCGTGATATGACCTGCACTTGGGATGGTGTGCACGGCTGCCGCGATATTAATTTTGATTTGCATCCCGGCGAGGTGCTGTGCGTCGTGGGTGAGTCGGGCTCAGGCAAGAGCACGTTGCTGCAGGCGGTATCGTGGCAGATGCAACCCGATTCGGGGAGTGTCTGTTACGACACGCGTGATCGCGGTTTCGTGGATCTGGCCGCGCTGTCGGCGGCACAGTTGCGCTTGCTGGCGCGCACTGACTGGGGCTTTGTGCGTCAGAACACACGTGATGGCTTGCGTATGCAGGTCAGCGCAGGCGCCAATATTGCCGAACGCCTGATGGCTGTGGGCCAGCGTCACTATGGTGATCTGCGCAGCACGGCGAGTTCCTGGCTGGAAAAAATGGAAATCGATGCGAGCCGGCTGGATGACACACCGTCGGCGTTTTCGGGCGGTATGCAGCAGCGCTTGCAGATTGCCCGCAACTTGGTGACGTATCCGCGCATGGTGTTCATGGACGAACCTACGGCGTCGCTGGACGTATCGGTGCAGGCGCGCTTGCTGGATCTGTTGCGTCAACTGGTGGCGGACCTGAGGCTGGCGGCCATTGTGGTGACCCACGATCTGGCAGTGGCCCGATTGCTCGCGCATCGCACCTTGGTCATGCGTGGCGGTCGCGTGGTCGAAAGTGGTCTTACCGACCAGATCCTGGACGATCCTCAGCATCCGTACACGCAGTTGCTGGTGTCTTCTATTTTGCAGAGCTGACCCATGAACGCATCACACTCTTTAGTTTCGACAGCGGCGGCGACGTTATCCGCCATGGATAGCCGGGCCCAGACGTTGGTTCAGGTCAGCGGTCTAGGCAAGATGTTTACCTTGCATAACCAGGGCGGCATTCGCTTGCCTGTGCTGCAAGATGTGACGTTCGAGGCCGGCCGTGGTGATTGCCTAGTCCTCTCGGGCCCGTCGGGAACAGGAAAAAGTACCTTGCTGCGTTGTCTCTATGGCAATTACCTGGCGACCGAAGGCAGTATTCGCATACGGGACACGCAGGGCTGGGTGGAGTTGACTGGTGCCTCTGAGCAGACGATTCTGCGACTGCGCCGGAATGTTATTGGGTATGTCAGTCAGTTTTTGCGTGTCATTCCCCGCGTCAGCACACTCGATGTGGTCGCAGAACCCTTGCGCGCGGGTGGCATGGAGGCCGAGGCGGCGCGTGAGCGGGCGGCCGGATTATTGCATCGTCTGAATGTGCCACAACGTTTGTGGGGCCTGCCGCCCGCCACGTTTTCCGGTGGGGAACAGCAGCGCGTCAATATCGCGCGCGGATTCATTGGCGGCCACCCTGTGCTGTTACTGGATGAACCCACGGCCTCGCTGGACGCGGACAACCGCGCGGTCGTGATCGCGTTGATCCGCGAAGCGGTCGCAGAAGGACGTTGCCTGATTGGTATTTTTCACGATGAAGCCGTACGCGACGAAGTCGCGACGCGCATTCTGCCTATTGAACCGGCCGTCACGGCCGGTGCACTGGAGTAGCCATGTCTGCCTTGTATCTGACACATGCCAATATCGTGTTGCCGGACACGGTATTAACCGATAGCGCGATTTTGATTGAAGACGATCTCATCGCGGCCATCGAACCCGAAGGCATACCCGATGCCGAGATCATCGATCTGCAAGGCCAAACCTTGCTGCCCGGTTTGATCGACGTGCATTGCGATGCGATTGAGAAAGAGGCAGAGCCGCGCTCGCGCGTGCTGTTTCCGTTGGACTTTGCGGTGGCCCAGGTGGATCGACGCAATGCCGCCGCGGGGATCACGACACCGTTTCATGCGCTGTCGTTTGCGAACAATGAGTGGGGCGTGCGTAATAACGAGACCGCGGCGCAGATTGCGCGTGCCTTGCATGCCTTTCGTGAACATAGTCTGGTGGACAACCGGGTGCACTGCCGCTACGAGGTAACTGACGCCGCGGCGATGCCGGTGTTGCAGGCGCTGATGGCCGAGGGCGTCGTGGACCTCCTTTCTGTCATGGACCATTCGCCCGGACAGGGGCAGTTCAAGACACTGGAGGCCTATCTGCAGTACATGATGGGCAACCACGCCATGAGCCGCGACGAGGCCGAGCTGGCCGCGAGCGCCAAACTGCGGGCCCGGGATGGCGCTGTGCAGCGCGTGGAAGCCTTGCTGGCCGACGCTCACCGTCTGGGCGTGCCGACGGCTAGCCATGATGACGACTCGGTGCAGCGTATTGCCACCATGCGGAATCTGGGGGTGTCGATGAGCGAGTTTCCCATCAATCTGGATACGGCCACGGCAGCGGTCTCGTGCGGCCTGCCTACCATCCTGGGAGCGCCCAACATCCTGCGCGGCCAAAGCCAAAGTGGATCCATGCGTGCGATCGATGCGGTGCGCGCGGGCGTGGCGGGGTGCCTGTGTTCGGATTATCAACCGTCTACGCTGATTGCCGCCGCGTTTGTCGTCGCGGCACATACCGATTTGACCTTGTCCCAGGCAGTGGCGCTGGTGACGGCCAACCCGGCCGATGCGTGCAAACTGAATGATCGCGGCCGCTTGAAGAAGGGGTTGCGCGCGGATCTGGTGGCAGTGACGCTGCTGGGCGAGTTGCCATTGGTCAGTCATGCCTGGTCAGCAGGGCGGCTCGTGTTTTCGTCGCATTACCGTACCGCGGCCAAGCGTGTGCCGGAGGCCGTGGCAGCCTGAGTCCTGGGGAAGGGGGAGGGCAATATCGGCAACAAATTGCAAAATTTGTGGGGAATATGGGGTCATCAGAGCCGGTAATAACGACAATTTCAAGGCTCTGACACCTCCCGTGACACGCTTGGCGCGGCGATTGCCTTAATCCCAGCTAAAATCCCCCTATTCAGCAAGGCTCCACCCTATCATTCATCACTCAGGAGGACCATCCCATGGCCCTAGTCTCCATGCGCCAGTTGCTTGATCATGCTGCTGAGCACGGTTACGGCATTCCCGCGTTCAACGTTAACAACCTGGAACAAGTCCAGGCCATCATGGAAGCCGCTGCCGAAACCGACAGCCCGGTGATCATGCAGGCTTCGGCCGGGGCGCGTAAGTACGCAGGCGAAGGCTTCCTGAAATACCTGATTCAGGCTGCCGTCGAGTCCTACCCCCATATTCCCGTGGTGATGCACCAGGATCACGGTCAATCGCCCAAGATTTGCCAGGGCGCGATCGATCTCGGCTTCTCCAGTGTCATGATGGACGGATCTCTGAAAGAAGACGGCAAGTCCATTGCTGACTACGACTACAACGTCGACGTTACCAAGACCGTCGTGGATACCGCGCACAAGCTGGGCGTCACCGTCGAAGGCGAGCTGGGCTGCCTGGGTTCGCTCGAAACCATGATGGGCGACAAGGAAGACGGTCACGGCGCCGAGGGCACGATGACGCGCGAGCAATTGCTCACCGACCCTGAGCAAGCCGCCGACTTTGTGCGCAAGACCCAACTGGATGCCCTGGCCATCGCCATCGGCACCAGCCACGGCGCTTACAAGTTCAGCCGCAAGCCCACGGGCGACATTCTGTCGATCTCGCGTATCAAGGAAATCCACGCTCGCCTGCCGAACACCCACTTGGTGATGCACGGTAGCTCCAGCGTGCCCCAAGAACTGCTGGCCGAGATCCGCGAATTCGGCGGCGACATGAAAGAAACCTACGGCGTGCCTGTCGAAGAAATCCAGGAAGCCATCAAGTACGGCGTACGCAAGATCAACATCGATACCGACATCCGCCTGGCGATGACCGGTGCGATCCGCCGTTTCTTTGCTGAAAACCCCGGCAAATTCGATCCGCGCGAATACTTGAAGCCGGCCCGCGCCGCCGCCAAGGGAATTTGTGTCCAGCGCTATACCGAGTTCGGCACCGCCGGTAACGCCAGCAAGATCAAGGCGATTCCCTTGACCGAAATGGCACAGCGGTACGCGACGGGCAAGCT
This sequence comes from Bordetella tumulicola, assembly GCF_054779135.1. Taxonomy (NCBI): domain Bacteria; kingdom Pseudomonadati; phylum Pseudomonadota; class Betaproteobacteria; order Burkholderiales; family Alcaligenaceae; genus Bordetella; species Bordetella tumulicola. The sequence goes on along the minus strand of NZ_BAAGYU010000003.1, from coordinate 400,303 downwards.
CACGCAAGTCGTGCAATAAGCCTGCCGTTGTTCGTTTCAGGCGCCGCCCACAGGGGCGGCGTCTGCTTTTGCAGTAATCTATGCTTCTTTCGCCATAGGTCGATCCGTGACTTCCGCTCTGCACCAATCCACCATCAAATCCTTGCCGCTTTTGGGTCGCGGCAAAGTACGCGACATGTACGCCGTGGGCGACGACAAGCTCTTGATCGTTGCGTCGGATCGTATTTCCGCTTTTGACGTTATTCTCGATGATCCCATCCCCGGCAAAGGCCAGGTGTTGACCGAGTTGACCGATTTTTGGCTGGGCAAGCTCGCACACATCCTGCCGAACCACTCGACCGGCGTAAAGCCGGAAGACGTCGTGGCGTCTGACGAGCTGGATCAGGTGAGGGGCCGTGCGGTGGTGGTCAAGCGTCTGAAGCCCATTCTGGTCGAGGCTGTGGCGCGCGGCTATCTGATTGGATCGGGCTGGAAAGACTACCAGGCGACCGGCTCGCTGTGCGGCATTGCGTTGCCGGCCGGCCTGCAGCAGGCCAGCAAGTTGCCCGAACCCATTTTTACGCCCGCGGCCAAGGCCGAGTTCGGCATGCATGATGAAAACGTCGACTTTGCTCACGTGGTCAACGAAGTCGGTCAGGACATGGCCGAGCGCATTCGCGACGTGACCCTGCGGTTGTATGCCGAGGCGGCCCAGTTCGCGGCTACCAAGGGCATCATCATTGCCGATACCAAGTTCGAATTTGGCCTGGATGACGATGGCACCCTGTACCTGATGGATGAAGTCCTGACGCCCGATTCCTCGCGTTTCTGGCCCGCTGATGGCTATCGCGAAGGCATCAGCCCGCCGTCGTTCGACAAGCAATTCGTGCGCGACTGGCTCGAAACCCAGACCTGGGACAAGACCCCGCCGGCTCCCCGCCTGCCACAAGAGGTCCTGGAAAAAACTGCAGCCAAGTACCGCGAGGCGCTGGACCGTTTGGTGGCGTGAGATGACGACGACGACTTCTTCCGCCGCGACGCCGGCCACCCCCGTGGTGGGCATCATCATGGGTTCTTCCAGCGACTGGGATGTCATGAAAAACGCCGTAGACATGCTGGAAGCATTCGGCGTGCCCTACGAGGCCCGTGTCATCTCCGCCCATCGCATGCCGCAAGACATGGCAGACTATGGCGCCGCGGCGCGCTCGCGTGGCTTGCGTGGCATTATCGCCGGAGCCGGGGGCGCCGCGCATTTACCCGGCATGATGGCCGCGCTGACCGAGGTCCCCGTGTTCGGCGTACCCGTCCCCTCGCGCTATCTGCGTGGCGAGGACTCTCTGTTGTCTATTGTGCAAATGCCCAAGGGGGTGCCGGTCGCCACCTTTGCCATTGGCGAGGCGGGCGCCGCGAATGCGGCGTTGCATGTTATTGCCACTCTGGCCACGACCGACGACGATTTACACCGCCAATTGTTGGCATTCCGTGCCCGTCAGACCGACGCGGCACGCAACATGATCGTTCCCCCGCAGCCCTGACTTTGCGACGTGCCCGCGTGCCGGGTGCGCTATGTGTATGACTTCCTCGACTGACTCTTTCACAATTGCGCCGGGCGACTGGCTCGGAATGCTGGGCGGTGGCCAACTGGGCCGCATGTTCTGCCACGCTGCGCAGAGCCTGGGCTATCGCGTCGCGGTACTGGATCCGGACGCTGATGGGCCTGCGGCGGTGGTGGCGGATCACCATATCCAGGCGGCGTATGACGATGCGGCAGGGTTGGCCGAGCTCGCCCGGACCTGCCGAGCCGTGACCACCGAGTTCGAAAACGTTCCGGCCGATAGCCTGCGTGCGTTGGCCGCGCAATGCCGCGTCAGCCCTGCTGGCGATGCCGTTGCGATCGTGCAGGATCGCATTGCCGAAAAGATGTTCATCGCTTCGCAAGGCATCTCCGTGGCGCCGTACGTCGCGATCCGAACGCCGCAAGATCTGCTCGACGCTCCCGACACGCTGTTTCCCGGTATTCTGAAGGTGGCCCGATTGGGCTACGACGGTAAAGGCCAGGCGCGAGTCACCACGCGCGAGGCCGCACAAGCCGCCTTCGCCGAGTTTGACGGTGTGCCTTGCGTACTCGAAGCCCTCATGCCGTTGGATTATGAGATTTCGGTGGTATTGGCGCGGGGTTTCGATGGCAGTGATGTTGTGTTCCCTGTGGCGCGTAATTTGCACCTCGACGGGATTCTGGCCGTGTCGACGGTCGCCGCGGTCGATAGCGACCCTGGACATGTACAGCGGCAGAACCAGGCGACCGAGGCCGCGCGCGCCATTGCCCGGGGGTTGGACTACCACGGTGTGCTGTGCGTCGAGTTCTTTGTGTTGACCGACGGCAGTCTGGTTGTCAACGAGATCGCCCCGCGTCCGCACAACAGCGGCCACTACACGATCGACGCCTGCGTCAGCAGCCAGTTTGAACAGCAAGCGCGTGTCATGGCCGGCTTGCCACTGGGCAGCACCGCCTTGCTCGCGCCGGCCATTATGTTGAATATCCTGGGTGATATTTGGTTCGAGCCCGGCGCGAGCGCGCCACGCGAACCGGACTGGTCGACCGCGCTGGCGGTGCCCTCTGCCAAACTGCATTTGTATGCCAAGCACGAGGCACGCCGTGGCCGCAAGATGGGCCATGTGACGATCGTCGCCGCGACCCTGGATCAGGCACGCATGGACGCTGCCCAGGTGGCCGCGGCCCTGGGCATGGCCGCACCCGACTAAGCATCATGCCATCTTCACCTGTGGTCCCGCCTGCCCTTATCGATACCGACGCCGGGCACACTATTGACAGCGCCATGATCGCTGCTGCCGCCGCCCGGCTGCTGGCGGGCGAGGTGGTGGCGTTTCCTACGGAAACGGTCTATGGGCTCGGCGCCGATGCCGACAATCCCGAGGCGGTGGCGCGCATTTATGCCGCCAAAGGTCGGCCCTCCAATCATCCCGTGATCGTGCACGTCGCGCCCGGTGCGGACCTGGGCTATTGGGTCCGTGAGATCCCGCCAGAGGCACAACGCTTGATCGAGGCGTTCTGGCCGGGGCCGCTTACGCTGATTTTGCCGCGCGCCTTGCCTCGCGGAGAGATGGTCAGCGGTGGACAAGACAGCATCGGCGTGCGCTGTCCTTCGCATCCTGTTGCGCAAGCGTTGCTGCGCGCCTTTGCGGCGGGCAAGCCCGGCGGACAGGGGGGCGTGGCGGCACCGTCGGCCAATAAATTTGGTCAAGTCTCTCCGACTCATGCGGATCATGTGCGCTACGAATTTCCCGATGAGGTCGCGCAGGGCATGCCGGTACTTGATGGGGGGCCGTCCGAGGTCGGCATCGAGTCCACCATCCTGGATTTGTCGCGCTTGAGGCAGGGGGTCGGACCGGTGCTACTGCGCCCGGGCCACGTGACGCCAGCGCAGATCGAGGCGATATTGGGCCAACCGGTCAGCATGCCCGATGCCGCCGCGCCGCGTGCATCAGGCACGCTGAAAGCACACTATGCGCCGCACACGCCGCTGGAGCTCGTGTCGGCCCAGCGCCTGATAGAGGTCGCGCGCGGGCAGAATGCGCAGAATGGGCGCGTCGTCGTGGTGGCGTTTGCCAAGGCGCCTGCCGATCTGGCCCCAGAGATTGTCTGGCGGCAGGTCGAGGCCGATCCCGATCGTTACGCGCAAGTCTTGTATGCGATGCTGCGCGAGCTCGATGACGGAGGATATGCCCGCATTCTGGTCCAAGCGCCGCCAAGCGATGCGGCATGGCGAGCGGTCAACGATCGTATCGGCCGCGCTGCGGCAGCCTTCGCATTGGATACGACCGGATTCTCCAACGCGTAATCGCGGTGGTAGTGGCGATGCTGTGTATGGGGCGGTGCGCAGCGGCGCGCCAGCGCACCACTGCCGCCCTTCCAGCATGCGGTGATTTAGCATCGCTCGCACGCGAGCACGCAGGATCAGTTCACAGTGATTTGGGCTTCTTTGATGATCTTGGCGTAGCGCTCAGAGTCGGAACGCATCAGTTCGGCGAATTCCGCGGGCGTGCCGCCGGCGGGTAAGAAACCCGCGTCGGTGAATTTCTTGGTGACATCGGGCTCGTGCACGATTTCACTGATTTCCTTGGCCATGCGATCGATGATGGGCTTGGGCGTACCGGCGGGTGCCAGCAGACCCGCCCACGAACCGGTGACGAAACCCGGAAAGCCGACTTCCTCCATGGTGGGGACATCGGGGTCGTCGGGCCAGCGTTTCTTGCCTGTGAAGGCCACGACTTTCAATTTGTCCTGTTTGACGTATTGCATGGGGACCAGCACCGGGTCGAACACCATGGACACGCGTCCGGACAGCAAGTCGGTCAGGATGGGGGCGCTGCCCTTGTAGGCGACGTGTGTCATCTTGAGCTTGGCCTGCAGTGCGAAGTCGGCACCAGTCAGGTGCGCACTGGAGCCCGTGCCACTGGATGCATACGTCAGTTTGTCGGGATTCTTGCGTCCGTACTCCACCAGTTCCTTCATAGAGTTCACGGGTAGGTCTTTGGCCACGAACAGGAACAGCGGCAGGTCGGCCATGTGTACGACCGGCACCAGTTGCGAGGGCGAATACGCCAGTTTGTACAGATGGGTGTTAATCACGTAGGCGGGCAGCATGGCCAGGAAGGTATAGCCATCGGGGTCGGCCTTGGCCGCCTGCGCCGCGCCCAGTGTGCTGTTGGCCCCCGGCTTGTTCTCGATGATGATGTTTTGACCCAGTCGGGTCGACAACTTGTCCATCACGGTGCGCGTTACGGTGTCGGTCGCGCCACCCGGGGTATAGGGCACGATGACCTTGATGGCCTTGGAGGGCCAGTCCTCGGCGGCGTGAGCCAGGGCGCCTGATAGGGCGCCACCTGCCAGGGTCGCCGACAATAGGGCGATCAGCGTAGACCGGCGGGATAGTTGGACGCGGACGCCGGAAAGAGGGAATGTCATACCTTGTCTCCACTTGGTGGACAGAAACCAGAACGCACGACGCTGCGCTGTCCAATGCCCCTGGATCTGCGGGTTGGTCTTATTGCTTCTTTTAAGCTTTTAAACTCCCAGGTATCGAGCCAATTGCTCGGGTTGTGCCGCTAATGCTGGGCTGGCGCCTTCGTGAACGATGCGTCCTTTTTCCATGACGAGGCAGCGGTCGGTATGGGAAAGCACAGCCCGGTAGTTGCGGTCGACGATGAGCGTCGATATCCCGCTGGAACGAATGGTGGCGACGATTTTCCAGATTTCTGCCACGATGAGCGGAGCCAGGCCCTCGGTGGCTTCGTCCAGAATGAGCAGATCGGGATTGGTGGTCAGAGCGCGGCCGATGGCCAGCATCTGCTGTTCGCCGCCTGACAGCTGCTGGCCGCCGTGGTCGAGCCGTTCGGCCAGACGGGGGAAGGTTGCGAGGACACGGTCATAGGTCCAATCCGTTTGGCCACGGGTACCGGTACGCGCGGCGACGAGCAGATTTTCGCGCACACTCAGATTAGGAAAAACGCCGCGGCCTTCGGGAACATAGGCAACGCCCAGACGGGCGATGGTATGGGGTTGTGCGCGTGTGCAGTCCTGGCCGACGACCGAGAGCTTGCCCTGGCGGCTGCGCACATGTCCCATCAGCGTGCGGATGAGTGTGGTCTTGCCCATGCCGTTGCGGCCGACCAAGCCGACAGACTCGCCCGGCGTGATGCGTAGATCGACGCCGCGCAGGACATGACTGGCGCCGTAATAGCTGTGCAAACCGGTGGCGTCGATTAATGCGTGCATGTGCCGTCCCCGAGATAGGCGCTTTGTACTTGTGGGTTGGCACGAATATCCACGGGGTTGCCGCAAGCAATAACGCTGCCATTGACCATCACGGTGATGATGTCGGCATTGCCGAACACGGCATCCATATCGTGCTCGACCAGCAAGATGGCGTGCTCGGCTTTCAGGTCCTGCAGCAGCGTGAGTATGCGCTCCGTTTCCTCGGCGCCCATCCCTGCCAGGGGCTCGTCCAGCAGGAGAACCTGCGGGTGTCCAGCAAGGCACATGGCGATTTCCAGTTGACGCTTGTGACCGTGTGGCAGCAGGCCGGCCGGCGTACTCGCGCGACCCTCCAGGCCGGTGCGTTCCAGTGCATGGTAGGCCCGGTCACGACTGGGCGTGCATTCGTTGGCATGCCGCCACCAATGCCAGAATCTTGGGTTGTCGGCCTGTGCCGCGAGTCGGCAGTTCTCGAAGACGCTGAGCTCGGGAAAAATGGTCGAACGTTGATAGCTGCGGCCCAGGCCGTGGCGGGCGCGCTGGGGTTGCGGCCAGGCGGTGATGTCCTGGCCTTCCATTAAGACTTGGCCTTCGCTGGCCAGCAATTCCCCGGACAGGATATTAATGAGCGTGGATTTTCCCGCGCCATTGGTGCCAATGACGGCATGTACCGTGCCGCGATGCAAATCCAGCGAGACGTCATTGACGGCGACAAGTCCGCCAAATCGACGCGTAATGCCGCGCGCGGCCAGCATGGCTTCAGACATGGGGGCCTCCGGGTTGGGGAATAGATGTATGTCGGGCAACCGGGTCCGGAGATCCGGCAGAAATCGTGGCCGCGCGGTCGTCCGATGCCTCTTCGGTGTCCAGGGCCTCGGATGTTGTGGCAGGATCTCGTGCCGCGCGCCTGGCTCGCCATTGCGCGGGGATTCCCGCCAAACCATTGGGCAGCAGGGCCACCAACGCGATGATCGCCAACCCCAGTGGCAGGTGCCAGTGCTTGGCGTAGTCGCCAAACAGGGCTTGCGACTGGAATAGTTCTTGCAGGAGGATGAGGGTGACCGTGCCGAGTACGGCACCTCCCAGACTGTGCATGCCGCCCAGGATCACCATGAGCAAGACAAGCCCCGATTGTTCCCATGTCAGCAGTTCGGGGGTGACGAAGCCGTCTTTCAAGGCATAGAGAAAGCCGGCCAGTCCCGCCAGCGTGGCCCCGATGACGTAGGCGGTGAGCTTGTAGGGAAAGGTGGAGTAGCCGGCGGCCCGCATACGTTGTTCGTTCAGACGGATGCCTGTCAGGGCCGCGCCGAATGGCGAGCGTGCGAGCAGGGCCAGAAATCCCCACGTCAAAGCCAGGCAAATCACCACAAACATGTAGTAGGTGCCAGGCTCATCGAGATCAAAGGGCATCCAGCCGGCAAGCGAAACCTGAGGACGGAAATACAGGTAAATCCCGTCACTGCCGCCACCGATGTCGGTATCGTGAAAGACGTAATAGGCCATTTGTGAAAACGCCAGCGTCACCATGATGAAATACACGCCGCGTGTTCGTAACGCCAGGGCACCCGTGATCAGGGCATAGAGGGCGGCGAACGCCAGGGCCGCCGCCAGCAGCCAGATCAGCCCGCCCGCTTCGGACTCTGGCGACAGCAATGCCGCGGCATAGGCGCCGATGCCAAAGAACGCTGCATGTCCCAGGCTGATCAAGCCTGCACCGCCCACCAGTAATTGCAGGCTGAGCGCAAACATCGCGTAGATCATGACCTTGATCGCCAACCCGATGTAGTAGGCGTCACCGACCAGGGGAAAGGCCGCCAGCGCGATGAGAACGACAACGGGGAGGAGTTTGCTGAGGTGATTCATATGCTTCCCGTGCTAACCCTGCTTGAATAGCCCTTCGGGCTTGCACAGGAGAATGATGGCCATCAGGACGTACACCAAGACCCCGGCGACCGAGGGAAACAATACCTGGCCAAAAGTCTCGACCGTCCCCACCAGCATGGCCGCCAGAAAGGCGCCACGGATCGATCCGATGCCACCGATCACCACCACGACAAAGCACATGATCAGCACACTGTTGCCCATGCCTGGATAGACCGATGACACGGGCGCGGCAATAGTGCCCGCGAGCGCGGCCAGGGCGACCCCTGCCGCAAACACAATGCGGTACAGGCGATTAATGTCGATGCCTAATGAACCAATCATTTCCCGATTACTGGCTCCTGCGCGCACCATCATGCCCAGGCGGGTACGGGTCAAGACCCAATACAGCAACAGCGCGACACCGATACCGATCGCCGAGATGAATAATCGATAGACCGGATAGGTCATGACATCACCCAATGGCACGGTGCCCGAAAGCCACGCCGGTACCGGCACGCCATGGACATCGTTGCCCAGCAACAGGCTGCGGATTTCTTCGAACACCAGGATCAGGCCATAGGTCATCAACACTTGCTGCAAGTGATTGCGTCGATACAAGTAGCTGAAAAACGCCGCCTCAAGCAGGTATCCCAACGCGGTGGCCAACAGCACGCACAGCAAGAGGGTGGTGACGAAACCACCCCCCAGCCAGCGCTCTACCAGCGGGTTCAACGCGAACGCCATATAGGCACCGATCATGTAAAAGCTGCCATGCGCCAGATTGATGATGCCCATGATGCCGAAGATCAGGGTCAACCCGCTGGCGACCAGAAAGAGCAGCAGACCATGTTGCAGCGCATTCAGGCACTGAATGAGAAAAGTGCTGATATCCATATCTGCGTTCGCGTGAGCGCTTTAGAGTTTGCAGCCGCGTGCCGGGTCGGCCAATTGCTTGACCGCGACCTCGACCACGTTGTTCTTCTGGCCATCGACCTTACGCAGATAAAAATCCTGCACCGGGTTGCCGGCGGCGGACAGGGTAAATTTGCCGCGTGGGCTATCGATGGTGGCACCGCGCATGGCATCGCGGAACTTGGCCTTGTCGTCGATATTGCCCTGTACGGCGGCTAGACCGCTTTGCATGAGCTGTGCGGCATCGTAGCCTTGCACGGCATAGACGTCGGGCTGTACGTTGTTGTAGGTCTTGGCATAGTGGGCCCGGAAGTCATTGTCGCGTGGGGTATTGAGACCGTCTGCGTAGTGCAGCGTGGTCAGAATACCCTGCGCCGAGGCGCCCTGAGCGGGCAGGGTACCATCGGTGAGAAAGCCGGTGCCGTAGAGCGGGATGGTTTTTTGCAGGCCCGAGGCGTGATAGTCCTGAACGAATTTCACCGCGCCGCCGCCTGCAAAGAACGCGAATACCATGTCAGGCTTGATCGATGCGATCTCGGTCAAGAGCGATTGAAATTCCACATTGGGAAAGGGCAAGGTGAGGTCTTTGACGATCTTGCCGCCGTTCTTTTCAAAGCCTTCGCGAAAGCCCTCCATTTGCTCTGCGCCCGCCGCGTATTTCCAGGTAATGGTCACGGCGGTCTTGTGCCCCTTGGCGGCCGCGACCGGACCCATGGCGTAGCCGGGCTGCCAGTTCGAGAACGAGGTACGGAAAATGCCGGGGCCGCACATGGGGCCCGTGATCGCATCCGCGCCCGCGTTGGTGACAATGAGCGTGGTGTCGCTGCCCTTGGCGGCCTTGGCCAGCGCCATGGCGACGCCCGAGTGCACCGTGCCAATCAGGATATCCACTTGATCGCGTTTGATCAGGCGGTTGGCGTTTTCCGATGCCTTGGCCGGATTGGATTCATCATCGACCTTGAAATATTCCAGCTCGCGTCCGCCGAGTTTGCCGCCTTGTTCGGCGACATAGAGTTTGAAGCCATTTTCAATGGCTGTGCCGAGCGCGGCATAGGTGCCGCTGTAGGGCAGCATGAATCCGACTTTGATCTTGTCGGCGGCCGTTGCGTGGCCGGCCACGAGCGCAAGGGCGCCGGCCAGCAGAACCCGATTCAGGGCGTGATGCATCATGGTTTGTCTCCTAGTTATTATTGACTGGCCTATTGGCTCAATCAGGCTTATTCAGGCCGCCGATAAAATCAGCGACGGCCTAATGCGGTCATCTTATAGCGAACCGTCTTCCAGTTGTCGCAACCGGAAACGCTGAATTTTGCCGGTCGCTGTTTTGGGGAGGTCGTCGGTAAAGTTGATCTGACGCGGATACTTGAACGGCGCCAGGTGTTCCTTGACATAGTTCTGCAGGAGGGCGCCGGTGTCCGCGTTGGGTTGATAGCCAGGGCGCAACACGACGTAGGCCTTGGTTTTGGTCAGGCCGTCGTGATCGGGTACACCGATGACCGCGGCTTCAAGTACGGCCTCGTGCTGGATCAGCACGTTTTCGACTTCGATCGGCGAGACATATTGGCCGCTGACCTTGATCATGTCGTCGCTGCGGCCGGCGTACGTGTAATAGCCATCGGCATCGCAGATGTATTTATCGCCGCTTTTGAGCCATTCCCCCTGAAAACACTGGCGCGTCTTGTCGCGATTGTTCCAGTACATCAGCGCGGTACTGGGGCCTTTAATGTATAGATCGCCGATCACGTCCGGTGGCACGACATTGCCGTCGTCGTCGCGGAGTTCAACCTCATAGCCCGGTACCGGTTTACCGGTCGTGCCATAGCGCAGGCTGCCCAGTTGGTTGGACAAAAAGATGTGCAGCATTTCGGTCGAACCGATACCGTCCAGAATTTCGCAACCAAAATGGCGCGTGAAACGCTCGCCGATATCGCGCGGCAGAGCTTCGCCGGCCGACGTACAGATGCGCATGGCGACGTCTTCGCGCGAGGGCAGATCGGGACTGGCCAGCATAGTGGCGTATAGCGTGGGCACGCCGTAGAACACCGTGGGGTGGTACTCGGTCAGCCGTTTGAACACCGCCTGCGGCGTGGGGCGCTCGCTCATGACGACGACCGTTGCGCCGACCGACAGGGGAAACGTCAGGCCATTGCCCAGGCCATAGGCAAAGAACAATTTGGCGGCGGAAAAAACAACATCGTCTTCACGGATGCCCAGCACGGGCTTGGCATAGAGCTCGACCGTGTTCCAGAGGTTGCCGTGGGTATGCACGACACCCTTGGGCTTGCCGGTGGAGCCGGAGGAATACAACCAGAAGGCGATTTCGTCAGCCAGCGTGCGCACCGCGGGCACCACGGGCGCATCGGTCAGCCATTGACTGAATGCATGACCTCGATCGGGCAGGACGGCGGTAGGCTCGGACACAATGAAGTGTTCAATCTCGTGCACGCTTTTGCGCAACGCCGTCTGCAGAGTCTCGATCAGCCCGCCCGACACAAATGCTGCCCGCGCGCGACAGTGACCGGCAATGTAGGCATAGTCGTCGGGCGTCAACAAGGTGTTGACGGCCACGGGTACAACACCCGCATGCAAGGCGCCCAGAAATGCGACAGGCCAGTCCACATTGTCCTGCATCAGGAGCAATACGCGCTCTTCGCGGCGTATCCCCAATCGGCGTAATGCACCGGCGCATCGGGCGACGCGCTCGGCAAGCTCTCCATACGTCATGCGCCGCGTGTCGTCGATATAGGCCAGTTTGGCGGCACGCGGCGCATTGAGCGCGGCCAAGTGGCTGGCGAAATTCAGCTCAGTGGGGCAAGGGGTCATGGTTTGTCTCCAATTTTTTATAAGCTCGATGACGGTGCTGCCGGTCAGCCTCTTGGGGGCGGGTCAGCGCCTGTCGCCGGAGAAACGATCCCTGGATCTCGACGCGCGGGAATCAGGCGGCGGTGAATTCAATCGCGCCATTAGGTAAGAGGTACAGCACGAGCGCTTGCCCTCCTGTCACAGTGGGGCGATGGGCGCTGCCGGGACCATAGACCAGCCAGCCGGCGCCATGGCCATCAAACTGCGCGGTGTCATCCAGGGGCATGATCAGGTCAATCTCGCCCTGAGGGTGGGCATGGTGCGGGCCGGCCAAGCTGGTCATGTCCACGACATCGACCGAGAATCCGTCCAGGCCGCTATCGGGCTTGATGACGCGGCCATAACGGATGCCGGCACCCTCGCGATTGCACATCCAGCCGTCGGCCACACCCTGTCTACAGGCGGCAAAGACGTCCTGATAGAGCACGCTGTCCGGCCCGGCTTCCTGATTCAAACGGGCTTGCAGGGTATCGTCCAGGGGCTGACCGGCGATGGGGGCGGTGATGCGACGCATCAAATCGTGGAAGGCGGCTGGCGTACTGCTCATCAGAGGCTCCGATAACCCTGGGTATGCCAGGGTGAAAAAGGGGACGGACTCGTTGTCTCGTCCTTTACACTGCGGTGCCTCGGCTGCACATAGGCAATGGATTGCGCTTTGGAGTGGCGTGATCGTTGCATCGCGAGTCGAGTTAATGGAAAAATAGTGCTTCACACAAGGCAAGTCAAGCACTATAGTGCATAAAAATATGGATATCAGGGTTTTCTCGGAGCGCACATCACTATGATCCAACCGTTAGACAAGGACTCTTTGGAATCACGCCGGGAGCCATTTCTAATCGCCCTTGGGGAGCGGGTGCGGCGCTTGCGCGCGATACGGGGCATGACACGGAAAAGCCTGTCGCAGAGCACGGGCGTGTCCGAGCGGCACCTGGCGAATCTGGAGCATGGCGTTGGTAATGCATCCATCCTGGTGCTGCTGCAGATTGCCAAGGCCTTTAACTGCGCCCTGGCCGAGTTGGTGGGTGACGTTACGACCGAGTCGCCCGACTGGCTGCTGATCCGGGAATTACTCAGTGGCCGTACGGAATCCGATCTACAGCGTGCCCGCGAGGCCTTGACGCAGTTGTTCGGGATAGGGGGCGGGGCGCAGCGTCCCAACCGTTTTCAGCGTGTCGCCCTGATCGGCTTGCGCGGCGCGGGAAAATCTACGCTGGGGCCCATGCTGGCGGACGATCTGGGTTATCCCTTTGTCGAGCTCAATCGCGAAATCGAGCGGGTGGCGGGCTGCGGCATTTTGGAAATCCATAACCTGTATGGTCCCAATGCCTACCGCCGCTATGAGCGCCGGGCCCTGGAAGAAGCCGTACAGCTTTATCCGGAAATGGTGCTGGCGACCCCCGGTGGCCTGGTGTCCGAGCCCGCCACCCTGAATCTCTTGCTGGCGCATTGCTATACCGTCTGGCTGCGCGCAACGCCTGACGAGCACATGGAGCGTGTCATGGCGCAGGGCGATTTCCGTCCGATGTCGGGTAACAACGAGGCCATGGCCGATCTGAAACGCATCCTGGCTGGGCGCGAGGCTTTTTATGCCAAGGCCGATCTGACCTGGATGACCAGTGGCTTGAGTTTGCAGGAAAGCTTTGGCGGTTTGCGTGCCCAGGTACGCAAAGCGTGCGGCCTGCCTCTGTAAAACTGCATTTTTATGCATCTTCCGCTTGACTGGGAGAATATTGAGCATTAATCTGCACTTTAATTCATTAACTGCAGTATTGTTCATATCAAGACCGATCAGGAGACAGAACCATGAGCAGCTCCGAATCCCGTGTGGATTTTCAAACAGATCCGTCCCAGTACCGCCACTGGAAACTGAGTTTTGAGGGCGCGACGGCCACCCTGGCCATGGATGTCGCGGAGGATGGTGGTTTGCGCCCGGGCTACAAGCTCAAGCTCAATTCCTACGATCTGGGCGTCGACATCGAGCTGCATGATGCCTTGCAACGCATACGCTTCGAGCACCCGGAGGTGCGTACGGTCGTCGTCACGAGCATGAAGGACCGTATCTTCTGTTCGGGCGCCAACATCTTTATGCTGGGATTGTCCTCGCATGCCTGGAAAGTGAACTTCTGCAAGTTCACGAACGAGACCCGCAACGGTATCGAGGACGCCAGTCGATATAGCGGTTTGAAATTCATTGCCGCGCTAAACGGCGCGTGCGCCGGCGGCGGCTATGAGCTCGCGCTGGCGTGTGACGAGATTTTCCTGGTGGACGATCGTTCCTCGGCGGTGTCCTTGCCCGAGGTGCCTTTGCTAGGCGTGCTGCCCGGCACCGGCGGACTGACCCGTGTGACCGACAAGCGCCGCGTGCGGCACGATTACGCTGACATTTTCTGCACGCTGGTCGAAGGCGTGCGCGGGCAGCGCGCTAAAGACTGGCGTCTGGTCGATGAGGTGGTCAAGCCGGCCCAGTTCCAGAACGCCGTGCAGGCGCGCGCCGCTGAACTGGCGGCCGATAGCGATCGCCCGGCGCAGGCGCAGGGTATCAAGCTGGTGTCCCTGTCTCGCACGGAGACCCGCGATCGTTTGTCGTATCAGTACGTGGACGTCGCCTACGATCGCGAAAAGCGCCTGGCCACCTGGACCATCCGTGGCCCGCAGGCCGAGGTCGAGCAAGAGATCGATGCCATCATGGCCGCCGGCGCGGCGTGGTGGCCTTTGCAGATGGCACGCGAGCTGGACGACGCGATTCTCAATCTGCGCACCAACGAACCGGATCTGGGGACGTGGGTGTTCAAGACCGAAGGCGATATTCAATCGGTACTGGTTGCCGACGCGGCGTTGCAACAGCACGCCGACCATTGGTTCGTGCGCGAGACGGCGGGGATGCTGCGCCGTACGCTGGCACGTCTGGATGTGACGTCGCGTTCGATCTTTGCGTTGATTGAGCCGGGCTCTTGCTTTGTGGGCACGCTGTTCGAACTGGCCCTGGCCGCCGATCGTATTTATATGCTCGACGACGAGGATGCCGACGCGCCTGCGCAAATCATCGTGGGCGAGCGTAACTTTGGCGCCTATCCGCTGGTGAACGGACAAAGCCGCTTGCAACGCCGCTTTTACGAAGAAACCTTGCCCCTGGAAGCCGTGCGCGCCGCGGGAGGTCAACTGTTGTCCGCGACACGTGCACTGGAGTTGGGCTTGGTGACTTTTGCGCCTGACAGCATCGATTGGGACGATGAGGTGCGTATGGCACTTGAAGAGCGCCGCGCCTTGTCGCCCGACGCCTTGACCGGACTGGAAGCAAATTTGCGCTTTGGTGGCCGCGAAACGATGGAAACCCGCATCTTTGGCCGACTGACGGCGTGGCAAAACTGGATCTTCAATCGTCCCAATGCGTCGGGTGAAAAGGGCGCACTGAAACTCTATGGCAAAGGCGAACAAACGTCGTTTGATTGGAATCGCGTGTAGCGAGTGTGATGCATCGGGGCACGTCTGTCTCAGGGCGGCCCGGTGCTTCGGCAGATTCAAGGCCTGGTGGATTCGGGCCGAAACGCAAACCTCATAAAACTATCCGGTCGCCCCGAGCGGTCGGTTCTGGAGAGCAGACATGTCAGGCATCAACTACAACGAAAAGATTCCCAACAACGTCAACCTGTCTGGCGACCGCGCGTTGCAGAGGGCGCTGGAGCATTGGCAGCCGAATTATCTGCAGTGGTGGCAAGACATGGGCCCTGACGGCTCGCACGGTTTCGACGTGTACTTGCGTACGGCGGTCAGCGTTGAGCCCGATGGCTGGGCGAATTTCGATCACGTGAAGATGCCCGACTATCGCTGGGGTATTTTTCTGGCGCCGCAGGACGGTCAACGAAAAATGCATTTTGGCGAAAACATGGGACGCGATGTCTGGCAAGACGTGCCGGGCGAACACCGCGCCAACCTGCGCCGCATCATCGTGACGCAAGGCGATACCGAACCGGCCTCGATCGAGCAGCAACGCCATCTGGGCATGACCGCGCCGTCGCAGTACGACCTGCGCAATCTGTTCCAGATCAACGTCGAAGAAGGCCGTCATCTGTGGGCCATGGTCTATCTGCTGCATCGCTATTTCGGGCGCGATGGCCGCGAAGAGGCCGATGCCTTGTTGCAGCGTAGTTCGGGCGACGAAGACAACCCTCGCATTCTCGGCGCGTTCAACGAAAAAACCCCCGACTGGCTGGCGTTTTATATGTTCACGTACTTCACCGACCGTGACGGAAAATTCCAGTTATGTGCCTTGGCCGAGTCGGGTTTCGATCCGTTGGCCCGCACTACCAAATTCATGCTGACCGAAGAAGCGCATCACATGTTCGTGGGCGAGTCCGGTGTCTCGCGGATCATCCAGCGTACCTGCGAAGTCATGCGCGAACTGAAAACCGACGATCCCGCGACGATCCGCGCCGCGGGTGTCATTGATCTGCCGACCATTCAGCGTTATCTGAATTTCCACTACAGCGTCACGATCGATTTGTTCGGCGCCGATCAATCGTCCAACGCCGCCATTTTTTACAGCGCGGGCTTGAAGGGCCGCTACGAAGAGGGCAAGCGCACGGATGATCATCAACTTAAAAATGATACCTATCGCGTACTGACGGTCGACGGCGGCAAACTGCGCGAAATCGAAGTCCCCATGTTGAACGCGTTGAATGAAGTCTTGCGCGACGACTTCATTCGCGACTCCATGGCTGGGGTGGGGCGCTGGAACAAAGTGATCGAGAAAAACGGATTGCCCTTCCGTCTATCCGTACCGCACAAGGCCTTTAATCGTCAGATCGGTACCCTGGCGGGTATCCGTCTGGCGCCCGATGGCGAAGTGCTCAGCGAAGCACAATGGCAGGCCAATCAGCACAAGTGGCTGCCCACACCCGAAGACCGTGCTTTTGTCGCATCGCTGATGGGTCGCGTGGTCGAGACCGGCAAGTTCGCCAACTGGATTGCACCGCCCGTCATGGGCGTGAATCGTCAACCCGTGAACTTTGAGTACGTCCGCTTCAACTAGGAGGAGCTGGCAATGAACGCACCTTTGCCGCCCGAGGTGTTAAAGCAGCACTTGATCGATCCCGAGATCTGTATTCGCTGCAACACCTGCGAGGAAACCTGCCCCGTTGATGCCATCACTCATGACGGCACCAACTATGTGGTCGATCCCGCCATTTGCAATGGTTGCATGGCATGCGTGCCGCCGTGCCCCACGGGGTCGATCGATAATTGGCGGCTAGTGCTCAAAGCCGAGCCCTATACCTTGGATGAACAATTCGGATGGGATGAGTTGCCGGGCGAAAAGGCGTTGCCCGACAGCGCCTCCACCGAAGTCGCAGGTGATGTGATTCCGCCGTCCGCCGATGAGGCGGGTGTCGATACGAGCACAGCCGTCGAGATTGATACCGGCACCCCGATAGCGCCAGCGATTTCTGTGGCAGGCGCCACCATTCCCCCGTGGTCGGCCGCGCATCCGTACGTCAATCTATACGCCCACAAAACCCCCGTGACCGCGACGGTGGTCGGCAACTATCGCGTGACCGATGACGATACCGACAGCGATATTCATCACATCGTGCTGGACTTCGGCAACGCACCCTTTCCCGTACTGGAAGGACAGTCCATCGGCATACTAGCGCCAGGCACAGATGCAAACGGCCGGCCGCACCACGCACGCCAATACTCGTTGGCCAGTCCGCGCGACGGCGAGCGTCCCGGCTACAACAATCTGTCGCTGACCGTGAAACGCGTGACCGAAGACCATCAGGGTCAGCCCGCAAAAGGCGTGTGCTCCAACTACCTCTGTGACTTGGCCAAAAACGACACGGTGCAAGTCATAGGCCCCTTTGGCAATACCTTCCTGATGCCGAATCACGCGGGCGCCAACCTGATGATGATCTGCACAGGCACCGGATCCGCGCCCATGCGCGCCATGACCGAACGCTACCGTCGCCGTATTGCGCGCGGCACCAATGGTCGCCTGATGCTGTTCTTCGGCGCACGCACCCAGCGCGAACTTCCGTACTTCGGTCCCTTGATGAAATTGCCGCGCGACTTTATCGATATCAACCTGGCACTCTCGCGCGATACCGAGCAGCCCCGCCGATACGTGCAAGACCTGATACGAGAGCGCGCCTCTGACGTACTGACGCTATTGCACGATACCAACACTTGTATTTACGTTTGTGGTCTCAAGGGCATGGAAACCGGCGTCCTCGATGCCCTGCGTGACGTAGTTGTGCAAGGCGGCCAAGATTGGACTATCCTGCATGACATTTTGCGCCGCGAGGGGCGGCTGCATTTCGAGACGTATTAATGAAATTTGCAGAGTTCAAAGAAGGCATGCAGATCCAGGGTGGGCCCGTAACGGTCACAGAGCCCGAGATCCTGGCATTTGCCCGTCAGTACGACCCCCAATGGTTTCATGCCGATGTCGAGCGTGCGAAACAGGGCCGTTGGGGTGGCCTCATCGCGAGCGGCTGGCACACGTGCGCACTCGCCATGCGGATGGCCGTCGATGCCGCACTCCATGATTCCGAATCATTCGGTTCTCCTGGGTTAGGTGAAGTCCGTTGGAAAGTCCCTGTCAGGCCGGGTGACACCTTGCGCTTAGACGCACGCGTCCAGGCCGTCCGACGTTCTACCTCGCGCGCAGATCTGGGTATCATCACCTGGAGTTGGACCATCCTGAATCAGCACAACGAAGCCGTGCTGGAGCTTGATGCGACCAGCCTGTTTGATCTTGCCGAAACAGCTTAGTTGCTGGTTCTTTTCAGCGTTGTTTTTGCTGATGAGGGTTGTCGCTATGTAGGCGTCCGGTCAGCGTGGCGGGGATTGCCGCACCGGCCCTGTTCGCCTCGGCTCGGCCCAACCAGGGGCCTCGGCCCGCGCTGCGCGCGGGCTACCCTCGCCTCAATGGGCCGGTGCGGCAATCCCCGCCACGCTGACCGGACTCACATCTAGTCATGACAACCCTGAGCAATACATTCGATGCGCGAGAGCAGCGTAAGGGCTTTCAACTATTGCAAGCGGGCGATCCCCGCATAAGTCCCCCGCCGGCCCTTTGAGCAAGGGAAGCCTCGCGCAGCGAGGCCGAGGCCCCTGGTTGGGCCGAGCCGCGGCGATGGGCCGGCGGGGGACTTATGCGGGGATCGCCCGCGTCAAAAGAACAACCCCATCACACTCCCAAACACCGCATCAATACTGAAAAAGCCACGGTGCCCAAGAGCAAGACAGTCTCTACGATCAGCTAAACGCCTGGATGCCCGTTTGCGCACGACCCAGGATCAGGGCGTGTACGTCGTGGGTGCCTTCGTAGGTGTTGACGACTTCGAGGTTGACGAGGTGGCGAGCGACGCCGAATTCGTCAGAGATGCCGTTGCCGCCCAGCATGTCGCGGGCCAGGCGGGCGATGTCCAGTGCCTTGCCGCACGAGTTGCGCTTCATGATCGAGGTGATTTCGACTGCGGCGGTGCCTTCGTCTTTCATGCGACCCAAACGCAGGCAGCCTTGCAGGCCCAGCGTGATTTCGGTTTGCATGTCGGCAAGTTTCTTTTGGATCAGTTGGTTGGCGGCGAGGGGACGACCGAACTGTTTACGATCCAGGGTGTACTGGCGGGCCCTGTGCCAGCAGTCTTCCGCGGCGCCCAGGGCACCCCAGGCGATACCGAAACGGGCCGAGTTCAGGCAGGTGAACGGGCCGCGCAGGCCCGAGACGCCGGGCATCATTTGTTCGGCCGATATTTCGACTTCGTCCATCACGATTTCGCCGGTGATCGAGGCGCGTAGGCCGACTTTGCCGTGGATGGCAGGGGCCGACAGGCCCTTCATGCCTTTTTCCAGGATGAAACCGCGGATCTTGCCATCAAACTCACCGCCCACGCACTTGGCCCACACCACGAACACATCAGCGATCGGGGAGTTGGTGATCCACATTTTGCTGCCGGACACCTTGTAGCCGCCGTCGGTCAGAACGGCGCGGGTTTCCATGCCGTTGGGGTCCGAGCCGTGGTTGGGTTCGGTCAAGCCAAAGCAGCCGATCCATTCGCCAGCGGCGAGCTTAGGCAGGTATTTTTTCTTTTGGGCTTCGCTGCCGAATTCATTGATGGGCACCATCACCAGCGAGGATTGCACGCTCATCATCGAACGGTAGCCAGAGTCGACGCGTTCGACTTCACGGGCGATCAGGCCGTAGCTGACGTAGTTCAGGCCAGCGCCACCGTATTCCACGGGGATGGTGGCGCCCAGCAGGCCCAGTTCGCCCATTTCAGCGAAGATCTTCGGGTCGGTTTGTTCGTTGCGAAACGCGTCGAGTACGCGCGGGGCCAGCTTGTCTTGGGCATAAGCAGCCGCTGCGTCGCGGATCATGCGCTCTTCGTCGGTCAGTTGCTGGTCGAGCAACAGCGGATCTTGCCAGTGAAATGAGGGGTTCGAGGACATTAGGGTCTCCGGTGTGAAGCGAGATACGGAAATTCGTAAATCTGGTTAATGCGTAAGCGGGGCGAGCGCGTCGAATTGCCAATGCGCAAGACGCGGACGCTCGACGGCGTTAAGTCGCCCCGGCGTCGTGACGCCGGGGTGGGCGGTTTATTGTTGTGCTTTCAGCGACGCGTCGCGGATCTTGTCCAGCGTAGTCGATGGGCTGATGGTTTGCGGATCGATCAGGCAGTGCAGGATGGCCGGCTTGCCGCTGGCCAGTGCGCGTTCGAATGCCGGTCCAAATTGCTCGGCGGTTTCGACGCGTTCGCCATAGCCGCCGAAAGCTTCGGCATAGGCGGCGAAATCCGGATTCTTCAATTGGGTGGCAGAGACGCGGCCCGGATAGTGTTTTTCCTGGTGCATGCGAATGGTGCCGTACATGCCGTTGTCGATCAGCAGCACGATGATGGGCAAGTCATACTGAACGGCGGTCGCAAACTCCTGACCATGCATCATGAAGCACCCGTCGCCTGCAAAGCACACGACGGTTTTTTCGGGCTCGACACGTTTCGCGCCGACGGCGGCAGGTAGGCCGTAGCCCATCGAGCCCGACGTCGGGGCCAGCTGCGTGCCATAGCGGGTAAAGCGGTGGAAGCGATGCAGCCAGGTGGCGTAGTTGCCGGCGCCGTTGGTCATGATGGCATCGGCGGGCAAGGTTTTTTCCAGATAGGCCATGACTTCGCCCAACTGCAATTCACCCGGCGTGCGTATCGGGGCGGGGTCGCTCCAGGCCAGGTACGAGTCGCGTGCGGCTGCGGTATCGGCGGCCCAGACGGGTTGCGCGGGGACTTGTACGCCAGCCAGCGATTGGGCAAACGAGATGGGTGAGGTGTTGATGGACAACGTGGCGCGGTAGACGCGACCCAGTTCCGCGCTGTCGGGATGCACGTGTACGAGCTTTTGCTTCGGCACCGGGATGTTCAGCAGGGTATAGGCCTGGCTGGGGCTTTCCGACATGCGGCCACCCACCAGCAGGATCAAGTCCGCCTCAGTGACGCGCTTGAGCAGTGCCGGATTGATACCCAGTCCGACGTCGCCGACGAAGCAGGGGTGATCCGCCGGGAACAGCATTTGGCGGCGGAACGAGACGGCGGTGGGCAGCGACAGGCGCTCTGCAAAGGCCGCAAATTGTGCGACGGCGTCGGCATCCCAACGCGTGCCGCCCAGAATGGCAATCGGCGAACGGGCCTGGGCCAGCAATTGTTCCAGGTTGCTTAACTGATCGGCCGTGGGCGCGCTATCGATGACTTCGTAATGGGGCGCATCGGGGACGCTGGCGGTTTCCGTCAGCATGTCTTCGGGCAGTGCGATCACGACAGGGCCTGGGCGACCCGACGTAGCAATATGAAAGGCGCGAGAGATGATCTCGGGGATACGCTCGACCTGATCGATCTCGGTCACCCACTTGGCCTGCGTGCCGAACACGGCACGGTAATCCATTTCCTGAAAGGCCTCGCGTTCGCGCATGCCACGCTCGATCTGGCCGACGAACAAAATCATCGGGCTCGAATCCTGCTTGGCGATATGGACACCTGCCATGGCGTTGGCGGCGCCTGGGCCACGCGTGACCATGCAGATGCCGGGTTCGCCCGTCAGCTTGCCATAGGCGTCAGCCATCATGGACGCGCCACCTTCCTGGCGGCAAACCGTGACATCAATCTGGCCGTCATGCAGCCCGTCCAGCACCGCCAGATAGCTTTCGCCAGGTACGCAGAATACGTGCTTGACACCTTGGGCGACCAGTTGGTCGACCAGAATGTGTCCGCCCAGACGGGCATGGGAAGAGGGTGTCTCGATAGTCATAATTAGGCGGTCATCCGATAAGCAAACAGGCAAAAACAACCAGAAAGCAAGCCTTTGAGCATAATGTTCCTGGCTCGCACAACGCAATTGATAAAATTGCACAATATAGTGACCTGCCAGCACGTTGTACGCAATGCTGCGTCGCAACATACGACAGGCCCGTTAGTTCACTGTGAGCATAGCGGTTAATGAGCGGATTTATATGCGTAATGGCATCCCAAACCTTAGCGCCTTGCAGGCTTTCGAGGCTTCGGCCCGGCTAGGCAGCTTTTCCCGTGCCGCCGAAGAGCTCGCGCTCACGCATAGCGCCGTCTATCGCCAGGTCGCCAGCCTCGAGTCGCGCCTGGGCGTACAGCTATTTACGCGCGTGCGCCGGCGCATTGTCTTGACCGAGCACGGCGCCGAGTACGCGGGCCGGATCCGCCATCATCTGGATCAGATCGAGAAAGACACGTTTGGCCTGGTCAGCCGCACCGGCATGGGCCGCAGTATCCACATCGCGGTGGTCCCCACTCTGGCCACCACCTGGCTGATTCCACGCCTGCCGGGATTTCAACATCAACATCCCGACATCACCGTCAGCCTGTCCGTACGCACGTTGCCCTTTCAATTCAAGGACCAGCCCTTTGATGGTGCGCTGTACCACGCCAGCAGCCTTTGGCCGGGCACCCAGGGGGCGTTGCTCTTTCCCGAGAAAGAACTCGTGCCTGTATGCGCCCCGCATTTACCGCGTCGCGAAGAAGACGGCCTGGCAGGCCTCACCCATTTGCACCTCAGTTCTCGCCCGGACGCCTGGCGCCAATGGTATGCCGCCAACGATCAACCCTACGGTCCCCAAGCCGCAGGCGGCCCTCGCTACGAACTCTTCACCATGATGCTCGCCGCCGCCGAGGCTGGCCTGGGCGTAGGCCTGGTACCCGCTTTTCTCGCCTATGCCGCGCTAGAGGCCGGCGTTCTCGTACGGCCGGTTCCTCAGGTCCTGACCGTCAGCCAAGGCTACTACTTCGGCTACTCACAACGCGACGAGCGTTCCGAAGCGCTGAAAGTCTTTGAACGCTGGCTGCAGACGGTGGCTTAGCGTGATGGCGATGCTATTGCGTGACGTGTTCGGGTTCTTTACGCGCCAAGGTCCGGCGTGTGTAGGCCAAGCCGGCCTAATCGAAACGGCTCGGCCCAACCAGGGGCCTCGGCCCCGCTGCGCGGGGCTGCCCGCTTCTCAAAAGGCCGGCCTGGCCTACACACGCCGGACCTTGGCTCGCAATGTCTCCCTATGTCCACTGTCTCTTTTGCGCCGCTCCACAATCGTTGGGTTGTCGGCATGGCATCGTGCGAACGCAGGTCAAGGCAACTCAGCATCGGGAGCGTGCACCTGCTGTGAGTCCCTGTCGTCTGCTGAGTGGCGGTGCCGGCCTTTTGAGCGTAGGGCAGCCTCGCGCAGCGAGGCCGAGGGCGCCTCCTGGCGCGCCCGAGCCGAAGCGATTTGGCCGGCACCGCCACTCAGCAGACGACAGGGACGTCTCAATAGAGATCAACGTCAATGAGCAAACTACCCTTAACGTCCCAAGCAGATATCGACGCATTCATCGACGCCGTATGGCTGGAAGATGGGCTGGCGAAGAATACGTTGGCTGCGTATCGACGTGATCTGACGGCGTTTGCGCAGTGGCTGGAGAATCCCGCGGAGCATGGTGGGGCGGCGATGGCGGGGCAGTTGCGAGAGGTGGCGGCGGGGGACATTGAGGCCTGGTTTGCGGCGCGGCATGAGGAGAGCCGGGCGACGACGGCGAATCGGCGGTTGGCGACTTTGCGGCGGTTTTATGCCTGGGCGCTGCGTGAGCATCGGGCGCAGCGGGATCCTTGTTTGACGCTCCGCGCGGCGAAGCAACCGCCGCGATTGCCGAAGACGTTGTCCGAGGCGCAAGTGGAGGCGTTGCTGGCGGCGCCGGATTTGAATACGACGCGTGGGGTGCGTGATCGGGCGATGCTGGAGACCCTGTATGCGACGGGATTGCGGGTGTCTGAGTTGGTGGGCGTCAAGGTACTGGAAGTGAGTTTGAATGAGGGCGTGGTGCGGGTGGTGATGGGCAAGGGGGGCAAGGATCGCCTGGTGCCTTTGGGGGCGGAGGCGGCTCACTGGATTGAGCGATATATGCAATCTGCACGCCCGGAATTGACGGGGGCTCGGGTGAGTGATGCGTTGTTTTTGACAGCGCGGGCACAGCCTATGTCCCGGCAGGCATTCTGGCAGTTGATCAAGAAATATGCGCTGATTGCGGGGGTGCGGGCGCCGTTGTCGCCGCATGTGTTGCGGCATGCGTTTGCAACGCATCTGCTGAATCACGGCGCGGATTTGCGGGTGGTGCAGATGCTGCTGGGGCACGCCGATATTTCGACGACGCAAATTTATACGCATGTCGCGCGTGAGCGACTCAAGGCGTTGCATGCGACGCATCATCCTCGCGCTTGAGGGAATAGGGCGGGCGTGCGGGCGCCTTATTGGGGGCGTTTTACAGCAGGGCCGTTCTACACTACGAATTTGTCTGATTACCGCGTCGCGGTTGGTCTGGTGCTATGGCTAAAACTCGTCATGTTTCCGAAACGCCTGCCACGCAATGGCTGAAACAGCATAAGGTGGCCTACACCGAGCATACTTACGATTATGTCGACCATGGTGGCGCGGGCGAGGCTGCGCGTCAGTTGGCGCTGGATCCTCATGCGGTGGTCAAGACGTTGATCATGGAGGATGAGGCGGCGCGGCCATTGGTGGTGGTGATGCATGGCGATCGCGAGGTGTCGACGAAGAACCTCGCTCGCCAGGCGGGGCTGAAAAAGGTCGCGCCCTGCCATCCCGAGGTCGCACAGCGCCATTCCGGGTATCAGGTGGGTGGGACATCGCCGTTTGGTACACGTAAGCGCATGCCCGTCTGGGTCGAGGAGCAGGTTTTGACGTATCCGGTCGTGTATATCAACGGTGGGCGGCGCGGGTACTTGATTGGGATTGATCCCAATGTGCTGGTGACTTTGTTGGGCGCCAAGCCTGTGTCGGTGGCGTTGGAATAGGTCTGCTCGCTGTTCGGCTGCGTCGGCCGTTGCTGTGGTCTGCGTCGCCTATTGCCCGAAGTCTGTGCGGTTGTGGCCCGTGATCTGGATTAAGGCTCGCTGGTCTGCGTGTTTTGCCATGTGGCAGCATTCCC
Source organism: Bordetella tumulicola (assembly GCF_054779135.1). Classification (NCBI taxonomy): domain Bacteria; kingdom Pseudomonadati; phylum Pseudomonadota; class Betaproteobacteria; order Burkholderiales; family Alcaligenaceae; genus Bordetella; species Bordetella tumulicola. Next base: position 375,427 of record NZ_BAAGYU010000003.1, on the reverse strand, counting down.
TCGTCTGGCGGTATTCCATTACTACCTGCGACGAAGTCTCCTGTCGCACAATGTTCTGTATCAGCCTGGAAAGTGTCGATTCGTAGCGCGCGTCGGGGCTGGGATGTGGAATGACAACCAAGGATATCCGGAGACGACAATGGGCAAAAAACTGCTGATGCTGGTGGGTGATTACGCGGAAGACTATGAAACCATGGTGCCGTTTCAAACGCTGCTGGCGGTAGGGCATACGGTGCACGCCGTGTGCCCGGGCAAAAAATCTGGCGACAGCGTTGCGACGGCGATTCACGATTTTGAGGGTGCGCAAACCTATAGCGAAAAACGGGGCCATAATTTTGCGCTGAATCACGACTTCGAGCAGGTCGATGTGGCGTCTTATGATGGACTGGTGATTCCCGGTGGACGCGCTCCGGAGTATTTACGTTTGAACGAGCGTGTCCTTGAGATCATTCAGCAGTTCGATCATGCGGGCAAACCCATTGCCGCAGTTTGCCATGGTGCACAGTTGTTGGCGGCGGCGGGCATTTTAAAAGGGCGTACTTGCTCGGCGTATCCGGCCTGCGCACCGGAGGTCCGTCTGGCTGGCGGGACGTACGCGGAAATCGCTATCGATCAGGCGCATACGGATGGCAATCTGGTGACGGCCCCCGCCTGGCCGGCCCATCCAGCGTGGCTGGCACAGTTTTTGGCGGTGTTGGGCACCAAAATTACGCATTGATGCGCCTGCGTCGCGTTGTCCGCGCGACCGGGCGCGCTTGCCGTGTGCTCACTGCAATCGTACAGTGAGGCTAGCTTATCCGGAGCCCCGTCATGTGCGAAATATTTATCCGTGCCCATCCTGATTCCTATGCGCCCGAAAGCCGCTCGTTGCGGCTGCATGGCGTCGCCACGAGCGTTCGGCTCGAACGCCTGTTTTGGTCGGTGCTAGAGGAAATCGCCGCACGTGACGACATGCGTGTGACGCAACTAATCGAGCGACTGTACGATGAACTGATCGAATATCGCGGCGAGGCGGCGAATTTCACGTCGTTTTTACGTGTGTGCTGCCTGCGCTATGAGTTGTTGCAAGTCGACGGCCGTATTCCGGCGGATCTCGACGTGCCGATTCGGTCATTGGATGCACGGGCCGTATTGGCGGGCTTGCCGGGGGCGCTGAACGATGGCGCGCCGTTGCAGCGCGCTGTTGCGTGATTACAGCTGGGCCATTCGCTCAATCATGGCGACGTCATTTTGCAGGATGCGTCGCAGCCGTACGGCATCGCCGATGCGGGAGTATTTGCCCTGGGAGTCCAGCAGCACAATCGCCACGTCGCGACCATTGATGCGGGTCATCATGACCAGGCATTCACCGGCTTCGTTGATGAAACCGGTTTTCGAGACTTTGATATCCCAATCGGGTTTGCGCACGAGAAGGTTGGTGTTGCGGAAAACCTGCGTGCGGTTGGCCACGTCGACTTCGTATTCGTCATCGGTGGAATAGCGATGGATCAGTGGGCGCTGTGCGGCGGCCCGCAGAAGGCGAGCCAGATCGCGTGGCGACGATACATTCTGGCTGGACAGTCCGGTGGGCTCGATGAAGTATGTGCTGGTCATACCCAGGCCGCGGGCTTTTTCGTTCATGGCACGGACAAACGCCAGGATACCGCCCGGGTAGTTGCGCCCGAGGGCGTGGGCCGCCCGATTTTCGGATGACATCAGCGCCAAGTGCAGCATATCGCCGCGGGTCAGCTGGGTGCCCACGCGCAGGCGAGAGGTGGTGTGCTTGAGCTTGTCCACGTCGTCTTCGGTGATTTCCAGCATTTGATCCATGGGCTGATTGGCGTCTACGACGACCAATGCGGTCATCAGCTTGGATATCGAGGCGATCGGGCGTACCACGTCTTCGTTCTTGGCAAACAGGACGGTAGACGTTTCCAGGTCCTGGGCGTAGGCGGTGCTGGAGCGCAGTGCCCGGATCTCGTCGCGGATCGAGGCTTCAGCGGCCGGCAGGGCCGCCGCGCTGGCCACAGCGGCGGGCGCCGTGCGCTGACGAGAGATGATTTTGCTCTTTTTGCGCGACGCGCTACGCGATTTCGAGGTCTTTTGGGTGCTTTTCTTGGCAGCCGACTTCGTGGATGTCCTGGCGGTCTGCTTTGTGGCGCTGGTCTTTTTTGAGGTCGACTTGGCGCTGCTGGAGGTTTTGGTCGACGCTTTTGCGGTGGATGTCTTGCCGGCGGTCTTGGATTTGACTGCCTTGCACGCCGAGGATTTGGCGTTGGTCTTGCACGGATCGGCTTTCGCCGCGTACGAAGTGCCAGGCAGCAAGCCGATCAGTGCCACAGCCATGGGCACCAAGGTGATTGCAACGGCGCGTTTCCAAAAAGACACCATAAGACTAGCCAAGCAAAAAAGGGTACGCGACCGGATTGGTCAGGAAATCGACTGGAGCGGAGTCGGGAAAAGTCAGACGAATTATAGGCTTACGTGCCGAATTTAAACAGTTTTTTTAACTGTGGGGCAAGCGTAAGATTGCAACAGCGCGCAAGAAACACAGTTTGAGCCCAATCGGGGGCGGAAATCGTGAATTTCTTGTGATGGCCTCGCCGGGTGGAATCGAACCACCAACTGACCCTTAGGAGGGGTCTGTTATATCCATTTAACTACGGCGAGGCAGGGGGAACGTGCAAGCCCCTGATAACAAAGCGTATCGTCGGCAGGGCCAGCACTTTGCAAGAGCGGAATTCTATCACCCGAATAAGTACAGCCTTAGTCCGTCCCAGGTGCGTCCCCAGTGCGCCTGACAAATACGTTCAGCGTTTGCGCTGGCAGGTCTTGACTTCCCCCGTTCAATGCGCCGTGATGAACTCGCGCGATGGGGATACCCGAGCCCGAATCAGGGGCTAACGCCACTTCGCGGTGCGCGTTGTATATGATTGCGCCTATCACCGTTTATGCATGTCTGACGGGGCGCCTGCGTGGCTGGGCGACACCCGTGAAACCTAACTCCTGGCCCGGGCCGATTCGATGTCCAATTCGCTCTCTCCTTTGTCTCGTACGCTGTGGATAGGTACGCTGGTCGTCTTGCTTGCCATGGGCGTGCGTGCGACGTTTGGCCTGTTCATGCAGCCTATGGGGCTAGCCCAGGGTTGGGGGCGCGACGTATTTTCGATGGCCTTTGCGTTGCAAAACCTGGTATGGGGGGTGTCCTGTATTTTCATGGGCATGCTGGCCGATCGGTTCGGCTCTGGCCGTACGGTGGCGCTGGGGGCCTTGCTCTACGCCGCGGGCATGATCGGTACGCGCCTGGCGACGGATGAGTTCAGCCTCTATATGACGGCCGGTGTGTTGGTCGGACTAGGACAGGCGGGTACGACTTTCCCGGTCATTTTGCCCATCGTCGCGCGCTCGGTGCCGCCTGAGTTTCGCAGTACGGCGATGGGAATTGCCAGTGCGGGCGGCTCCATGGGGCAGTTTTTGGTTGTGCCTACGGGGCAGCTCCTGATCACCGGGTTGGACTGGACGGGTGCGCTGTGGGCGATGTCTCTATTTGTGGCGGCCGGTATGCCGCTGGCTTATTTCTTGCGTGGCAAGCCCGCGACGCACGCCGGTGGGCAGTCGATGTTGTCCGCCATACAACAGGCGTTGCGGCATCCGTCGTTTCATTTTCTGGCGGCCAGCTATTTTGTGTGCGGGTTTCATACGGCGTTTATCACGCTGCATTTACCCGCCTATGTCATCGATTCGGGTCTGACGGGCGGGCACGGCGCCATCGCCATTGCGCTGATCGGCTTATTTAATGTGGTGGGGTCGTACTATTCCGGCAAACTCGGGGGGCGGCATAGCAAAAAAATGCTGCTCGCGGGGGTATATGGACTGCGCGCATTTGGCATGATGTTGTTGCTGATCCTGCCGCTATCGCCGTGGGTGCTCTATGCCTTTGCCGCCTGGATGGGATTGTTCTGGTTGGGCACCGTCCCGCTGACTCAGGGATTGATTGGGCAGATTTACGGGTTGCGCTATGCCGCCACGTTGTCGGGTATTGCTTTTCTGGGGCACCAAGTGGGCAGCTTTATCGGCGTCTGGCTGGGTGGCTACGTGTACGCGACCACCGGCAACTACGACATGATGTGGTGGATAGGGATCGCCCTGGCCATCATCGCGGCGTTGCTGTGCCTGCCTGTGCGCGAACAGTCGCTGGAACCGCGGCCGATGCCGCAAGCGGCGGCCTGAGATGGAGACGCGCCGTATCGTCTGGCGCATCCTGGGGGGTATCGCCCTGGTGGCGGTGCTGGCGCTAGGGTTCCTGGGATATACCTTGCCCGAAATCCGCCTGAACTGGGAGACGCTGGCCGCGATGTGCGGGTTTTAGCGGCGCGTCCCTAGGCTTCCGTGTTTCATGCCGCCAGGCCGTCTCCCGCTTTAACGGCTCGGCGTACGTCGTCACGACAAATCCCCCCAAAAATTGGATCAATCTCCAACTTTCAGGGGCTGTTCATACCACCCGGCTCCTTTGTTACTCCTCTTTCAGGAGCTCCGCGTCCAGGCGTTCCGGATCCAGACGATGCGGTTCATTGCGATTCACCAGCACCGTGATGCCCCACATGACCACGCCCAACACCAGTAGCCATCCGGCGACCTGATATTGAATCGGATCACGGCCGGTCATCGGCGTCACGAGGAATATGCATGCGATCGCGCCCAGGCACGCCACTGGTGTGTACGTCCGGAAATGCTCGTGTTCGACACGGTCGCGGCGCAGCACCAGGACGGCGATGTTGACGAAGGCAAAGACGGCCAGCAGCAGCAATGCGGTGGTGCCGCCGAGGGCGCTGATGGCCTTGGAGTTGCTGGTCGATACCAGCACGATCAGTCCAAGTGCGAGAAAGGTAGTGAACAGAATGGCCGACCAGGGCGTTTGGGTGCGCGGATGGACCTTGGCGAGAAACTTCGGCAATACGCCCTGGCGCGACATGCCGTAGAGCAGTCGGCTGGCCATCATCATGTTGATCAGCGCCGAGTTCGCGACGGCAAACATCGAGATGATTGGCATGATGGTATCCATCGGCAAGTTCGGCGCAGCACGCTGAACGACCAATACCAAAGGCGTAGAGCTGGCTGCCAGCTCCCCGACCGGAATCAGGGCGACCGCGCAAATGGAGACCAGCACATAAATCACGGCAGTGATTCCCAGGCCCGTCAGCATGACCTTGGGAAAAATACGATGGGGGGCATGGGTTTCTTCGGCCATGTTCACCGAGTCCTCAAAGCCCACCATGGCAAAGAACGCCAAAGCGGTGGCCGATGTAATGGCCAGGAATACGCTTTTGTTCTCTGGCGTTTCAAAGGCTACGACGCGAGAAAAATCCGCTTGCCCGTTGCTGATGCCATAAAACCCCAAAATAATCACTAGCAGCAGGCCACTCAACTCGACCAGGGTCAGTACCACGTTCGCCTTGACGCTTTCCGAGGCCCCGCGGAAGTTCACCACCATCACCAGCAGCATGAACCCGAGTGCGCCGAGGGTGATCATCATGGGATCGCCCTCAATGCCGAGTGCCACAAATAAGTTGGCAGAAAAGGCGCGTGAGGCCGTCGCGGCGGAGGTCAGCCCCGAGCACATGACCGTAAAGCAAATGATAAACGTCAGAAAATGGACGCCGAAGGCTTTATGGACATAGAGTGCGGCCCCAGCGGCCCGGGGGTATTTCGTCACAAGTTCCAGATAAGAGAAGGCCGTCAGCAATGCCACCAGGAACGCCACCAGAAAGGGCGCCCATGCCGCGCCACCGACTTCCGCGGCAACTTGCCCGGTCAGCGCGTAAACCCCTGTACCCAGAATGTCTCCGATGATGAACAATAAAAGCAGCTTGGGGCCCATCACCCGTTTCAATGGCGTGTGTTCTGGGCTATCTTGTGTCGACATTTAACTACTCCTCTAAGTATTTCTGCTCCGGATGAAAGTATGTCCCCGGATACGTGCCTGTGCACGAGCGAGCGCCTCAATATTGTTTTCTAAAAGTTTCTGCTGACAGGCCGTGTTTTTGCCGCGAACCTCCTACTAAAAAGGCAAAGGAACGGTCAAATAAGGGACAAAAGATGTGCGTCAATCGGTCGCATTGCAATTTTTAGTATTTTCTATGCAAATTCCTATTGCGATTCGTGCGAGATAGGAGTATCTCTATGGGTAACAGCAGTTCGTGACACAACACACTGATGTTTCAGCGAGACCGGGACAGCATAGTCCAGCCTGCTGAAGCATCGGGCCAGTATCCGTGCAGGTGATTCGCCTTCACGGAAGTAAAAGCTAGGAGGGGCTTATGGCAGTGGTATATGCGGATTTTGCACGTGATCGAAGCAGGGCGGTTCGCACTGTTCAGACCCATCGCGCCAAAACGCAGCGGGCAAAGGCCTATCAACGCGCGACTGCCCAGAGCAGCGTGCGGGCAGCACCCCCTCACGTCCGTCAAGGCGGAGCGATTTTCTGGATGATCCTCATCCTGGCTCCTCTGGCGGGATTGGCCGCGCCTTTGTTGGCGGTGCCTCTTATTGGCGAGCCCCATGGCTGGGTAATAGCCGGAATCGGTATGTTGGCTTGTGTGCTCTTGCTATTGCGCCTGGCCATGCATGAGGCGGATCACGCCCACCATACTCAGAAATAGAATTTTCAGGACGTTCTACGCACGCCGGTGTTGGGCATGAAAGCCCAGCACCGGCGTGTTGGTTTTTGGACAGCGGACTTATTGGGCCTTTGCCGACGGATTGTCGCGAGGCAACCAGCGCCAGAAGACCGCCGCCGCACTCAGCCCGAATATCCCCATGACGCCGACGCCGACGGCCAGGGACGCCAGTGCCGTTATCGCCGATAGCACGACGGGCCCCACGCTGGAGCCCATATCCGCGACTAGCCGCCAAATCCCGAGAAACTCGGTACGTCCTTTGGTGGGGGCGGCATCTGCGCCCAGTGTCATGACGATACCCGAGCCAATGCCATTGCCCAGGCCCAACAACATGGATACCAGGATAAAACTGAGAATGCCGGTCGTGAGCGACGTGCCGATCAGGGCAATACCCATCAAAAGCGTCGAAGGTACTGCGACCCAAAGGCGTCCGCGCCGATCCATCAGCGTGCCGGCGGGATAAAACACGGACATGTCGATGGCGGCGATCAGGCCGTAGATCAGGGACGTGGTGCTGGGATTGATCCCCAGATGGTCTGCCCAGAGAGGGATGACCACTTGTCGGGAGGCACGTACCGCACTGACTAGCAAGATACCCAGGCCCAGGGTCAGCAGTGTCCGGCTGTGTGAGCGTGCAATGTCCAGGATGCGGGGTTTGGCGTGGGTCGGTTGCCCGGGACGTCGATCGGGGGGAGCCATATCGGGAGCCCGATAGGCAATCAGCCCCGCCCCAAGCATGGCAATGGCCGCTACCCAATACGCACCCTGTAGTCCCATGAAATGAATCAGGCCTGCTCCTAAAAAAGGGCCGGCGAACGCGCCGATCCGCATGGTGCCTGCCAAGGTGGATAACGCGCGCGCTCGCATATAGACGGGCACGGCATCGATCATGTAGGACTGCCGGGCCAGCATGAACACCGAAGACGCCATGCCGATGAAAAAGACGCCGATCGCCAGCATCCAGGCGTGACTGGCTGTAATGCAGAGCAATAGCGCCAAAATGCTCAGGATGGCCGCAGCGACCATGGCTTGTCGTTCGCCAAAGCGCGAGGTCATCAGCGCGGCAGGAATGTTGCTGACCAGTGAGCCGATGCCGATCAACGCCACGATGAGTCCGGATGTGGCGACCGAGGCATCCAGGTTGCGTGCGCTCAGGGCCACCACTGGAAGAATCGCACCGTTGCTGACACCGTATAGCACTGAGGGGCCAAATGCGGGAACGGCGATTTTTTTGAAGCTGAACGGTGCGTCGGGGGTCTGCACGATGAGGCAAAGAAGTCGGGTGAGGCGCTAGTTTAGTCTTTTGCCGCTTGCTTGCCGGTAGTGTGACACGCTATCTTTGCAGCATGACGCCCCTACAATTTGCAGCATGACGCCTCTATCACTGACTGACCAAGAGCCATTTTTCATTGTTCTGAACACCGGTTCCGGGCGTGGTGATGCAGGCGAGGTGCAGGCGACGATTCAGCGCGTGCTCGATCAGGCCGGGCGCCGCTACACAGTGATGCCGGTCGATGATGGGCAAAAACTGCCCGCGACGGCCCAGGCCGCCGTCGACCAAGCGCGCCAGCAGGGCGGCATTGTGGTAGCGGCGGGAGGCGACGGCACACTGAGTGCCGTGGCGCAGGTCGTATTGGGCAGCGGCCTGCCGTTTGGCATTTTGCCGCAGGGCACCTTTAACTATTTTGGCCGTACCTACGGCATCGCCCAGGATACCGAGCTGTCCACTCAGTGCCTGCTGGCGGCGCAACCGCAGCCCGTGCAGGTGGGGCTGGTCAATGACCGATTATTTCTGATTAATGCCAGTCTTGGACTGTATCCGCAGTTGCTTGAGGACCGCGAGGCGTACAAGTCGCGTTACGGTCGTAGCCGGTATGTGGCGCTGTGGTCCGCGTTGGTGACGATGGGGCGTGCGCATCGGCAGTTGACGGTGCAGCTAGAGCATGAGGGGCAGTCCCGTATCTTACGTACGCCGACGATCGTGGTGGGCAACAACGCGTTGCAATTGGAGCAAATCGGCATCGTCCAGGCGTCTGCACTAGAGCAGGGGCGGCTGGTTGCCATGGGGGCGAGACCTATCGGGACTTGGGCGATGTACGGGCTGCTGTTGCGCGGCTGGTTGAGTCGCCTGGGCGATGCGGATCATGTCTTCAGCTTTGATTTCGAGCATCTGACCGTGCACGTCAAGCGCAGCCGGCGACGTATCAAGGTCGCTCTCGACGGCGAGATTCAATGGCTCGACACGCCGTTGGAGTTTCGGGTGTCTGAGCAACCGCTGCAGTTGCTGGTGCCGCCTGCATCTCACCGCTCGGAACGCGTATGACCAGAATTGTCCATCTTTCCGATACGCATTTTGGTACAGAGCGGGAGCCAGTCGTACAAGCAGTGTTGAGTTTGGTGGGTGAATTGCAGCCCGATCTGGTTCTGCTGGGGGGCGACATCACTCAGCGCGCGCGGCGTAGTCAGTTTGCAGCGGCCCGCCGATTTGTCCAGTCGCTGCAGCGGCCTGTGCTGGCGGTGCCGGGCAACCACGACATTCCGTTGTTTAACGTGTTGGCGCGGCTCGTGAACCCCTATGGCGCCTATCGTCGGGCGATGGGCGCCGTGCTCGAACCCGTGGTCGAGATACCCGGCCTGCTGGCGATCGGCGTGAATTCAACCCGACCGGGCCGGCACAAGAACGGTCAGGTAGATGCCGCGCAGATCTCGCGGGTGGCGCAGCGCCTGCGCAAGGCCGACCCCGACGCGTTGCGGCTGGTGTTGCTGCACCATCCGGTACGGGCGCTCGTCGACAGCGATCAGCGCAATTTACTGATAGGGCGCGAACAGGCCGTGCCGGCGTGGATCGACGCCGGGGTCGATCTTGTCCTGGGCGGACACATCCATTTGCCCTATGTGTTGCCGGTTCAGGGGGAGGCGCAGGCCGCCGCCCGCCAGGCCTGGGCCGTCCAGGCCGGGACGGCCGTGTCGCACCGGGTGCGAGGAGGGATATCAAACTCGATCAATGTGATTGAGCACTCGGCCGGTGATGCCCAGCACCACTGTTCTGTCCAGCGCTGGGATTACCTGGCCGATGTCCAGGCGTTTCGCCGTGCCAGCGTGCAGACGCTGGATTGGCATCGCCGCCCGCCGTTGCGCTGAGCGACCGTCCCAATGGAAGTTTTCGCGCACTGGGTGGCGACTTATCCACTATTCGTATGGCTGGCGATGTCCGCTGCGGCAGGTGGGGGTGCAGTGTGGCTGGGGCGTTATTACGAGGCACAACCCGCCCGGGCTCGGGTTCGACGTTGCCTGGGCATGGCGGCTGCGGCGGGCGCGGTTTTCCTGTTGTTGGCGCTGGCGGTCAGTCTGGATCGTGGCGTGGTGGTTATTGATACGCGCCTGGCTGCGGCGCTCGGCTTGTCAATGCCATCCTCTCTATTATGGGTGCTGTCATGGTTTACCCGCCTGGGTGACCGTGACTGGCTGACAGTCGTTGCCGTTGGGATGACTGTTTGGCTATTGTGGCGGCGCGAGTGGAGGCTTGCGCTGGCATGTGCCATTGCGACGGGGGGCGCCGGCATATTGAGCCAGATCGTAAAACAGGCGTTTCAGCGTGTCCGGCCCGAGCATGTGCATGGCTACGTGAGTGAAACGGGCTGGAGTTTCGCCAGCGGGCACGCCTCGGCCTCGTTCGCCGTGTATGGTTTCGCCTGTTATCTGGTCTTGCGGATGTTGCGGGCCCCGTGGCGAGGGGCCTGCCTGGCTGGCACCGCGGCGTTGATCGCCGCGATTGGTGTCAGCCGCGTACTGCTACAGGTGCACTACCTGAGTGATGTGGTGGCCGGTTTTGCGTTGAGTCTGGTCTGGTTGTCGCTGTGTGTCGCGATCCTGGAGCATCAGCGCATGGGCGTGCGACGCGCCTAGGCGGCGGGTCGCCGTGAATGGCGGGTCAGGAGGCCGGCACCGACCAGGTGCTGACAATATGTGCCACGGGCTCGGGCGAATGCTCGCCGTGCAGGATGACTTCGCCTGCCGAGAGACGGCCGATCTTCAGAAAACGGGCGTCGGCCACGATGGTGCCCGCCGGGCTCTTGCGTAAAAAGTTGATCGTCAGGCTGGCCGTGACCGCATTGGCCTGGCCCGTCGCACCCACGATGGCCGCATAGAGCACCAGGTCCGCCAGTCCCATCAACATGGGGCCCGCCACGATACCGCCGAGGCGCTGGTGGCTATCGCGTGGCGGCAACACCGCGCGCGCAGTCCCGTAACCGATGTCGGTGATTTCTATTCCCAATATTTCCGCAAAGGGGTGCTGCTCCGCCAGCAGGCGGTGAAAGTCGACCACGCTGATGCGGGGTTGCGGGGCAGGCGTTGCGTCAGGCAGAGAGGTCATGGCGATATCGCTTGGAAAGGCGGTGGTGCCCTGGGTGGGCAATGTATCGAGTCTATGCAGAGCTGTATCGATTATTTATCGACGTTACCAAAAAACACTCACGCCAGTGGTGACAAAGCAGGGGAGATTGGCGGACAGTAGCGCGAATATTGGCCCCCTTTTAGTGATATAGGGTAAACGCGTAGTCAATTCCGTCTGGATCGATGAACTGTTGTGAGATACCAACAGCCTCGACGCCGATCCTTCACTTTTCTGGGGGTAACCATAGCCAGTAGGTGGGATTTTTGATGCAATAGCGTCAACTTCCCTTCGCGGAGTTAGGGGGGCACAGGTTTTGTATAACCATCTGCCCTTGTCACTCAAATCAACGGAGATTTCTTAAATGAAAAAGACTCTGCTCGCTGCCGCCCTGCTCGCTGGCTTCGCCGGCGTAGCCCAGGCAGAAACCTCGGTGACGCTGTACGGCATCATCGATACCGGTATCGGCTACAACAAGGTGAAGGGCGACGGTTTCAGCGCAAGCCGCATCGGCATGATCAATGGCGTGCAAAACGGCTCGCGTTGGGGTCTGCGTGGTACTGAAGACCTGGGTGATGGCCTGCAAGCTGTGTTCCAACTGGAAAGTGGCTTCAGCTCCGCCAACGGCACTTCCAGCCAAGGTGATCGCCTGTTTGGTCGTCAAGCCACCATCGGTCTGCAAAGCGACAGCTGGGGCCGTCTGGACTTCGGTCGTCAAACCAACATCACGTCGAAGTACTTCGGTTCGATCGATCCGTTTGGCGCTGGTTTCGGCCAAGCCAACATCGGTATGGGCATCAGCGCGGCTAACACCGTTCGCTGGGACAACATGGTCATGTACCAAACCCCGTCCTTCAGCGGCTTCCAATTCGGCGTTGGCTACTCGTTCAGCGTGGATGACAATGCTGATGCTGACCGTGTCGGCTTCCGCACCGCTGACAATGTCCGTGGTATCACCACCGGTCTGCGTTACAACAATGGTCCTCTGAATGTTGCCCTGACGTTCGATCAATTGAACGCCAGCAACAACCAATTCCAAGAAGAAGTTGACGCCACCCCGCGTCAATATGGCATCGCCGGTGCGTACGACTTCGAAGTTCTGAAGTTGTCCTTGGCCTACGCTCGTACCACTGATGGCTGGTTTGGTGGTCAGGGTATCAACGGTGTTGATTACGACATTGGCGAAAATGGCTTGACCTCGAACCACTTCCGCGACGGCTTCAAGGCTAACTCCTACATGGTCGGCCTGAGCGCCCCCATCGGTGGCGCCTCGAAGCTCTTCGGTTCATGGCAAATGGTTGACCCCAGCAACGACAAGTTGACCGGCGGCGACGAAACGATGAACGTCTGGAGCCTGGGTTACACCTACGACCTGTCCAAGCGCACCAACCTGTACGCTTACGGTTCGTACGCTCAGGACTACGCGTTCCTGGACGGCGTTAAGAGCACCGCTGTTGGTGTCGGTATCCGTCACCGCTTCTAATCGGCTGCGGGGTGCAAGCCTCGCTTCGATTTTCAGCGTGTAAGCCGGCTTCGGCCGGCTTACAGAAAGCCACCCTTCGGGGTGGCTTTTTTCATGGGCGTGCGGGTTCTGAAATTTGTCCCTGGTTTCCTGTTTTTGGTGGAGTGGGTTCAGCAGATAGTCACTTTGCGAATGCTACAATCTGAAGGTTTGCGCATTTGACGGACGCCAAAATGAATTTGCAACAGTATTTCCCTGTCCTGATGTTTATCGTGGTTGCGACCCTGATCGGGTTTGCACTGCTGACGGCGGGTTCGCTCTTGGGGCCTCGGCGTCCTTATGCCGAGAAGCTTTCAGCATATGAGTGTGGTTTCGAGGCCTTCGGTGATTCACGTATGAAGTTCGACGTGCGTTACTACCTGGTAGCCATTCTCTTCATCCTGTTTGACCTCGAAATCGCTTTCCTGTTTCCGTGGGCCATCGCTCAGGGCACGGTTGGCCTCGTCGGCTTTTGGACCGTCATGGTGTTCCTGGCGGTTCTGACAGTTGGCTTCATTTACGAATGGAAAAAGGGCGCGCTAGACTGGGAATAACCCAAGTCTTTTTGCACGCTATCAGAGACGAATATGGCTATAGACGGCATCCTCAAGCAAGGCTTTATCACCACCAGTGCCGACAAGTTCCTCAACTGGGCAAAAACGGGCTCGATGTGGCCCATGACCTTTGGTCTGGCCTGTTGTGCGGTGGAAATGATGCACGCCGGCGCGGCGCGCTACGATCTGGACCAATTCGGCATCATCTTCCGCCCCAGTCCCCGTCAATCCGACCTGATGATTGTGGCCGGCACGCTATGTAATAAAATGGCGCCCGCACTGCGCAAGGTCTACGACCAGATGCCCGAACCGCGTTGGGTGGTTTCCATGGGGTCGTGTGCGAACGGAGGGGGGTACTACCACTACTCCTACTCGGTGGTGCGCGGTTGCGATCGTATTGTGCCGGTCGATGTTTATGTGCCGGGCTGTCCGCCCACGGCCGAGGCGTTGGTCTATGGGCTGCTGCAAATGCAGAACAAGATCCGCCTTACCAATACTATTGCCCGTTGACGCACGCCGCCGCGCGATGCGTTGCGTCGGCGGTGCCCGTCAGCCTATCGGTTTACCTAAGTGACCATGACGATGACCAGGCTCGAAACCCTGAAACACAACCTGCAGGCCGCGTTGGGCGCAGATATCGCGCTCACCGAAGCATACGGCGAGCTCACGCTTGAAGTACCGGCCGATCAATGGATCACGGTCTGCAACAAGCTGCGTACCGATGCCGGTCTGAGCTTCGAATCCTGTATCGACCTGTGCGGTGTCGATTACCTGACCTGGGGTAATGGCAGCCGTCAGGCCGAAGCAAGCGCCAGCGGCGCGCAGCCTTTGCGCTTTGCCGTGGTGGTGCACCTGCTTTCGATCGCTCACAACTGGCGTCTGCGTGTGCGTATGTTCGCGTCCGACAACGAATTTCCCATCGTGCCTTCGCTGCTCGAGTGCTGGCCGGGCGTCAATTGGTTCGAACGCGAGGCGTTCGACCTGTATGGCATCGTCTTCGAAGGCCATCCCGACTTGCGCCGCATCCTCACGGACTATGGTTTTATCGGCCATCCTTTCCGCAAAGACTTCCCCTTGTCGGGCAATGTCGAAATGCGTTACGACCCCGAGCAACGACGCGTGGTTTACCAGCCGGTGACCATCGTGCCGCGTGAAATCAACCCGCGTGTCGTACGCGAAGACTCCTACGGCGTGGGGCGTTAAATCATGGCAGAAATCAAAAACTACACCCTGAACTTCGGCCCTCAGCACCCGGCTGCGCACGGTGTGCTGCGTCTGGTGCTCGAGCTCGATGGCGAGGTCATCCAGCGTGCCGACCCGCACATCGGCCTGCTGCATCGCGCCACCGAAAAACTGGCCGAACACAAGACCTATATCCAGGCGCTGCCCTACATGGATCGCCTGGACTACGTGTCCATGATGTGCAACGAGCACGCCTACGTCATGGCCATCGAAAAGCTCCTGGGGGTCGAACCGCCGCTGCGCGCGCAGTACATCCGCGTCATGTTCGACGAGATCACGCGCCTGCTCAATCACCTGATGTCGCTGGGCTCGCATGCGCTCGACGTGGGTGCCATGGCCGTGTTTTTGTATGCCTTTCGCGAGCGCGAAGACCTGATGGACTGCTACGAGGCGGTCTCGGGTGCCCGCATGCACGCGGCATACTACCGGCCCGGTGGCGTGTATCGCGACCTGCCGGACGTGATGCCGCAATACGGCGAGAGCAGCAAATACCGTGGCGAAAAAGACATGCGCGTCATGAACGACGCGCGTTCCGGCTCGCTGCTCGATTTCATCGAGGACTTCACCAACCGTTTCCCGGGCTGCGTCGACGAATACGAAACCCTGCTGACCGACAATCGCATCTGGAAGCAGCGTCTGGTGGGCATCGGCGTCGTGGATCCCGATCGCGCCAAGGCACTGGGCTTTACGGGTCCGATGCTGCGAGGCTCGGGCGTGGAGTGGGATTTGCGCAAGATGCAGCCCTACGAGGTCTATGACCTGGTCGAGTTCGATGTGCCGGTGGGTGTCAACGGCGACTGCTACGACCGCTATCTGGTGCGCGTGGCCGAGATGCGCGAGAGCAATCGCATCATTCGCCAGTGCGTCGAGTGGCTGCGCAACAATCCCGGTCCCGTCATGGTCGAGAACCACAAGGTTGCGCCGCCTAGCCGTACCAACATGAAAACCAACATGGAAGAGCTGATCCATCACTTCAAGCTCTTTACCGAAGGTTTTCACGTCCCGCCTGGCGAAGCCTACGCCGCGATAGAACACCCCAAGGGCGAATTTGGCATTTACCTTATGTCCGATGGCGCCAACAAGCCTTATCGCCTGAAGATTCGGGCGCCAGGATTTGCTCATTTGCAATCGCTCGATGAAATGGCGCGCGGCCACATGATTGCCGACGCCGTCACCATCATCGGCACGCAGGATATCGTTTTCGGCGAAATCGACCGCTGAACCCTCAGCCCGAACGCCCCGCATAACCCGGATTCAAACTATGCTGCTTTCCGCACAGGCCTATCAGAAAATCGATCGGGAACTCGCCAAGTTCCCGGCCGACCAGCGCCAGTCGGCCATCATGGCTTCACTTGCTATTGCGCAAGAAGAAAAAGGCTGGCTGCCTCCCGAGGTGCTCGAAGATGTGGCCAATTACATCGGCGTGCCTCCCATCGCAGTACAAGAGGTCGCCACGTTCTACAACATGTTCGACACTCGCCCCGTAGGCAAGCACAAGATTTCGGTGTGCACCAACTTGCCCTGTGCCTTGCGCGACGGTGAAAAAGCGGGCGATTTCCTCAAGCGTAAGCTACGGATCGATTACCGCGAAACCACGCCCGACGGTCAGTTCACCCTGGTCGAAGGCGAATGCATGGGGGCTTGCGGCGACTCGCCCGTGCTGTTGGTCAACAACAAGCATATGTGTGTGCGCATGACCGAAGAAAAGCTGGACGCGCTGCTTCAGGGCCTGAAAGCGCAAGGGGCACAAGGAGAACCGGCATGAACGCGCCCGACCTATACCAACATCTGGCCCAGGGGTTGGATCCCAACCCTGTGAATGATTTGTCGAACTCCATGTGTCTGCATGGTCGGCACATCGCGCCGCAAATCATGGCTGACGTCGACGGCGACAACTGGCATCTGCAAGACTATGTCAAGCGTGGTGGCTACGAGGCCCTGCGCAAGATCCTGTCTACGGGCATGAAGCCCGAAGACGTCATTGCCGAAGTCAAGACCTCGGGCCTGCGTGGCCGTGGCGGTGCGGGCTTTCCGACCGGCCTGAAGTGGAGCTTCATGCCGCGCGCGTTCCCAGGCCAAAAGTACCTGGTCTGCAACTCCGACGAGGGCGAGCCGGGCACCTTTAAAGATCGCGATATTCTGCGCTTTAACCCGCATATCGTGATCGAGGGCATGGCGATCGCGGCCTATGCCATGGGTATCAGCGTGGGGTACAACTATATCCACGGCGAAATTTTCGAGGTGTACCAACGCTTCGAAGAGGCCCTCGAAGAAGCACGTGCCGCCGGTTTCCTGGGCGACAAGCTCCTGGGCTCCGATTTCAGCTTCCAGTTGCACGCCTTCCACGGCTACGGCGCTTACATCTGCGGTGAAGAAACCGCGTTGCTCGAGTCCCTCGAAGGCAAAAAGGGCCAGCCGCGCTTCAAACCGCCGTTCCCGGCCAGCTTTGGCTTGTACGGCAAGCCCACCACGATCAACAACACCGAGACTTTTGCGGCGGTGCCCTGGATCATCCGCAACGGCGGCCAGGCGTACCTCGAGGTTGGCAAGCCCAATAACGGCGGCACCAAACTGTTCTCCATCTCGGGCGACGTTGAGCGTCCGGGCAACTACGAGATTCCGATGGGTACGCCGTTCTCCAAGCTCCTGGAGCTGGCGGGCGGCATGCGCGGTGGCAAAAAACTCAAGGCCGTCATCCCGGGGGGTTCCAGCGCTCCGGTGCTGCCTGCCGACATCATGATGGACACAACCATGGATTACGATTCGATCGCCAAGGCGGGATCGATGTTGGGATCCGGGGCGGTGATCGTCATGGACGAAACTCGCTGCATGGTCAAGTCGCTGCTGCGGTTGTCGTATTTCTACTTCGAAGAAAGCTGCGGCCAGTGCACGCCGTGCCGGGAAGGCACGGGCTGGCTGTATCGCATGGTCCACCGTATCGAGCACGGCCAGGGTCGCCAGGAGGACCTCGATCTGCTCGACAACGTGGCCGGCAACATCATGGGTCGCACGATTTGTGCCCTGGGTGATGCCGCTGCTATGCCGGTCCGCGGTTTTATTAAGCATTATCGCGACGAATTCGCGCACCACATCGAGCACAAGTCGTGTGTGGTCCCGCACTATCTGTAGGTTTCAGGAACAGCAATGGTTGAATTAACCGTCGACGGCAATCAGGTCGAAGTCCCCGAGGGCAGCATGGTGATGCACGCTGCCCAAAAGATTGGCTTGTATGTGCCCCATTTCTGCTACCACAAGAAACTGTCCATCGCGGCTAATTGCCGCATGTGCCTGGTTGAAGTGGAAAAAGCGCCCAAAGCGCTGCCCGCCTGCGCCACTCCGGCGACCAATGGCATGGTGGTGCATACTTGCTCGGAAAAAGCCAAGGCCGCCCAGCAGTCGGTCATGGAATTCCTGCTGATCAATCACCCGCTTGATTGCCCGATTTGCGATCAGGGCGGCGAATGTCAGCTGCAAGATCTGGCCGTGGGCTATGGTGGCTCGGCCTCGCGCTATCGCGAAGAAAAGCGTGTGGTCTTTCACAAGGATCTCGGCCCGCTGGTGTCGGCCGAAGAAATGGCGCGGTGCATTCACTGCACGCGTTGCGTGCGTTTCGGCCAGGAAATCGCCGGCGTCATGGAGCTCGGCATGCTCGGTCGTGGCGAGCACTCCGAGATCACGACCTTTGTGGGTCGCTCGGTCGAGTCCGAACTGTCGGGCAACATGATCGATCTCTGTCCCGTCGGGGCGTTGACCTCCAAGCCGTTCCGCTATACCGCCCGGACTTGGGAATTGGCGCGTCGTCGCACGGTCAGCCCGCATGACAGCCTGGGCGCCAATCTCGTCGTGCAGGTCAAGGGCGAACGCGCCATGCGCGTCGTGCCCTTCGAAGACGAAGCGATCAACGAATGCTGGATTAGCGATCGCGATCGCTTTTCCTACGAGGGCCTCAACAGCCAGGATCGTTTGACCGCACCGATGGTCAAGGGTGCCGACGGCCAATGGCAAGAGGTCTCCTGGGCCGACGCGTTGCAGGCCGTGGCGCAGGGCTTGTCCCGTGTACGCGAGAGCCACGGCGCGGGCCAGATCGGCGCCTTGGCTGCCGAGTACGCCACCACCGAAGAATTTGCGCTGCTGGGCCGCCTGGCGCGTGCCCTGGGTTCCGAGAATATCGATTTCCGTCTGCGTCAAACGGATGCGGGCTTTGACGCCGCATTGTCCGGCGCACCGTGGTTGGGCATGCCGGTGGCAGACCTCGACACGCTGGATCGCGTGCTGGTGGTGGGTTCGTTCCTGCGTAAAGATCACCCGCTGATGGCACAACGCCTGCGTCAGGCGGCCAAGCGCGGCACGCAGATTCTGCTGGTCGACAGCGCTGCCGACGATCCGTTGATGCCCGTGACCGCGCGCATGACGGTCGCGCCGTCCGGCTTGCCGTTGGCTCTGGCCCAAGTCGCCGTGGCGCTGGCCCAGGCCAAAGAGCAAGCCGTTCCGGCCGAGTTCGCGAATGTGACGCCGGACGAAAACGCCAAGCTTATCGCCGCCAGCCTGGCGTCGGGCAGCAACGCCGCCGTGCTGATGGGCAACATGGCCGTCGCCTCGCCGCAAGCTTCCTTGCTGGCCGCGAATGCGCGCGGTGTGGCCGATCTGACCGGTGCGCGTTTTGGTTTCCTCACGGCTGGTGGCAATACGGTAGGCGGCTATCTGGCTGGCGCCGTGCCGGGGCAGGGTGGCAAAACCGCTGCTGCCATGCTGGCCGAGCCGCTCAAGGCCTACATCGTGCTGCACGCCGAGCCGTCGCTGGACGCCGACAACGGTCCGCAGGCCGTGGCGGCACTGCGTGGCGCCGAGTTCGCCGTTGCGCTGACGCCGTATGCCTCGGCGGCTCAAGATTGGGCCGACGTGATGTTGCCGGTGTCGCCGTTCACTGAAACCTCCGGCACCTTTGTCAATGCGCAAGGTTTACCGCAGAGCTTCAAGGGCACGGTTACCCCGTTGGGTCAGACCCGTCCCGCCTGGAAAGTCTTGCGCGTGCTGGGCAATGTCCTCCAACTGCAAGGGTTCGACGACGAGACCTCCGAATCCGTGCGCGATACCGCGCTGGCCGGCGGGATCGAAAGCCGTTTGTCCAACGAAATCAAGGCCTCACGTGGCTTGGGCCAAGCCGGTACGACGCTGGAGCGCGTCACTGACGTGCCCATTTATCGTACTGATGCCATCGTGCGTCGCTCGTGGCCCCTGCAAGACACGCCGGCGTCACAGGCACCCACGGCACGGATGAATGGTGCGACGCTGGCCGGGCTGAATTTGGCCGCGGGCGTCAAGGTCCGGGTGGCGGGCGCGACCGGTTCGGTCGAACTCGAAACCGTGCAGGATGACGCGGTGGCCGATCGCTCGGTCCGCATTTCGGCGGCCTTCGAACAAACCGCTGCCCTGGGCGGCGCATTCGGTGAAATCAGTGTGGAGCGTGCCTGACATGGAATGGCTCAATGTTCTTGAAAGCCACGGGCAGGCTTTGCTGGGTCCGACGGTCTGGTTGGTTGTCTGGACCATCATCAAAATCGTCATCATCGCAGTCCCCATTATTTTGTGCGTGGCTTACCTCACGTACTGGGAACGCAAGATGATTGGGGCGATGCACGCGCGTCTGGGACCGACCCGCGTCGGTTTCAGGGGGCTGCTGCAACCTTTTGCCGACGTCTTCAAGTTGCTCACCAAAGAAGTCGTGGTGCCCACGCAGGCCAACAAGATCCTGTTCGTGGTGGCGCCCGTCGTCACGCTGATGCCGGCACTGGCTGCCTGGGCCGTAATACCTTTTGGCCCGGATGTGGTGCTTGCCAATGTCAACGCGGGCCTGCTCTACGTTATGGCGATCACCTCCGTCGGCGTCTATGGCGTGATCGTGGCGGGTTGGGCCTCAAACTCCAAGTACGCCTTCCTGGGTGCCTTGCGTGCATCGGCCCAAATGCTGTCGTACGAGTTGGCGATCGGTTTCGTGCTGGTCACGGTCCTGCTCGTCTCGGGCAGTCTGAATATGTCCGAGATCGTGCTGGTGCAGACGCGAGGCTGGTTTGCCGACAAGGGATTGACGTTCCTGTCCTGGAACTGGCTACCGTTGTTGCCGTTGTTCGTGATCTACGTGATTTCGGCTGTCGCGGAAACCAACCGTCACCCTTTTGACGTGGTCGAAGGCGAATCCGAAATCGTCGCTGGTCACATGGTCGAGTACTCGGGGATGGCGTTCGCGCTGTTCTTCCTGGGCGAATACGCCAACATGATTCTGTTGTCATGCTTGGCGGCGATCATGTTCCTGGGAGGGTGGACGTCGCCGATCGATATCGCGCCGCTGACCTGGATTCCGGGGTGGGTTTGGCTGGGTATCAAGACCTTCTGCGTGGTGTCGCTGTTTGTGTGGTTCCGGGCGTCGTTCCCGCGCTACCGCTACGACCAGATCATGCGATTGGGCTGGAAAATTTTCATTCCGCTGACCGGCGTTTGGCTGGTGGTGGTGGCGATCTGGATGCAGACGCCCTGGAACATTTGGCGCTAGTACGTCAAGCTGAGGCAGGAAATGGAAGCGATCAAAGATTTTTTCGGCAGTTTGATGCTGACCGAGTTGCTCAAGGGCATGCGCCTGACGGGCAAGTATTTTTTCAAACGCAAAGTCACCTTGCGCTACCCGATGGAAAAGACGCCGACGTCGGCGCGTTTCCGAGGGTTGCACGCGTTGCGTCGCTATCCCAATGGGGAAGAGCGCTGCATCGCTTGCAAACTATGCGAAGCCGTATGTCCCGCCCTGGCCATCACGATCGAATCGGATCTGCGCGAAGACGGCACCCGCCGTACGACGCGTTACGACATCGATCTGACCAAGTGCATTTTCTGCGGTTTCTGTGAAGAAAGCTGCCCCGTGGACTCTATCGTGGAAACCCATATCCACGAATACCACGGTGAAAAGCGCGGCGACCTTTACTTCACCAAAGACATGCTGCTCGCCGTCGGCGACCGCTACGAAGCCGAAATCGCCCGCCGCCGGGCCGAAGACGCGCCATACCGTTGACGCCCAAGGTCTGACTCATGACTTTTACTACTGTACTGTTCTACATACTGGCCACGGTCCTCGTGATCGCGGCGTTCCGGGTCATTACGGCCCGTAGCCCGGTTACGGCCGTCCTGCACTTGATTCTGGCGTTCGCAAATGCCGCCATGCTTTGGATGTTGCTTGGCGCCGAATTCCTGGCGCTCTTGCTGGTGCTCGTGTATGTCGGCGCCGTAATGGTGTTGTTCCTGTTTGTCGTCATGATGCTCGATATCCGTATCGACTCCATGCGCCGCGGGCTCAAGACCTATCTGCCGCTGGGCCTGATCATCGGCCTCGTGCTGGTGCTCGAAATGTCCTTTGTGCTGGCCACTACGTGGCACGGCGCGGGCCCGCAAGCCCCGGTCGCCGGTGACTTCAACAACGCCCGCGCGCTGGGTGAAGCCATGTACACCGAATACGTGTATGCCGTAGAAGTCGGTGCCGCGTTGCTGCTGGTCGGTATGGTCGCTGCCATCGCCCTGACGCTGCGCAGCCGTCGCGATGCCAAGTACAACGATCCCGCTGCCGCCGTTCGCGTGCGCGCCAAAGACCGTGTCCGCTTGGTCAGCATGCCGTCACAAAGCACTCGCGCTCAAGGCGGCATTGCCGCGCCGAACGGCGACGCCCAAGGAGAAAAACAATGACGTTGACGCTGGCTCATTACCTGGTGCTCGGGGCGATCCTGTTCGCCATCGGTATCTTCGGCATTTTTCTGAACCGCCGCAATTTGATCATTTTGTTGATGTCCATCGAGCTGGTGCTCCTGGCGGTCAACATGAACTTCGTGGCGTTTTCCAGCTGGTTTGGCGATACCGCCGGCCAGGTGTTCGTGTTCTTCATCCTGACGGTAGCCGCTGCTGAGGCCGCCATCGGACTGGCGATTTTGGTGCTGCTGTTCCGCAACCTGAACACGATCAACGTTGACGAACTCGATCGCCTGAAGGGCTGACGGGGTATTGGAAAAAAATGTCTAGCTCACCCAATCTGTACTTGCTGATCGCGCTGGCTCCGCTGGCCGGCGCGATCCTTGCCGGGCTGTTCGGCACCGGGTTCCTCGGTCGGCCGATCGGTCGCCGGGCCTCCCACGTCATTACCATCCTGGGGGTTCTGATCTCCACGGTCGGGTCGGTCATCGTTTTGCTCGATGTGCTCAATGGCCACACCTACGATGGCTCGGTTTATACCTGGAGCCTGATCGGCGACACCAAACTCGAGATCGGCTTCCTGATCGATTCGCTGTCGGCCATGATGATGGTCGTGGTCACGTCGGTGTCGCTGATGGTGCACATCTACACCATCGGCTACATGGCGGATGACCCCGGCTATCAACGTTTCTTTGCGTACATCTCGCTGTTCACGTTCTCGATGCTGATGCTGGTCATGTCCAACAACATGGTTCAGCTGTTCTTCGGCTGGGAAGCAGTGGGGTTGGTGTCGTACCTGCTGATTGGTTTCTGGTACACCCGTCCCACGGCGATTTTTGCCAACATGAAGGCCTTTCTGATCAACCGGGTCGGTGACTTCGGTTTTGTGCTGGGTATCGGTCTGCTGTTTGCCTATGTCGGCTCCATGCACTACGGCGACGTCTTTGCCCAAGCCGATCGGCTGGCCGGCGAAACCCTGCCGGGTACGGACTGGATGCTGCTGACGGTGGCATGTATCTGCCTGTTTATCGGTGCGATGGGTAAATCAGCCCAGGTGCCGCTGCATGCCTGGCTGCCCGATTCCATGGAAGGTCCCACCCCGATCTCGGCGTTGATCCACGCGGCGACCATGGTGACGGCCGGTATCTTCATGGTGGCGCGTTTCTCGCCGCTGTTTGAACTGTCAGACACCGCGTTGTCGTTCATCATCATCATTGGCGCCATCGGCGCGTTGTTTCTGGGCATCCTTGGCATCATTCAGAACGATATCAAGCGCGTAGTGGCATATTCCACGCTGTCGCAGCTGGGCTACATGACGGTGGCGCTGGGCGCATCGGCCTACTCGGTCGCGATCTTCCACCTGATGACGCACGCGTTTTTCAAGGCGCTGTTGTTCCTCGGGGCGGGTTCCGTCATTATCGGCATGCATCACGACCAGGACATCCGCAACATGGGTGGTCTGCGCAAGTACATGCCCATTACCTGGATCACGTTCCTGCTGGGCACGCTGGCCCTGGTCGGCACGCCGTTTTTCTCGGGCTTCTACTCCAAAGAACACATCATCGAAGCGGCTGGCGCCGCCGGTGTATGGGGTGCTTCGTTTGGCTACTATGCGACGTTGATCGGCGTGTTCGTGACTTCGCTATATTCGTTCCGCGTGTATTTCCTGGTCTTCCATGGCAAAGAACGCTTCGATACCAGCGATGGCCACGGCCATGGTCATGATGACCATGCACATGACGCTCACGGCCACGACGACCATGGCCACCATGGCGGCAAGCCGCACGAGTCGCCGTGGGTCGTGACGCTGCCCCTGGTGCTGCTGGCCATCCCGTCGGTCGTGATCGGTGCCTGGGTCGTCGATCCGATGCTGTTCGGCAGCTTCTTCGATGGCGTGATCAAGGTCCTGCCGCAACATCCGGCCATGCACGAATTGAAAGAAGAATGGCATGGTTGGGTGGCTTTCGGCCTGCATGCCTTCCAGACCGTGCCGTTCTGGCTGGTCGTGGCCGGCGCCGTCATCTCCTGGTACTGCTACCTGATCAATCCCAAGGTGCCTGCCGCCATCAAATCCAGCCTGTCGGGCGTCAACAAAGTGCTCGAGAACAAGTACTTCGTCGACTGGGTCAACGAGCAGATCATTGCACGCGGCGCGCGCTGCCTGGGCCACGGCTTGTGGCAACGCGGTGACCGCGGCCTGATCGATGGTGTGCTCGTCAACGGTAGCGCTCGCCTGGTGGGCTGGGTGGCCACGATCAGTCGTCACCTGCAGTCCGGCTACATCTATCACTACGCGTTCGCGATGATCATCGGCATCATGGCGCTGATTACTTTCTTTGTGCTGATTCCCCAATGACGGCAAGCGACATGGCAACCAACACTTTTCCCTGGCTAACGCTTGCGATTTTCGTACCGATCGTATTCGGCTTGCTGGTGCTGGCCGTGGGCCGCGACGACCGCCTCGGACTGACACGCGGCTTGTCGCTGGTCGGCGCGATCGCCGGCTTTCTGGTCACGATTCCGCTGTACACCGGGTTTGACTCTTCGACCGCTGCCATGCAGTTCGTCGAAAAAGCCTCCTGGATCGAAGCCTTCAACGTCAACTACCACCTGGGTATCGACGGTATCTCGTTGTGGTTCGTCCTGCTGACCGCTTTCATCACCATCATCGTGGTGCTGGCGGGCTGGGAGGTCATCACCAGTCGCGTGGCGCAGTACATGGCCGCCTTCCTCATCCTCTCCGGGTTGATGGTCGGCGTGTTCGTCGCGCTCGATGGCATGCTGTTCTATGTGTTCTTCGAGGCCACGCTGATCCCGATGTACATCATCGTCGGGGTGTGGGGCGGACCCAACCGGGTCTACGCCGCGTTCAAGTTCTTCTTGTACACCCTGATGGGATCGCTGTTGACACTGGTGGCGTTCGTCTATCTGTGGAATGCCTCGGGCGGTTCGTTCGACATCCTGACCTGGCACCAAGTCAAGCTGGGCCAAACGCCGCAGATCCTGATTTTCGTGGCCTTGCTGGCGGCCTTCGCGGTCAAGGTGCCGATGTGGCCGGTGCATACCTGGCTGCCGGATGCCCACGTCGAGGCGCCCACGGGTGGTTCGATCGTGCTGGCGGCCATCATGCTCAAGCTCGGTGCTTACGGCTTCCTGCGTTTTTCGCTGCCGATCGCCCCGGATGCCTCGCATAGCCTGGCGGGCATGATGATCGCGTTGTCGCTGATTGCCGTGATCTACATCGGCCTCGTCGCCATCGTGCAAGACGACATGAAAAAGCTGGTCGCCTATTCATCGGTGGCCCACATGGGCTTCGTGACGCTGGGCTTTTTCATCTTCAACACGGCCGGCGTCGAAGGCGCCATCGTGCAAATGATCTCGCACGGTTTCGTGTCGGGCGCCATGTTCATGTGTATCGGCGTCTTGTACGATCGCATGCACTCGCGACGTATTGCCGACTACGGTGGCGTCATCAACGTCATGCCGCGCTTTGTGACCTTCTTCGTTCTGTTCTCCATGGCCAACAGCGGCTTGCCCGCCACCAGTGGTTTCGTGGGCGAATTCATGGTCATCATGGGTGCGGTCGAACACAGCTTCTGGATCGGCCTGCTCGCCGCGACAGCACTGATCCTGGGCGCTTCGTACTCGCTGTGGATGGTCAAGCGCGTGGCCTTCGGTGAAATCACCAATAACCACGTGCGCGAACTCACTGATATCAACCGCCGCGAGTTCCTGATTCTTGGCGTGATGGCAATCGCCGTGCTGTACATGGGGATCTATCCCAAGCCCTTCACCGACGTTATGCATGCTTCGGTCGAGGCCCTGCTGCAACACGTTGCCATCTCGAAACTGTAAGACTGACTCATGATGCAATCTCACATTGATTTCGCACTGGCTACGCCCGAGATTCTGTTGCTGGTATTCGGTCTGGCAATCTTGCTGATCGATGCCGTCAGCACACATCCCTCGCGCAAGCCCACGTTTGTGCTCGCGCTGCTGGCCTTGGGTGTGGTGACCGTCGTATCGCTGCTGCAATGGAATAGCGGCACCGTAGGCCGCACGTTCAACGGCTTGTACGTCGCCGACAACCTCTCGCACCTGCTCAAGGTCGCGTCCTATATCGCCGTCGCCGTGACGCTGATCTACGGCCGTATCTACGCGCAAGAGCGTGACATGCTGCGCGGCGGCGAGCTCTACGTTCTGACGCTGATGGCCTTGTTGGGCCAAATGGTCATGATCTCCGCCGGCAATCTGATCAGCGTATACCTGGGCCTGGAACTCATGTCCCTGGCCCTCTATGCCCTGATCGCCCTGCGTCGCGATGACGTCGTCGCCACCGAGGCCGCCATGAAGTACTTCGTGCTCGGCGCGTTGGCCTCCGGCTTCCTGCTGTATGGCATGTCCATGGTGTACGGCGCCACCGGTCAGTTGGACATCGTCGAGATTTCCAAGGTCATCGCGGCGGGTCAGCACGAAAACATGGCGCTGGTGTTCGGCATTGTGTTCCTGGTCGCCGGCCTGGCATTCAAGCTGGGCGCCGTGCCGTTCCATATGTGGGTGCCCGATGTCTATCAAGGCTCGCCCACCGCCGTGACCCTGATCCTGGGCGCTGCGCCGAAACTGGCCGCCTTTGCGATCACGCTGCGCCTGCTTGTCGAAGGCCTGCACGCGTTGGCCGCCGACTGGCAGCCCATGTTGATGATCCTGGCGATCCTGTCCTTGGCCATCGGCAACCTGACCGCCATCGCCCAGACCAACTTCAAACGCATGCTGGCGTACTCCACGATCTCGCACGTGGGCTTCGTCCTGCTGGGCCTGATGTCCGGCGCCGTCGCCGGCAACCCGGACGCCTCGGTCAATGCCTACGGCGCATCGTTGTTCTACATGCTGATCTACGTGCTGACGACGCTGGGCACCTTTGGCATGGTCCTGCTGCTGTCGCGCCAGGGTTTCGAGTGCGAACAGATCGATGATCTCAAGGGTCTGAACCGCCGCAGTCCATGGCACGCCGCACTGCTGTTGCTGTTGATGTTCTCGCTCACCGGCATTCCGCCGATGGTCGGTTTCTATGCCAAGCTCGCCGTGCTGCAAGTCCTGATCGAGGCCGGCTACGTATGGCTGGCCGTCGTCGCCGTGATGTTCTCGCTGATTGGTGCCTTCTACTACCTGCGCGTCGTCAAAGTCGTCTACTTCGACGAACCCGCCGCCGACGCAGGCAAGATCACGGCACCCAGCAGCCACCACGGCGTGTTGTCGGTCAATGGCGCACTCATCTTGGTCCTGGGCATCTTGCCGGGTGGCCTGATGGCGCTGTGCGTGCATGCTATTCAAACGTCGCTAGGTCTCTAAGACCTACGTCCCATCAGCACACGGAATCGCGTAGTGATACAGTCAAACACAGTCGGGGCCAGGTCATGAACCAAACCTTGGCCGTTTGGCTGTTAATCGCTCTGGCACTGGTCAGCGCGAATCTCCCTTTCCTGACCGAACGTGTGCTGACGGTCGTGCCCTGGAAACGGGGCAGCGTTGCAAAGCCGTTCTGGCTGCGCCTCGTAGAACTCCTGCTGTACTACGCCTTGGTTATCGCACTGGGCTTCGCCTTCGAAGCCGCCTTGGGTAATCCGTTTGTCCAAGGTTGGGAGTTTTACGCTATTACCTTTAGTCTGTACCTCGTCCTGGCCTACCCAGGATTCGTCTACCGGTATCTGTTTAAGCGGCATCCTGCATTGCGGGGGTCATGAGTACTAAGGCGCTGAGGGTCTGTGTGTAATGGCCACGCCGGCCTAATCAAAACGGCTCGGCCCAACCAGGGGCCTCGGCTCCGCTGCGCGGAGCTACCCGTTTTTCAAAAGGCCGGCGTGGCCATTACACACAGACCCCCAGTTCGCGTTGTCTGCATGTCGTGAATGCATTTATCGCGCGCCTGGATCCAAGACATTTCACCATTGTGAGTCCCTGCGGCGTGCCTGTGCGTGGGGCCAGCCTTTTGAACCTCGGGCAGTCCCGCGTAGCGGGACCGAGGCCCCTGGTTGGGCCGAGCCGAGGTGATTAGGCTGGCCCCACGCACAGGCACGCTGCAGGGACGCGTCAATTGCGATGACCTACGCCAGCAAACGACCTTCGGTCGTCAGCGTGGCGATTGCCTGGGTCAGCAAGTATGACGACTGCTGCAGAAAAAGATCTTTCGCAGCAAAAAAACTACGACAGCAGAAATCAGCCTTCGAACCAGTTGAGGACGGCGTCCAGGCCTGCGACGTTGAGTGCGTATGGCGTTTGCTCGCGGACGATGGGTTTGGCGCGATACGCCACGGCGTAGCGGGCGAAGCCCAGCATTTTGAGGTCGTTGGCACCGTCGCCCAGGGCAATGATTTGGTCGGGGGTGGCGCCGTGGGTTTGGGCGAAGGCGCGTAGGTGCATGAGCTTGGCATCGGCGTCGAGGATGTTGCCGAGGACTTTGCCCGTGAGTTTGCCGTCCTGGATTTCAAGCGTGTTGGCGTGAGCGCTGTCGAGGTTGAGGCGTTGGCCCAGGCGTTCGGTAAAGAAGGTGAAGCCGCCGGAGACGAGCAGGACTTTGATGCCTGCGGCTTGGGCGGTGGAGATTAACTGTTCTGCGCCGGGATTCAGGCGTAGTTTGTCTGCGTAGACTTGTTCCAGGGCCGAGGCGGGAGTGCCCTGCAGGAGGGCGACGCGGCGGCGCAGGCTTTCCGAGAAATCTTTGATCTCGCCCCGCATGGCGGCTTCGGTGATTTCGGCGACCTTGGGTTTGACGCCGGCCACGCCTGCGATTTCGTCGATGCATTCGATGTTGATCAAGGTGGAGTCCATGTCCATGGCCAGTACCTTGCATTGCGACAGGCGCACGCCTGCGGGGACAAAGGCGGTGTCGACGCCGTGTTGTTCGCCCCAGGCAGTGACTTGCGCGTGAGTGTCTGCGTCTTGGACGACGTTGAGCAAGCGAGAGGCCGTGGCGCTCAGGTGCACAACGCCTTGGGCTTGTGCCAGGGCGGCTAGCTGTTCGACCTGGGCGGCGCTGAGCGCCGGGGATTGAATGACGAGATGAGTGGTGGACATGGCAGAGAGGGGGGCGATGTTGACTATTTCAGTGAGCGAAGCACGGCCCGCACTGCGTCGGCGCGGGTGGAAATTTTGACGACAGTGAACTCGATACGTAGTTTGTCCTGGCCTGCCAATTTAATGTGACGCTGCTTTTGTACCAGCTCGATGATACGCGCGGGATCAACCGTGGTTTTGGGCCCAAATTGCAGCAAGGCCTGATTTTCGCTGGCATCGATCTTGATGACGCCAAGCGGTTGTGCCGCCAGTCGCAGCCGATGCGTGGTCAGGAGTACCTGTGCGGCCTCCGGCAGCTTGCCAAAACGGTCGATGAGTTCCTCCTGGATGCGGATGAGATCATCCTCGTCCTCGGCGTGGGACAGGCGTTTGTAGATCGCCAGGCGCGCGTGTACGTCCGGGCAGTAGTCGGACGGCAGTAGGGCCGGAGCGTGCAGATTGACTTCGCAGGCGAGGTTGAAGGGGGCATCCAGATCGGGTTCTTCGCCGGCTTTGAGGGCGCGTACGGCTTCGTTGAGCATCTCGTTGTACATCGAGAAGCCGATTTCGTGGATGTTGCCGGACTGGGATTCACCCAGGACTTCACCGGTGCCGCGAATTTCCAGGTCATGCATGGCCAGATAAAACCCGGAGCCGAGTTCTTCCATAGCCTGAATGGCTTCCAGCCGCTTTTTGGCATTGGAGGTGATGGCGTCCTCGCCGGGCGTCAGCAGGTAGGCGTAGGCTTGGTGGTGAGAGCGACCGACACGGCCGCGTAGCTGGTGCAATTGGGCCAGCCCAAAACGATCGGCACGATGGATGACGATGGTGTTGGCCGTGGGCACATCGATGCCGGTCTCGATGATGGTGGTGCACAGCAGCACATTAAAGCGCTGCTGATAAAAGCCTTTCATGACCTGTTCGAGTTCGCGCTCGGGCATTTGACCGTGCGCGACCGCGATGCGTGCCTCGGGGACGAGCTCTTCCAGGCGCGCACGGCGATTGTGGATGGTCTCGACCTCGTTATGCAGAAAATAAGCTTGGCCACCGCGTTTGAGTTCGCGCAGCAAGGCTTCACGGATGGTGCTGCCGTCTTCGCGCCGGACAAAGGTCTTGATGGCCAACCGCTTTTGCGGGGCGGTGGCGATGACGGAGAAGTCGCGGATGCCTTCCAAGGACATGCCCAGCGTACGGGGGATCGGCGTGGCCGTCAGCGTCAACACGTCGACTTCGGCGCGCAGGGCTTTGAGGGCTTCTTTTTGGCGCACGCCAAAGCGGTGCTCTTCATCAATGATGACCAGACCCAGACGCTTGAAATTCACGTCTTTCGAGAGAATTTTGTGCGTGCCGATCACGATATCGACGCGGCCATCGTTAATGCCTTGGACGGCCTCAGTGACCTCTTTGGAGGAGCGAAACCGCGAGAGCTCCACGACGCGCACGGGCCAGTCGGCAAAACGATCCGAAAAGGTATGAGCGTGTTGTTCGGCCAGCAGCGTGGTGGGGCAGAGCAGCGCCACTTGTTTGCCATTGGCCACGGCCAAAAAGGCGGCACGCAGGGCGACTTCGGTTTTGCCGAAGCCGACATCGCCACACACCAGGCGATCCATGGGGCGGCCGGAGGTCATGTCGCTGATGACGGCCTGAATCGCAGCGGCTTGGTCCGCCGTTTCTTCAAAGCCAAAGCCTTCGGTAAAGGCCTCGTAGTCGTTGAGGGGCAGATTGAAGGTATAGCCTTCGCGTGCGGCCCGCTGGGCATACAACGCCAGCAATTCGGCGGCGGTGTCGCGCACTTGGCGGGCGGCCTTGCGGCGTGCCTTGTCCCATTGGCCGGATCCCAACTGATGCAGCGGCGCGGCTTCGGGGTCGGCGCCACTGTAGCGAGCAATGACGTGCAATTGAGACACGGGCACGTACAGGGTGCTGCCATTGGCGTACTCGAGATGCAGGAACTCCATCTCGCCGTCGCCCATGTTCATGTTGATGAGACCGTGATAACGCCCAATGCCATGCTGTGCATGCACGACGGGATCGCCGGCGCGCAGCTCGGACAGGTCGCGTACCATGGCTTCGACGTTGCTGGCGCGTTCCTGATTGCGCCGGCCGCGTCGGCTGATTCCCGCATTGCCGGGATACAGATCGCTTTCGGTCAGGAAGAGCAGTTCGGCCGAGGGGATTCCGAAGCCCGACGACAGTGGGGCGGCGGTGAGCGAGAACGTGGCCTGGTTGGCGAGAAACTCTTGGACAGAATCGGGTTGCGCGTCGGGGGGCAGTCCGAATTCCGTCAGCATTTGCGCCAAAGTTTCGCGGCGGCCCGCCGAGTCCGCACACAGCAATACGCGTGATTCGCCGCGCGCTAACAATGCCCGCAGGCGGGCGATCGGGTCTTCGGCGCGTCGGCTGACGCTGACATCGGGCGCAATGGAAAAGTCGGGATGCGGTGCGCCATCTGTCAGGACCAGGCGAGGAAATGTCTTGAATCGCGCGTGCAGGCCTTCGCTATCCAGAAATAGCGCGGCGGGAGGCAATACCGGGCGTTCGCGATCGCTTTTCAGAAAGGTATAGCGGCTCTGGGTGTCCTGGTTGAAGTGCTGGATCGCGTCTTCGATGTCGCCCAACGTGACAGTGATGGCATCGGGCGAGACATAGTCGAATAGTGTCGCGGTCTCGTCAAAGAACAGCGGCAGGTAATACTCGATGCCGGCAAAGGCGATACCGTTGCCGATGTCTTTATAGGGCAGGGCGCGCGACGGGTCGCCTTCGAATTCCTCGCGAAAGCGTGCCCGAAAGCGATTTCTGGCTTCCTCGTCCATGGGGAATTCGCGGCCGGGCAGCAGTTGTACGTCGCGTACTGGATACAGGCTGCGTTGTGTGTCGACGTCAAAGGCGCGGATGGATTCGATTTCGTCGTCAAATAGGTCCAGGCGATAAGGTACCGCGGACCCCATGGGAAACAAGTCGATCAACCCGCCTCGTATGCAAAACTCGCCCGGCGCCGTGACCTGTGTGACGTGGCTGTAGTTGGCCAGCGTCAATTGAGCGCGCAAGGCGGCTTCGTCGAGCTTGTCTTTTTGTTTGAAGGAAAACGTATAGGCGGCCAGGAATGCCGGCGGCGCCAGGCGATAGAGGGCTGTCGTCACGGGGACGAGCAAGATGTCTACGGCCTCTTGCATCAGCGCGTGCAAGGTATGCAGGCGTTCCGATACGAGGTCCTGGTGTGGCGAGAACGCGTCGTAGGGCAGTGTTTCCCAGTCGGGGAGTTGCCGTACACGGAGTTCGGGCGCGAATGGTGGAATTTCGTCGGCGAGCCGCTGCGCTTCGAGCGGAGCGGCCGTGAGAACGATTAACGGCCGCGCGCTTTGTCGGGCCAGATCCGCGAGTAACCAGGCGTCGGCCGAACCCGGCGGACGTGGCTGCGCATAGCGGGCGCCGGGTTTGAGGGCGGACAGTGTGGCGGCAGTGGCGGGGGTCCGCGAGGCCGCTTGAGTGAGAGAGGAATCAGGCATTAGGCCAAAGATTATAAAATCTCTCGGCCATGACTGATTCCCTAATTGCAATCGTACCTGCCGCCGGTGTCGGCCAACGCGCTTCCCGAGCGGGCGAAGCGTGTCCCTTGCCTAAGCAATATCGCCAATTGGCGGGGCAACCTATGCTTCGTCACGCGGTGCTGGCGTTGCTGGCCGATCCTCGCATTGCCCAGGTGCGCGTTGCGGTGTCGGCCGACGATACGTGGGCCGCAGTGGCCCTGACAGGCCTGCCACGCGTGCAATGCCGCCCCTGTGGTGGCCCCACCCGCGCCGACACAGTCGCCGCCGCATTGGCCGATAGCGGCGCATCGGACGATGACTGGATACTCGTCCACGATGCGGCCCGTCCCGGCTTGCCTGCCGACGCGTTGGCTCGTCTGATTGATGTCTGCCTGACCGACGCGGTGGGCGGCCTGCTGGCCTTGCGGGTCGCCGATACGGTCAAGTCTGAACGAGCAGACAGGGAGCCAGATGCGTCCGATGCCGCCGGTGACACGGTGGTGCCCGCCGAATCCTCAGAGAGGCCTCGTGTACGTGCCACACTGGATCGCGATGGCCTGTGGCTGGCCCAGACGCCCCAGATGTTCCGTGCGGGCCTGCTACGCGCTGCGCTTGCCAGTGCACAGTCCAGCGGCGTAGCCGTCACTGACGAAGCGTCAGCGGTCGAGGCTGCAGGTCACAAGCCCTTGTTGGTGTCCGGTTCTTTACTCAATTTCAAAGTAACCTGGCCCGAAGATTTCGAATTAATGGAAAAATGGCTCTAACAGCCAGGAGCATCTGATGAGTTTTCCTTTCCGTGTCGGGCAAGGTTTTGATGTCCACGCCTTGGTCACCGGTCGTCCCTTGATTATCGGCGGTGTCACCATCCCACACACCCACGGCCTACAGGGACACTCCGACGCCGATGTCCTCCTGCACGCCATCACCGACGCGTTGCTGGGCGCTGCCGGCTTGGGCGATATCGGACGTCATTTCCCCGACACCGATCCCACCTACAAGGGCGCCGACAGCCGTGTCTTGCTTCGCGATGCCGTAGCTAAAGTCCGCGAGGCCGGCTGGACTCCTGTCAACATCGACGCCACCATCCATGCCCAGGCCCCCAAAATCGGCCCCCACGCGCCCGCCATGGTGACCAACATCGCCGCCGATGTTGGCATCACTGCAGACGTCGTTAACATCAAAGCCAAAACCAACGAACACCTCGGCTATCTCGGCCGCAAAGAAGGCATCGCTGCTACCGTTGTGGTTTTGCTTGCCAAGGGGTAGGTTCTTGCGTGGCGCTTGAGAGCGTTTGCTGGCGTACGGTGTCGCTATTGAAGCCGTCCCTGTCGCGTGGCTGTGCGTGGCGCCAGCCTAATCACCGCGGCTCGGCCCAACCAGGGGCCTCGGCCCCGCTTCGCGGGACTGCCCGCGGTTCAAAAGGCTGGCGCCACGCACAGCCACGCGACAGGGACTCTCATTAGGGGCTGGCCGTGAGAGTAGTTTGCCGTTATGGGAACACGGCTTGTTTATCACCACTGGTTAACGCCATTGCAAGTTCATCATTCATTAACGTCATTGCAATTTTCGGACAGCCTAGCCAAGCAGATCCTCCCCTGCACACAGGTACCCAAGCTACCCATTGCAGATCCCGATAGCGATGATTGGGCGCGCCCGTAGGCGCCCAATCATCGCAGCCCTGCAAGATCTTCTTCCTTTCACCCCCCGGCTCCCCCAAACCACCCAAAAGAACTCAACAACCCCCTACACGCAAGACAAGGCAGCGTGCAAGCAGGCAGCCGGAACGCAAACAAGGGTGCAGCAAAAGAAAAGAGACGCCCTCGAATAAACGAAAGCGCCTCTTAAGAACCTAACGCACCCGACCGAAAATCGAGTGCAAAAAACGTATTACTTACCCTGAGCCGCCAAAGACAAGGCAGCGGCGTTGACTACCGCAGCGATACGGCCGACGTCGCGGAGTTGTTCGACGCTGAAGCCGTCTTTCTTCAGGTTTTCGTAGTGGGACTGTACGCAGAAATGGCATTTACCGATGATTGATGCGGCCAATGCGAACAGTTCGAAGCGTTTTTTGTCCACGCCGCCATGGGTCGAGTAGGCATTCATACGCAATTGGGCGGGCAGGGTCTTGAGTTGCGCGTCGCCGGTCATTTCAACGTAGGGGTACCAGACGTTGTTCATGCCCATCAGGGCCGAGGCGGTGAGGGCGGCGTTGGCGTCGGTTTCCGACAGGCCGCTCTTGAAGGCTTCGATCAGGACCGGGCTGCGGGCGGCAAAAGCGGCCGACAGGGCGGCGCCGACGGCGTCTTCGGGGGCCAGGGTGGAGCGTGCGATAACTCCGTCCAGATTCAGGCGGATGTCTTTGGCCCAGTCTGGCAGTTGTTCCTTGATTGCTGAGAGGAATTCCATAGTTTTTACCTATAATCTGGATCAGGAAAAGCCCGGCAGGGCCGGGCTAAGAAATTACAGCGTTGCGCCGCCAACCGTACGGTTGCAAGGGCACAGCTCGTCGGTTTGCAGACCGTCGAGCAAGCGCAGCACTTCTTCAGGGTTACGGCCGACGTTCAGGTTGTTGACCGAAACGTGCTGGATCGTGTTGTCCGGATCAACGATGAAGGTTGCGCGCAGGGCGACGCCTTCTTCTTTGTCGCGGATACCCAGTTGGTCAACCAGGGCGCCGGTGGTGTCGCCGAATTGGTAGTGACCCAGCTTGTTCAAGTCCGGGTGCTCGCGGCGCCATGCCAGCTTGACGAATTCGTTGTCCACGGAACCACCCAGCAGGACGGCGTCGCGGTCTTCGAAGTCTTTGGCCAGGTTGTTGAAGCCGACGATTTCGGTGGGGCACACGAACGTGAAGTCTTTGGGGTAGAAGTAGATCACCTTCCACTTGCCGGGGAAGGAGCTTTCGGTGATGTCTTCAAAAGCCGACACGCCGTTTTCTTCGTGCTGATTGAAGCCGGGTTTGACGCCGGAAACCTTAAAGGGCTCGAGCTTGTCGCCAACAGTTTTCATGAATGCTCCCGTAAGTTGTTGGGTGGAAAAAGGCACTGAATATCGTGCGCTAAGACCCAAATTTTACGCTATTGGCTATCGGTGTCTAATTGATAATTTCTAAAACGGGCTTTAGGAATCTCTATCCTTGCGGTCAGGCCGCCACCTTGGCGTTCGAGCATTTTGAGTGAGCCGCCGACGTGTTTGAGCAGGCGTTCGACGATGGCCAGACCCAGGCCGGCGCCACTGACGCCGGTGCGGGCGGCTTCGCCGCGGGAGAAGGGGCGAAGCAGGCGGTCGACGTCGTCGGGGGCGATGCCGGGACCACGGTCGGAGACCTCGATAATGTGGAAATTGCCCTCGGTGTGCAGGTTCATGCTGAGGTGGGCCTGGCCATCGGTGGAGCGGCCATAGCGACGGGCGTTTTCGATGAGGTTGCTGACGACGCGCCTGAGGTCAAGAGCAGTCACTCGGGCGAGCAGGTCGGGCTCGATCGAGGCGTCGAGATTGCCTCCCAGCGAGGCGGTGTGGCTGCGCTCGCGTTCGTAGAGCTCGTTGAGGACGGCGGAAATGTCGGTGGCGGTTTGGGGCAGGGAGCCAGCCGGGCGGGCGTATTCCATGAGCTGGCCGATGCTGTGATCGATTTGGCCCAGGTCGTCGTCGATGGCTTGGCGGGCGTCTTCGGATACGCCGCTCATTTCGATTTCGAGCCGCATGCGTGCCAGAGGGGTACGCAGGTCATGGGAGATGCCCGCCAGCATCAGTTCGCGGTCCGCTTCGGCTCGACGCAGGTCTTTGGACATGCGGTTGAAGGACGCGTTCAGGTCGCGGATCTCGAGTGGTCCGTTTTCAGGGAGTGGGGCGGGGGTATCGCCGCGGGAGAGGACTTGTGCGGCGCGCGCCAGGCGCGAGAGTGGACGGTTGACGAAGCCCACGCTGACTGCCGCGCCGACGAGCGAGAGCAGCAGGGCGGTGGCGCCCCAGCCTAGCCATTCGATACCACCGGTCAGGCCGATTTGCTCGCGCTCGAAGACGAGCCAGTACAGGTCCTGGTTGATCTGAAAGCTGACCCAGAAGCCCGGTACTTGATTGACGCCCCACATGATCTGGGTTTCAGGACCAAAACGCGTGCGGATGTGCTGGGCGACCCGTTGCCAGTAGTCGTCCTCGGGCAGGGCCTCGGTGAAGTCGGTGACTTCGCGGGGATAGACCTGGATCCCCTCGTTGGTGGCCAAGTCGAGCAGCAGCTTGCTGCGTTCGGTGCCGTCAGCGTAGATCAGCGCCGTCCGGGTGATATTGACGGCAGTGATCACCCGCTGCGCCATTTGGTTGGCGCGCGGGCCGAGCTCCATGCTGAAGAAAACTTGCAGCCATGCGCCCAGACTCACCAGCATCAGGGCTGCCAGCAGCAAAAAAGTGCGGCCGAACAGCCCCAATTTGAGGCGAGAGGTCAGATTGCGAAGGATCCTGCGTAAACCGGGCACGAGACGTCGTGCGTGTCGAGGTCCTGTGGCGTGATCAGCTGCCGCCATCCGGAACAAACACGTAGCCCAGACCCCAGACCGTCTGGATGAAGACCGGTTTGGACGGATTGGGTTCGATCAGCTTGCGCAGGCGCGAGATTTGCACGTCCAGGCTGCGATCGAAGGCTTCGTATTCTCGGCCTCGGGCCAGTTCCATCAGTTTGTCGCGCGACAGCGGGATCTTGGGGTGGCGTGCGAAAACTTTCAGGACGGAAAATTCGCCCGTGGTGATGGGAACCTGCTCATTATTGCGCGTGAGCGTACGGGTCGACAGGTTGAGCACATACGGCCCAAAGACGATGGATTCGTTTTCCTGGCTGGGAGCACCCGGGTGTTCTTCGGTACCGCGGCGGCGCAAAATGGCATTGATGCGAGCCAGCAGTTCACGGGGGTTGAATGGCTTGGACAGGTAGTCGTCGGCGCCCATTTCCAAGCCAACGATACGGTCGATTTCCTCGGCCTTGGCCGTCAGCATGATGATGGGCGTGTTGTCGTGGCCGCCACGCAGGCGGCGGCAGATCGACAGACCGTCTTCGCCGGGCAGCATCAGGTCGAGTACGAGCAGATCAAAGTGCTCGCGCTGCCAGAGCTTGCCCATTTCTTTCGCGTCTTCGGCGACAAAGACGTTGAACCCTTGCTCCGACAAGTACCGCCGTAGCAGATCGCGCAGACGCGGATCATCATCGACGACAAGGATTTTGCGGATGGGGTTGGTGTTTTGCGTGTTCATGGCCCGAAATGTAACAGTGACGAGAATCAACGGCTAGTAGCCATTCACAAGATATTACACATTGCGAGATAAGGTTGAAATCCCCCTTACACGTTCAAGAGACATTCTTGTGACTTAATGGGCCGTTCTTGTGATTTCGTACAATCGTCATCTATGGATTTGAACCTGTTGGCTCTTGAGACGTCCTCCTCGCGTTGCGGGGTGGCCCTTTTGCGCGAAACCGATGCGGGCAGCACGGTTTGCGTGCTCGAACACGAGGGTGCACAAGAGCACGCCGAGCGCTTGCTGCCCATGGCGG
The DNA here is from genome assembly GCF_054779135.1 of Bordetella tumulicola. NCBI lineage: Bacteria > Pseudomonadati > Pseudomonadota > Betaproteobacteria > Burkholderiales > Alcaligenaceae > Bordetella > Bordetella tumulicola. The sequence continues at coordinate 337,243 of NZ_BAAGYU010000003.1, read as the reverse complement.
GCGAGCTACTGGCGCGGGCTGGGCTGGCGCCGACGGACTTGCACGCCGTGGCGTTTGGCCAGGGGCCAGGCGGCTTTACGGGGCTGCGGATCGCCTGCGGGGTCGCACAGGGCATGGGATTGGCCTTGGGGGTGCCTGTGGTGTCCGTGGTGTCTCACCTGGCGGTGGCGCACGAGACGGGCGCCGAACCCGGGGATGTCGTCTTGGTGGCCCTGGATGCACGAATGAACGAGGTCTATCTGGCGGCCTATGCGCTTGGCCGGGATGCGGATAATCCCTGGGTGACGCTTCAGGCCCCGATGTTGATCGCGGCGGCTGAGGTGGTGCCTTGGGCTGCCCATCACCTGTCGATCTGGTCGGCCAGCGAGCCGGTGAGGGGTTTGGCCATTGGTCTGGCCAATGGCGTTGGCGATGGGCTGGTGCGCGGCGACGCGTCCTCGCTGACAGTGGCCACGCCGGTCTTGGCGGGTGATGCCTGGGATGTCTATGCGGCCGAGATGGCGGCGCCGTCGGACTGGCGCCGCAGTGCGGCGACGCGTCCCCAGGCGCGTGACGTGGCCTATTTGGCCCGGCAAGCCTGGCTGCGTGGCGAAGGCGCCGCGCCGGAGCTGGCCGCGCCGCTCTACGTGCGCGACAAGGTGGCATTTACGACGGCCGAGCGTGATCGCGGGTTAGGGGGCAATCCCAAGGCCGCGCCGACCTGGTCTGCTCCTGTGCTCGAGCCGATGGCGCAAGCCGATCTGGACGAGGTGGCTGACCTCGAGGCGAATCTGCAGGCGTTTCCGTGGACGCGGGGCAATTTTGCCGATGCGCTGGCGTCGGGCTACGAGGCCTGCGTTTTGCGCCAGGCGGGCAAGGTCGTCGGATTTTGCTTGGTCATGCTGGCCCCGGATGTGGCGCATTTGCTGGTGATAGGGGTGTCTCGCGCGCACCATCGCCAGGGTATGGGCAGTATGCTGCTGGACTGGTGCGTGAAGCTCGCACGCGCCCAGGATTTGCCGGCAGTGATGCTTGAGGTTCGGCCCTCGAATCAGCCGGCTGTGGGTTTTTATGAAAAGCGCGGATTTCAGCGTATCGGCGTGCGTCGGGGCTATTATCCGACCGGTCAGGGGCAACGCGAGGATGCTTTGGTGATGCAGAAAATATGGGTGGACGAAGAGGAACCGTCGTGACGATGGTGGCGCCCCGCATCAATGCGTTGCAGAAGCTCTGGCTGCGCGAAATCGGCATTGAAAAGACCTGGCTGCAGGTTGCCGAGCCGGTAGTGGTGCCGCAGGCGTCGACCCAGGCGGAATCGTTCCATGACGAGTCGACGCAGGCCAGGGGGGCGAACGCCCCGGCAGGCGACGATTCGGTCGGAGTAGGCGGGGCCGCCAGAACGGCGGATGGCCCAGCCGCGGCGCTCAGTGCGGTGCGGGCCGCCGATGCTACAAAAGGCGAGCGCGCGGTGGCCAAGGGGCCGCTCAACGTTTCTGTGGTCCCTGCGGCCCCTGTCGCGGCGCCCCGGCCGCCTCGATCCTCGCCTTCCATTAAGCAGCCTCAACCTGCGGCAGAGTCTCGTTCGGTCACCGAGCCGGTGATTCCCGCGACCGATTTTGACGCGCTGCGCGACCAGGTTCAGCAATGCACCTCTTGTGGCTTGTGCCAGGGGCGTCGTCACGCGGTGTTTGGCATGGGTGCGCGGCCCGCTCGCTGGATGGTCGTAGGTGAGGCGCCGGGCGAACAAGAAGACCGCCAGGGCCTACCCTTTGTCGGGCGGTCCGGCCAGTTGCTGGACGCCATGTTGAGCGCGGTGGGGATGAGTCGTGAAAAAGACGTCTTTATCGCCAACGTCATCAAATGCCGTCCGCCGGGCAATCGCAACCCCAAGCCCGAGGAAATCGCGGCCTGCAGCCCCTACCTGAAGCGGCAGATTGAGCTGATTCAGCCCGAACGTATTTTGGTGCTGGGTCGTTTCGCGGCCCAGACCCTGCTGGGAACGGATGCCACGATTGGCAATCTGCGCGGGCGTCAGCACGCACTGACGACGGATGACGGGCGCAGTATTCCGGTGATTGTCAGCTATCACCCCGCGTATTTGCTGCGCAGCCCCACCGAAAAGGCACGGGCCTGGCAAGACCTCAGGCTCGCCGCGACCTCGGGCTGACGCCCGGCACAAGGTGTGTCGGCTCTGTCCGGTATTTGGCGTGTGTTCATGCGGGTTGACTCCCCATGCAGGGGCGTCGTGGCGCATAGCGCGTTTTGCGGTTCAATGCGGGGTGTCGAGCGCCCGGCCGTGACCTTCCTGGCCAATTTGCTCTTGCAGGGCGGGATTGGCAGACATGTTGCGGCGACTCCAGCGCATGAACAGCACCATCAGGATGGCGACCAGCAGGCCAAACAGCACGATCACCGTGTTGATCGGGATTTGCAGCCACAGCATCAGGGTGTACATGGCCACCATCAGCAGAATATTGAGCTGTTCATTGAAGTTCTGAACGGCAATGGAGTGCCCGGCCGATAGCAGGACATGGCCGCGGTGCTGCAAGAGGGCGTTCATGGGCACGACAAAGAATCCGGCAAGCCCGCCTGTCAGCAACAGGAGAGCGTAGACGGCCCAGGTCGCTTTGACCAGTGGCATCAACAGCACCACCAGGCCCATCAAGGCGCCCACTGGCAGCACGCACAAGGCTTTGCGCAGCGGGATGCGCCCGGCCAGAATAGAGCCCACAACCGTGCCGACTGCCGCCACGCCCATCAACATCGAGGCCTCATCCAGGCGGTATCCCAGGTGGCGTCTGCCCCATTCGATGACGATCAATTGCAAGACGGCGCCGGCGCCCCAGAAGAGCGTGGTGACGGCGAGCGAGATTTGACCCAGCTTGTCATTCCACAGGACTCGCACATAGCTGGCAAAGGCCCTGGTCAGTTTGATGGGGTTTTTTTGTTGCGGCGGGTAGCGCACGTGTGTGTGCGGAATCAGCAGGTTGCACAGCGACGCCAGCAGATACACAAAGGCAATGACCAAAATGGCCGCCTCTGCCGGCGTGTGCACCCATTTGCCGATAAATTGGTGATCCAGCAACACGAGCGAAGCAGCAGGAGAAATCAGGACGCCGCCCAGGACGGTACCCAGGATGATGGAGAACACCGTCAGGCCCTCGATCCAGCTATTGCCCTTGACCAGCATTTCGGGCGGCAGCATTTCGGTGACGATGCCGTATTTGGCCGGGGAGTACGCCGCGGCGCCCACGCCGACCAGCCCATACGCCAAGCAGACCAAATAGGTCTGGTATTGCTCGGAAACCCCTAGATTGGCATACAGGAACATCATCAGGCAGCCGCAGATCTTGAGGGCGTTGGTGGCGAACATCACCCGCCCTTTGGGGAAGGAGTCGGCCAGTGCGCCAACGAAAGCGGCCAGCACCACGTAGGACAGTGCGAATGACCACTTCATCAGCGGCGCCATCCAGTCAGGGCCATGCAATTCCAGTATCAAGGCGATCGCTGCAATGAACAGCGCATTGTCCGCCAGAGACGAGAAGGCCTGAGCAGCCATGACCAGATAAAACCCACGTTTCAAAAGACAATCCCCGGTGGCTGCCGGTCTGCTGGCAGCGGTGAAAAATCTGTATCGTATGGAAAAAAGTGTCAGCGAGTATAGCGTCTGGCGCGTGAGGCCGGGCGTTATTGTCGATTCCTGACTAAGCGCATCGACGGGCTGGGGTATCATACGAACCACATCTGATTCGCCATTTTTGGCCCTGCGGGCCAGTCTGGCATTCCCGGTTTTCCATTCCGGGTTTGTCATGGGTACGGCAGGTCTGTTCAACGCGTTTCGTTTAACCCCACCCGTCCGTCATCGTACAGTGCGCCTTACACAACTAAAACTCGCCGGATTCAAATCATTCGTCGATCCTACCGTGATCCCCGTCCCCAGTCAGTTGGTCGGCGTGGTGGGTCCCAATGGCTGCGGTAAATCCAATATTATCGATGCCGTGCGCTGGGTGCTGGGCGAGGCCAAGGCCTCCGAGTTGCGTGGCGAGTCCATGCAGGACGTGATTTTCAACGGATCGGGCCATCGCAAACCCGCCGGGCGCGCATCGGTCGAAATGGTATTCGACAATAGTGAAGGGCGTGCCGCTGGCCAATGGAGCGCGTATTCCGAGATCGCGGTGCGTCGCGTGTTGACGCGCGACGGTACCAGCAGCTATTACGTCAACAATCAGCAGGTTCGGCGTCGCGACATTCACGACATTTTCCTGGGCACCGGCCTGGGTGCGCGTGGCTACGCCATCATCGGGCAGGGCATGATCAACCGCCTGATCGAGGCGCGCCCCGAAGAGCTTCGCGTTTTCCTCGAAGAGGCTGCGGGCGTCTCGCGCTACAAAGAGCGGCGCCGCGAAACCGAAAACCGTTTGTCCGATACCCGCGAAAACCTGACACGGGTCGAAGATATCCTGCGCGAGCTGGGCTCGCAGGTGGAAAAACTCGAGGCTCAGGCCGAGGTAGCTCGGCAATACCGTGGATTGCAGGCCGATGGCGAAAAGAAGCAGTTCGCCCTGTGGCTATTGAAAGAAACCGGTGCGCGCGATGAGCGCCAGCGCAAAAACCAGGAGATGGCCCAGGCCCAGACGAACCTGGAGGCGGCCATCGCAGGGCTGCGCGCGGGCGAACTCGAGCTGGAATCACGTCGCCAGGCCCATTACGCGGCCAGTGACGCCGTGCACACGGCACAGGGGCATCTATACGAGGCGAACGCGCAAGTCAGCCGCCTCGAGGCCGAAATTCGTCACGTCGTGGATTCGCGCAACCGTCTGCAAGCACGCCGGGATCAATTGCAGCAACAGATTGCCGAATGGGAGTCCCAACAAGCGCACTGTATCGAGCAGATCGCACAGGCCGAAGACGACCTGGCGACCGGCGCGGCCCGCACCGAAGAGGCCCGCGCGCTAGCCGAGGAGGCCCAGGCCAGCCTGCCCGATACCGAGTCCCGGGTACGGGATGCCGCCGCCTCGCGCGACGAGATGCGCAGCGGGTTGGCACGCGTCGAGCAACACCTGGCGCTGGCGGCGCAAACCCAGCGCGATGCCGACCGCCAGTTGCAAAACCTGGAGCAGCGCCGAGAGCGCTTGCAGCAGGAATTACGCGAACTGCAGGCGCCGGATCCTGTCCGGCTGGAGCAACTGGCCGGCGACCGTGCCATGGGCGAGGACCAACTCGACGAGGCCCAGGAAGCGTTGGCGACGCTGGAGGGTCAGGTACCTGAGGCGGACGCCGAGCGTAGCCGCGCCCAGAACGCCGCCCAGCAAGACGCGCAAAGCCTGTCACGACTCGAGGCTCGTTTGGCCGCATTGGCCAAACTCCAGGAAGACGTCCAGAAGCAGGGGACGCTCGAGCCTTGGCTGACCAAGCACGAGCTGACCGGTCTGGCGCGCTTGTGGCAAAAACTGAATATCGAGCCGGGCTGGGAAAACGCCCTCGAAGCCGTGTTGCGCGAGCGCATGACGGCAATGGAGGTGCGCAACCTGGACTGGTCGCGTGCCTTTGCCGAGGACGCACCACCCGCACGCCTCGCGTTTTACCAGGTGCCGGTCGCGGCCCCCGCGCCGGCCGCGCCATCGGGCCTGACGCCGCTGTCGAGTCTATTGCGCGTGACGGATCCCGATCTGCGCACCATGCTTAACGCGTGGCTGGGCAGCGTGTATATCGCCGACGATATCGGCCAGGCCCTGGCCCTGCGCGCCACTTTGCCGCCCGGCGCGGTATGTGTGGTGCCGGCGGGCCATTTGGTCGATGCCCATAGTGTGCGGTTTTATGCGCCAGACTCCGAGCAGGCCGGCATGTTGGCACGCCAACACGAAATCGAGAACCTGCAGCGCGAAATCAAGGCGCACCAGTTGATCTCCGATCAGGCGCGTGCTGCCGTGGCGCGTGCGGAAAGCATCTGGCAACAGGTTTCGCAAGCGATCGCGCCGGCACGTCAGCGTGTGGCCGAAGTCACGCGTCGGGTGCATGACATCCAGCTTGAGCATTCACGCTTGCAGCAACAGGCCCAGCAGTCCGGTGAGCGTGCCGAACGCCTGCGTCAGGATCTCGCAGAAATCTCGGCGCATGAAGAAGACCTGCGCGCGACTCGCGAAGAGGCCGAAGCCCGATTCGAGACACTGGACGAGGAACTGGCCGACCATCAATCGCGTTTTTCCGATGCCGAGATCGCCGGTGAAGACCTGGCGGCACAAGCCGAGGCGGCGCGCGCCCGACTGCGTGAGCTCGAACGTGCCGCTCAGGAGGCCGAGTTCGCCGAGCGCGGCGTGCAGTCGCGCATCGCGGATCTGCAGCGCAATCGACAATTGGCCATTGATCAAAGCCAGCGCGGAGCCATCGAGCTCGAGCAATTGCAGGCCGAGCTGGCCGAGTTTGACGAGACCGCTTCGCAAACCGGCCTGCAGGACGCGCTCGAAGCCCGGGCCGAGCGCGAGGAATCCCTGACGCTCGCACGCCAGGAGCTCGATAATTTGGCGGCCTTGCTGCGCGGGGCTGACGAAGACCGGATGCAACAAGAGCGTACGCTCGAGCCGTTGCGTGCGCGTATCACTGAATTGCAATTACAGGAGCAGGCCGCTCGCCTGGCCGAAGAACAATTCACCGAGCAGCTCAATGCCCGCGAGGTCGATCGCGAAACCTTGGCCCGAGAATTGTCCAATCAGCCGGAAGAATGGCGCCGGGCCAACTGGCTGCAGTCCGAGGTCGGTCGCATTTCGCGTCAGATCGAGAGCCTGGGCTCCGTCAACCTGGCCGCCCTGGACGAGTTGAATGCGTCTCGCGAGCGCAAGGAGTTTCTGGCTGCTCAGCAACAAGACTTGCTGACGGCCATCGATACCCTCGAAGACGCTATCCGCAAGATCGATCGCGAAACACGCGAGTTGCTGCAGGCCACGTTCGATACCGTCAATGGCCATTTTGGTGAACTGTTCCCTCGGTTATTCGGGGGTGGCGAGGCCAAGCTCTCCATGACGGGCGACGAAATCCTGGACGCCGGCGTGCAGGTCATGGCGCAGCCCCCGGGCAAGCGCAACAGTACGATTCATTTGCTGTCGGGTGGGGAAAAAGCCCTGACCGCGACGGCATTGGTATTTGCCCTGTTCAAGCTCAACCCCGCCCCATTCTGCCTGCTGGACGAGGTGGATGCCCCGCTGGATGACGCTAACACCGAGCGCTATGCCAATCTTGTCAGAAGCATGAGCGAGCAGACGCAGTTCTTGTTTATCTCGCACAACAAGATTGCCATGCAGATGGCAAAGCAACTGGTGGGCGTTACCATGCAAGAGCAAGGGGTTTCGCGTATCGTTGCTGTTGATATTGACTCGGCCGTGCAAATGGCCTCCGAAGCCGCATAACCACTAATAACGGAATGGCGCTGCTTGCTGGCGCAGGATTGACACATGAGTAATTTGCAGATCGGTCTGATTGTCCTGGGTGTACTTCTGATACTACTGGTATTGGGTTTCAACTGGTGGCAAGACCGTCGTGCGCGCAGTCGTATGCAGGCACGGTTCCCCACCTCGGAACAGGATCCCTTACTGAGTGACGGTGAGGGGGCGGTACGTTCGAGCGCAGACGCCAAACGTCGGGAACCCGGTATGGGTCCGGAGCATGTCGCGGCAGCCGCGACTGCCGCCGCCGCTGCACCTGCGAATGACGTGGACGACACCGAAGAGCCCGATCCCGGTTGCGAAGTGGTGATTGAGATTCACCTCGGCGAGCCGATGCTTGGCGCCGAGTTGCTGCCGGCCATACAGGGCGTGCATCAGGTGGGGACCAAACCCGTGCGTGTGTTTGCCACCACCGAGGCGGGTCGTCATCGTGCCCGTATTCATCCCGAAGAGTCGTACGCGTCGTTGCAACTGGCGGCACTCCTGGCCAATCGCAGCGGGCCTTTGACGGCGATCGAGTGGTCGCAGCTCTGGGCGCGTGCCCAAGAATTGGCGGACCGTTTCGAGGCTACGATCGAAGGGCCGGATCAGCAAGTCGTGCTCGAGCGCGCCGTCAAGCTGGACGAACTCTGTGCGGCACTGGATGCCCAGGTTGGACTGACGTTGTTGCTGCGCGAGCCGCGATCCACGATCGACGTAATCAGCGTGGCACGAGAGTTGGGTTTCGCCGTGGACAATACGCGTTTGCTCTGGCTGACTGATACTGGCGCGACACGCTTTACGTTGTCGCGTGGCGATGGGGCAGGTTTTGACGATGGCATGGCTGCCGTCAGTCGTCTTGTGCTGCTGCTTGATGTGCCGTGCAGCCCGGCCGATTCGCGCGCGTTTGGGCGTATGGTCGATGTGGGCCGGGATCTGGCCGCGCGGTTGCAAGCCGAGTTGGTGGACGATCAAGGCAGACCCGTCGTCGACGGCATGGAAACGGGCATTGACGAGCAACTGCAAACGTTGTTCAGCAAGCTGGATCAGGCTGGACTGCCTGCAGGCAGCGTGCGCGCACAACGGGTGTTTGCTTGATGGCTGAGCACGCCAGCGCCACACAAGCGGCGCAGCGGGCGAGCGAGCTGCGTCACGAGATTGAACAGCATAACGTGCGCTACTACGTGCACGATGCGCCCGCCATTTCCGATGCGGACTACGACGCGCTGATGCGCGAGCTCGTCCAGCTCGAAACAGATCACCCCGAATTAGTGACACCCGAGTCGCCCACGCAGCGCGTGGGGGCGGCGCCCGTCGCGGCGTTTGGCAGCGTACGGCACGCCGTGCCGATGCTGTCGCTGGGTAACGCCTTCGAGTCGGATGACGTGCACGCGTTTGACCGCCGCGTATCCGATACGCTGCGCGGCGCGGGGTTGTTGCGGCCAGACGAATCACCCGCCTATTTTTGTGAATTGAAGCTCGATGGCTTGGCCATCAGCGTGCGATACGAGAACGGAGTGCTGGTACAGGCCGCCACCCGGGGTGACGGTCAGACGGGCGAAGACGTCACCGCCAATATTCGTACGATACGCACGATCCCTCTGCGCCTGAAGGGCGCCGCGCCGCGTGTGCTGGAAGTGCGTGGCGAGGTCCTGATGAATCGCGCGGAGTTCGAGCGCCTGAATCGTAGCCAGGCAGCGCGGGACGACAAGGTATTTGTCAATCCACGCAATGCCGCGGCCGGTAGCTTGCGTCAATTGGATCCGCGCATTACGGCGCAACGCCCCTTGCGGTTTTTTGCCTATAGCTGGGGCGAAGTCCAGGGTTTGCCCGAAACGCAGGCAGAGCGGTTCGAAGAATCCACGGGTAACGCCCGTCGGGAATCGACGCTGCCATACGACACGCATGGCGCCATGCTGAGCTGGTTGGCGACATTGGGCTTGCCCGTCAATACGCAACACAATCACCGCGTCACCGGGGCCGAAGGCTTGCTGGCGTTCTACGAGCAGGTCGGCCGCGAACGGCCCGGTCTGGCGTACGACATCGATGGGGTCGTCTACAAGGTCGACTCCCTGCCGGCCCAAAAGGTACTAGGTTTCGTCGCGCGTGCACCGCGCTTTGCCGTGGCGCACAAATTCCCCGCCGAAGAAGCCTCCACGCGGTTGCTGGATATCGAGGTCCAGGTAGGCCGTACGGGTGCGATCACGCCGGTGGCTCGGTTGCAGCCGGTGTTCGTCGGGGGCGTTACCGTGACCAACGCGACCCTGCACAACGAAGACGAGATCCGTCGCAAAGACGTACGCATAGGTGACACCGTGATCGTACGGCGCGCTGGCGACGTGATTCCGGAAGTCGTAGCGCCGGTGCTCAGTCAACGGCCCGAGGACGCACGTGAGTTCGTCATGCCGACCCGATGCCCCATCTGCGATTCGGCGATCGAGCGTACGGAAGACGAGGCGATCGCCCGTTGTACCGGGGGCCTGTTTTGTGCCGCCCAACGCAAACAAACGCTCTGGCATGCGGCCGGCCGCAAGGCACTGGATATCGATGGTCTGGGTGAAAAACTGGTCGATCAATTGGTCGACAGTGGGCGCGTGAAATCGTTGGCCGATCTCTATAGCCTGACCGCTTTTGAGTTGGCCGCCCTGGATCGTATGGGCAAGAAGTCTGCCGAGAATCTGGTGCAGGCCATTGACAAGGCGCGTACGCCTTCGCTGGGGCGTTTGCTGTTTGCCCTGGGCATCCGTCACGTAGGCGAGACGACCGCGCGCGATGTGGCGCGTCACTTTGGCAGCATCGAGAGCATCATGGATGCTGACGAGGAGGCCCTAGTCGGCGCACCCGATGTGGGGCCCGTTGTGGCTGCCTCTATCCGCCGATTCTTTGCCGAGGCGCACAACCGCGAAATCATCGATCTGCTCACAAAGCAGGGCGTACACCCTGTTGCCGAAGCAGGACCGCAGGGCAACGCTCTAGCGGGCAAGACATTCGTCTTGACCGGCACGATGCCCAACTGGACACGCGACGAAGCCACCCGTCACATCCTGGCCGCAGGCGGCAAGGTCAGCGGCTCTGTCTCCAAGAAAACCGCTTACGTGGTGGCGGGCGAAGACGCCGGCAGCAAACTCACCAAAGCGCAGGAATTAGGTGTGACGGTGTTGGACGAGGATGCCCTGAAAGCCTTGCTGGGCGTTTGAGCTTTCTGAATCATCGTTGTTTTTTGAAATTCTATCGTTTTGCGCAAGTCTTCTGAGCGAGATATCGGCTTGGCTTTTGATTGAATGCAATCAATCACGCCTCGCCTCAACCATCAAACAAAACACCCCAAAAATCGGACAAATATCCAACCTTTGGGGTGCAGGTTCAAGCCTGGCCGCAGCCAGGCATATCGCCGCTTTACTTGATCGTGGCTTTTTCGCGCAGTTCTTTCTGGTACTCGCCCAACGTCTGTTGACGCAGCATTTCTTCGAGTTGCGGGCGAACTTGATCCAGCGGCGGGAACTCCACCGGACGGGTGTCTTCGACCTCGATGATGTGCCAGCCGAACTGCGTCTGTACGGGTTTGTCGGCTAATTGCCCCTTCTTTAGGCTGCTGACGGTGTCGGCAAACGGTTTGACGTAGTTGGTGGGGGCAGCCCAACCCAGATCGCCGCCCTTGGCGCCACTGCCGGGATCCTTGGAGTTTTTCTTGGCCAGATCGGCGAACTTGCTTTTGTCGGCCTTGATCTGGGCGAGCAGATCGTTGGCGGTCTTTTCGTCTTCGACCAGGATGTGGCGAACCTTGAATTCCTCTTGGCCGGCCTGTTGCTTCTTGGCCTTGTCGTATTCAGCCTGGATTTGCTTGTCGGTGACGGGGTGCTTTTGCAGGTAGTCGGCCATCAGGGCGCGTACCAGAATGCCTTCGCGGGCCAGCGCGATCTCGGTCTCGGTATCGGCCTGTTTGGCGATGCCGGCTTTTTCGGCGGCCTGGACGAAGATCTGGCGATTGATCATTTCCTGCTTGACCTGTTCGCGCAATTGGGGCGAATCCGTCGCGCCCTGGCTGACCAGCAGTTTGACGAATTGATCCAGACTTTGCTGAGAGATTGCCTTGCCATTAACGGTAGCGACGTTCTGCGCAAAGGCGGGAATGGCGACCGCACAAGCGGCGGCCAGCATCACGATGCGTTTCATGGGTTTCCTTTAGGGATTTGTCAGAGGAGCTTGGGCATCAAGCGCAAGCGCATGGATGGGAAAAGGGATCAAATCTTGCAAAAGATCATACACCAGGCGGTGTCGCGCCACCGGCGACAAGCCGGCAAAGCGTACGGAAACGATACGCACATGGTAGTGCCCCGCGCCGCCCTCGGCACCTGCATGTCCCGCATGTAGATGTGAGTCGTCGCGGATGTCCAGCGCCGTGGGTGCCAGCGGCGCCAGGCGGGTACGTATCAGTGCAATGCGGTCAGTGGTGTCAGTCATCAGTAGAGCAATCAAGCACGGGAAAAATGGCCAAACATGAGGGGCCGAACCTAAGCAGGTCAAACCCAAACAGGCGAGTCAGCCGTAAAACGCCCGGCATGCCGGGCGGGAAATCAGTCCTTGCCGATTTCGCGCGGGGGTGTCTCGCCAGCCTCTGGCTGAGTGGGATGCTGCATATGTTTGCTCAGCCACAGCGACTGGCCAATCACGAAAACCAGCAACAGCCCCATCAATCCGAAGACCTTGAAATTCACCCACTGGGACTCGGTGAAATGGCCGGAAAACGCCACGTACAAATTGATGGCGCCTGCCGCTAAAAAGAACAAACCCCAGCTCAGGTTCAGTTTGTCCCAGGCGGCGTCGGAAAGTTCAATTTGACTGCCCAGCAAGCGCCGCATGATATTGCGGCCAAATAATTTTCCGCCCAATAACGCCGCACCAAATAGCCAGTACAAGACGGTGGGTTTCCACTTGATAAAGACATCGCTGTGTAGCCACAAGGTCGCACCACCAAAAATGACAATCACCGAGATGTTGACCCAGTGTGTCATTTCGATACGCTTGCCTGTGGCTCGTAACCAAATCAGTTGGGCAACCGAGGCCGCAATGGCCACCGCCGTCGCCGTATAGATATCGGCGTAGCGATACGCGACAAAGAAAAGAATCAGCGGGAACAGGTCAAACAGAAATTTCTTCATCAGTCTTCGATGGGTTCGAATTTGAGCGATACCGAATTAATGCAATAGCGCAGCCCGGTGGGCTCGGGGCCATCCGGAAATACGTGGCCCAGGTGGGAATCGCAGATATTGCACAGTACTTCGGTCCGGACCATACCGTGGGCCGTGTCGCGCTCTTCGCGCACACGAGCGGGGTCGATCGGCTCGAAATAGCTCGGCCAGCCACAACCCGCATCGAACTTGGTGTCCGACGCGAATAGCGGGGTACCACAGCCGACACAGCGGTAGATCCCCAGCGTAGTGGTATTCCAGTAACGCCCCGTAAAGGCACGCTCGGTCCCTTTTTGACGGGCCACCGCGTATTCTTCGGGGGTGAGTTGCGCACGCCATTCGGCGTCAGTTTTGTTGACTTTGTCCATATCTACTCTTTGAGTCCGCGTATAGGAATAGGTTCGATCAACGGCTTCGGGCATAATTTCGCCCCATGTTAATCGAGTTTGATCAGACCGTTGTTGCCACGCCGCATTCCCAAGCCCTGCGGGGCGTGAGTGTGGCTATTGATCAGCGCCGTGTGGGCGTGGTTGGCCCCAATGGCGCGGGCAAAAGCACGTTTGCCAAACTGCTCAATGGTTTGGTGTTGCCCACGGCGGGACGGGTGACGCTCGACGGGCTGGATACCCGTCGCGATCTCAAGGCGATACGCCGACAGGTGGGATTCGTCTTCCAGAACCCCGAAAACCAGATCGTGTATCCCATCGTGCGGGAGGACATGGCTTTTGGCCTGAAGGCACAGCGCCTGCCGGCCGACGAAAGCGCCCGCCGCATACAGGCCAGCCTGGACAGTCTGGGTGTCGGGCATTTGGCGGACCGAGCCAGCCATATGCTCTCGGGCGGCGAATGCCAGTTGGTCGCGCTGGCCTCGGTATTGGTGATGCAGCCGGCACTGGTGGTCTTTGACGAGCCCACGACGCAACTGGATTTGCGTAATCGCAATCGCGTCAGTCGGGCAATCGCCGGATTGACGCAGCAGGCGATCGTCGTCAGTCACGACCTGGAGTTATTGCAAGACTTCGATCGTGTCCTGGTCGTGGTCGATGGCCGCATTGCCGTCGACGATACGCCCGGCGCTGCATTGCGCTGGTACCGAGAGCACTGCGCATGATGATCGAACCCTTATATTTACCGGGCAATAGCCTGTTGCACCGGCTGCCGGCCGCGCCCAAATTGGCCGCACTGGTGATCGCCGGCATTGCGCTGTTTGCCATGCACAATGTGTGGCTACTGGGTACGGCGGCGGTCGTATCGGGCGTGCTGATCAGGTCGACAGGTGTCAGCGCCGCGGCCTTGTGGCGCCAGGTTCGCGGTCTGGTCTGGATATTGGTGTTGATCGGCGTCTTTGCCGTGGTTTTCCAGAGCTGGCAGCAGGCGGCAGCCGTCTTGTTGCGCATTGCGGCGCTGGTGGGCCTGGCCTTGGCCGTCACGCTATCGACCCGAACGTCGGACCTGATAGCGGCCTGCGAGCGCGCCTTGTTGCCCCTGGAACGCCTAGGGTGGGTGAATGCCGGCAAGATCTCGCTGGCAATGGCGCTGACATTGCGTTTCGTGCCCGAAATCTGGCGCCACTATCAGGAAATCCGCGAGGCACAGGCTGCGCGTGGCCTTGCCCGGCATCCGTTGGCGCTGATCGTGCCGCTGGTCGTGCGCACGCTGAAACGGGCGCAGCAGGTGGCACAGGCTATCGACGCGCGCAGCTAATCCATCACCACATACGGCGTGGCATGCATGTCCTTCATGATTTCTGACACTTCGTCCCGGAGCAAATGATGAAAACCCAAGACACTGTGCTGATTGCACTGTTTGCCGCGCTGATCGTGGTGCTGAGCTTGATGCCCCCGATCCCGATGCCCGTGGTTCCTGTGCCTATCACGCTGCAGACGCTGGGGGTCATGCTGACGGGGGCGATGCTGGGCCCCGTGCGGGGCGGGCTGGCGTGCCTGTTGTATCTGCTGCTGGCGGCGATTGGCTTGCCCGTCTTGCCTGGCGGGCGAGGAGGGCTTGGGGTGTTTTTTGGGCCGACGGGCGGTTTCTTGGTAGGCATGGCGCTTGGCGCCGTCGTGACGGGTTGGTTGGCTCGCCGTTTGGTCCTTTCATCTAGCGGTGGCGCCATGGCCGCACTGATGTATTGGCTGGCTTGCATCACCGGGGGGATTGTGGTGGTGTACGCGATCGGCATTCCCTGGTTGGCTGTCGTCACCCAAATGGGGTGGGGCAAGGCTGCATTGGCGATGACGGCTTTTGTGCCGGGCGACTTGATCAAGGCCGCGATTGCCGCTTGGGTGGCCTGGCGCGTGGAGCGGGTGTGGCCGATGCTCCGGGAATCCCCTTAATGGCGCCGCTTGCGCAAACTAGGGAAGTCACGGGGGTCGATTTGAGATGTATTTGATACACTTATCAAGATAAATCCCTATTTTCTGTATAACATTAGCTGGGCTCACTTTTCCTCATCCGGGGCCATAACAAGAGCCTAAACAGGAGACAAAACATGATGCGCAAGCATTTCAGCTTGTCCGTAGCCGCAGCCGCGGTTGCTCTGAGCCTGCCGTTGCTCGCCAGCGCACAGGTCAAGGTAGGTGTGACCGTCGCCAGCACCGGCCCGGCTGCCTCGCTGGGTATTCCCGAGCGCAACACTGTCGCGTTGCTGCCCACCGAGGTCGCGGGTCAGAAGATCGAATGGATCGTGCTCGATGACGCGACCGATACGACCCAGGCCGTGAAAAACTCACGCAAACTGATCTCGGACGACAAGGTCGACGTTCTGATTGGCACCTCCATCACGCCGGGCTCGCTGGCGATGGTCGATGTGGTGGCGGAAACCAAAGTCCCGATGATCAGTGTGGCCGCCAGCGCCAAGATCGTCGAGCCCGTCGATGACAAGCGCAAGTGGGTATTCAAGACGCCGCAAAATGACGTCCTGATGGCGAGCGCGTTAGCGGACGCCATGGCCAAGGCCAAGGTCAAGACGCTGGGCTTTATCGGGTTTGCCGATGCCTATGGGGATAGTTGGTTGACGGTGATGCGTGATGCCGCCAAGGCCAAGGGCATCGAGATCACGGCTGTCGAAAAGTACGGTCGTACCGATACGAGCGTGACCGGCCAGGTACTGAAACTGGTCAGCGCCAAGCCCGACGCGATTCTGATCGCCGGGGCAGGTACGCCCTCCGCGCTGCCTCAGAAGGAACTGCGTGCGCGCAACTATCAAGGCACGATTTACCAAACCCACGGCGCCGCCAACAATGATGTGCTGCGTGTCTGCGGCGCTGATTGCGAAGGCATGCTGTTGCCGGCCGGCCCCCTCCTGGTCGCTGCGCAGTTGCCCGACAGCAATCCCGTGAAAAAATCGGCAATGGCCTATACCAAGGCCTACGAGGACAAATACGGCGCTGGCACGACCAATACCTTTGGCGGCCATATGTGGGATGCCGGTCAACTGGTCGTGACCGCATTGCCTGTCGCCTTAAAGACGGGTGCCAAACCCGGTACGCCGGAGTTCCGGGCTGCGTTGCGCGATGCCATTGAGGGCATCAAGAACCTGGCCGCCTCGCAAGGCGTATTCAATATGAGCCCCACCGATCATGCCGGCTTCGATGAGCGTTCGCGCGTGATGGTCAAGGTCGAAAAGGGCAAGTGGGTCTATCAGCCCGATCTGTAATGTGCATGCTGTTGGCGTAGCGTTATGATCGCTCGCCGATCTATCTACGCACCGGCCCGAGGGCCGGTGCGTCATTTGAGGCAGCTCCATCCGCCAACCCCATAAGGCAGTTTCATGGATTTTTCAATTGCGCTCATCCTGCTGCAGGACGGCATCGTCAACGGTGCCATCTATGCCTTGCTGGGCATGGCGCTGGTCCTGGTGTTCACCGTTACCCGCGTCATCTTTATTCCGCAGGGTGAGTTCGTCGCATTTGGCGCGTTGACCCTGGCGATGCTGGTCAATGGCCGCGTGCCTGGCACTGCCTACCTGTTGCCCCTGCTGGGCGCGATGGTGCTGGTGCTGGAACTACTGCGCGCCGTGCGGATTCGCAATGCAAGCGCGTTGCCCAAAGTGCTGGTGACCTGCGTGGTCATACCCCTGGCACTGCTGTGGCTGACAAAGGCCTACGCGGGACCGGAGAACTCCTTGTGGCTGAACATGCTGCTCGCCCTCGTGCTGATTATCCCGATGGGCCCCATGATCTATCGCATTGTTTATCAACCCTTGGCAGAAGCCTCCGTGCTGGTGCTGTTGATTGTCTCGGTCGCGGTGCACTTCGCGTTGACGGGCCTGGCCCTGGTGTTCTTTGGCGCAGAGGGATGGCGTACGCCGGCCTTTGTCAGCGGGCAATTCACGCTGGGTGCGGCGACCTGGTCCGCACAAAGTTTGTTCGTCGTCGGAACATGTGCGTTGTTGATCGTGGCGCTGGCGCTGTTCTTTGGCAAAACCCTGTACGGTCGCGCATTGCGCGCCACGGCAGTCAACCGTCGCGGCGCGCGCCTGGTGGGCATCAGCACCACGATGTCCGGCAGCTTGACCTTTACCCTGGCGGTCGCGATCGGCGCCATGTCGGGCATGTTGATCGCACCCATCACCACGGTGTACTACGACACCGGCTTTTTGATTGGCTTGAAAGGATTCGTCGGCGCCATTATCGGCGGCCTGGTCAGCTACCCGATTGCCGCGGCGGGCGCCGTGCTGGTCGGGATACTGGAGGCTTTTTCTTCATTCTGGGCCAGCGCCTACAAGGAAGTCATTGTGTTCACGCTGATCATTCCCGTGCTCGTGTGGCGATCGTTCAGCAGCCATCATACGGATGACGAGGAATAATCGCCATGAACCGTATTCTGTTAATCGCATTCATTGTCGTACTGGCCATTCTTCCGATGTTGCCATTTACGCCGGAGTTCTGGATCACGCAGCTTAACTACATCGGACTGGCCGCCTTGGTGGCGCTGGGCCTGGTGTTGCTGACGGGCGTGGGAGGCTTGACCTCGTTCGGCCAGGCGGCCTTTGTGGGCCTGGGGGCCTATACGACGGCCGTGTTGACCAGCCAATACGACACCTCGCCCTGGCTGGCCTTGGTAGCCGGATTGTCGCTGACCGCCGTGGTGGCCTATCTGCTGGGCCTGATCACGCTGCGCCTGTCGGGGCACTATCTGCCCTTGGGCACCATCGCCTGGGGACTATCGCTGTATTTTCTGTTCGGCAATCTGGATTGGCTGGGCAAGCATGACGGCATTGCCGGCCTGGAACCCATCAGTCTGTTTGGATTCTCATTGGCCAGCGGTCGCCATATTTACTATCTGATCTGGGTGTTCATGCTGTTGTCGATATGGGCGACCAGCAACTTGCTGAACTCACGTCCCGGCCGTGCCATTCGCGCCCTGAAAAGCGGCGCGGGCATGGCGGAGTCGATGGGGGTCAACACCGCTTCGTACAAGACCATCATCTTTATCTGGGCTGCTTTGCTGGCCTGCCTGTCGGGCTGGATCTACGCACACATGCAACGCGCCGTCAGCCCCAGTCCATTCGGTATCAACTACAGCATCGAATATTTGTTCATGGCCGTCGTCGGCGGTGCAGGTCATGTTTGGGGCGCCGTGGTGGGCTCGGCGGTGATTCTGGGACTGAAAGATCAACTGCAAAATCTGTTGCCCAAATTATTGAACACCAACGCGAACTTTGAGCTCATCGTTTTCGGGGTGTTGCTGATCTTGATGCTGCAATATGCCGCCAATGGCTTGTGGCCGATCTTGTCCTCGGCGTGGGCGCGCTTGACCGGCAGCGCCGGCTCGCGCCGTCACCTCGCGCCGCCACCCAGTGCCGAAGCCTTGCCGCAACGCGGGCGGCCGCAACGTGGCGAACTGGTCCTGGAGGTCGACGCGATTCGCAAAGAGTTCGGCGGCCTAGTGGCAGTCAACGACATTACGTTCAATGTGCGCGCGGGCGAGATTGTCGGGCTGATCGGTCCGAACGGGGCGGGCAAGAGCACGACCTTCAATCTGATCAGCGGCGTTCTGCCCGCGACGCGCGGTCAAGTGCGCTTTCTTGGCGAACACATCAATAGCTGCAGCGCACGCGAGATCGCCAGACGCGGCGTCGGACGGACCTTTCAGCACGTCCAGTTATTGACCGGTATGTCCGTACTGGAAAACGTGGCTTTGGGTGCACACATGCGCGCCGACGTGAGCGTGATCGCGGGCGCCCTGCACAGCGAACGCGCAAAAGAAGCCCGCCTGTTGCACGAGGCCGCCACTCAACTCAAGCGTGTCGGCCTGGGCGACTATCTGTACGAGCAAGCGGGCAACCTGGCTCTGGGCCAGCAGCGCATCCTGGAAATTGCACGTGCCCTGGCCAGCGACCCCGTTCTGTTATTACTGGATGAGCCTGCCGCGGGCCTGCGCTACAAAGAAAAACAAGAACTGGCCCAGGTGCTTGAGCAACTGCGTGCCGAAGGCATGAGCATCCTGTTGGTAGAGCATGATATGGATTTCGTGATGCGTTTGACTAACCACCTGGTGGTGATGGATTTCGGCACCAAGCTGGCCGAAGGCGTCCCGGCCGAGGTTCAACAGAATCCGGCTGTACTCGAGGCCTATCTGGGCGGCATCGACGACGATTTGCCCGGCACCGATCAGGCCACGCCTGTCACCGGGAGCGTGCAATGACCCCCCAACAAAACCCGACGCAAAATGCCATCCTCGACGTCTGCGCACTCAGCGCCCGCTACGGCAAAGTCGGCGCGCTCAACGAAGCAACCTTAACTGTGGCGCCCGGCAGCATCGTGACGGTCATCGGCGCCAACGGGGCCGGCAAATCCACGCTGCTCAATGCCATGATGGGTTCGCTGCCCACGACAGGCCATGCGTCGGGCCCCATCCATTACGCCGGCGCCGAGGTATCCGGCTGGAGCGTAGAGCGCCGCGTCGCCGCAGGCATGTCCCTCGTACCGGAACGCCGCGAGTTATTCGGCAGCATGTCCGTCGAGGACAATCTCTTGCTGGGCGGTTTCCGTCGCTATCGAGCCCGTGAGAGCGGCTGGCGCAATACACTGGACGAAGTCTTCACGCTGTTCCCCCGACTGCGAGAACGCCGCCACCAGGAGGCCGGCACATTATCTGGCGGCGAACGCCAAATGCTTGCCGTCGGTCGCGCCCTCATGGCCAAGCCTCGTCTGCTCATGCTCGACGAACCCAGCCTGGGCCTTGCACCCCTTATCGTCCGCGAGATCTTTCATATCATCGCGCGTCTACGCGAGACAGGCGTCGCCATCCTCCTCGTCGAACAAAACGCCCGCGCAGCCCTGCAGGTCGCCGACTACGGCTATGTACTGGAAACCGGCGAGGTCATCTTGCATGGCCCGGCGCGCGAACTGGCGGGGAACCCTCGAGTCATCGAAAGTTATCTCGGGCTCGGGAAGAACACCGACGGTTGATGTTGGGTGTTCTTTTGGGGCGGTGTTGTTGCTTGCTGTTGCAGGGTGTCTCTATGGTGACGTTCGGGGAGCGTGCCAGGGCGTGGGGGTGGCCAAATCACCTCGGCTCGGGCGCATGCAGGCGCCCTCGGTCCCGCTGCGCGGGACTGCCCGAGGCTCAAAAGGCCACCCCCACGCCCTGGCACGCTCCCCGAACTCGCGATAGGGTGTCACCTTGGATGTTGGGCTTGCAACGATCTCGTTTTACATGAACGCTCGTGATCTACGATCGAGCAGTCGTCGACGACATCTCTTGTGTAGATGCTGATCGCATCAAAGCGACGGCGGTATTGATCTATTGCGAGCATGGGAGCCAAGCCGATTTGGCCGGCGGGGGGTTTAAACACAATGCCCATGCGCCAAAAGAACCAACTACCCCCGCAAGAACTCAACCCTAACGCGAGGAAACACCCTTGCGCGCATACTCCATGTACAACTGGCGCGCCCGACGGGCAACCGGTCCGTAAGAAAGCTCACGGCCTTCGACGCGATTGACGTGGACGACTTTTCCGTAGTTGCCGGTGGAAAAAACTTCGTCTGCGTGTTCGACATCGGCACGGGTTATGGCGCGTTCCTGGACATCTATGCCATCGGCGCGCAACAAGCCCAGGACGCGTTGGCGGGTGATGCCATTAAGGAAGGTGCCATTGTCGGCGGGGGTAGAGACAACACCGTTCTTGGCGATCCACAGATTGGCTGTGGCGAACTCGGCGGCGTGGCCATCGCCGTCCAGCATGATGGCGTTATCGAAGCCTTTGTCGTTGGCTTCGCGGATGGCGCGTTGACTGTTGGGATAGAGGCAGGAGGCCTTGGCATCGGTCGGGGCCATACTGGGCCAGGCGCGCACAAAGCTGGAGAAGCACACAGAAAAGCCTTGTTCGCCCGGCATAGGGACTTTGAACACGTGCAGCACGAACTGGGTCTTCGCGGCGTCGGGCAGCAGAAAGCCATCGGCGCAAAAAAACATGGGCTTGATGTAGAGGGCCTCGCCCTCGGGAAACTTTGCGACGGCCTGCAAGCATAGGTCGCGGATGTCCTGCCAGGATAGCTGGGGCTTCATCAGCATTTTTTCGGCAGACCGGATCACACGTTGACAGTGCAGGTCCAGGTCGGGCGTCAGGCCGTCGAAGGCACGGGCGCCGTCGAACACCATGCTGGCCATCCAGAAGGCGTGGTCGGCCGGGCCAAGTAGTTTAGGGTTTTCCGTGACCCATTGGTCATCGTGCCAGAAGATTGCATCCATGTTGTTATTCCTTAGCTTGACTACACGCGGCGTACTGCCGCGGGCTGATTTATAGCTTGGCCTGTACGCGCTCGGCCACATCCGCGGGTACCCACGTGTGCCATACCTTTGGGTACGTGCGCAAGAAGTACAGCGCCGCCTCTTCCGGTTCGGCCCCTTCGTTCTCCAGCCAACCTAACGTGTCGTCGATGACCGCGCTAGGAAGGTGAAGTTTTTCGAAGAAGGCATGCAACTGCGGAGCCTGCTTGGCGAATTGAGCGTTTAGTCCGGTCACTGCCTTGCTCGGTTTGAACTCGGTCGGGACAGGATTCGCGCATTTAGGATCGGTAATGCAAGTGTAGGCCGCCTGATCGAACGGCGGTAGCTGCAGCTTGACCAGATCCAGCGATCCTACCAACGGCGTGGGAGTCCAGTAATAGAACACGATGTCGCGCTTTCGTTTGTAGGCCGATACGATCGCGGCCTTTTGTGCGGCGCCTGAGCCTGGAGCGAACATCGTGTACTGATCTTCGAGTTTCAATGCTTTAAGCATGTTGGTATTCAGTGTGCCGCAGGTCCAGCCTGCTGGGCAGCCGAGGACTCGGCCCTTTTCAGGGTCCTCGGGATCCGCGAACGCCTTGGCGTAGCGCGCCAGATCCGTCGCGCTTTTCAGGTCGGGATAGCGCTCGGCGGTATAGCGGGGAATATACCAACCCTCGGTCGCATCAAAGACGTGGCCAACCGCCAAGACCTTGCCGGCTTTCTGCGCCTTTTCCCAGGCCTCGCCGATCTGGCTGGGCCAGACTTCTGGTGTGACGTCGACATCGCCGCGCTGCAGCGCCGCCAGCATGGCCAGCGTTTCGCCAATTTCCACCGAGGTCTTGCAGCCGTAGCCATGTTCGACGATGAAGCGTTCGATACCTGCCAGTAGTAAGTTGGATTCCCAATTCAGACCACTGAAGCGAACCGGTGTGCTGACTTCGCATTGAGCAGTGCTCGCTGCATGTGTCATGGGAGACCACAGAAACAGGATTGTGGCCAAGGCAACTAGCAGCCGTTGGGGGGCTTTCATCACTCTCATCGGTAAATTTCCCTTGGAGGCGGATTAATGGTGAAAGAGAAAATGACGCCTATGATTGCGTCATGTTTTTGGGGGACCATCCCTTATCATAGAGGGATATAACGTCTGACGTGACGTGCCCTCCTTGACGGACAAACCTCGTCGTCGGAAGAGCATCCTTTCGCGTTAGGGTTGAGTTCTTGCGGGGGTAGTTGGTTCTTTTGGCGCATGGGAGCCGAGTCTAAACGCCCCGCCGGCCTAATCGGCTTGGCTCGGGCGCATGCAGGCGCCCTCGGTCCCGCTGCGCGGGACTGCCCAATCCTCAAAAGGCCGGCGGGGCGTTTAGACTCGGCTCCCATGCTCGCAATAGATCAATACCGCCGTCGCTTTGATGCGATCAGCATCTACACAAGAGATGTCGTCGACGACTGCTCGATCGTAGATCACGAGCGTTCATGTAAAACGAGATCGTTGCAAGCCCAACATCCAAGGTGACACCCTATCGCGAGTTCGGGGATCGTGCCAGGGCGTGGGGGTGGCCTTTTGAGCCTCGGGCAGTCCCGCGCAGCGGGACCGAGGGCGCCTGCATGCGCCCGAGCCGAGGTGATTTGGCCACCCCCACGCCCTGGCACGATCCCCGAACGTCACCATAGAGAAACCCTGCAACAGCAAGCAACAACACCGCCCCAAAAGGACTCAACTCTCTACGACGCCACTCGTGCCCGACGGCGTTGGACGAAGGCTTGGAGTTCGCCGACGATACCTCTACGGAAGGCCAGGACGCAGATGATGAAGATGAGGCCGATGACGATGGTGACGGATTCGCCCAGGCGCAAAAACCAGTCGCTGCCGGTGGCGTGGGCCATGAAGCGTCCGAAGTCGCCGACTTTGTTTTCGAGGAGGACGACGATGAAGGCACCAAGGATGGGGCCGGTCAAGGTGCCAAGGCCGCCGACGAGGGTCATGAGGATGACCAAGCCCGACATTTGCCAAGTAGCGTCGGAGAGGGTGGCCGAGACGAAGACGAGCGTCTTGGTGGCGCCGGCTAGACCTGCAATGGCGGCAGAGAGGACGAAGGCCAGTAGTTTGAAGCGATCGACGTCGTAGCCTAGGGAAAGGGCGCGGGGTTCGTTTTCTCGCAGGGCTTGCAGGACCTGGCCGAAAGGTGAATGGACGGTGCGCCAGATGATGAAATAGCCGATCGCGAAGATGCCCATCACCATGTAGTAGAGGTTCAGGTCGTCGCTCAGGTCGATGAAGCCCAGCAGCGTGCCGCGGGGGACGCGTTGCAGGCCATCTTCTCCGCCAGTAAAGTGGGCTTGCAGAAAGAAGAAGAAGACCATCTGCGCCAGGGCCAGCGTGATCATGGCGAAGTAGATGCCGCTACGTCGAATGGCGAACAGGCCCATGACCAGGCCGAGAGCGGCAGCGACGGCAGTGCCGAAAATGAGGCCGAGCTCGGTAGGAAAGCCCCAGATCTTGATGGCATGTCCAGCCGCGTAGGCAGCGCTGCCCAGGAAGGCAGCGTGGCCAAATGAGAGCAGGCCGGTATAGCCCAGCAGCAAGTTAAAGGCGCAGGCAAACAGGGCGTAGCACATCACCTTCATGGCAAAGATGGGATACACGCCGATAAAGGGCAAGAGGGCCACGACGATGGCCGCCGCCGCGTAGCAGAGTAGTTGGCGATTCATTTTTCTTTCCCGAACAGTCCGGCGGGGCGAACCAACAGGACGATGGCCATGATGATGAACACGACGGTGCTGGAGGCTTCGGGCCAGAAGACCTTGGTCAGCCCTTCGATGACGCCTAGTCCGAGACCCGTGACGATGGCCCCGAGGATGGAGCCCATGCCACCGATCACGACGACGGCGAAGACAACGATGATCAGGTTCGAGCCCATCAATGGCGATATTTGCAGAATGGGGGCCGCGAGCACGCCGGCAAAGCCGGCTAGGGCGACACCGAAACCGTAGGTCAGGGTCACCATGCGCGGCACGTTGACGCCGAAGGACTCGACGAGTCTTGGATTCTCGGTACCGGCGCGCAGCAGGGCGCCGAGGCGGGTGCGCTCGATGATGAACCAGGTCGCTACACAGACGGTGACGGAGGCGACGACGACCCAGGCGCGATAGTTGGGCAAGATCATGAAGCCCAGATTGGTGGCGCCACGCAGCGCGTCAGGTGTGGGGTAAGGTTGGCCCGATACGCCGTAAAAGCTGCGGAACAGGCCTTCGATCAATAGGGTCAGGCCAAATGTGAGCAGCAGGCCGTACAGGTGGTCGAGTTTGTAGAGGTGCTTGAGCAGCAGTTTTTCTATCACGATGCCGAACAGGCCCACGACCAGCGGGGCGAGGATCAGCATGACCCAATAGTTCAGGCCCAGGTAGGACAGGCCCATCCAGGCCACGAATGCGCCCAGCATGTAGAGCGAGCCATGCGCGAAATTGATGACGTTCAGCAGCCCGAATATGACGGCCAGGCCCAGAGACAGCATGGCATAGAACGACCCGTTTACGAGGCCCAGAAGCAGTTGGCCGAGTAGGGCCTGTATTGGTATGCCGAATAGGTCAGTCATGTAGGGAAGAATCCTGCGCGTTCGGATGGAGGCGTGCTAGTGCGCGGTGCCCGGGTCCGGGTAGGAGAGTGGGCGCCGCGCAGACTAACGGATTACTTTTTGAAGACTTTGCAGGTCGATTCCGAGGGCTTGGTGTAGACCTCGTCGCCGGGCAGAGTGGCTACGACTTTGTAGTAGTCCCAAGGTCCTTTGGACTCGGCGGGCGTTTTGACTTGCATCAGGTACATGTCGTGTACCATGCGGCCGTCTTCGCGGACATAGCCATCCTTGGCATAGAAGTCGTTGACCTTGTTGGATTTCATCCATTTCATCAACGTGTCGGGGTCATCCGTGCCGGAGGCTTTGACGCCGTTCAGGTAGAAGGCGACCGACGAGTAGTCGGCGGCCTGCAGACTGGACGGTTTGCGCTTCATCTTTTCTTCGAACTTCTTGGACCAGGCGCGAGCCTCGTCGGATTGGTCCCAGTACCAGCTGTCGGTCAGGTACATGTTCTGGGTGGCTTGCAGACCCAGCGAGTGGATGTCGTTGATGAAGATCAGCAGACCCGCCATCTTCATGGTTTGAGTGACGCCGAATTCATTGGCGGCTTTAATCGAGTTGACGGTGTCGCCACCGGCATTGGCCAGGCCCAGGATCTGGGCGCCAGAGGCTTGTGCTTGCAATAGGAATGATGAGAAGTCGGACGTGGCCAGCGGTGCGCGCACATTGCCTTTGACCTCGCCGCCCGCGGCCTTGACCACGGCGCTGGTGTCACGCTCCAGGGCGTGGCCGAACGCGTAGTCCGCGGTCAGGAAGAACCAGGATTTGCCGCCATTTTTCACCACTGCTGAACCCGTGCCGCGTGCGAGCGCCACGGTGTCGTAGGCATAGTGAACGGTGTAGGGCGTACACTGTGCATTGGTCAGGTCCGATGCGCCCGCACCGATGGAAATGAAGGGACGTTTCTTTTCCGCCGCGACAGCCGCCATGGCCAGGTTGGTGGCAGAGTTGGTGCCGCCGATCAGGACGTCGATATGGTTCTGGTCGAACCATTCGCGTGCGCGACTGGAGGCAATGTCGGCCTTGTTTTGGTGGTCGGCCGTGACCAGTTCGATTTTCTTGCCGTCGATGACGCCGCCGGCGTCGGCAATGGCCATGCGGATGGCTTCGACTCCGCCGGGGCCATCGATATCGGAGTACACGCCCGACATGTCAGTAATGAAACCGATGCGGATGGCATCGTCGGAGATGCCGGCGGCCTGGGCGGGTAGTCCAGATAATCCCAGGCCAGCCAAGGCTAGCACGGCAGTGATATGTTGCAGCTTCATGGGACGACTCCTTCACTTCTCTTGTGGGTGCCGCTATACGGCGAATGACAGGATTCTTATACGCCTAACAGTTCGTTCAACGTATCCTGCTTCTCTTGAAGTTCGCTGGCCTCAAAGTGCTCGACAATCTGACCATGTTCCATGACATAGAAACGGTCGGATAATGGCGCTGCGAAGCGAAAATTCTGTTCAACCATGACGATGGTGTAGCCGCGTTGTTTCAGCGTTGTGATCATGCGCGCCAGTGTCTGCACAATGACCGGTGCGAGGCCTTCGGATATTTCGTCCAGCAGCAATAGGTTCGCACCGGTGCGCAGGATACGGGCCACGGCCAGCATCTGTTGTTCACCGCCCGACAAGCGCGTACCCGGCGAGTTGCGGCGCTCTTGCAGGTTGGGGAACATGTCGTAGATTTCTGTCAGCGACATGCCGCCGCCCAATGCGCCACCCACGGCCGGCGGGAGCAACAGGTTTTCTTCACACGACAGGCTGGCGAAGATACCGCGCTCTTCGGGGCAGTAGCCGACACCCAAATGAGCGATCTTGTAGGTGGCCAGGTCGATGGCCTCGGTGCCATGTATGCGTACCGAGCCTTTGCGCGAGCCCGTTAATCCCAGAATGGCTCGCAAGGTCGTGGTGCGGCCGGCGCCATTACGGCCCAGTAGGGTAACGACTTCGCCCTGGCTGACCTGGAGATCGACACCATGCAGAATGTGTGACTCTCCATACCATGCCTGCAGATTGGAAATTTCGAGTGCGGGGGTACTCATGCGTGCGCTCCTTCCAGTTCCCCCTCGGTGGTGCCCATATAGGCTTGCATCACCGCCGGGTGACGCGAAACCTCTGCATAAGGCCCCTCTGCCAGCACGGCGCCGCGTGCCAGTACGGTGATGGTATCGGCAATCGATGAGACGACATTCATATTGTGTTCAACCATCAAAATCGTGCGTCCCTGGCTGACTCGTTTGATCAGTTGAGTGACGCGGTCTACGTCTTCGTGACCCATGCCTTGCGTGGGCTCATCAAGCAGCATCAGTTCGGGTTCCATTGCCAACGTGGTGGCAATCTCCAGCGCACGTTTACGACCATAAGGCAGGTTGACGGTGGTCTCGTTGGCAAACGCGCCCAGGTCGACTTCTTCGAGTAGCGCGAGTGCCGCGGGATTGAGGGATTCCAGCTGTTTGGTGCTGCGCCAGAAATGAAACGATTTTCCCGTTTTGCGCTGCAGGCCAATGCGTACATTTTCCAGCACAGACAGATGCGGAAATACGGCTGAAATCTGGAATGAGCGAATAATGCCGCGTCGTGCAATTTGCGCCGGGCGATCGCGAGTGATGTCGACGCCGTTATACAAAATTTGGCCTTTGGTAGGCGCCAGAAATTTTGTCAGCAGATTGAAACAGGTCGTCTTTCCTGCGCCGTTAGGGCCAATCAAGGCATGGATATGTCCACGCTTCACACGCAAGTTGACCCCGTTCACGGCAACGAAGCCAAGAAATTCTTTCGTGAGGCCTTTTGTCTCCAGGATTATGTCATCCATGTCTGCGGCACCAGCGCTATCTTTTTAAGAGTTGCGGCGAGTATGCGCACGTATGGCTGAAAATTCCATGAGGGTTTTTCATAGGTATTGCATTGCGACATGTCGCATTGTCGGCTAGCTGACAATGTGAGGGCGTAAATGCCAGGGATCGTCGCATCGCATTGCAACATGCAGGTCGGCGACGATGGAAAAATAGCGTGTTACTTCGCCATTATTGCAGTGGGGTCTTGGGCTTGTATTCGCACAGATCCGCAATGCCGCATTGTGGGCATTTGGGTGTACGCGCCACGCAAATATAGCGGCCTAACAAAATCAGCCAGTGGTGAGCATCCTGCATGTATTCAGAGGGTACAAATTTCACCAATTTGTTTTCCACTTCCAGTACATTTTTGCCCGGTGCGATGCCGGTGCGATTGGATACCCGAAAAATATGCGTATCGACGGCCATGGTGGGCTGGCCAAACGCGGTATTGAGCACGACGTTGGCGGTCTTGCGGCCGACGCCGGGTAGCGCCTCTAGGGCCTCGCGTGTTTGCGGTACCTCGCCGCCATGACGCTCGATCAAGAGCCTACAGGTGGCAATCGCGTTTTTGGCTTTGGTGCGATAAAGACCGATGGTTTTGATGTAATCGGCGAGGCCTTCTTCGCCCAGCGCGACCATCGCCTCGGGCGTCACGTACTGAGGGAAAAACTTGCGAGTCGCCAGGTTGACGGACTTGTCGGTCGCTTGGGCCGAGAGCAATACGGCAATCAACAACTGAAACGGCGAGCCATATTCCAGTTCGGTCGTGGGGTGCGGATTGGCAGCTTGCAGGCGTTGAAAAATGGCTCGGCGTTTGGCAGCGTTCATGAGGAGGTCGTTCGGCGTGCCCGGGCGCGTGCCAGGGCAGATTCGATGGCAGAGCGCTTGCGTGCTTCGTCGTCAGCGCTCATCACAGGAGGGGCCGCGGGCGACGACGCGGTTGGCGCATCAGCATCGATGGTGGTGGCCATCAGTCGCTCGTTGTGGGCGGTTTCGCGCGTCAGACGTGCTTGGCGGGCACGATGGCGCTGGCGGCTGATTTGCGTATCGGCGGGTGTCCAGGCGCGATTGGCGGGCACCATATCGATGCAGTCGACGGGACAGGGCGCGACGCACAGATCGCAGCCGGTACACCAGTCGCTCAGGACGGTATGCATTTTTTTGTTGGCGCCGATGATTGCGTCGACCGGACAGGCGCGAATGCACAGCGTACAGCCGATGCAATGCGCTTCATCGATGCGCGCGACCAAGAGGGGCCCGGGCAGGCCGCGGGTTTGATCGAGGGGTAGCGTGGCAGTGTCCAGCAATGCGGCCAACGCCGCGATGCCCTCATCGCCACCCGGCGGACAGCGATTGATGGATGCGGTGCCATCGGCAATTGCCTCGGCATAGGGTTGACAGCCGTCGTAGCCGCATTTGGTGCACTGTGTCTGCGGCAGCAGGGCATCGATACGGTCGGCAAGGGAGGGACAGGACATGACAGAGAATGCGAAAACAGGCCGTGCCCTTTTCGGAGCACGGCGCTCGGTGCGGCTGGGACCGGGATGATCCGGTAGACGTCCGGCCTAGGCCTGACGGATGAATTCCGCAATTTTAGGACAGATCATCTCGCGCCAGCGCCGGCCGGAGAAAATGCCGTAGTGGCCGCAGCCCGGCGCGGTGTAATGCTGTTTGTGTGCCGCCGGGATGCCGCGGCACAGCGAGATCGCCGCGCGCGTCTGGCCCTGGCCGGAAATGTCGTCCAGTTCGCCCTCGATGGTGAGCAGGGCGACTTGTTTGATCGCTGCGGGCCTGACGAGCTGATCATCGATTTTCCAGGTGCCGTTTGGTAACTGGAACTCCTGGAACACCATGCGTATGGTGTCCAGATAGAACTCGGCCGGCATGTCCAGTACCGCGTTGTATTCATCGTAGAAACGTCGGTGGGCCTCGGCGTCGCTATCGTCGCCGCGCAGCAGGTCCAGATAGAAGTCGTAATGGGACTTCAGATGCCGGTCCGGGTTCATGGCCACGAAACCCATGTGCTGCAGAAAGCCGGGATACACCTGCCGGTTGGCGCCCGGATAGCGGGCCGGCACAGTGTTGATCAATTGGCTTTCGAACCAGGAATAGGGCTTGGTCGTGGCGAGTCGATTAACCTGGGTCGGAGATTGACGCGGATCAATCGGGCCGCCCATCATGACCATGCTGCGAGGTTGTTTGGGATCGCCCTCAGCCGCCATCAGGGCGATAGCCGCCAGCACGGGTACGGTGGGCTGACAGACCGAAATAACGTGCACATCGGCGCCCAGGTGGCGGATGAAGTCCTGGATATAGCGGACGTAGTCGTTCAGGTGAAACGGACCCTCGGCCAGCGGCACCATGCGGGCATCCATCCAGTCGGTCACATAAACGTCGTGGTTGGGCAGCAGCGCGCGCACCGTGTCGCGCAGCAGGGTGGCATGGTGACCCGACAACGGGGCGACCAGCAGCACGCGAGGATCGTTGCGACGCGTGTCGCGTTCGAAATGCAGCAGACGGCAAAAGGGCCGCGCCAGGGCAACGGTTTCCGTCACGGCGACGTCTTGTCCGTCGATGTGGGTCGTGGGCAACAGCCAGGCGGGCTTTTGGTATTCCTTGCCCAGGCGGTGCACCAGCTCGCAGCTGGCGGCTAATTGGCGTGATAGCGGGGTGTAGGCCAGCGGGCTGTAGGGATTGGAAAAAAGCTGTGAGCCCGCGTCGGTGAAGGCGGCAAGCGGCGTGAGGAACGCTCGCTGCATTTCATGTAGGTGATACAGCATCTAGGCGATGTTCCTTTATCTGGACGGGGCCAGGCGGGCTGGCCAGAACTAGAGATCCGTCAGCCGGGAAATTCGTCAAAAAAGTCGAATTTCTCGGGTTTGATTATTACCATTTCGAGTAAGGATATATCTAATTTGTCTGGATGCTTGGCGTTATTTGCGGCTTTTGTGTGCCCAAAAAACAACTTCTTGCCGTGATGTGCGCGTATTACCAGTAATTTTCGACAGCC
The DNA here is from genome assembly GCF_054779135.1 of Bordetella tumulicola. Taxonomy (NCBI): domain Bacteria; kingdom Pseudomonadati; phylum Pseudomonadota; class Betaproteobacteria; order Burkholderiales; family Alcaligenaceae; genus Bordetella; species Bordetella tumulicola. Next base: position 306,467 of record NZ_BAAGYU010000003.1, on the reverse strand, counting down.
AGATTGCCGGGAATACCGCGTCGTCCCGGCGCAAAACCGCGTTCGGATAGCAGTTTGCGTGCGTCGGTCAGCATGGCCGGATTCCCGCAAAGCATGATTTTGGATTGCTGGGCATCCAGGGGGATACCGGCGAGTTGCTCGAGTCCGCCATCCTCGATGAGGGTGGTCAGTCGCGCCTGGGGCATGCCGGGCAGGGCTTCACGCGTGGCGATAGGCAGATAGATCAACTTGCACGGGTCCTGTTGGACGTGATCGGCAAGCTCGGGGCGCTGGTGCCAGTTTTCGATCTCCTGGCGGTAGGCTAATTCGGTCGCCGACCGCACGCCATGGACCACAATAATGCGTCGGAAAGCTTGCCATGTCGCGGGATCGCGCAGCATGGACAGATAGGCGGACAAGCCCGTGCCCGTGGCCAGCAACCAGAGATCGCCGCCGGGGGCGAAACGATTGATGGTGAGAAAGCCAAACGGTTTTTTTTCGACATAGAGGGCATCGCCGGCTTTGAGCTGAGCCAGACGTGGGCTGAAGAGCCCGTCGGGCACCACGATGGAGTAGAACTCCAGCCCGGATTCTTGGGGCGCCGAGACCATGGAATAAGCACGCCACAGGGTCGGCGCGCCATCAGGATCGCTGGCGTCCGGCAGTCCAACACGCGCAAACTGGCCCGCCTGGAACGTGAAGGCCGGGTCGCGGGTAACGTGTACCGAGAACAGTTTGTCAGCCACCCAGGTGTGTACGTGGGTGATGGTTTGGCGCGTGTACTTTAAATCGGTCATCTAGGGGTGTGGGGGCGTTTCGCGATGGCGAGCCCGGCCTGGCCCAGGCCTATTTTTCCAGGAACTGCAGTTTGTCTTCTTTGCCGTTCCAGTCGTCGGCATCGTCCAGCGGCTTTTTGGTGCGGCTGATGGGTGCGAATTCGGGCGTGAGTTCGGCATTGATCGCGATGAATTGCAGTTGATCTTGCGGGACGTCTTCTTCTGCATAGATGGCGTTGGCAGGGCATTCGGGGATACACACCGCGCAATCAATGCATTCGTCTGGATCAATGACCAGGAAGTTGGGACCTTCACGAAAACAGTCCACTGGGCACACGTCGACACAATCGGTGTACTTGCATTTGATACAGTTTTCGGTAACGACGTGGGTCATTCGGGACTCCGCAGACAAGCAACAACTTTTTGAATTTCCAAGATTTTACTCATATGCGGCCCATCGAGGCGTTGATAACCCTGGCCGCGGTAGTGCTGACACGGGGGCGCCGGGGCGAAAGGCCGCCTTGCTTGTGCTATGGTGTGGAGAAAATCAGGTATGACAAACCAATCCGCGCGCAACGCGCGTCATCATGATCATTACTTCACTGCTTGACACCGATCTGTATAAATTCAGCATGATGCAGGTGGTGTTGCATCAATTTCCGGCTGCCCAGGTTGAATATCGGTATAAATGCCGTACACCAGGTGCGAATTTGCAGCCGTATCTGGATGAGATCCGTGCCGAGGTGCACGACTTGTGCCAGTTGGGCTTTACCGAGCCTGAATTGCAGTATTTGCGCGGCCTGCGGTTTATCAAAAGCGATTTCGTGGATTTTCTGGGCTTGTTTCACATGCCCGAGCGCTGTATCTCGATTACCGAGGGCGCGTTGCCCGGCGAAATCGAGATCACCGTCAAAGGGCCGTGGCTACACACGATCTTGTTCGAGATCCCGGTGCTGGCGATCGTCAACGAGGTGTATTTCCGCAATACGAGCCGCAATCCCGACTGGGAAGAAGGGCGCCAGCGGTTGCAGTCGAAAATGCATTTGGTGCTGGATGATCCGGCGCTGGCGGATTTTCGGGTGGCCGAGTACGGCACGCGGCGACGATTTTCCAAGCTGTGGCACCAGGAAATCGTCTCGACCATGAAAGCGCAGATGGGCAAGCATTTTGCGGGCACCAGCAATGTCTTGCTGGCTATGCAGCACAATGTTTCGCCACTGGGTACGATGGGCCACGAGTATCTGCAGGCTTGCCAGGCGTTGGGGCCGCGATTGCGGGATTCCCAGGTGTTTGCGCTCGAGGTCTGGGCCAAGGAGTACCGGGGGGATCTCGGTATTGCCCTGTCGGATGTGTACGGGATGGATGCCTTCCTGCGCGATTTCGACATGTATTTCTGCAAACTGTTTGATGGCGCGCGCCATGACTCGGGTGATCCGTTTGTGTGGGGCGAGCGCTTGCTGCAGCACTATCGCGATAATCGTGTCGATCCGCGCGCCAAGACGCTGGTGTTCTCGGATTCGCTGACATTCCCGCGCGCGATTGAGTTGGCCCGGCAGTTTGCCGGCCGCTGCAAGGTCTCGTTCGGGATCGGCACCAACCTCACGAATGACTTGGGCCATGAGCCGTTGCAGATCGTGATGAAGATGGTTCGTTGCAATGGTCAGCCGGTGGCCAAGGTGTCGGATGCCCCGGAAAAAACCATGTGCGACGACCCGGCTTATTTGGCGTACTTACGTCAGGTGTTTCAGTTGCCTCCGGCCTGAGTGCGGTCGGTGGCAGTGTTGATTCTTTAGTTAACTTATTTCTTTTTGGGGATATTTGATGAGCATCAAGCGCGTCAATGTAGAGAAGCGTCTGTCCGATATGGCCGTGTATAACGGTGTCGCCTATTTGGCGGGTCAGGTGCCTGACGATGGGTCGCTGGATATGGCGGGTCAGACGGCTCAGGTGCTGGCGACGATCGATCGTTTGCTGGCCGAAGCTGGGTCGGACAAAAGCAAGATATTGATGGCCCAGATCTTTGTGTCCAATATGAAAGAGTTCGACGCGATGAACCGGGCGTGGGACGCGTGGGTCGCCGATGGCAATGCCCCGCCGCGCGCGACCGTGGAAGCGCGTCTGGCGAATCCCGATTTCAAGGTGGAGATCGTCGTCACGGCCGCTGTAGCGTAAATAACGCTGCTTGGCGCCGCACTGAAAAACCGCTGTGCTTGAGTGAACGGCCCCCGAAAGTTGGATGTAGATCCAACCTTCAGGGGTTTTTCATGAGAGCACGGCGTTTTTTTCACTTGAGGACGGCGTGGGGCGCCACTGATCGTTAGCTTCCCGTGACCAGCAGGGTGGCGGCGAGCAGGCCACCCAGTTCGTGGCACCGGGCCAAGGCGTCGGGCGGGACGGTCTTGGGGGCCAGGATCGCTTCGGGCGTTTGCGCACCGTTGCGTTCGATGAGGGCGGGGGCGATGGCGCGCAGGCGCCAGCCGGTGCAGATGCGCTCGAGTTGGCGGGCGGCGCCGGCGCCATCCGTGCCGGCGCTGATGGCCACGGCATAGGGGCGGCCCTGCAGCTCATCCAGGACGCGGTAGTAGCAGCGGTCCAGACATTCTTTCATTTCGCCAGTCAGGCTGGCCAGATTTTCCGGGGCGCAAAAGAGGTAGCCGTCAGCGGCGATCAGGTCTGCAGGCTGGGTGGCGCGCGCGGGTTGCAGGTGGATTTGCAGGCTGGCGGTTTGTTCCAGGGCTCGGGCGGCGTCAGTGGCGCCACGAACGAGAGCCTGGGCCATTTGCTCTGCCGCGCCGGTGCGAGAGTGCCAGATGATGAGCAGGTGTTTCATATCGGTGGCTCGCTTTTCGATCGCGCCAACGGGTCCTGCTGGTAGTAGGTCTGGAGTAATTCGTACCAGTCGGGCAGGGCTTGCGCGAGAGGCTCGGGGTCGACGAAGAAGTGTTCGGAACTGACGGCAAAGAATTCAGCTTCGTCGGTGGCTGCGTAGGGATCCAGGGGGAGTTGACGGTACCAGTGTGTCGCGGCGTCGCTTTCTGGGTCAATGTCGTGGGGGATGGCGGCTTCGACGGCCTCCAGGGCGGCGGTGAACTGGTCCAGGCTGTTGTTCAGGATGCGGCGCCACGTATGTACGGACAGGCCCGGGTGCGCGCTCAGGCTCGGGATGCCGTTGGCGCTACCGGAGGACAGATCCAGTTTGTGGGCGAATTCGTGAATGATGACGTTAAAGGCGGTGTCGCCGGGTAGCGCGTCCATCCAGGACAGAATGATCGGCCCGCCATCCCAGGCCTCGCCGGCAGCGTCTTCGTCGTATTCATGAACGACCCCGGCGTCGTCTTGCAGGATGCGAGGGATGGTGAAGCCGTAGGGATAAATGATGATTTCGTCCCAGCCCTCGTACAGCTTGGGAGAGAGATTCAGGATAGGCAGCGCGGCCTGGGCGGCAATGGACAGGCGCATAAAGTCTGTGAGTTCGAGGTCGCGCGCGCCGTTCATGGTCTTGCTGGCCAGCAGCCAGGCGGCCCGGGCTTGTAGCTGGGCAGCTTCGTCGGCGCCGAGCGTCGCCAGAAAGGGGTATGACTGCAAGACGAGACCCCAGAGTTCGGGTGAGATGCGGGCTTGCATCTGGGCGATCGCCGAAGCGCCTGCGCCGCGGCCTTTGAGCCATCGCAACATGATTCAGAATTCCTCATATACCGTGCTGTGCGGGCATCGTCCCGTTTGCGCTTAGTGTAGAGTGTAGGAAAATTTCGCTTTCCTGTTGGCCCGTTTCGTTTGCGATGTCCGTGATACCCGATACTGATGCGTTCTCGCCTTTTGACGACGCGTGGCACCAGATAGCTGGGGCCGGCCTCGAACCCGACACCCGCGCGCGTATTGAGCACGCCGTGGCCTGGGTGTTGCCCCGGTTTGCCGGACAGCGTGCGGCGACTGGCGAGCCGGTCGCTTTTCATGCGGCCAACGTGGTGCGTATTCTGGCTGGGTTGCAAACGGATGTGGCGACCCGCATTGCTGCGTTAGTGGCGGCGTTACCGGTGGATTTGTCGGCACCCGCACCGTCGTTGCGTAATGATCCGGTCGCCGCCGAGTTCGGCACGGAAATTGCACGCTTGGTGCAGGGCACGCGTGCCCTGTTGCGGCTGGGGCTGGTGGCGCGGCATGCCAGCGATAGCGAGTCGGACAGCGGCGACCAAAAGGAAATGCAGCGCAAGATGCTGCTGGCCATGGCCGCCGACCTGCGCATTGTCCTGATGCGCCTGGCCTCGCGGTTGCAGACGTTGCGGTGGTACGCGGCCTCCAAAGAACCTTGCTCACCGGCATTCGCGCGCGAGACGATGGACTTGTACGCGCCCCTGGCCAATCGCTTGGGTATTTGGCAAGTCAAATGGGAAATGGAGGATCTCTCGTTTCGCTTTCTCGATCCTGATCGCTACAAGCAGATCGCGCGACTTCTCGAAGAAAAGCGAGTCGAACGCGAGGCCTTCATCGAGCGCACGATCGAGCGCGTGCAGACGACGCTGGCCAAGGCGGGGATTGCGGCCGATGTCAGTGGCCGGCCCAAGCATATCTACAGCATCTGGAACAAGATGCGCCTCAAGGGGCTGGAGTTTTCACAGTTGTATGACTTGCGCGCGTTGCGCGTCATCGTGGATGACGTGCGCGACTGCTACACCGCGTTGAGCATGATCCACGATATGTGGAGCCCTGTCTCGGAGGAGTTCGACGACTATATTTCCCGCCCCAAGCCCAATGGCTACCGTTCGCTGCACACGGTAGTGACCGACGAGGACGGCAAGCCGTTCGAGGTACAGATCCGTACCCGCGAGATGCATCAGTTCGCCGAGTACGGGATGGCGGCGCACTGGCGCTACAAAGAGGCGGGCGTCCAGGGCGGTCAGGTCGCGGCATCGAGCGAATACGACCGTCAGTTGTCCTGGATGCGCCAATTGCTGGCCTGGAATACGGAGATGGAAGCGGGTGATGCCCTGGATCCGTCCGGTGCGACGAAACCCGACAATAAGAAGCCCGGCGAGCGTATTTATGTGCTGACACCGCAAGCGCGGGTGATTGAGTTGCCGGAGGGCGCGACGCCGGTCGATTTTGCCTATCACCTGCATACGGATTTGGGGCATCGCTGCCGTGGAGCGCGTGTCGATGGCCAGATGGTGCCGTTGCAGACCCGCTTGGCCACTGGCCAGACCGTGGAAATTATTTCCGCTAAATCCGGAGGGCCGTCGCGGGATTGGTTGAATGCGCAGTTAGGATTTCTGGCCAGTCCGCGTGCGCGCGCCAAGGTGCGCATGTGGTTTAACGCCATTGAGCTGCAGCAACGTATCACGACGGGTCAGGCGCTGGTCGAAAAGGAACTGCAACGCTTGGGCAAGACAGCAGTCAATCTCGAGCAGTTGGCGCAAAATCTGGGTTTTGCGCGGGCGGATGACCTGTATGTGGCGGTGGCGAAAGACGAATTCAGTTTGCGTCAGATCGACACCGTGTTTCAGCGGCCGGCACCGGAGGTCGAGCCCGAGGCGGCGGATTTGGCGCACGCGCACAGTGTGGATAGTGCGACCCGCAGCGGAAAAAGCGGGGTGCTGGTGGTGGGAGTGGGGTCGTTGTTGACACAGTTGGCCCGCTGCTGCCGTCCGGCACCGCCGGATGAGATTGCGGGATTTGTGACCCGCGGGCGCGGGGTGTCGATTCATCGTACGGGCTGTCACAGTTATCGAGCGCTGGCCGCGCGCGAGCCCGAACGGATCATCGATGTGGCCTGGGGCGAGACCTCGGAGACGTTTTATCCCGTCGCCGTGAGTGTGCATGCCCGGGATCGCTCGGGGTTGCTGCGGGACTTGTCCGAGGTCTTCGCCCGGCTCCGACTCAATGTCGTGGGCGTAAATACACAAAGCCGCCAGTCGCTGGCGCATATGATTTTCACCGTCGAAGTGCGTGGCGGAGAGTCGCTGGGCAAGGCCTTGGCCGCGCTGTCCGAGGTGCCGGGCGTGAGTTCGGCGGTGCGCTATTAGGCGGGTGCCGGGCAGTGTTTTCGCTACTGTGGCGTCTGTAATTTCTCGCCTACACTGATGGTTTACACCTAAAGAGTCATCACATGGACACGCGTACTTGGCTGGAAACGCTGGTGGGATTTGATACCACGAGTCGTGATTCGAATCTGGGTCTGATCGAAACAGTGCGGGACAGCCTCAAGGCGCAAGGCGTGCAGGCTTGGCTGACGCACAACACAGAGGGCAACAAGGCCAATTTGTTTGCCACCTTGCCGGCCAGTGATGGTGGCGAGCAGGGCGGCATTGTGTTGTCGGGCCATACGGACGTGGTACCGGTAGATGGACAAAATTGGTCAACGGACCCCTTTGCTTTGTCCGAGTCCGAAGGTCGGCTGTACGGCCGTGGGTCGTGCGATATGAAAGGCTTTATCGCGACCTCGCTGGCCCTGGTGCCCGAATTTTTGGCCATGCCGCGCAAAAAACCGATTCATCTGGCGTTTTCCTATGACGAAGAGGTGGGCTGCGTGGGTGCGCCGGTGATGCTGGCCGAACTGCGTGATCGCGGTATTCAGGCTGAGGGCTGCGTCGTGGGCGAGCCGACCGGGATGCAGGTAGTGGTCGCGCACAAGGGAATCAATCTGTTTCGCTGCTGCGTGCAGGGCAAGGCGGCGCATTCGTCGTTGACACCGCGAGGGTGCAATGCCATTGAATACGCGGCGCGCCTGATTTGCCGGATTCGCGATGTGGCCGACGCGTTCAAGGCGCAGGGCCCTTATGACGAGCTTTATGATGTGCCGTTTTCCACGTTGACGACCAACCTGATTCAGGGCGGAATCGCGGTCAACACGATTCCGGAGCGTTGCGAGTTCTCGTACGAGTTCCGAAACCTGCCCGGCAATCCGCCTGACGAAATTCAGGCCGAGATTGATCGCTACGTGCAAGAAACACTGTTGCCTGCCATGCGCGCGGAGTACGACGGCGCTCGCATCGATATCGTGATGGGGGCGCGGGCTCCGGGGATGGATGCTTCCGAAGAGGCCGCGATCACCCAATTGGCTCGTGCATTGACGAACGACCATGCCAAACGCAAGGTGGCTTATGGCACTGAGGCGGGCCTGTTTCACAATTTGGGCATTCCCACAGTGGTGTGTGGGCCCGGGCATATCGAGCAGGCGCACAAGCCTGACGAGTATGTCGCGCTGGACCAACTGGCCGACTGCGAGAGGTTTCTGCGGCGTCTGGGGCAGTCGCTGACGTAACGAGGATGGCGTTGCCGGCGGGGGTGCCGGTGTCGTTGGCCAGGGGTGAACTGGTGTCGGTCCGCTTGCATCGCGCGCTCGGGTAAAATGATAAGTTGCGATGTGGGTTGAGTGGCCAACGACGTGTTTGCCGCCTGCCCAGGAGATACTGGTGACTTCTTACGACCTTCCGGATGCACAGGGCCACTTTGGCCCCTATGGTGGCGTGTTTGTCGCGGAAACGCTGATGCACGCGCTTGACGAGTTGCGTACTGCGTACGACAACTGCCGCGTTGATCCCTCGTTCATTGAGGCGTTCAACTACGAGCTCAAGCATTTTGTCGGGCGCCCGAGCCCGGTCTATCACGCCGAGCGCTGGTCGCGCGAGTTGGGCGGTGCCCAGATCTGGTTCAAGCGCGAAGACCTGAACCACACGGGGGCACACAAGGTCAACAATTGCATCGGTCAGGCGTTGCTCGCCCGCCGTATGGGCAAAAAGCGCGTGATCGCCGAAACGGGTGCGGGCCAGCACGGCGTGGCGACGGCGACTGTGGCGGCCCGCTATGGCATGGAATGCGTGGTGTTCATGGGCAGCGAGGACATGCGGCGCCAGGCTTCCAATGTCTATCGCATGAAGCTCCTCGGGGCGACGGTCGTGGCGGTCGAGTCCGGATCGCGCACACTGAAAGACGCACTGAACGAGGCCATGCGCGACTGGGTGACCAATATCGAGGACACGTTCTACATCATTGGTACCGTCGCGGGGCCGGATCCTTACCCCCGCATGGTCCGTGATTTTCAGACGGTCATCGGTAACGAGTGCCTGGAGCAAATGCCGCAGGATGCTGGCCGTCAGCCGGACTTCGTGGTCGCCGCGGTGGGGGGCGGTTCGAATGCCATGGGTATTTTCCATCCCTACATCCCCTACGACGACGTGAAACTGATCGGAGTCGAGGCTGCCGGCGACGGTATGGAGACCGGTCGTCACGCGGCGTCGTTGGCCGCCGGGCAGGTCGGGGTGCTGCATGGCAACCGTACCTATATCATCCAGGACGAGGACGGCCAGATTCTGGAGACGCACTCGGTCTCGGCCGGTCTGGATTATCCTGGTGTCGGCCCCGAACACGCTTGGCTGAAAGACAGCGGCCGCGCCGAATACATCGGTATCACCGATGACGAGGCGCTGGCGGCATTCCATGACTGCTGCCGCATCGAGGGCATCATGCCGGCGCTGGAGTCGTCGCATGCCATTGCCCAGGCCGTAAAAATGGCGCCTGCGTTGCCGAAGGACAAAATCATCCTGGTCAATTTGTCGGGCCGTGGCGACAAAGACATGCACACCGTCGCGGAACGCGCGGGCATTCAGTTCTGACACCATGACAAGCCGAACCGACCGTATCGCTGTTGCGTTTTCCCGTGTGGCCGAAGCCGGTCGCGCCGCAGCGCTGATCCCTTATATTGCCGCGGGTGACCCTTCGCCCGAGACCACTGTGCCGCTGATGCACGCCTTGACGAAAGCCGGGGCAGACATCATCGAACTAGGCGTCCCATTCTCCGATCCGATGGCCGACGGCCCCGTCATTCAGCGAGCTGCCGAGCGGGCCGTTGCCCAGGGCGTGGGGCTGCGTCGGGTGTTGGAGATGGTCGCCCAGTTTCGGCGCGACGACGCTGACACGCCCGTGGTGTTGATGGGTTATGCCAATCCGATCGAACGCATCGGCCAGCAGGCTTTTGCGCAGGCCGCGCAGGTTGCCGGTGTCGATGGCGTGCTCGTGGTGGATTACCCACCCGAAGAAGTCAAAGACTTTGCCGGTCATCTCGAGGCCTGCGGTATCGCACCGATTTTCTTGTTGGCGCCCACGTCGACACAGGCCCGTATTGAGGCCATTGCCGATGTTGCACGGGGTTATGTTTATTACGTGTCGCTCAAAGGCGTCACGGGTTCGGGCAGTCTGAATACCGACGACGTGGCTGCGCGCGTGGCGTTGATCAAACAACACGTGAGCATTCCCGTGGGCGTGGGTTTTGGGATCCGCGATGCGCAGACTGCCCAACACATTGCTCGTCAGGCCGACGCCGTGGTGATTGGCAGCAAGCTGATCGAAACCATGGAGCAGGCCGTGGCAAACGCGCCCGCCGACCAACATACCGAACTTGCCGTCGCGGCCGCTAGCCAGTGGCTCAGCGGTATTCGCCAGGCACTCGACCAAGTCAAACGAGATGGTGTGTCTGCCTGAGGGCAGATGCACGGTTTCTTTATGGAAATAGATAATGAGCTGGATTGACAAACTCCTGCCACCCCGCATCAACAAGACGACCAACGACAGCGGCGCGCGGCGCGTGCCCGAGGGCCTGTGGGTCAAGTGCCCGTCGTGCGAGTCGGTGTTGTATAGCGAGGATCTGGCCGCCAATCTGCATGTGTGTCCGAAATGCGATCATCACATGCGCATCGGCTCTCGTGCCCGAATGGATTCGCTGCTGGACGTCGAAGGGCGGGTCGAGATCGGCGACAACACGCGGTCGGTCGATTCGCTGAAGTTCAAAGACACGCGCAAGTACCCCGAGCGCGTCCAGGAGGCTATCAAGCAAACGGGTGAGACCGATGCGCTGGTGGTCATGAGTGGTGCGATTCGCGGGGTGCCCGCCGTATTGGCCTGTTTTGAGTTCGAGTTTATGGGCGGCTCGATGGGATCGGTCGTGGGTGAGCGTTTTGCCCGGGGTGCCCAGGCTGCGCTGGATAACAAGACGCCTTTTATTTGCGTTGCCGCTTCGGGTGGCGCACGGATGCAAGAAAGTCTGCTGTCCCTGATGCAGATGGCCAAGACCAATGCGATGTTGACGCGTTTGTCGGCAGCGGGCTTGCCATTCATCAGTGTGTTGACCGATCCGACGATGGGTGGCGTGTCGGCCAGTTTTGCTTTCATGGGCGACGTCGTGATTGCCGAGCCCAAGGCGTTGATCGGCTTTGCCGGCCCACGCGTGATCGAGCAAACCGTACGCGAAAAATTACCCGAAGGCTTTCAGCGCGCCGAGTTTTTGCTGGAAAAAGGCGCCATCGACATGGTGGTCGATCGCCGACAACTACGTGAGGAAATCGCCCGCCTGTTGGCCCTGCTGACAGACCAGCCTGCCGATGTCGTAGCAGCCTGATTAACGCCTGATCCTGGGGCTGGTCCCGATCTCTGGTCGTGTGACCTTGTTCAGTGCGTGATCTCAGGGCCCCTTCGGGGGCTTTGCCACGTCAGGTTCATGACAACCATGTCCGGCAAAATCAGAATGATTCTTCCATTTTCGAAGGGAATCCCCCGCCGATTCACCACTCGATGTCGAGTTTTACGACAGAACTGTTGCCTAGCTTATACAACGCCTGCAGATATCGATTAATTTCTGATAACTTTGGCAGTACACGGAATACAGGAGTTTTCATGCTGAGTTTTCATAATAAAAACATCCGGGCAGTTTTAGCTGCTTTGTCGTTTACTGGGCTGGCTTTTTCGGCTCAGGCCCAAACTCAACCTCAAACGAGTCAAGGTGGCGTTGGCCTGCACTATGGCGTCGGCGATCACTATCAACGCCTTGAGTTGGTATACGAAACCCCAGGCATTGAGTTGTTTCGGTTTGGTGGTAATTGGGGCCATATTGAGCTGAATGGTGAATTTGGCGCGGCCTATTGGATGGCCGACGGTTCACGTTCTCCCAGCCACGTCTGGCAATTTAATGCGATCCCGATGTTCCGCTGGTGGATGAACGATCGTTTTTACGTCGAGGCCGGTATCGGCGCGACGGCATTTACGCACACGACCTTTGCCGACGAGCAGATCAGCACGGCTTTCCAGTTTGGCGATCACTTGGGTTTGGGCTTCATGATTACGCCGAACAACCGCCTGGGTCTGCGTTACTCGCATTTTTCCAATGCCAGCATCAAGCGCCCGAATCCGGGCCTTGACGTGCTGCAGTTGACGTACACATATCAGTTCTGAGCTTGCAGGGGACGGACTAGTCGCCACCCAGGTCTATGCAAAAGTGAGCATCTCGCCCCGGCCCTTGGCCGGGGTTTTATTTTGGGTGCGATCAATGTTGCCGGGCGCCATGGCCAGATTGGCAATGGCCATGACGGCGATTGAGCCCAAAAACAAACGCCGGCAAATGCTGCCGGCGTTTGTAGGGACTGCTTTAAGCGAAACGCTTAGGAATGTTGCGTTTCGACTTGCACCAAAGGTGCGTTTGACACGGGAGCAACGGTCTTGCGTTCGCGGCCCAGACGTACCGGCGCACGGTCGGCAGCGATGCGTTGCTGCGTTTGCGCAAGACGCTCTGGGTCGGTTTCCACCCACTTCAGGCCCGCGGCGCCGACCACGTCATGCAAGGCTTGGGCCGTAGGGGCGGCGGCCGGCATGACGATGGGCTGCGTAGCGGTTGCGGGTTCAGCGGCCGGCACGGGGTTGGTCACGGGTGCTTGAGAGACCGCCGAAGGCGCAGCCTGTGCCGGAACAGCCGGCTCGGCGCTGGGGGCCGGGGTGGCAGGCGTCGCTGAGGCGGTTTCCGGGGCCGTCTCAGTCGGCGCAGCGCCTTCGGCTGTTGGCGGCGTTACCGTTTCGGCTGCCGTGCTCACTGGCTGCGTCGATGCCGTTTCCACCGCGGCGGGCGTGATGGCAGCGACGGTCGACGGCGCGGCCTGTTCTACCGCGGTAGCAGCGGGCGTCACGGGTTCGGCCTGGGCGGGCGCTGTGTCCGTAGATTCCGTGCCGGCAGATTCGGCGTTGATCGACTCGGTGCTGGCAGGTTCGGTAACGGTGGACTCGGCAGGTGCGACAGGCGTTGCTGAGGCCGGCGTCGATGCGGACTCGGTGCTCGCCGGGGTTTCCGTCGGGCGGGGAGTCGTTTCGGCGTCCGTATCTGCCGTTTGGGTTAGCGAAGCGGCGCTGGCGGCTGCGGCAACAATGCCTGCCGTGGCGGCCTGCGGTTGTGCCACGGTGTCCACGTGTGTGTCCTGCGCTTGGGGGACGACGGCAGGCACGTCAGCCTGCGAGGCAACGGGTAAGATCGGTGTCACGACGGGTTCGGCCTGAGCTTCCGGGGAGGCCTCCGCGGTGGCATCGGCTTGATCGCCCGACTGCTCGTCGGCGCCTTGCAGGGTTTGTTCGTCCTGGCTGCGGCGGCCGCGACGGCTGCGACGACGGCGACGCTTGCGCTCCGGATCGCCTGTTCCCTCGGCGTTGTCGTCGCTACCGGGCAAGTCGTTGCGTTGGGTGTCGTCGGCGGTTGCTTCGATGTTGGCTCCGTCAGCGGACTGGGACGTGGCGGCTGCCTGGGATACCGCGGGAAGCCCGATTACGGCTGCGGCGCTTGCCACGGCGTTGTCCTGCTCGTTGACGAACGTATTGTCTTGCGAGTGGCTGTCATCGCGACGGTTGCGGCCTCGGCCACGGCGGTTGCGATTACCGCGCGGGGCGTCGTCTGCGGCGGCCTCGGCCGTCTGAGCGCGCTCGGCACCCGACGTGTCAAGATCGCGCGCATTGTCGCGTTCGGTACGTGCCGGGCGATCATTGCGGTCCTCTTGGCGACGGTTGCCACGGACGTGATGGCGGGCCGCGCCTTCGGCTCCATCCCCGTTGTCTGAGGTCGGACGTGCATCGTTACGGCGCTGACGATTGCGATCGGAGCCGTGGCGGTCACCGCGACGCTCCTGGCCGTCGTGGCCGCGTTTGCCGCGAGAGGCACCGTTGCGCTTGGGTTCTTCTTTGGTTTCGACCGGCGCGGCAGGGGGGGTGCTGCCACTCAGCCAGCCAACCAGGCGCTTGAACAGGTTACCCAAGCTGAAGCCGGACGATACCGGGGCCGCAGCGGGCGCGGCCGACACGGGGGCCGGTTGCGAGGGAGTAATGCCCTTGACCAGGGCTTCGGGGCGCGTCTTGACCTCTTGGTCGGTCGGCGTCCAGGCCATGTCGGTAGAGGGTGCCTCAGCAAGGTCGAAGCTGGTTTTGACTTCTTCGAGGCGCGGATCATCGTGCCGCAGGCGTTCGATGTGGTGGTGGGGGGTTTCCAGGTGCTTGTTGGGGATCAGCACCATGTTGACCTTGAGGCGGGCTTCCATCTTGGTGATGTCGGCGCGCTTTTCATTGAGCAGGAAGGTCGCCACGTCCACCGGCACCTGAGCGTGGAGCGCCGCGGTGTTTTCCTTCATGGCTTCTTCCTGGAGCAGGCGCAGGACTTGCAGCGCACTGGACTCGGCGTCGCGGATCACGCCGGTGCCGGTGCAGCGCGGGCAGGTGATGTGCGAACCTTCGTTCAGGGCAGGGCGCAGGCGCTGGCGAGATAGCTCCATCAGGCCAAAACGGGAGATTTTGCCCATTTGTACGCGGGCACGGTCGAAATGCAGGGCATCACGCAGGCGCTGTTCGACGGCGCGCTGGTTTTTGTTGTCCTCCATGTCGATAAAGTCGATGACGATCAGGCCACCCAGGTCGCGCAAGCGCAACTGGCGGGCGACTTCGTCGGCGGCTTCGACGTTGGTGCGCAGGGCGGTTTCTTCGATGTCCGCGCCGCGAGTCGAGCGAGCCGAGTTGACGTCTACCGCCACCAGGGCCTCGGTGTGGTCAATGACCACGGAGCCGCCCGACGGCAACTGCACCGTACGGGAATAGGCGGTTTCGATCTGGTGTTCGATCTGGAAGCGCGAAAACAGCGGGATATCGTCGCGGTAGCGTTTGACGCGCTGTACATTGTCCGGCATCACCACGCTCATGAACGCGGTGGCTTGATCGGCGATTTCGTCGGTGTCGATCAGGATCTCACCGATTTCGGGCGAGAAGTAGTCACGGATCGCCCGGATAACCAGGCTGGATTCCAGGTAAATCAGAATGGGCGCGGCGTTGTCGCGGGCGGCCGAGTCGATGGCCGTCCAGAGCTGCATCAGGTAGGACATGTCCCACTGGAGCTCTTCGACGTTGCGGCCGATGCCAGCGGTGCGGGCAATGATGCTCATGCCTTGCGGCACGTGCAGTTGCTCCATGGTGTCGCGCAGTTCCTGGCGATCCTCGCCTTCGACGCGGCGAGAGACGCCGCCGCCACGCGGGTTGTTGGGCATCAGGACCAGATAGCGGCCGGCCAGCGAAATGAACGTGGTCAGGGCGGCGCCCTTGTTGCCCCGTTCTTCTTTCTCGACCTGAACGATCAGTTCCTGGCCTTCGCGCAGGGCGTCCTGGATACGGGCGCTGCGTACGTCGACGCCTTCTTTGAAGAAGCTGCGGGCGACTTCCTTGAAGGGCAGGAAGCCATGGCGGTCTTCGCCGTAGTTGACAAAGCAGGCCTCCAGCCCGGGTTCGATGCGGGTGATGACGCCTTTGTAAATGTTGCCTTTGCGCTGTTCGCGGCCGGCGGTTTCGATGTCGAGGTCGATGAGTTTTTGCCCATCGACGATGGCAACGCGCAGTTCTTCCTGGTGCGTTGCATTGAACAGCATGCGCTTCATGAGTGGTGTTCTCCGTTGTCATGACGCGCCGATATCGGCGCGTGACCCCGGGTCACTCGGGCTGTGGACTGTAGCAGCGCTAGAAAATCAAACGTTAAACGGCGGCCGGGCTGCGCCCAGGCGGTGCCGCCGCCGTTTAGGCGGGCACATCGTGCCAGTAGGCACGGGGTTCTGTCAGCAGGAGAGTCAGTATCACTAAGTGTGGTTGACGGAAAGGGTTGCTGTGAACACAGGTGCGGCGAACGATCAGTCTGCACGCACCTGGTGCTTTAAAATTACGCGATATTCTTGCAGTGCTTCAGAGCCACTTGCGGCAGGCAACGACTCAGCCAGGACAGCGGGCAAAAAGTGCCACACCACCATCCGGCAGAGCGCGGTTGCGCCGGCGACCGAGAGACCCCGGAACTGAACCGGCAGGCGGCGGTACAATGACGGCCCACACGCTCGACGGAGACGCGTACCTGCATCTCTACGTCGGGCGGCTTGTTCAGCCCCGTTGTTCAGCCCCCGATGTTCAGCCCCTCAAGGCTGTCCCGATTATATGTCGCTTTCCGTAATGCGCAAAGAAACCCCCGCTTTTGCCAAAACCCCGCCCACCGTCCGCCTCGTAGAGGTCGACGCCGAGCACGAGGGCCAGCGCATCGATAACTTTCTGGTCCGCCTGTGCAAGGGGGTACCCAAGAGCCATATTTACAAGGCCATTCGCGGCGGCGAGGTGCGAGTAAACAAGGGACGCATTCAGGCCGACTACCGTGTCGCGACGGGGGATATCGTGCGCGTGCCGCCCCTGCGGCTGCCAGATCCCGGTCAACCCAAGCCCGTGCCCGGGATCGAGTTCCCCGTGGTGTACGAGGACGAGGCGTTACTGGTCATTGACAAGCCTGCGGGGGTCGCGGTGCATGGCGGCAGCGGAGTGTCGTTCGGTGTGATCGAGCAGCTGCGCGCCGCGCGTCCGGACGCGCGCTTTCTGGAGCTGGTCCATCGCCTGGATCGCGACACGTCGGGCTTGCTGATGATCGCCAAGAAGCGCAATGCGCTCCTGGCCCTGCATGCCATGCTGCGCGAAGGCAAGGGTGACAAGCATTATTTCGCGCTGGTCGAGGGTGATTGGGTCAACGACCGGCAGCATATTCGGCTGGCGTTGACCAAATGGACGACACAATCCGGCGAGCGGCGCGTGCGTCCCGATCCGGACGGGCAACCGGCTCACACCATCGTCACACTGCAGCAGCGCTTGGGGCGTTACAGTTTGGTTGACGCCGAGTTGCGCAGCGGCAGGACGCACCAGATTCGTGTTCATCTGGCGGCGAGCGGGTTCCCGATCATTGGGGATGATAAATACGGGACGGATGAGACACGGGCCGAGTTCGTGCGCCGCGGGTTCAACCGCATGTTTTTGCACGCTCACCAGTTGACCCTGCCGCATCCCCTGACCGGCGAAACCCTGAAGCTGGTCGCACCCCTGCCGCCAGCCTGCCAGAAGCTACTACAGCAGTTGGAGTCTCAATAAATATGTCGTCGTATTCGCTGGTGGTGTTCGATTGGGACGGAACCCTGATGGATTCCACGAATGGCATCGTGGCTGCCATTCAGGCGGCTTGTCGTGATATGGATCTACCGGTGCCATCCACATCGGAGGCGAGCTGGGTGATCGGCCTGTCGCTGGAAAGCGCGTTGCGCCGGGCGGTGCCCGATCTGACCCAGGCTATGGTGCCGCGTTTCCTGGAGCGCTACCGGACGCATTATTTGCTGCGGGACCCGGATCTGCGGTTGTTCGAGGGGATTGAGCCGTTGCTGGCGGATCTGGCAGGTCAGCAAATCCGCTTGGCGGTGGCCACCGGCAAGAGTCGCGTCGGATTGAACCGGGTGTTGGCCGCGACAGGGCTGCGCGACGTCTTTGACGCCACGCGCACGGCCGACGAAACATTCAGCAAACCGCATCCGGCCATGTTGAATGAACTCATGCGCGAGTTGGATGTCGAACCTGAACGCGTGATCATGGTGGGTGATACATCGCACGACCTTAATATGGCGGCCAATGCTGGCGTACATGGGTTAGGTGTCACCTATGGTGCTCATAGCCCACAGGAATTGCAGGCATGTACGCCCCAGGCTTTGGTCGACGATGTGGTC
This sequence comes from Bordetella tumulicola, assembly GCF_054779135.1. Classification (NCBI taxonomy): domain Bacteria; kingdom Pseudomonadati; phylum Pseudomonadota; class Betaproteobacteria; order Burkholderiales; family Alcaligenaceae; genus Bordetella; species Bordetella tumulicola. The sequence goes on along the minus strand of NZ_BAAGYU010000003.1, from coordinate 288,871 downwards.
GCCTTGCGCGAGTGGTTGTTATCGCGCGTGAGTGGTTGAATTTAAGTCCTGGGCGTATTCTGTCGTAGTTCATTTGCTGCAATTTGCCCGTCGTGCGCCACACCGTGCGTAACGGTACGGCACCAGGAGAGCTTCGTCATGCTGATACGCAAGTCCGGCCCCGAGCCGCTGTCGTCTGAAATCACCCCCGAGGCGGTCTGGCAGTCTCGCCGCGAATGGATGGCGCGTGCCTCGATGGTCGCGGCGGCAGCCGGGTTGCCTGCCTGGGCGTCGCGTCGCGCGTTTGCCCAAGGCGCGGACGAGCTACCGGGTCAGCCCAGCCGCGAGTATTCGGTGATGGACAAGCCGACCGAGCTAAAAGACATCACGTCCTACAACAACTACTACGAGTTTGGGGTCGATAAAGACCAGCCGGCGGAAAATGCCGGCAAGTTGCAGACGCGCCCCTGGACCGTCTCGGTCGAGGGCGAGGTTCAGCATCCGAAGACCTTTGATATTGACACCTTGCTCAAGCTCGCCCCGCTTGAGGAGCGCGTCTATCGGCTGCGTTGTGTCGAGGGATGGTCGATGGTGATCCCGTGGGTGGGGTATTCGTTGTCGGCTTTGTTAAAGCAGGTGGAGCCCACGGGCAATGCCAAGTACGTCGAATTCACTACTGTCGAACAACGGGAAAACATGCCCGGCCTGCGTTACCCGGTGCTGGATTGGCCTTATGTCGAAGGGTTGCGGATGGATGAGGCGATGCATCCGTTGTCGCTGCTGGTGTTCGGTTTGTATGGCAAGGTCTTGCCCAACCAGAACGGCGCACCGCTACGTCTGGCAGTCCCCTGGAAATATGGCTTCAAATCGGCTAAATCGTTGGTACGCATTCGCCTGGTAGAGCGCCAGCCGACCAGTTCCTGGATGCAGGCCGCTTCTAACGAGTACGGGTTTTATGCCAACGTGAATCCCGATGTCCCGCATCCGCGCTGGAGCCAGGCGAGCGAGCGTCGTATTGGCGAAGGCGGTTTCTTCGCGCCCAAGCGTAAGACCGTCATTTTCAATGGTTATGCCGATCAGGTCGCCTCGCTGTACCAGGGGATGGACTTGAAGGCCAATTACTGAGGTTGCCGCACGTATGTCGCAATGGTCGGCGGTGGCGGTAGGGCGATTCAAACCAATATTGTTCATTGCGGGTTTATTGCCGTTTGCGCGTTGGTTCTGGTTGGGGTTTAACGATGGTCTGACGGCCAATCCACTGGAGTTCTTGACGCGATCGTCGGGTACGTGGGCATTGGTGTGTTTGCTGGTAACGCTGTCGATTACGCCCGTACGGCGGTTATTGAAGCAGCCCGCATTGGTGCGCTTGCGTCGCCCGTGCGGGCTGTTCGCGTTTTTTTACGGGGCTTTGCATTTCACCGCCTGGTTCTGGTGGGATCGCGGCCTGGATCTGGCCTCCATGGTGCAGGACATCGGGGAGCGGCCTTTTATTACCGTCGGTTTTGCCGCTTTTGTGTGTATGACCGCGTTGGCGGTGACGTCGACGAAGTGGGCAATGCGCAAGATGGGGCGCCATTGGCAAACCTTGCATCGCTTGGTGTATCTGATTGGAATCCTGGCCATCGTGCATTTGTGGTGGCACAAAGCGGGCAAGAATGATTTCGAGCAGCCGCTGATCTATGGAGCCATTCTGGCGGCGTTGTTGGGCTGGCGGCTTGTGTGGCGGCTCAGGCGCCCAGCAACACCATCACTCAGGCCCCCGGCAACGCCATCATGATGGCGGCGGTTTCTGCGTCTGGCCGCCCGTCGTAGCGGGCGGGTCTGTAGTGCATCTGAAACGCGGCGATCACATTTTGTGTGTCGCGATCCAGTCGGCCGTGTTGCGGCACCGCATAGCCCAGACGCGCCAATTGCTGCTGGAACCAGGCCACGTCGGGGGTGCCCTCTTGTTGGAGTGTGACCCAGTTTGAGGCAACCAGCGTCTCGTCATACCAGCGCCCGATGCCGGCCTGCGCCAGTTGTTTCCAGGGAAAGAGTGGTCCGGGATCGGTCTTGCGCTGAGGCGCGATATCACTGTGCCCCACGATATTCTCAGGCCGCACACCGTGTCGCGCGATCAAGTCTTGCAGCAACAATATCAGCGTCTGAATCTGAGGGGCAGCGTAGGGCTCCCAGCTTGTTTTGCCGCCCGGCAGGTCTTTGCGGCCGCTGTTGACCAATTCGATACCGATCGAGACGGGGTTTAGCGAGACTTGCTGATGCCAGCGGCTTTGTCCTGCATGCCAGGCGCTGCGCGTTTCGTCGACGAGGCGATAGATCTTAGCAGGCGTGTCGTTGGTGATCAGGTAGTGGGTGCTGACCTGGCCTTGTGACAGCAGCTTGAGTGAATCCTGGGCCGCGGTCTTGGTGTAGTGCAGCACGATATAACGTACCCGGCTGTCGTGGCTGACGGCGGTGATGGAGTCATCGATATGCAGCGTTGTGGGCGACGGCGCCTGGGTGCCGGTACATCCTCCCAGCGTGAGCGCGAGGCCCGCGAGAGTGGCCAGTCGTGCAAATAGCCGGGAGGATAGGTATCGAATCATGCGCGTTGAGCGAGATACAGGAACAGCGTGGGCTGCTTGTCCAGGTCGGGGGCGGGTGCTTTTTTCCAGTCGCTGATGCTGTAGGTCCGTACCCACTCTTGGTCGGTGGTCAGCGACCGGGCGACACACAGTCGCGTGTCGCCACGCAGGGCCGAGAGCAGGGTAGCAAACATGGCCGCATTCCGGTAGGGCGTTTCGATCAAGAGCTGGGTCTGGTGGTGACGGGCGGAGTGTTGCTCCCAGGCTCGTAATTGTTTGGCGCGCTCGGCCGGGTCTACCGGGGCGTAACCATGAAAGGCAAAGCGCTGTCCGTCCAGGCCGCTCGCCATCAGGCCCAGCAAAATAGATGATGGACCCACCCAGGGCCGCACAGGGATATCCAGCCGATGGGCGACGGCGACGACAGTTGCGCCGGGGTCGGCCACCGCCGGGCACCCGGCCTCGGAAACCAGGCCAATGTCTTGTCCGTCGCGCATAGGCCTGAGCCATTGCTCGATCTGGCCGACATCCGTCTTGGGCCCTAGTGTATGGATGGTGATCTCTTGCAGCGGGCGGACTGTGCCGATTTGCTTCAGAAAGGCACGCGCCGTCTTGGCGTTTTCAGCGACGTAAGTATCCAGCGTACCGGCCAGGGCGCGGGCATCCGCGGGCAGCCAGCGCTCGGGGGCGGAAGGTCCCAGACTGACGGGAATGAGGTGCAGGGTGCCGCTCATTGTGAGGTGTCCTTGGTGGCGTGGAGGCTGGCCGCGTGGGTGAGCGGATCCAGGCCAAACGTCATCAGCATACGCGTCAACGCGATCAGGGGCAGGCCGATAATGGCCGTGGGGTCGTCGCTGCGGATGGATTCCATCAGCGCGATGCCCAGGCTTTCCGCTTTGGCGCTGCCGGCCGTGTCGTAGGGCTCCTCGGCCCGCAAATAGGCATCGATCATCGCATCGGGAAGCGGGCGAAAGCGGCAGAGCGTGATCACGCCGGTTTTTTCGACACGCTGGCCGTCGGTCACGGCCAGAGCGCTGTGGAATTCCACCGTGTGGCCCGCGAGGGCTCGTAGTTGGGCCCGGGCACGGTCAAAGTCGCCCGGCTTGCCGATGGGGCTCCCATCGATAGTGGCAACCTGGTCAGAACCAATTACGATAGAGCCGGCGTGATTGGCGGCCACCGCCATAGCCTTGTCGACAGACAGGCGCAGGGCCAATTCGGCGGGGGATTCTCCTGGGCGGGGCGTTTCGTCGACGTCCGGAGAAATCGCCTCAAATGGCAGTCGCAGTCGCGACAGTAATTCCCGGCGATAGGGGGAGCTCGAGGCCAGGATCAGGCGAGGGGGTAATTTGGGCATGCGTTGTTTGACGGTTGGGCGTAAGTCACAGTATTATCTAACGTTTTGCGGGATTTTTGCACGGCACGGGGTTACGTCGGGTTTATGCCCGGGGTTTTAAACCGGGGTTCACGCCCGGGTTCACGCCCGGGTTCACGCCCACTCGGTCGGCATAGTTCAAACCAGAGTACGGAGTTCGCATGAGCAACAAAGAACGGGCAGGGGCGGCGGCGTCGCGCAGGTCCGTGTCGGCGGATACCGTGGTCGATGCGTTTGCGCTCGCCAGGCAGGGTGGTGTGGCTCAGGGCACGGTGCCGCTGGTACGGTTGTCCCGGGTTGTCGAGGGCTTGCCCGAACAGCCCGCGGGCGAGGCCGGGCTGGTCAGGTGGTCGGTCCAGGGCGAAACCGGCAAGGGCGTAGCCAGGACTGCCATCGCGTCGGGACAGCCGCTCTTGCATCTGCATGTGCAGGCTCATCCTGTTGTGATCTGTCAGCGTTGCAATATCCCGTTTGCTTTTGCAGTAGATTCCCGGGCAGTATTGCAGTTGGTCAAGTCGGAAGACGAGCTCGACGACGATCTGTCCTTTGACACGCAAGACCCGGAAGACGCGGATTTACTGCCCGAAAAGGTCGTAGGTTCGCATCGTTTTGACCTGTTGGCCCAGGTCGAAGACGAGCTTATTTTAAGCATTCCATTTGTGCCCAAGCATCCAGTATGCCCGGGCGCGCAGGCCGAGGACGGCGACGCGCAACACGCGTTGGCCACCAAGCGTCCGTCGCCGTTCGCGGTGCTCGAACAACTAAAGCGTAAAGATTAGATCAACTTCGGGTCGCATCGCGTACAATGCGGCCCGTCTCTAGGAGTCATCATGGCTGTTCAACAAAACAAGAAGTCCCCCTCCAAGCGCGGTATGCACCGCTCGCACGATTTTCTGGTCAACCCGCCGACCGCGATCGAGCCCACCACTGGCGAAAACCATTTGCGTCACCACATCAGCCCCAACGGCTTTTATCGTGGCCGCAAGGTTCTCAAGACCAAGGCCGACGAATAAGTCGCTGCGGACGCACACTTTGCACTCAAGGCAGCCGCTGAACTGCACCTGTGATACGCATCGCTATTGACTGCATGGGCGGCGACTTCGGTCTGCCCGTCACGATTCCGGCCGCGATCGAGTTCGCCCGGCAGTTTCCCGATTCCCAGTTGTTGCTGGTCGGGCTGCCTGACGCTATCGAGGCGGCGTTGGCCGAGCACCGCAACGTCCCGCTTGATCGCCTGGAGATCGTCCCTGCTACCGAGGTTGTCGCTATGGACGACCCCGTAGAGGTCGCCCTGCGTCGCAAGAAAGACTCGTCCATGCGCTTGGCGGCCCAGGCCGTCAAAGATGGCCGCGCTGATGCCTGCGTTTCAGCGGGTAATACCGGCGCCTGGATGGCGATTTCGCGCTACGTCCTCAAAACGCTGGATGGCATCGATCGTCCAGCTATCGCCACGTCTATTCCCAATCAGACAGGCAGGGCGACGACAGTCCTTGATCTTGGCGCCAACGTGGATTGCACGGCCCAGCATTTGCTTCAGTTTGCCATCATGGGCGTGGCGTTGACCCAGGCGGTCGACCACCGCGATAACCCGTCGGTGGGTCTGCTGAACATCGGCGAAGAGGTCATCAAGGGCAACGAGGTCGTCAAAGAGGCCGCGGAGCTGCTGCGTAGCAGCCCCCTGAACTTCTATGGCAACGTCGAAGGCAACGATATTTTCAAGGGCACCGTCGACGTTGTCGTCTGCGACGGTTTCGTTGGCAATGTCGTGCTCAAATCCGTCGAAGGCCTGGCTAAAATGCTGTCCAGCGTGATCCGCCAGGAATTCAAGCGTAACCTGGTCACGCTGTTGGTTGGCGCTATCGCCAAGCCCGTCCTGAATCGTCTGCGTAATCGTGTCGATAACCGTCGCTACAACGGCGCTGCCCTGTTGGGATTGCGCGGCGTGGTGATCAAAAGCCACGGTTCTGCGGATGTCTACGGGTACGGATTCGCTTTGCAACGCGCACGCGAGGCTGTGATCAGTAAACTCCAGGAACGCACTGCCGAGATCGTGGCGCTGATCAATCAGCGTGTCCAGATGGGTGAGGCGGCTTCCAGCGCACCCGAAGTATCGGGGAATACGGTTTGATGGGTAACGCAATGACATATGCCATGATCGTTGGCTCGGGTAGTTTTTTGCCAGAACGTATCGTGTCCAACGATGAGTTGGCTGCCGAACTGGCAACGCGCAATATTTCCACGTCCGACGAATGGATCGTCGAGCGTACAGGCATACGCCAGCGCCATTTGGCCGAGCGCGGCGCGACGACCAGTGAGTTGGCGACCGAGGCTGCCAAACGCGCATTGGCTGATGCCGGCGTGCAGGCCGCTGATGTTGATCTCATCATCGTTGCGACCTCGACTCCCGATTTTGTGTTCCCGAGCACCGCTTGCCTGGTCCAGGCCAAGCTGGGCGCCAAGGGCGGCGCTGCCTTTGATGTGCAGGCGGTCTGTAGCGGCTTCGTTTATGCGCTCAGTACGGCCGACGCCTTTGTACGGGCAGGGCGTGCGCGGTGCGCGCTGGTCATCGGCGCCGAGGTTTTCTCCAGGATTCTCGACTGGAGTGATCGCGGCACATGTGTCCTGTTCGGTGATGGAGCGGGCGCCGTCGTCCTCAAGGCTTCTGACCAGCCAGGCATCCTGGCGGCGCAGTTGCATGCCGATGGCTCGCAGACCAATATTTTGTGTGCGGCCGGCAATGTGGCTTATGGCAGTGTCGTAGGTGACCCGTTCTTGCGCATGGATGGCCAGGCGGTGTTCAAGCAGGCCGTCACGGTGCTGGATCGTTCCGCTCGAGATGTGTGCGCCGAAGCAGGCATCGAGGTATCGGACGTCGATTGGCTGGTCCCTCATCAGGCCAATGTCCGTATTTTGAATTTCCTGGCACGCAAATTGCACGTCCCGACTGAAAAGGTCGTGATTACCGTCGATTCGCATGCAAATACCTCCGCAGCCAGCGTACCGTTGGCGCTGGACGTCGCCCGTCGTGACGGTCGGATCAAGGCTGGTCAACTGGTGTTGATGCAAGGCGTGGGCGGCGGTTTTACCTGGGGTTCGGTACTGGCCCGGATGTAGCGCCGCACTCTTTGTGCCCTGTTTATGCCGTGCTCGGCGACAGGGTTTGCGATAGCTCGATGTCGGGTATCCTCCCAATTCTGAAATCAGTTGATGCATTTATCATGAAAATCGCGTTTGTCTTCCCTGGCCAAGGGTCCCAGTCTGTTGGCATGCTCGATGCCTGGGCCGGCAATGCCGCCGTGGCCGACGCCTTGGCACGTGCGGATCAGGCGCTGGGCCAAGACCTGAGCGCGTTGATCGCGTACGGACCGGCCGATCAACTCAACCTCACCACCAATACCCAGCCAGCCATGCTGACGGCAGGCGTGGCTGTGTTCGCCGCGTGGCGCGCCGCGGGCGGGCCGTTGCCCGCCATAATGGCCGGTCACAGCTTGGGCGAATACGCGGCCTTGACGGCGGCGGGTGCACTGACCCTCGAAGACGCCGTACGTCTGGTGCGTGTGCGCGCCGACGCCATGCAGGCAGCCGTGCCGGTGGGTACCGGCGGGATGGCGGCCATCCTGGGGCTGGACGACGACGCCGTACGTGACGCGTGTGCACAGGCCGCTCAAGGCGAAATCGTCGAAGCGGTCAATTACAATGCGCCCTCGCAAGTCGTCATTGCGGGCCATAAGGCGGCGGTCGAGCGTGCTTGCGAGGCGGCCAAGGCTGCGGGCGCCAAGCGTGCTTTGCCGTTGCCCGTGTCGGCTCCCTTTCATTCCAGCTTGCTGCGTCCTGCCGCCGAGGTGCTGGCAGGGGCACTGTCCCAGGTAGCTATCGCGGCTCCGCAAGTCCCCGTCGTCAATAATGTCGACGTGGCCTCGCCCGCCGAGCCTCAAGCCATCCGGGATGCATTGGTGCGTCAGGCATGGCATCCTGTGCGCTGGGTCGAAACGTTGCGCGCCATGAAAGCCCAGGGCGTGACGCATGTGGTTGAATGTGGTCCCGGCAAGGTACTGACAGGCTTGACCAAGCGCATTGATGGCGAGTTGATCGGGCTTTCGATCACCGATCCGGCTTCGCTCGAGGCGGCGATGGCGACCTTGGGGTAGGTTTGAGGCCGGTTTCGGCACCCACCTAAAAGACCGCCATAACGGAAATGGATATGGAAACTCAATTGGCAGAATTGCAAGGTAAAGTGGCCCTGGTGACCGGCGCGACGCGCGGCATCGGCAAGGCCATTGCGTTAGAGCTTGCGCAGCGCGGCGCGGTGGTCGTTGGCACGGCCACCAGCGAATCCGGCGCACAGGCCATCAGCGAAGCGCTGGCCCCGTCAGGCGGACGCGGCGTGGTGCTGGACGTCACGGACGCACAGGCCTGTGACGCACTGATTGATACCCTGAGCAAGGCGCCCGAGGGCGGCCCGCACATTTTGGTCAACAACGCAGGCATTACGCGTGATAATTTGGCCATGCGCATGAAAGACGAGGACTGGTCGGCCGTGATTGATACCAACCTGGCGTCGGTATTCCGGCTTTCCCGCGCGGTGTTGCGTAGCATGATGAAGGCCCGCTGGGGCCGTATCATCAATGTGACATCGGTCGTGGGCGCCAGTGGCAACGCTGGGCAAGCCAACTACGCAGCCGCCAAGGCGGGTGTGGCCGGGATGTCGCGTGCACTGGCTCGCGAACTCGGTAGCCGTAATATCACCGTTAATTGCGTGGCCCCGGGTTTCATCGATACTGACATGACCCGTGCCTTGGGCGAGAATCAAACCACAGCACTGCTGCAGCAAATTCCGCTGGGCCGTTTGGGAGCGCCGGCAGACATCGCAAACGCGGTGGCCTTTTTATCTGGCCCTCAAGCAGGTTACATTACCGGGACTACGCTGCACGTGAACGGCGGCATGTATATGCAATAAGGTCGGTCCCAAAAGGGGTCGGTCGGGGTGCGCTGAAAGGCGTACAGTCACTTTTGTCACGGTCAGGCGTTGGCTTTCCTCCGCGCTTGGCTATAATTCGCGGGATTTTTCCCAATTGGAGATCTGCATGGAAAGCATCGAACAGCGCGTCAAGAAGATCGTCGCTGAACAACTTGGCGTTAACGAAGCCGAGATCAAGAACGAGTCCTCCTTCCTTGACGACCTCGGTGCCGATTCGCTCGACATGGTTGAACTGGTCATGGCACTCGAGGACGAATTCGAGACCGAGATTCCCGACGAAGAGGCCGAAAAGATCACCACCGTGCAACAAGCGGTTGATTACATCAACTCGCACGGTAAGCAGTAAGCGCAGCCTGTATTTGTTCCGTGCCTTCCTCCCGCGTGCGGGAGTGGGCCCGGGGACCGGGGCGGTTTCAGGAGTGTCGTGCGGTTCGTCTGCCGGATATCATAGTGATATACCGGTGAGCGAGCCGTTCGCATGGCGCGTCCGAAAGCCGCCTTTCTTTTGTCTGTTTTAGGAGTCCTCCGTGAAGCGACGAGTCGTCATTACTGGCCTGGGCATCGTATCGCCCGTGGGCAACGACATCTCCAGCGCCTGGGACAATATCGTCAACGGACGTTCCGGCATCAGCCGCATCACCCGTTTCGATCCGTCAGCCATCACCACGCATATTGCCGGTGAGGTCAAAGATTTCGACGTCACGCAGTACATGCCTGCCAAAGAAGCCCGTCAAATGGATACTTTCATTCATTACGGCGTGGCCGCAGGCATTCAGGCCTGGCAAGACTGCGGGCTGGACGTGACAGAGGCCAATGCCGATCGCATCGGCGTGATTGTAGGTTCGGGTATCGGTGGCTTGCCCCGCATCGAAGAAACCCAAACCGAACTGCTGGCCAAGGGCCCGCGGCGGATTTCACCCTTTTTTGTGCCGGCTTCGCTGATCAACCTGATCTCGGGTCAGTTGACGATTCGATTCGGCATGAAGGGGCCCAGCTATGCGGTGGTGTCGGCATGCACGACCGGCCTGCATTCCATCGGCGATGCGGCCCGTCTGATCGAATACGGTGATGCCGACGTCATGTTGGCAGGGGGCGCGGAGGCCACCGTGTCGCCGTTGGGTATCGGGGGTTTTGCTGCCATGCGTGCCTTGTCCACGCGCAACGATGACCCTGCCACAGCATCGCGTCCCTGGGATATCGATCGTGACGGTTTCGTGCTGGGCGAGGGCGCCGGCGTGCTGGTGCTCGAAGAGTACGAGCATGCCAAGAAACGCGGCGCCCGTATCTATGGCGAGTTTGCCGGCTACGGAATGAGCTCGGACGCGCATCACATTACCGCGCCCGACAAAGACGGTCCGCGTCGCGGGGTCATCAACGCATTGCGCAACGGCGGTATCAATCTCGACGAGATCGATTACGTCAATGCGCACGGCACATCGACCCCATTGGGTGACAAGAACGAAACCGAGGCGCTCAAGCTGGCGTTCGGTGACCATGCCAGGAAGCTGGTCGTTAACTCGACCAAGTCCATGACAGGTCACCTGCTGGGTGCGGCCGGCGGCATCGAAGCCGTGTTCACGACGTTGGCGGTGTACAACCAAAAATCGCCACCCACGATTAACATCTTCAACCAGGATCCCGAATGTGATCTGGACTATTGCGCCAACCAGGCGCGCGATATGAAGATCGACGTGGCGCTATCCAATTCGTTTGGTTTTGGTGGCACGAACGGCTCCATGGCCGTTCGCCGGATCTAATTTGGCCTTCCCTCGGGACACCGGCCTGCGGACGCTCTGCGTGCCCGTGCGCCGTCCGCGTCACCTGACCCTGCTCAGCCGTACGGCCATGGCCAGCGCGGCGCTCTGCACGGCGACAGCCGTGTGGTGGCAGGTCAGGGCCTCATCCTCTGATTTCGCTACTGCGGCGGGTCGGATGGCCTGGCCGTCAGGGTTGGCTATCGTAGCCGGAGCTGGGGCGATCGCAGTGCGACGGTCGCGGCGTAAGCATCAGGCTTTGCGTGGCGCCGGGCATCGCGCGCTGCCTGTGCGCGCCCTTCGAGCCAGCGCAGGCAGTCGGCAGTGGCAGGTCCGCCAGGGTGGCTATTGGCGCCCGGTGACGCTGCACGATAGCCGGCGAGGGCCGTGCTGGCTGGAATTGCGCCTGCAGGCGGATCGCGCGGCCGGTGAGGTACCGCTTGCCAGTTACAAAATTTCCATTTGGCAGACCGGCATGTCTACGGACTGCTGGCGCCGGCTTTGCCTGCTGGCAGGGGCGGCGCAACGTCTGAATGCACCGGAGCACGGGGGGGCGTCATGAGCGAACGCGATATCGACGCCGAATTAGTCGCCCGCGTACAGCGAGGCGACAAAAAGGCCTTTGACCTGCTGGTGCTCAAGTACCAGCGCAAAATTCTGCGCCTGCTGGGGCGCATGATCCGTGACCCCTCCGAGATCGAGGACGTTGCCCAGGAAGCCTTCATCAAGGCCTATCGGGCGCTCCCCCAGTTTCGTGGCGAAAGTGCCTTTTACACGTGGCTTTACCGCATCGCGGTCAATACCGCCCGTAATTGGCTGGCCTCGGCAGCACGCCGTCCCAGCGCACCAAATGCCATTGAAACAGAAGATGGTGAAACTTTTAACGAAACAGACAACCTAACTGATATCAGCACGCCAGAATCCATGCTCGCCAGTCGGGAAATCGCCGAAACGGTCAACGCCGTGATCGAAGGTTTGCCCGAAGAGCTTCGGACCGCTATCGTGCTCCGTGAAATCGAAGGTATGAGTTACGAAGACATCGCCCAAAGCATGGACTGCCCGATTGGTACGGTACGTTCGCGCATATTTCGTGCGCGCGAAGCTATCGCCACCCGGTTGCGTCCATTGCTGGACACCGATGCCGAGCGTCGTTGGTAAGGAGCGGCAGTCATGCAGTCATCAGCTAAAACAGTGGTAGAAACCGACATCTCTTTCGAGGAGTCTGTGTCGGCCTGGATGGACGGTGAGTCGTCCGATGCCGATTTTCCCGACCTTTCCACTGAGCAAGGCCGCCGAACCTGGGATACCTATCATTTGATAGGCGATGCCCTGCGCAATGCCGATCTGGCCGTCAGCCCCAGCGCCGGGTTCCATGCCCGGCTGTCGCGCGCCCTGGATGCCGAGTTGCCCATTGTGGCGCCTCAACGACGACGTTCGCCATTGCGCCTGGGATTGTCCGGCTTGGCGGTAGCCGCTGCCGTGGCGACGGTGGCATGGGTCGCCCAGCCCTATATCATGGGGGGTGGCAGCCAGCCTATGGAGACCCGAACCTTGGCGGATGCCTCGATCAACGAAACGCCGGTGCTGCACGACTACCTCGAAGCCCATCGCCAGATGACGGGTCCTGGCGCGGTGCGCCAGGTCTCATTTGATGCTGGAGCGGGACGTTGATTGCGCAGCTGCAACAATTCTGTCGACCCGTTCTGACCCGTGCAGGCTTGAATCGCCTGCCCGGACAAAGCGCCGGATGGGCGTTGACCGCGATGTTGCTCGTCGCGCTGTCCGCCATGCACGACACTGCCCAGGCCGCGGAGCCATCCTCGTCCGATGGCGCGGTGCAACTGCTCTACGATATCCAGCAGGCAGCCCGTAAGCAGGACTATGCCGGCGTTTTCATGTATCAGCAGGGCGAGGCGATCCAGTCGTCGCGGTTGGTGCACGTCATTGATGGTACCGGTGAGCGCGAGCGCCTCGAGATACTTGATGGTCAGCCGCGCGAATACCTGCGCCACAACGACGATATCCAGTGCCTGATTCCCGAGCGCAAGACCGTGCTGATGGAGCCGCGTCGCGGCGATCGGTTCCCGGGACTGTTGCTGGGCAATCCCACCGAGTTGGCGCAGTACTACGAGATCCGCGTGCAAGACAAGTTGCACCGCGTGGCCGACCGTCAGTGCCGCATTATCGCGATCAATCCGCGTGATAGCCAGCGCTATGGCTATCGACTGTGCGCCGATGTCGACACCAATTTGTTGCTTCGGGCCCAGACCATCGATAGCGAGTTCGGTGTCGTCGAGCAGGTTTCGTTTACGTCGATTCGCCTGGGCGACAAGGTCGAGTCCAATGAGTTGCAGTCGCGCTGGAATACGCGTGACTGGAAAGTCGTGCAGCCTCGAATCGATACCATCGATCTGGCCGCCCAGGGATGGCGCATTCCTGCGCCCGCGGGCTTTGTGGCTGTAATGCAGGTGGCGCGTTCCATGGGGCGCAGCAACGTCAATCAGTTGGTACTGTCTGATGGCTTGGCGGCGATCTCGGTATTCATCGAGCCCTATGATAGTCAGCATCAGCCGATGTCCGGTGGGTCAGGGCGGCGCGGCGCCATCAACATCTATAGCACGCGCATTGCTGATTTCTGGCTGACCGCGCTGGGCGAAGTCCCCGCCGTCACGCTTGAGCAGTTGGCGACCTCTACCGAATACGTACCTGTTTCTTCTAAATAACAACAGGGTCTGCAAAAGGCCTGGGGAATTTTCGGAGTTCTCTTATGAAATCGCATTCAGTGTCGAAACCTTTTTTCCGGCGCTTTGCTCCCGTTCTATTGTCGGCCGCTATGCTGACGGGGGCTTATGGGCCTATTGCCCAAGCTCAAACGTCGACGGCCACGGCCAACCCGGCGGTAGTGTTACCTGATTTCAGCGACATCATCGCCAAGGCAGATCCGGCGGTGGTCAATATCCGCACGACCGCTAGCGTACCCGTACGTAGCGGACCGGGCGGTGGGGCCGATCCCTACGAATTGTTCCGCTGGTTCTTCGGCCCGGATTTCCAGGCGCCGGGGATGCCGCAACAACCCCAGCCTTCGCCCCGCCAGGCGCCCGAAGAGCGTACGGTGCCGCGCGGTGTTGGCTCGGGTTTCTTTATTTCGGCTGACGGCTACATTCTGACGAACAATCATGTCGTCAGCGACGCCGCGGACATCTATGTCACCCTGACGGATGGGCGCGAGTTCAAGGCCAAGGTCATCGGGACTGACGAGCGCACGGATGTGGCGTTGATCAAGATCGATACCAAAGATATGACGCCGCTGACGGTGGGCGATCCCAAGCAGCTCAAAAAAGGTCAGTGGGTGCTGGCCATCGGGTCGCCGTTCGGGCTGGACTCGACCGCCACCGCGGGTATCGTCAGCGCAATCAGCCGCGACACGGGTGAGTATCTGCCTTTCATCCAGACCGACGTCGCCGTCAACCCGGGCAACTCGGGTGGCCCGCTGATCAACCTCAAGGGCGAGGTGGTCGGCATCAACTCGCAGATCGTTTCGCGCAGCGGCGGCTTCATGGGCATCTCGCTGGCCATTCCTATTGACGAAGCCATGCGCGTGGCCGATCAGTTGCGCGCGGATGGCAAAGTCACCCGTGGTCGCATTGGTGTACAGATCGGTGAGGTAGGCAAGGACGTGGCGGACGCCATCGGCTTGCCCAAGGCCGAGGGTGCATTGGTCAGCAATGTCGAGCCCGATGGTCCCGCAGACGACGCCGGTCTCAAGGCGGGAGATGTGATCCTCACGTTCAAGGGCGAAACTATTAAGCGCTGGTCTGATCTGCCCCGTATCGTTGGTGAAACCAAGCCGGGCTCGCGTGCGGACATGGAAGTATGGCGTCGAGGCAAGACCGTCACGTTGTCGGTCAAGGTTGCCCAGCTCACCAGCCAGTCCAGCGAGAGCGAATCCAAGGCGAAAGCCGAACCGGAACACGCAGACAATGCACTGGGGTTGGGCGTGGTGGATGTGGCTGCCGACGTGCAGCGCAAGCTGGGGATCAAAGGTGGCGTGCAAGTTCGTACGGTGACCGGAGCTGCCCAGGCAGCCGGCCTGCAGCCGGGCGATATTGTGCTGGCAGTCAACAACACTGACGTGACGGATGCAAGCCAATTCGGCACACTGGTCAGCAAGCTGCCCAAGGGCAAGGCGGCTGGTTTGTTGGTCCGTCGTGGCGATCAGGCGCAGTGGGTGGCGGTCGAACCGTCCAAATAAGCTGCAAGACCAGCTAAAATGGCTGGTTGCCGCGAGCAGGGGGCGCATGGCGCCCCCTCTTTTTGGCTGGCCGCCCGGCGTTTTGCGCGGGGTTTTGTGTGTGTGCAGGCGGCCAAATATCCGTTTTTGCCTGTATTTCGGCGCTTTTTGTGCCTGTTTTGCGCGTATTGTGTTCACGCGTATTCTGTCCCTAATAAATTCACTCTATGCAGCATATTCGCAATTTTTCCATCATCGCTCACATCGATCACGGCAAATCGACCTTGGCCGACCGCCTGATCCAGCGTTGCGGCGGGTTGGCTGCGCGCGAAATGTCGGCTCAGGTGTTGGATTCTATGGACATCGAACGCGAGCGGGGCATTACTATCAAGGCCCAGACCGCCGCGCTGGAATATCACGCCCAAGACGGCAAGGTCTATAACCTGAACTTGATCGATACCCCGGGCCACGTCGACTTTTCGTACGAGGTCAGCCGTTCGCTGTCGGCCTGCGAGGGGGCCCTGTTGGTGGTTGACGCCTCGCAGGGTGTAGAGGCGCAGACTGTCGCAAACTGCTATACCGCCATCGACCTCGGCGTCGAGGTGTTGCCCGTGCTCAACAAAATGGATCTGCCGCAGGCCGATCCCGAGTCAGCACGCCAGGAGATCGAGGACGTTATCGGTATTGACGCCGATGACGCCGTTCTGGCCAGTGCCAAGACCGGCATGGGGATCGACGAGATCCTGGAAAGCATCGTGGCTCGCGTGCCACCGCCCAAGGGCGATCCTGCCGCGCCTCTGCAGGCGTTGATTATTGACTCCTGGTTCGATAACTATGTGGGCGTGGTCATGCTGGTGCGTATCGTCAACGGTAAGCTGCGTCCGAAAGACAAGATCTTGTTGATGGCGTCGGGGGCGACGCATTTTTGCGAGCAACTGGGCGTGTTCACGCCGAAATCACAGCCGCGTACCGAGCTCTCGGCGGGTGGGGTGGGTTTCATCATCGCCGGCATCAAAGAGCTGGCCGATGCCAAGGTCGGCGATACCGTTACCTTGGCCGGCAAGCCCGCTGCCAAGGCGTTGCCAGGCTTCAAAGAGGTCAAGCCGCAGGTGTTTGCAGGCCTGTATCCGGTCGAGAGCTCCGAATACGATCAACTGCGCGATTCGCTCGAAAAGCTCAAGCTCAACGATTCCGCCCTGATGTTCGAACCCGAGGTCTCGCAAGCACTGGGTTTCGGTTTTCGTTGCGGTTTCCTGGGCTTGTTGCACATGGAAATTGTGCAAGAACGCCTGGAACGCGAGTTCGATATGGACATCATCACCACCGCGCCGTCGGTGGTGTACGAGGTCGAACAGCGCGATGGCTCCTTTGCGATCATCGACAGCCCGGCGCGCATGCCCGAGGTCGGCCAGATCCTCGATATTCGCGAGCCTATCGTCAAGGTGACTCTGTTCATGCCCCAAGAGTACGTGGGAGCGGTCATGACGCTGTGCAACAACAAGCGCGGTGTCCAGATCAACATGAACTACCACGGCCGCCAGGTGCATCTGACCTACGAGATTCCGCTGGCAGAGATCGTGCTGGACTTCTTCGACAAGCTGAAATCCGTCTCGCGCGGCTATGCGTCGATGGATTACGAGTTTCTCGAGTACCGCTCGGCTGACGTCGTCAAGGTTGATTTGCTGATCAACGGCGATCGGGTTGATGCGCTGGCCTTGATTGTGCACCGGGCCAATGCACGCTACCGAGCCCGCGACGTGGTGACACGGATGCGGGGCCTGATTCCGCGCCAGATGTTTGACGTGGCGATTCAGGCGGCCATTGGCGCCGAAGTCATCGCGCGCGAAAACGTCAAGGCCTTGCGCAAGAACGTGTTGGCCAAGTGCTATGGCGGCGATATTTCCCGCAAGAAAAAACTGCTCGAAAAACAGAAAGCCGGCAAGAAACGTATGAAGCAGGTAGGCGCCGTGGAAATTCCCCAAGAAGCTTTCCTGGCTATCTTGCAAGTCGACGACAAATAGTAAGGAAAAGGCGACACCCTCATGAGTTGGAATTTTGCGCTAATACTTTTTGTGCTGTTGGTAGTAACAGGTATTGTCTGGGTGCTGGACGTGACGGTATTGCGGCGGCGGCGTGCAGCGCGCGGCCGGGCGGCCGTCGACGCCGTCGACACCCGCTATGTGACAGACCCCCAAGAGGCCACGCGTATGCGTCAAGCGGCCCTCGAATCCGCGACACGCGTGCCATGGTGGGTCGAATACGCCGTCAGTTTTTTTCCCGTCATTGTGTTCGTGTTTCTGCTGCGCTCGTTCGTGGTCGAGCCGTTCCGCATTCCGTCTGGCTCCATGTTGCCCACGCTGCAATCCGGCGATTTGATCCTGGTGAACAAGTTCAGCTACGGCATTCGCCTGCCCATCGTCGATAAGAAAATCATCGACGTCGGCGCACCGGAGCGTGGGGATGTGGTCGTTTTCCGTTATCCCGTCGATCCGGACGTGGATTACATCAAACGTATCGTCGGGCTGCCGGGTGACGAGGTTGCCTACCTGGACAAAAAACTCTACATCAACGGCACCCTGGTGCCGCACGTTCGCGACGGAGAATATTTCGAGCCCGACCGTGTGACTTATATTTCCCAATATAAGGAAAAATTGGGCGAAATTGATCATCAGATACTGTTAGATGAAAACAAAAACCAGATGATCGGTCCGATATGGCAGTTTCCCAACATCGGTAACTGCCAGTACGCCCGTAATGGAGTACGCTGCAAAGTACCCGAAGGCCATTATTTCGCCATGGGCGACAACCGTGATAACAGCGCCGATAGCCGTTATTGGGGATTTGTCCCGGATGAGAATGTGGTCGGAAAGGCATTCTTCATTTGGATGAACTTCAGCAACCTTGGCCGCATTGGCAGCTTTTAACTGACATGTCACTTGCCACGCTGGAAACCCGCCTGGACTATCGCTTTAGCGATGCTGCCTTGCTTGAGCAAGCGCTGACGCATCGCAGCCATAGTGCTCATCACAATGAGCGCCTGGAGTTTCTGGGTGATTCCGTGCTGAACTTTGTCGTCGCGGCCTTGCTGTTCGAGCGTTTCCCCAAACTGGATGAGGGGGACCTGTCCCGCTTGCGGGCCAATCTGGTCAAGCAGGCGTCGCTAGCGGAAATCGGGCAGCGCCTGGAGTTATCGCAATACCTGCGCCTGGGCGAGGGCGAACTGAAAAGCGGCGGATTTCGCCGGCCCTCGATTTTGGCCGACGCGGTCGAAGCCATTTTTGGTGCATCTTTCCTGGATGGGGGCTTTGAGGTGGCGCGCAAAGTCATCGCGCGACAATATCAGCCCGTGCTGAGCACCATGGATCCCAAAACCCTGGGAAAAGACGCCAAAACGCTGTTACAAGAGTTTTTGCAGGGACGCAAATTAGCCTTGCCGATCTATACGGTCGTGGCCACGCATGGCGCCGCCCACAGTCAGCAATTCGAGGTCGAATGCGCGATTCCCTCGCTGGAGATTAAAGTCATAGCCCCGGGCGCCAGTCGGCGCGCCGCCGAGCAGTCTGCCGCCAAACTGGCACTAGAAGCAGCCCAGGTCGCCAGCCCTACCGGGCGTTCTGGGCGCAAATCGGGCAAGCCCCGCAAAACAGCGCAATTGTCACTGCCCGTGGCAGTTGCCCAAGAGGTCAAATGAGCGATACCCCTTTCCGAACCGGCTTTGTGGCCGTGGTTGGCCGCCCCAATGTCGGCAAATCCACGCTGACCAATACCTTGATCGGCTCGAAAATCTCCATCGTCTCGCGCAAGGCGCAGACGACCCGCCATCGTATTCATGGCGTACTGACACAAGAACACGAACAGTTTGTTTTCGTAGATACGCCCGGATTTCAGACGCGCCACGGTGGCGCGATGAACCGCATGATGAACCGGGTCGTGACACAGGCGCTCGCCGACGTCGATGTGGTGGTGCACGTGGTCGAGGCCGGCAAATGGACGGACGGTGACGCTAAGCTCTTGCCGTTGCTGCCCGATCCCAAGCGGACGATCCTGGTGGTCAGCAAAATCGACGCCATCAAGCATCGCGACGACTTGTTCGCCTTTGTCTCCAAAATCATGGCCCTGCATCCCTACGATGCGGTGGTACCTGTCAGTGCACAAAAATCTCAGCAACTGGATCAACTATTGCAAGAGATTGCCACGCGGCTGCCAGAGGGCGAACCCCTCTTCGAAGAAGACACTTTGACTGACCGGCCCGTGCGATTCATCGCCGCCGAGTTGCTGCGCGAAAAAATCTTCCGCCTGGTGGGCGACGAGTTGCCCTACGCCTGCACGGTCGTCATCGAGCAATGGGAAGAGAACGATCAAGGGTTGCGTGTGGCGGCCTGCGTCGTGGTCGAACGTGAAAGCCATCGTCCTATCCTGCTTGGGTCCGGCGGCGAGCACATGAAGCGCATCGCGACCGAAGCGCGCCAGGATATCGCTAAGCTGGTCGACAAACCGGTGCACCTGGAGGTCTATATCAAGGTGCGCAAGGGCTGGTCTGATCGCGAAAGTGCTTTACGCGATTTGGGCTATGAGTAGACGGGCAAACCGCGTCCAGGATTGCCCCGCTTTTATGCTCCACGCAACCGCGTGGCGCGAAACCTCATTGATCGTCCAGAGCTTTTCCCGTGAACATGGCTGTGTAGCCCTGGTCGCCAAGGGTGCCAAGCGCCCTTATTCGGTGCTGCGGCCGGTACTGTCCGCCTTTCAGCCCCTCTTGCTCTCCTGGAGCGGGGCTGGCGAGGTCAAGACACTGACGCGTGCCGAGGTCGCGGGGCTGCGACCGCTGACGGGCACGGCGCTGATGTCGGCCTGGTATATGAACGAATTGTTGCTGCGCTTGCTGCCTCGCGAGGACGCGCACCCGGCGTTGTTCGATGCCTACGACACCGCCTTGCAGCAATTGGCGGGCGGCACCCGTGCGGCCGGCGCGTTGCGGCGGTTTGAATGGACCTTGTTGCGCGAAACCGGCTATGGCGTTGACCAGGATCCTCCTGATTTCGACGACCCGGTGATCGAGCCCGGCCTGCGACGCGATCTGCGCGAACGCTTGGCCGCCAACTTGGCGGGGCGTCCGCTGGCTACCCGGCGAGTGCTGCTGGATCTGCAAAAAATATAGCGTCGCGGCGCACCTCAGGGGCTTTTGGACAGCGCTGGCATCCATTCCAGGCGCTGGCCGTCGCGCACCTTGTATACATCCCGGGTCACGTAGTTACCCGAACCCGTCGTAACCAGGGTCACGGCCAACTCGGGCTGGCCGTCGCCATCGACATCTTCGAGTTTTGCCTGGCGCAGTTCGCCGTTGCGCGAGCGAATGAGGCCGTCGGCATAGTCGCCGACCGACAGGTCGCGATACAGGCGCACGCTGTAGGTGCCTATGGACGCGGGTTCGCCCGCTTCCTGGGCCACCACCAGCGCTGCCGGGGCCTTGGACAGCGGCACCACGATAGGGGCTGGCGCGGCGGCATCGGTTGGGCTGGCGGACCCGGTCCATTCGACGACGCTGGCGCGGTTGCTGCGGCGGTCGACCAGGCACAGCATGGTCAGTGCCGCTCCCTGCATGTGGGCTTGGGGCGCTCGGCCGCGGATCAGCAGAGCGGTCTGGCCCGATTGGTCGTCGAACTGCATGGGCATGCCGACCTGCTCGGTTTGCCCCAGCCCCGAGGCTTGCGCGCATAGGCGCAGCGCCTTGTCTTCTTGTTGTTGCCAGGCGGCGGGTGAGCTGGCGTCAGCCGTGTGCACGGCCAGCGCCGCGACGACCGAGAAACAAGCCAGGGTAGGGCGTAGGGGGTGGAGTGTCATCCGGGGCTCTTGGGTTGGGCGGCAGCCTATCATGTAGCACACGTCGGGCCCGGATGTCCATGCCATTGGCCGTAGGGTGGGGTCGTGTCGATGTGCCCTCGACGGGTGTTGCTGGATTTGCTGCAGTTATAGGCGGTATCGCTTGTAACAGGCTTGCCAAGGTTTTCCCTCTCGTTTTCTTCTGCTGTGATGGTATCGTTGGCGCGGGGTGTGGGCGGGAGATCGTTTCCCGTCGCGCCCTGAAAGAGGCGAAAATTGGACAGCACAATACTTAATAATAACCATCGCGCGGGGGATCGCCGATGGATCGGATGGGCCACGCTTTGCGTGTGGTTGATTCCTGCGATGGCAATCAGTGCCGACGCGCCGACGCTGTCCCCCAAGCGGACATCATGGACGTCCGAGGAACTCTATGACGATTTTCTGGCCGAGTTCGGTCAGGGCGTCGAAGCCTGTTTTTCCAATTATCGACTGCACGGTGCGCCGCCGTTACCCGGTACACCCAAGGTCTTGGGAAAACCATGGAGTAGCGCCGCCGTTGTGGCTATTGACGCGTCGGGATCCATGCAGCGCCACCTTGATGGCACGCGCAAGATCATGATGGCCAAAACGGCGGTACGCCAGTTCGTGCGTTCTGCCCCCCGGGGGGCTCAAGTTGGCGTGCTCGCCTTTGGCCATCAGGGCAACAATAACGAGAGCGAAAAGGCCCTGTCCTGTGCGGGCATAGAAATGTTGTCCGGGCCGACGCCCGCTACGCGCAAACCCCTGTCCAAGGTGCTCGATAGCTTGCAGGCAAAGGGCTGGACGCCGCTGGCCGGTGCGATTATGGCCGCGGGCCAAAGTCTGGATTCATTGGCTAAAGACGGACAACCGCCCATCGTGTTAGTCGTGTCCGATGGCTTGGAGACCTGTGGCGGGGACCCTGTCGCGGCGGCCAAGACCGTGCATGAGTCGGAGAGCGAGACCATCGTCAATATCATTGGTTTTGATGTGTCATTGCCGGAACGCGATGTGCTGGCCAAAGTGGCACAGGCGGGTGGCGGGGTCTTCGTGCACGCCGCCAACGAACACGAATTGGCAGCGCATCTGCGGGTGACCTACGTCGATCGGGACGGCGCGCAGGCCTATGATGCGGCGGCGTTGAAGATCAAAAAAGAAAATACATCCCAGGCGATGGGCGCCGCCAATCATGCCACTACCTGTGTGCAGGACATCGTGCACCATGAATCAGACCAATTCCTCGCCGTTACCCAGAGCATGGTGAATGCCGGGCAGATCGATGCGGCTACAGCACTTGAGGCACATGGCTTTTTAAAAGGCTGGCATGAGGAGCTGGAAACCGAGATGCACGCGTTTGTCGATCAAGCGAGGGCGGAACTCGAGCGCATCAATAATCGGATTGATCGTGATCGCCGGCGGGTCATGTCGGCGTACACGGACCTGCCATAGAGACCCAATGTCACTGGGATAAAAAGAATGAGGCCCGCACAAAGGCGGGCCTCAGGAGTACGCAGTACTGATCGGGTTTATTCGCGATTGCCGCCGAAGATGCCCAGCAGCATCAACAGGTTAGAGAACACGTTGTAGACATCAAGGTAGATGGCCAGCGTGGCGGACACATAGTTGGTTTCGCCGCCGTTTACTACGCGCTGCAGATCAACCAGCATAAAGGCCGAAAAGATCACGATCGCCAACACCGAGATGGTGATCATCAGGGCGGGCAACTGCAGGAAGATGTTGGCCACTGCCGCCAGCAGGATGACGATTGCACCGGTAAACAGCCATTTCTGCATGTTGGACAGATCGCGCTTGATGCTGGTGGCCAGTGTTGCCATCGTACCGAACACCACCGCAGTGCCACCGAAGGCCATCATGACCAGTTGCGCACCGTTGCCCATGCCCAGCACAAAACCCAGCAGGCGCGACAGCATGATGCCCATGAAGAACGTGAAGGCCAGCAACAGGACGACGCCCAGTGAGCTGTTTTTGTTCTTTTCGATAGCAAACATCAAGCCGAAAGCACCGACCAGAAACACGATCGCTGACAGCCCGGGGCTGGTCATCATGACTTGGTTGATGCCCGTATACAGCCCAACCGCCGCACCCAGCACTGTGGGGATCAACGACAGCGCCAGCAGCCAGTAGGTATTGCGCAAGACTTTGTTACGGACGACCTCGCCCGGCGCGCCGGCAATGGCGCCAGTGCGGTTGAAGGGGGAAGGGCGGTAATTGTTCATGGACGGCTCCTGTGTGTGGCAAACGGGGTTGCCTAACCAATGTATTTAGAGGGATAGAATACCTTACAGTTCCCTGAAATATCTACTTAATCGGCGTGCCACTCTAGTTTTGGTCAATATGTACGCAAATTTTGCGTGGAAACTGAATCATTATGACCGCTCCGGCGGATTCGTGCCGGACGGATTCCGCTTGTAGATGGGGGAAAATTCTTTGGGCACAAGGGGTAGGTCAACCCGGACGCACACTTTTCACTGCGCGGTCGATCAGGGCAGGCAGCTCGGCCTCCAGGCGCGCTCTCAACTGCGCCGTAGCGTCATCCAAGGCGCGCTGCAGCGTTTGCTCCAGCTCGGCTTGCAGAGCCGCCCGTAACACCGCGGTATTGGCGTCGGATTGGCTTGCCGTGCTGAATGCGGCCTGTGGCGAGTGCGCGCCGCCGGCGGCCTGAGGGGCGTGCGCATTTGCGGTGCCCGGGGCGAGAACTGGCGCGTCAGGGTCAGCCACCTCGGTTAATACGGGCAGATCGTCGCGTTCGGGCCGGATTTGACGAGGCGGCGCCGGTGTGGCGGGCGCCAGCGTCGGTTCGGCCCGCTGGGTCAAGGTCGGGATGCCGGGATCAGAGGGGTGAGGCATGGTGGCTCCATTGGGAGTTTGCTCGTGAAGGTAAACGTCTAAACGGGCTCGGAATCGTGTCGACCATCAGGGAGATCGCCACCGTCAGGGCGGCCCGACGGCGCAGTCGATACCCCGTTATCCAATGCGACCGGCCAAGTCGTGACTATGCAGGTCATGCCCGCCGGCCTGATAGGTGCGCCAGCGTTGACGCGCCGCCTGCCGGTCGTCGGGATCGTCCGAGACGATTTCCAATAGTCGCGCAAAGCCATCGTAACCGGGGGGGCAATCGTCATCCAGATTCAGCAGCCAGGGAGGGTCGCCTCCCTCGGCCGTGACCGTCGAGGCCTGCGGCGCGGCGGCAGTCAACAGCACGGGCGTCTGCGCGGCGAGCGGATCCGTAACCAGGACGTGCGGTACGAACGAGATGTCATCAAATGCCCAGAGCATACGGTCAAACGCCGTCAGGCGCGATCCATTGGCGCAGTACACAATCAGTCGTTGACCTGCCTGATAGCGCTTGCGGGCCACCTGGCAGGCGGCTCGCAAGCGATCACCCGCACCAAAGGCGAAATCGATACGCGTCATGAGCGAACGAGGGTGCGAGAGGGGGCGTCAAAGGTCATTATCAATGAACGACCCTCAGGCCTGGTCCAGCAAAAATTGCATCAGCATGGGTACGGGGCGGGCCGTCGCACCCTTGTCTTTACCGCCGCGCCAAGCGGTGCCGGCGATATCCAGGTGAGCCCAGCGATAAGCCTTCGTAAAGCGCGACAGGAAGCAGGCTGCCGTCACCGAACCGGCTGCAGGTCCGCCGATGTTGGCAATATCAGCGAAATTGGACTTCAACTGATCTTGGTAGGCGCTGTCCATCGGCAGGCGCCACGCTGTGTCGAGCGACTGCTTGCCGGCCGACAGCAGCGCGTCGGCCAGGCTGTCGTCGGTCGAGAACAGACCGGTATTGACGTGGCCCAGCGCGACGACGCAGGCGCCAGTCAGCGTCGCGATATCGATGACGGCCGACGGCTTGAATCGTTCGGCGTAGGTCAGGGCATCGCATAATACCAGTCGGCCTTCGGCGTCGGTATTAAGGATCTCGATGGTTTGGCCAGACATGCTGGTCACCACGTCGCCCGGCTTGTTGGCCTTGCCGCTGGGCAGGTTTTCGCAGGCCGCGATCAGGCCTACGACCTCGACCGGCAGCTCCAATTCGGCCAGGGCGCGGAACGTCCCCAGCACGCTGGCGGCGCCGCACATGTCGTATTTCATTTCATCCATGGTGGCGGCCGGCTTGAGCGAGATGCCGCCCGCGTCAAAGGTGATGCCTTTGCCGACCAGCACGACCGGACCCGATTTGGATTTCTTTGCCGCCTTGATTTGATGGCGCAAGACAATGAAACGCAGCGGTTCTTCGGAGCCGCGCGCGACGGACAAAAATGAGCCCATGCCCAGGGCTTCGACCTGCTTGCGATCCAGGACCTCGACCTTGAGCGACCCAAATTCGCGCGCCAGTTTTTTTGCGGTATCGCCCAAATAGGTGGGTGTGCAGATATTGCCGGGCAGGTTGCCCAGGTTGCGGGTCAATTCCATGCCGTGCGCAATGGCGGCGCCTTCGCGCAGACCTTGCTGGACTTGCGCGACATCGGCGCGGTCGACCACCTGTACGATTTTCTTCAGTTTCGGGCGAGCGTCGCGGTCGGGGGCGCTGAAGGTCGTGTCGTAATGATAGGTGGCAGCGCCCGCGGCAATCGCGGCGCTACGGGCACGGGTGCGCAGATCGACGTCGGCGACGGGATTGGCCACCAGGGTCGAGGCCCCCTCGGTGAGGCGGGCCGTGGCGCAATACGCGGCAAAACCTTGCTCGGCTGCCGCATGCGCGCGCGCGTTGTATTCACTTTGCTTACCCAGGCCGACGAGCACCACCCGTTGCGCCGTTACGCCGGGTAGCGAGCGCAGTACGAGGGTGGCGCCAGCGCGGCCACGGAACTCGGTTTTGACGACATTTCGAACGGCATGATCGCTGGCACGGTCGATCACGTCGGCCGCGGGGCTGAGCTCGCCGTCGGCGTAGATGCCGATCGCCAGCGCGGCCGTCTTGATTTGATGCAGGGAAGCGGTAGTGTGTGTGCTAAATTCCATGGAGGGTTCCCGTGTGCGTGGTGCAGTGCGGTTGATTATCCCGCATATTCTCACATGTCTCTATTCAAACGGTCTGTCGTCGCCGAGATCACCAGCCATGCTGGCGTTGTGTTTTCCACGCTGGTGGTCGTGTGGCTCAGTGTGCTATTGGTGCGCTTGCTCGGCGAAGCCGCAGGGGGCTCGATCGGTGCCGACGTGGTACTGGGCCTGGCTGCATTCTCTACGATTACCGCGCTGCCGACTGTGTTGGCGGTGTCGTTATTCATCGCGGTGTTGACGACGGTCACCCGCAATTATCGCGAATCCGAAATGGTGGTCTGGTTCGCCAGCGGCTTGTCGCTGGCCGACTGGTTGCGCCCGGTGTTGCGCGTGGCGGTGCCGACGGCCGGGCTGATCGCGGTCCTGACGTTGGTGGCTTCCCCGTGGGCGTATCGGCAAATCGCCGAATACCGCGAGCGCTTCGAGCAGCGTTCGGATTTGTCCAAAGTCACGGCAGGCCAGTTTGCCGAATCAAACAACGGCGAGCGTGTGTTTTTTGCTGAGGAACCGACGAACCCTCAGGATGAATTGGGCAACGTGTTTGCTCGCGAAACCGGTCCCGAGTGGCATAGCGTCATGACGGCCAGCAGCGCGCGCATCACGACCGAGCCCAACGGCGATCGCTTCCTCGTGCTGGGCCGTGGCCATCGCTATGACCTGAAGCCGGGTACGCCGGAAATCCGCTTGGTGGATTTTGATAAATACGGCATGCGGCTCGAGAGCAAATCGGGCGACCCCCTGGCCGAAGCTCGCGCCGCTGCGGAACGCTCCACCAAGGCGCGTCCTACGTTGCAATTGGTGGCCGACGACACGGATAGCTCGTGGTCACAGATCATGTGGCGGATATCCATGCCTTTGGCGGCGCTGAATCTGGCGTTCCTCGCCATTCCGCTGGGCGCCGTGAATCCGCGGTTAGGCCGTTCCGGAGATCTGCTGATTGCGGGGCTCGTCGGCTTGCTCTACATGAACATGATCAATCTATCGCGGGCCTGGATCAGCGGCGGCAAGCTGCCATTTGGCATCGGTGTCTGGGCCGTCCATCTGGTGGTACTGCTGCTCGCCACCTACCTGCTGATGCGACGCTTGCGGGTCAAGTCGCCCAAGCAACCATAACGCCTACCGAGTCAGGGCAAATAGCGCATCGTGCCCTGTTTGCCCGCCAATAGCCTGGTATTACGTGTCACCGAGCGGCGCATGAAATCCCACAAAATCGCCATCCGTTTGAGTTTGTGAAGGTCTTCGTGGCAATACATCCAAAAGCTGCGCGTGATCGCGATCTCGTCTTCCAGTACCGGCACTAATCGCGGATCCTGGGCGGCAATAAAGCACGGCAGAATTGCCAGCGAGCGCCCTTGCAACGTCGCGTGATACTGCGCAATCACGCTGGTGCTGCGTAGCACGACGCGACTCTCGGGCAGCAGGTCTTCCAGGTAGCGCAGGCGCTCGCTGAACAGCAATTCGTCCACATAGCCGATAAACGTGTGGCCGGCCAGATCGGCCCGTTCGTGAATCGGTGCATGGTTGGCCAGGTAGCCGGGCGTGCCGTATAAACGCAGGGTGTAGTCGCACAGTTTGGTGCAGATATAGGGGCCGCGTTGCGGGCGTTCAATCGTGATGGCCAGGTCGGCTTCGCGTTTAGACAGGCTGACAAATCGCGGTACCGGCAGGATGTCCAGAGTAATGTGGGGATAACGCCGCTGAAAATCCGCCGCCAGTGGGGTCAGCACATAACTGCCGAACCCTTCTGTGGCGCCGATGCGTAAATGGCCTGACAGGGCCTGGCCGATGCCGGACAAATTTTCTCGTGCACTGTGAACCGCGCTCTCCATCTGTTCGGCATAAACGAACAGACGTTGCCCGTCGTCGGTCAAGAGGAACCCCGTATTGCGCGATTTTTCAAACAGCAAGGAATCCAGCTCGGCTTCCAGGGCACGGATACGCCGCGAGACCGTGGTGTGTTCCACCCCCAGCTTGCGTGCCGCGGCGCTGACGCGCTGGGTGCGCGCGACCTCCAGGAAGTAGCGTAGGCTGTCCCAATCCAGCATGAAAATCCCTTTGTGTATTTATGCACAACGAATGTGCATTTTGTCCGGTTGCTTGATGATTTTTACACATCTACACTAGATCGGCAGATCCGCGGAACACAACGACGGGTCGCTCACAACATCAATAACTACCGGAGACATCATCATGACATTGCACGCTCGCGGCTTGGCCGCCGGTTTGTGCCTGGGCGCTATGTGGGTCGGCCAAGCAGTGGCCGCGGATAAACCCCCAGTCAAAATCGGTGTTTTGACGGATATGTCAGGCACGTATGCGGCGATGGGCGGCGCGGGTTCCGTCGCGGCGGCGCAAATGGCGATCGACGATTGCCTGGCGGCTGAGTGCAAGGGCATGAAGATCGAGTTGCTCTCGGCAGACAATCAAAACAAGGCCGACGTGGGCGCTGCTCGCGCCCGGGAATGGTTTGACCGCGATGGCGTGACGGCGATTGCCGATCTGACCAATTCGGCTGTGGCGTTGGCCGTGCAAGGCATCGCACGCGAAAAAGATAAAGTGGTGATGTTCTCGGGGCCGGCCACCACCGCCCTGACGAACAAGGAATGCTCGCCGGTCGGTTTTCACTGGATGTTCGACACGTATTCGCAATCTGCGGGCGGGGCCAAAGCCACCGTGCGGGCGGGCGGCAAATCCTGGTACTTCATCACGGTGGACTACGCCTTTGGGCATTCGCTGGAGGCCGACACCGCCAAGGCCGTCAAAGCGCTCGGCGGCACTGTTGCGGGGTCGGTGCGCCATCCCTTGAATGCGCCTGATTTTGCCTCGTATCTGTTGCAAGCCCAAAGCTCCAAAGCGCAAGTCGTGGCTTTGGCTGACGGCGGCCAAGACACCGTCAATGCCGTCAAGCAGGCGCGCGAATTTGGGATTGTCGAGGGTGGGCAGCGTCTGGTGTCGCTGTTGATCTTCTTGTCGGATCTACGCGCCCTGGGTCTGGAAAATGCGCAGGGCCTGTCCTATGTCGATGGCTTCTATTGGGACTACGACGACGACACACGCGCTTGGGCGGCGCGTTTCGAAAAAGCGTTTCGCGGTCTAAAGCCGACGATGACGCAGGCCGGGGTGTATTCCAGCGTATTGCATTACTTGCGTGCGGTGGCCGCGACCGGCAGTACGCAAGGGCATACCGTTGCCGACAAGATGCGCGAATTGCCCATCAAGGATCCGATCATGCGCAACGCCAGCATCCGTCCTGACGGCCGTGTGATTCACGATATGTATTTGTACGAAGTCAAAAAACCGGACGAGTCCAAGGGCGGTTGGGATTATTCCAGACTGATCGCCACGATCCCGGCGAACGAGGCTTTTCAGCCGCTGGCCGAATCCAGTTGTCCGCTGCTTAAAAAGTAACGCTTAATTCTTCCGCCACATGGCGGTAATTCATCAGGCAAAAGGAGTCATCATGAGTGAAGTTCCCAGCGTTCCGCTATTGATAGGCGGCAAGCTCGTGCAGTCCAAGACGACAGAGTGGCGCGACGTGATTGATCCGGCGACGCAGCAGGTCGTGGCGCGTGTGCCCTTTGCCACACGCGAGGAACTGGATCTGGCCGTGGCCAATGCCAAAGAGGCTTTTCAGACCTGGCGCAATGCAGGGCAGGGCGCGCGCATGCGCGTCATGCTGAAGCTGCAGCACTTGCTGCGCGAGAACACCGGCAAATTGGCCGAGATGATCACGCGTGAGCACGGCAAAACGCTGCCCGATGCCGAAGGCGAAGTCGGGCGCGGCCTGGAGGTTGTCGAGCACGCGTGCTCGATCGCCAGCCTGCAAATGGGCGAATATGCCGAGAATGCGGCGGGCGGCATTGATGTCTATACCTTGATCCAGCCGTTGGGCGTCTGCGCGGGGATTACCGCTTTCAATTTCCCCGTCATGTTGCCGTGCTTCATGTTCCCGTTGGCCATCGCTTGCGGCAATACGTTTGTGCTCAAGCCATCCGAGCAAGATCCCACCTCGTCCCTGTTCCTGGCGCAATTGGCGCTAGAGGCGGGGCTGCCGCCGGGGGTGCTGAACGTAGTGCATGGCGGGCCTGAAATTGCCAACGGCTTGTGCGAGCATCCCGATGTCAAGGCCGTGTCGTTTATCGGATCGACCCGCGTGGGTTCCGAGATTTACCAACGTGCCTCTGATGCCGGTAAGCGTTGCCAGGCGATGATGGGTGCCAAAAACCACTGCGTGATCTTGCCCGACGCCGATCCCGAGGTGGCTCTCAATCAGCTCATTGGCGCCGCATTCGGCGCCGCGGGTCAGCGTTGCATGGCAGCGTCGGTGGCGGTGCTGGTGGGTGAAGCCCGTAACTGGTTGCCCGATTTCGTAGAGCGTGCCAAGCGCCTGAAAGTCAATGCCGGTACGGACCGTGGGGCCGATCTGGGGCCATTGGTTTCGCCCAATGCAAAGAAACGGGTCGAAAGCCTCATTCAAAAAGGGGTGGACGAGGGCGCCAAGCTGCTGCTGGACGGACGCAATTTGACCGTTTCAGGCTTCGAGCAAGGCAACTTCGTGGGCCCGACGGTGTTTGAGGGCGTGACCGAAGACATGACCATCTACACCGAGGAGGTCTTTGGCCCCGTGCTGTGCGTGGTCGGTGTCGAAACCCTGGAAGAAGCCGTCGCGTTTATCAATCGTAATCCCAACGGCAATGGGGTGGCCCTGTTTACGCAGGATGGCGGCGCGGCGCGCTACTTCCAGAACAACATCGATGTCGGCCAAGTGGGGATCAATATCCCCATCCCCGTGCCGGTGGCGTGGTTCAGTTTCACGGGTTCGCGCGGCTCAAAGCGGGGTGACCTGGGCCCGAACGGCAAGCAAGCCGTGCAATTCTGGACACAAACCAAGACGGTCACGGCTCGCTGGTCTTCCCACGGGCGGACGGTGAATACCACCATCTCGATGCGTTGAGCATGGCCAAGGGAATGGTCTGGCGCTGGCCGGTTGGCGGCGGACCGTTCCCTCTTCGCTTCCTCTAAGTTTATAAATATAAGTTATATAAAATAGGTTCTATATTACTTATAATGGCCCATCTATTCGGGGCCATTATGAACCTGCAACAATTTCGCTTTGTGCGCGAGACAATTCGCCGTGACTTCAACCTCACCGAAGCCGCCCGCATGCTGTACACCTCGCAGCCAGGTGTATCAAAAGCCATTATCGAGTTTGAAGACGAGCTCGGTATCAAGATTTTCGAACGGCACGGCAAGCGCATCAAGGGGCTGACCAAGCCGGGTTTGGCCGTGTCTCAGGTGATCGACCGCATCATGCGCGAAGTCGACAATCTCAAAAAAGTCAGTGACGAGTTTGCCCGCCGTGATGAAGGCGGCCTGGTGATTGCGTGCACCCATACGCAGGCGCGCTATCTGCTGCCGCGCGTGATCCCGGGCTTTCGTAAACAGTTTCCCAAAGTCCATCTGTCGCTGGCCGAAGGCAGTCCGGCACAATTGGCCGAAATGGTGCTGCACGAGCAGGCGGACCTGGCCCTGGCGACTGAGTCCTTGGCGTTGACGCCGGGCCTGGCAACCTTGCCGGTATATACGTGGGAGCATACGGTGGTGGTGCGGCCCGATCATCCATTGGCCGAGCTGACCTCCAGCGCCGCCCGAAACTTGTCGCTAGAGCAACTGGCGGAATATCCCATCGTCACCTATGACCGTGCCTTTACGGGTCGCAGCACCATCGACGAGGTCTTTGCCAGCCAGAACATTCATCCCGACATCGTGCTTGAAGCCATCGACGCCGACGTGATCAAGACCTACGTCGATGTGGGTCTCGGCATCGGCATTATTGCCGGCGTGGCGTACGACCCTCGTCGCGATGGCAACCTGGTCGGCCTGCCGGTAGGGCATCTCTTTGGCACGCACACGACCCGAGTAGGGGTCAAGGCAGGGGTGTTCCTGCGCGACT
Organism: Bordetella tumulicola; assembly: GCF_054779135.1. Lineage (NCBI taxonomy): Bacteria > Pseudomonadati > Pseudomonadota > Betaproteobacteria > Burkholderiales > Alcaligenaceae > Bordetella > Bordetella tumulicola. Next base: position 257,171 of record NZ_BAAGYU010000003.1, on the reverse strand, counting down.
ACGTGTACACCTTCCTGGAGATGATGGCGCCGAGCCTCACCCGCAAGGTGGTCACCGAGGCGGTTCAGGGCAGCCGCGACTAGATCGCCGTGCGCAGTCCCTGCGGTGTCGATGACCAATCGGCGCCTTCATGGGCTGTGGTCATGAAGAGCCTTGCTATGTCAGGACTGAGGCCGATTAAATAATTAAATAAGAACCGATCTCATTTGTGTTGACTAAAAAATAGGAATCATTATCATTAACTCCATGTCTCAACGATCTGGAGTTCACATCATGACAGCAGCAGCGCTTAGCGCAGTAGTCGTCGGCGCAGACAGGCTGGGAAATATTCCGGACCTGCTGAAGGGGCATAACATTTCGATCACGCATCACATCAGTGGGCGTGATCCATCGCATCAAAAGAAAACCTTGCAATTACCGTCAGGCACCCAACTCGTCATTTTGCTGACCGATTTTCTCGGCCACAACGTGATGAAGACGTTCCGCAATGCGGCTCAGCGTGGCGGTATCCGGGTGGTGGCATGCCGTCGCTCGGTGTGCAGCATGCAACAGGCTTTGCAACAGTGTGGGTTGTGCGGGTTGCATTAATACGTCGCTGTGCCAGACACAGACTGCGTTTGACGTGAACGCAGTCTGCTTATTCGGGGCCGGGACTGGGAGGGGGTCTAGTGGCCGGCCGATGCCAGCAGATCGCCATCGAGACGGCGGGCGCCGTTATAGCGTTTGGCCCAATAGGCCAGCGTGATTTTTTCGATTCGGACGACGCCACCCGAACTGGGTGAATGTACAAAGCGGTCATCGCCCAAATAAATCCCCACGTGCGAATAACGCCGCCCCAAGGTATTAAAGAATACGAGGTCACCGGGTTGGAGTTCGGGCTTGTCGATGGCCGTGCCTACCAATGCCATGGACGAGGAGTCACGTGGCAGCTTCAGACCCAATGCGCGTTCAGCCGAATAAAACACCAGGCCGCTGCAATCAAAACCCGTATCGGGTGACGTGCCGCCGTAGCGGTAGCGTATGCCGAGTTGATCCAACGCCTCGCTGATCATTGGATTCCCGATGGCTTGACGTCGTTGGGCACTGTGCTTGCGCGAGACCAACGCGCCGATCGGGTCCTTTGACAAGGACGCCAGAGCCAAGTCTGCAGGGTCTAGCGTATCGGCATCCGCATCGCGGTACGTACCGCTACCCGCGCAGCCGGCCAGCAACAGGCACAGGACGACTGCCAGCAAACCCGGCATTCGGTAAGTCAATCCATCGTTTTGCGTGTCGTGCGCGCGCGTCATGAGCAGGTGTGTGCATGCCCGAAAGACACAGGGCCAAGCGCTGATGAGAAAAGGGGATGTTGCGATTCTAGCAAACACCTTGTTTCATATGAGACCTTGTTCCACAAAAGCGACATTTCCAGCGAGAGACCGCGTATTTCAGGCACCGGATACGGGAATTCCCCAGGTTTATTGGCAAGTCTGACGCAAGCTTTGCCCGCGACAATAGGGGAAACAATGCTATGGCGCCTGCATCATCCTGCGCATATCCGGAGACCCGCATGGAAAAGACCCGCAATTTTCATCGCCGTTCGATTGAGGATCGGGATGCCTTCTGGCGTGCCGAGGCCGAGCGCGTCCACTGGGAAACGCCGTTTTCGCAAGTTCTGGATTTTTCCCGTCCTCCCTTTGCACGTTGGTTCGTGGGCGGGCAGACCAATCTTTGCTACAACGCGGTGGACCGCTGGCTGCCTCAGCAGGCGGATCAGCCGGCGCTGATCTGGGTTTCGACCGAGGTGGATCGCGAAATTACCTATACCCGTCGACAACTTTACGACGAGGTCAACGCCGTGGCAGCCATGCTGCGCGAGCAGGGCGTGGGTCATGGCGACCGAGTACTGATCTATATGCCCATGGTGCCCGAGGCCGTGTTTACGATGCTGGCCTGCGCACGCTTGGGGGCGGTGCACTCGGTCGTGTTTGGCGGATTTGCCTCGGTGAATCTGGCCCAGCGTATTGATGATGCGACGCCCAAGGTCATTGTGTCGACCGAGGCGGGCTCGCGCGCTGGTAAGGTCGTGCCTTATAAACCCCTGCTCGACAAGGCGTTGACCTTGTGCGCGCATCCGCCCGGTTCCGTCATTGTGTTGGATCGTGGCCTGGCGCCATGCGAGCGCCAGGCGGGACGCGATCTGGACTATGCGCAGCTGCGTCAACGTCACGACGGGGCCAGAGTCCCCGTGCAATGGCTCGAGTCCACGGAGCCCAGCTATATCCTGTACACCTCGGGCACGACCGGCAAACCCAAGGGGGTGCAACGCGACGTGGGGGGATATGCCGTAGCGCTGGCGTCGTCCATGGAGTACCTCTTCGATGGCAAGCCCGGCGATACCTATTTTTGTACCAGCGATATCGGTTGGGTCGTGGGACACTCCTACATCGTGTATGGGCCGTTGATCGGTGGTCAGACAACGATTCTGTACGAGGGCACGCCCGTGCGGCCCGATGGGGCGATTTTATGGAAACTGGTCGAACGCTTTGGTGTCAACACCTTGTTCTCGGCACCCACTGCGGTGCGCGTGCTCAAGCGACAGGCGCCCGAGTTGCTGTCGCGGCACGATTTGTCGTCGTTGCGTGCGGTGTATCTGGCCGGTGAACCACTGGATGAGCCCACGGCACAATGGATTTCTCAGGCATTGGGCAAGCCCATCATCGACAACTACTGGCAAACGGAATCGGGCTGGCCCATCCTGTCAGCCCAACCCGGCGTCGAACGCGTGCCGACGCGCTTTGGCAGCCCGTCGTTCCCCGTATATGGCTTTGACGCACGCATTGTGAGCGAGCAGACGGGCGAGGATCTCGGGCCTCGTGAGAAAGGCGTGGTCGCGATTGCGCCGCCGTTGCCACCGGGGGCGATGTCGACCATATGGGGCGACGACGAACGTTTCGTGCAGACGTATTTCACCTCGATCCCGGGTCGTCAGTTGTATTCCACGTTTGATTGGGGTCAGGTCGACGAGGACGGCTATTGGTTCATTCTGGGCCGCACCGATGACGTGATCAACGTGGCCGGGCATCGTTTGGGCACGCGTGAGATCGAAGAGTCCATCAATAGCCACGCCGGGATTGCGGAGTGTGCCGTCGTGGGAGTGGCCGATGCGTTGAAGGGGCAAGTGGCGATGGCCTTCGCGGTGCTCAAAAATTCGGCGCTGGCCGATCAGCCGGAATCCGCACGCACGCTGGAAGGCGATATCATGCGTGTGGTGGAGGAGCAGTTGGGCGCGGTTGCGCGTCCGGCGCGCATCCGGTTTGTGTCCACTTTGCCCAAGACGCGTTCGGGCAAAGTCCTGCGTCGTGCGATTGTTGCCGTATGCGAAGGTCGCGATCCCGGAGATCTCACCACCATCGAAGACCCCACTTCTCTCGAACAAATCAAGGAGTCACTGCAATGAAGAGCAAACCCGTGTTGACCGCCGAAGACGTCAAGAAAATCTTGGCCGCCTCTGAGGCCCATGCGGTCAAGAATGGCTGGGCGGTGACCATCGCCGTGGTGGATGATGGCGGCCATACGCTGGGTCTGCTGAGACTGGATAACGCAGCGCCGATTTCCAGCCATATTGCGCCGGCCAAGGGCAAGACCGCCGCGCTGGGTCGTCGCGAGTCCGGTGGCTACGAGGAACTCATCAACAAGGGCCGTATTGCGTTCCTGTCCGCGCCGGTTCTTGAGGGCATGTTGGAAGGCGGTGTACCCATCATTGCCGATGGCGAGGTGGTTGGCGCAGTGGGCGTGTCGGGCGTGAAATCGACCGAAGACGTCGAAATCGCGCGTGCGGGCATCGCGGCTCTAGGTCTGTGACACAGCCTCTGCCGCCGGATACCGAGGCGGCGGAGTCCGTCACATTGCCCACGACAGACCGTGTGTCGGGCGCGCTGAATCCCGGCGTTGCCCGCCGCGAAGTCTGGGCGTGGGCCATGTACGATTTCGCCAATTCCGGCTATACCACCGTGATTTTGACCACGGTGTTCAGTACGTATTTTGTCAGCGTGGTCGGGCAGCGCGCACATTGGGCGACATTGGCCTGGACGGCGGCGCTCTCACTATCGTATCTCCTCATCATGCTGACCATGCCGCGATTGGGCGCCCGGGCCGACGCACGCGCGGCCAAGCGGCGGTTGCTCTATAGCAGTACGGCGGGCTGCGTGGTGGCGACGCTGGTCCTGACACAGGCTGGGCCGGGAGACGTCTGGTTGGCGTTGGTGGCGTTGGCGGTGTCCAACTACTGCTATTGCATCGGTGAGTCCGTGGTGGGGGCATTTTTGCCAGAGCTGGCGCGCCCCGAGGCGCTGGGACGGGTATCGGGATGGGGCTGGAGCTTTGGTTATTGCGGCGGCATGCTGACCCTTGGCTTGTCTCTGGCCGTCGTGACGATCGGGGAATCGCGCGGACTGACCGCGCCGCAATATGTGCCTTGGGTGATCGTCATCACCGCCCTGGTTTTTGCGCTGGCCGCGTTACCCTCGTTTTTCTTGTTGCGTGAGCGTGCTGTGCCGCAAGGCATGGCGTTGAATGCGCCGGGCATGCTGAGCCAACTGGCTGCCGTCTGGCGTGATACCGGCACGCATTATCCCGAATTCCGCAGGTTGTTGATGTGTGGAGCGTGTTATCAGGCGGGTATTGCCGTTGTCGTGACACTGGCCGCGATTTACGCCGATCAGGTCATGGGATTCACCATGCCGCAGATCATGTTGCTGGTCTTCACTGTCAACATCGGTGCGGCGGTAGGGGCGTTCAGCTTCGGCTATGTGCAAGACCGTATCGGTCACAAGCGGGCGTTGGGTATCACCCTGGTGGGGTGGATCGTGATGGTGCTCGTCGCCTATGCCGCCGTCACCGTCGCGGTATTCTGGGTGGCGGCGATTTTGGCGGGCCTGTGCATGGGTACCAGCCAAAGCGCGGGCCGCGCTATGGTGGGTGCGATGGCGCCCGCCAAGCGACTGGCGGAGTTCTTTGCGCTCTGGACGTTCGCCGTGCAATTGGCCGCCGTGGTCGGCCCATTGACCTATGGCCTGGTAACCTGGGTGACGGCCGGCAATCACCGCCTGGCCATTCTGGTCACCGGCATATTCTTCGTCGGCGGCCTGTTGCTGCTGGCCCGTGTCGATGTGCGACGTGGCCTGGCGCGTCGCGCTCAAGAGGCGGTCTGATGCGGCTAACTGCAAATGCCTGTGTGGACGCCAGCGCATTGACGTTCTGCGATGGTGCGCCGCAATAAAACCGGGATGTTTGGGCTGGTATCCTTACGTTAGTAGCCGTGAGCCTCTACGCAATGTGGACGATGACGTCCCGGCGCAGGCGCGCATCGTAAGGTGCTCGTAAGAGCGCGGCGATACGGTTGGGTATAGCCGCAAACGCAATTTCAAAACATCATGAATCCGGAGACAAGCATGTCCAATTCTATCGAGTCCGTCCTGGTTGAAACGCGTGTTTTTCCGCCGCCGGAACGGGCCACAAAAGGCGCGCGCATCGATAGCCTGGATGCTTATCGTGCCCTGTGTCAGGAAGTCGAACAGGATTTCGATGGCTTCTGGACCCGTCATGCACGTGAAAATCTGACCTGGACCAAACCCTTCACCGAAGTCCTCGACGAGTCCAATGCGCCGTTTTATCGCTGGTTTGGCGACGGTGAATTGAACGTTTCGGCCAATTGTCTGGACGTACACCTGACCAACGGCAACGCCGACAAGACGGCCATCATCTTTGAGTCCGATGATGCCACGGTCAACAAGATCACTTATCGCGAATTGCTCGCGCGCGTGTGCCGCTTTGCCAATGGCCTGAAATCCCTGGGCTACAAGAAGGGCGATCGTGCCATTATCTACATGCCCATGTCGATCGAGGCGGTCGTGGCCATGCAGGCGTGCGCACGTCTGGGCGTGACGCACTCGGTGGTGTTTGGCGGCTTTTCGGCTAAAAGCCTGCAAGAGCGCATCGGCGATGTCGGCGCATCGGTCGTGATTACCGCCGACGAGCAGGTTCGTGGCGGCAAGACGATTCCCCTCAAGCCCGCCGTCGAAGAAGCCATCGCGATGGGCGGCTGCGACGCCGTGACCAAAATCATCGTCTATCGACGCACGGGCGGCAATGTGCCCTGGACCGAAGGGCGCGATCTGTGGATGCATGATGTCGAGGCCGGTCAGGCCGATACGTGCGAGCCGGTGCCGGTCAATGCCGAACATCCACTGTTTATCCTGTATACGTCTGGCTCCACCGGCAAACCCAAGGGCGTGCAGCACTCGTCAGCGGGTTACCTGCTGTGGGCCCTGATGACAGTGAAGTGGACTTTCGACGCACGCAAAGACGACGTCTATTGGTGCACCGCCGACGTGGGTTGGGTCACGGGGCACACCTACATCACCTATGGTCCGCTGGCCGCCGGCCTGACGCAAATCGTCTTCGAGGGCGTGCCGACCTATCCCGATGCGGGCCGATTCTGGGACATGATCGCGCGTCACAAGGTCACGACGTTCTATACCGCGCCTACGGCGATTCGTTCGCTGATCAAGGCCGCCGACGCCACGCCGTCCACGCATCCGAGCAACTACGATCTGAATAGCTTGCGCATCATCGGGACCGTGGGCGAGCCCATCAATCCCGAAGCCTGGATCTGGTATCACAAAAACGTTGGTCAAGAGCGTTGCCCGATCGTCGATACTTGGTGGCAAACCGAAACCGGGGGCCACATGATCAACCCCTTGCCGGGCGCGACACCCACCAAACCGGGCTCGTGCACGTTGCCACTGCCGGGCATTGCCGCTGCCGTGGTCGACGAAACGGGCAATGAGGCAGCGCCGGGCACCGGCGGTTTCCTGGCGATCAAGCGTCCCTGGCCTGCCATGATTCGCACCATTTGGGGCGATCCCGAGCGTTTCAAGAAAAGCTACTTCCCGCCCGAGTTGAACGGCTGCTATTTGGCGGGCGATGGCGCGCAGCGCGACGCCGATGGTTATTTCTGGATCATGGGCCGTATCGACGACGTGCTCAATGTCTCCGGCCATCGTTTGGGCACCATGGAGGTCGAGTCCGCGCTGGTCTCGCACGAACTGGTGGCCGAGGCTGCAGTCGTGGGCCGCCCGGATGACACGACCGGCGAGGCTGTCGTGGCTTTTGTGGTGCTCAAGGGTCCTCGGCCCGACGGTGATGACGCACGGGCCATTGCAAAGCAATTGCGTGATTGGGTGGGCAAGGAAATCGGCCCGATCGCCAAGCCCAAAGACATACGTTTCGGCGAAAACTTGCCCAAGACGCGTTCGGGCAAAATCATGCGTCGCCTGTTGCGCGTCGTGGCCAAGGGCGAGGAAGTCACGCAGGACGTTTCCACGCTCGAAAACCCCGCCATTCTCGATCAGTTATCAAAGCCCGTGTAATGATCCGATGGCGCGGTGTCAACACGTGACCCCGTCACGCATAGGGTGATGGGGCAGGGCCAGGCGCCGCAGGAGTATCATCGAGTGCGCTCGTTCCGATCCATATCGGTTCGAGCGCTTTTTTTGCCGCCGGGCCGCCCCAAGGCAAAAACGCCCCCTTGGGGGATGAGCCCGGACACAGAACAGTCCCTGCGGACTGTTCTGTGCCTGGCGAATCCGAGCGGCGTACTAGCCGCGAGGTGGACAGCAAGCCGAAGGCGCGGCGTGGGGGCGCTTTTTGTTTTTTTAGGTGAATTTCCTCGTGACTGGTAGCAACTTCGATCGAACTGGCCTCGCCCTGATGTTCACCACGATTATGGTGTGGGCGGGAAGCTGGATCGCAATGAAGGCGCTGGTGTCGTATATCGGGCCATTTCAAATGACCGCGGCCCGATATCTGATCGGCGCGGTCTTGCTGTTTGGATTGCTGATCATTTTGCGGCGTCCGCTTGCCATGACGCCGTGGAAATTGACGCTGCTGACCGGGTTGACACAAACGGCCGGGTTTCAGGCTCTGGTGCAGTTGGCACTGGTCCAGGGCGGGGTGGGCAAAGTCTCGGTGCTGGCCTACACCATGCCGTTCTGGGTCATTCTGTTTGCCTGGGCCTTGCTCGGCGATCGGCCGACGGCGCGCCATGGCGTGGGTTTTGTGTTGGCCGCCGCCGGGCTCGTTTGCTTTCTGGAGCCCTGGCAGGGGCTGGGCGACTGGTTTCCCGCGGTTTGCGCGGTGGCGGGTGGACTGTTCTGGGGGTTGGGCACCGTGCTGTCCAAACGCATGTTCGATCTTCATGCGCCCGATCTCATGACCTTTACGACATGGCAGATGCTTCTGGGCGCGTTGATGACGTTGCCAGCCGCCATCCTGGTGCCGCATGATCCCATCGTGTGGGGATGGCAACTCACGGTCGGATTGGCGTACTCTTGTTTGGTGGCCACCGTGATGGGCTGGTTGCTGTGGTTATCCGTCGTGCGCCGCGTGCCGGCGTCGATTGCGGGGTTGTCCAGCCTGGGCGTGCCGATCGTCGCGACATTGTTTGCCTGGTGGATGTTGGGCGAGCGACCGACGTTCGTTGAAGTACTGGGTATGGCGCTTATCATGGTGGGGCTTTGGGTCGTGAGTCGCCGGCCGAGGGCCCGCCCGCAGGAAAATTTGGTTCAACCATCACAGCACCAGGAGCATTCATGATTGATTTGCGTAGTGATACCGTCACGCGGCCCACCGCGGCTATGTTGCAGGCAATGACCACTGCGCCGGTGGGCGATGATGTGATGGCGGCGGACCCCAGCGTGCAGCGTCTGCAGCAAACGCTCGCCGAGCGCGTGGGTAAAGAGGCGGGCCTGTTTTTTCCGTCGGGCACGCAGAGCAACCTGGCTGCACTGATGGCCCACTGTGGCCGAGGTGATGAGTATCTGGTCGGCCAACTGGCACACACCTACAAATACGAGGGCGGTGGGGCGGCGGTGCTGGGCAGCATTCAGCCTCAGCCTATCGAGCATGCTGACGACGGCACGCTACCCCTGGAAAAACTGGCTGCCGCTATCAAGCCCAAGGGCGATCCGCACTATGCGCGCACGCGGTTACTGGCGCTGGAAAACACCTTTCAGGGCAAAGTCATTCCTGCCGCGTATATCGAGCAAGCCGCCGCGTTTACGCATCAACACGGCTTGGGGCTGCATCTGGATGGCGCACGTGTTTTTAATGCCGCTGTGGCATCGCGCCGGACCGCGCACGAAGTTTGCGCGCCGTTTGATAGCGTGTCGATCTGCTTCTCAAAAGGGCTAGGGGCGCCGGTCGGCTCTGTGCTGGTCGGCAGCAAGGCAATCATCGACGAGGCTCGGCGTTGGCGCAAAGTATTGGGGGGCGGCATGCGGCAATCGGGCGTTCTGGCCGCCGCGTGTTTATATGCCCTTGAGCATCACGTTGAGCGCCTCGCACAGGACCACGACAATGCGGCATTGCTGGCCGAAGGGTTGCGTGGCATCGAAGGCGTCAAGGTCCTGGCACAAAACACCAACATGGTCTTTGCGGAGTTCGACCCGGCGCATGCTGAAAAATTGTCCAACGCCTTGCAAGCCGATGACATCATGATTCGTGCCGTATATAGCGGCCCCACGCGCCTCGTGACCCATCTCGATGTATCAGAGGACGATATTCGTAAAGTGCTCTCGGCCATTCGTGCGTATTTCGGCTGAGCGTTTGCAAGGGCATAAAGCCTCCCTCAATCTAGAAATGAGAACCGCATCATGAGCGACGGTAAAGTTCATTTGACTATTCAGGATGGCGTAGCTGCCGTGGTGTTTGACCGCCCCGAGGCGCGCAACGCGATGACATGGACCATGTACGACGAGCTGGCTGCGATTTGCCTAGACTTGCAGCAGCGAGACGATATTCGCGTGGCCACGTTCCGTGGCGTGGGCGGGCAGGCCTTTGTGGCCGGCACGGATATCGAGCAGTTCTTGGCCTTCGAGTCGGGGGACGACGGTATCCGGTACGAAGCGACGATCGATGCGCGTGTGCAGTTGCTGGAGGGCCTGCCGTTTCCGACGATAGCCGTCATTGACGGTTATGCGATTGGTGGGGGCCTGGCGCTGTCGGCCGTGTGTGATTTTCGTGTGGCAACGCCCAACGCAGCGTTCGGCGTGCCGATCGCCCGCACGTTGGGCAATTGCCTGTCCAGCGCCAATATGGCGCGGGTCGTGGCGGGCTTTGGTGCCGCTCGTGCCAAACGGATGTTGCTGCTGGCCGAGACCATCGATGCCGCCGAGGCGCGAGAGTGCGGTTTTGTGCACGAGGTTGTCGAGCCTGATGCGCTGGATACCACCGTGGCGGCCCTGTGCAAGCGACTCGCGGGTCATGCGCCCTTGACCATCAAGGCGGCCAAGGAAACCATCCGGCGCTTAACGACCGACGGTCTGCCGAGTAATGATGACTTGGTACGTGAGTGCTATGGCAGCGGCGATTTTCGCATCGGTATCGAGGCGTTCCTGGCTAAACAACGTCCCGTGTGGACGGGACGCTAGCGCAACAGCGCGGCATAGCCAGCGCGTGAGTCGGGCCATTGCAATGTCAAGCCGCTGGCCCGCAATCGCGCATTGCTGAGCCTCTTGCTGCCTACCATCGCGGGCGCGGGGCCATCGGCCGGGGCGGCGGCCCCGACCTGTTCGGCCAGGTGAGCGTACAACACATGCAGCGGCAGCGGCGTGTCGTCGCACCCGATATACACGGCATCGGGTTGCGACAGACCTAATAAATGGAACGCCGCGGCGGCCGCGTCATCGATATGAATGCGATTGGCCCAGTGCGGTGGATGTTGCGGCGCGCGCGCGCTGCCCGCACGGAGACGGTCGATCAGTTGTAATCGTCCGGGGCCGTAGAGGCCCGCCAGTCGCAGGCTGACCGACGAGATCGGCTGAGCCGCCAGCCAGGTTTCCGTGTCGAGCAGAATGCGGCCGTTAAATCCCAGCGGATCGGCGGGCGTTGTTTCAGTGACCCAGTCGCCATGATGTTCGCCATAGACCGCGGACGACGAAACAAACAGGATCCGGCTTAATGCTGTGTCGTCCAGCGCAGCCAGCAGCGCCGGCAAACCCTCTTGAAACACGGCGCGATATACCGCCGGATCGCGTGCGCCCGGCGCGGGCAGGTAGGCCAGGTGGGTGATACCAGGGGGCAAGCCGGAGAGCGTGTCGGGCCGAGTCAGGTCACCCTGCAGCCAGTGGATCCGGGCGGGCGACGTTGATGAAGAAACCTGTCTCTCATCAACGGGGGGATGTCTGCGTAATGCCCAGACCTCTGCGCCGTCTGCCAGCAAGCGGTGCGCCAGGCGTAAACCCAAGTCACCGCAGCCTGCCAGCAGTACGCGCCGGGTCATCGGTCTTACATGCCGCTATAGACGGGGCCTTCGCCACCCTGTGGCGCCACCCAGACGATGTTTTGCGTGGGGTCTTTGATGTCGCAGGTTTTGCAATGCACGCAGTTCTGTGCGTTGATCTGCAGACGATCTGCGCCATGGTCGTCTTTGACGAACTCGTAGACGCCGGCCGGACAATAGCGGGCTTCAGGGCCGCCGTATTTGGCCAGATTGACCGATACCGGCACGCTAGGGTCTTTGAGCGTCAGGTGGACGGGCTCGTTTTCTTCGTGATTGGTATTCGAGATGAAGACCGAACTCAGTTTGTCGAACGTGAGCTTGCCATCGGGTTTGGGATAGTCGATGCGTGCGCATTCCGAGGCCGGCTGCAAGCAGGCGTGATCGGGCTTGCTGTGATGCAGGGTCCAGGGGATATTGCCCTTGAGCACCAGTTGCTCGATACCCGTCATGAGGGTGGCGACGGTGCGGCCTTTTTTGAACCATTGCTTGAAGTTGCGCGCCTTGTTGAGCTCGGTACGCAGCCACGACGATTCAAAGGCGGCGGGGTAGGCCGACAATTCATCTTGTTTGCGATCGGCGACGACCGCGTCGAACGTGGCCTCGGCGGCCAACATACCGCTCTTGATGGCGGCGTGGCTACCCTTGATGCGCGAGGCGTTCAAAAAGCCGGCCTCGCAGCCAATCAACGCGCCACCGGGGAAGGTCAGCTTGGGCAAGGACAACAGGCCGCCTGCCGTGATGGCACGGGCGCCGTAACCGATGCGCTTGCCACCTTCGAAGGTGCTGCGAATGTTGGGATGGGTCTTGTAGCGTTGAAACTCATCAAACGGCGACAACCAGGGGTTGGCGTAGTCCAATCCCACCACCATGCCCACGGCCACCAGATTGTTATCCAGGTGATACAGGAACGAGCCGCCATAGGTGTCCGCATCCAGCGGCCAGCCCGCGGTGTGCACGACCAGACCAGGCCGCGATTGTGCCGGGTCGACTTCCCACATCTCTTTCAGGCCGATTCCGTAGGCTTGCGGATCGCGACCGTCATCCAGCTTGTAGCGCTCGATCAGTTGGCGGCCAAGTTGCCCGCGCGCGCCTTCGGCAAAGATCGTGTAGCGCGCCAGCAGTTCCATGCCGGGCTGATAGTGCTCGGTATGCGAGCCGTCGCGCGCCACGCCCATATCGCCGGTGGCTACGCCACGGACGGCGCCATTCTCGTCGTACAGCACCTCGGAAGCGGCAAAGCCGGGGAAAATATCGACGCCCGCGGCTTCGGCCTGCTCGCCCAACCATTTCACCACGTCGCCCAGACGCACAATGTAGTTGCCGTGGTTCTGGAAACAGGAGGGCAGCATCCAGTTGGGCGTGCTGCGCGCGCCGTTGTTGGTCAGGAACAGGAACCGGTCTTCGGTGACAGGCACGTTCAGGGGCGCGCCTTTGTCTTTCCAGTCGGGGATCAGTTCGGTCAGCGCCTGGGGGTCCATGACGGCGCCCGACAGGATATGGGCACCGAGTTCGGCGCCTTTTTCCAGGACACAGACGCTCAGGTCGTGATCTTTCTGGGTAGCTAGCTGCTTGAGACGCAGCGCCGCAGCCAAGCCGGCGGGCCCGCCACCCACAATGACCACGTCATATTCCATTGACTCGCGTTCGGACATTACTCCAATCCCCTCTAGGTGTCTTCTGGTGTTGCAAGGAAGTATTATCGGCGATTGTATTGCAGCGGACGGTTGTACGCTGCAGCGCCCGAATTTTGCCAGGAGCCTCTTTGTGAATCAGACTACTTCCGCTGCGCGCACCCTTGCGGTGGGCGATTGTCACCAAATCGATCTCCCCATGCGCTGGGGCGATAGCGACGCGCTGAATCATATGAATAACACGGTCTACTTCCGTCTGATGGAAGAGGCGCGCATGCAGATGCTGCAGGGATGCCAATTGCAGGTGCCCGTCGTTGCAGAGGGCCAGGGTTTTATGCTGGCGCACGCATCCTGCGATTTTGTGCGATCGTTTACGTATCCATGCGACGTACGCGTGACACACAAAGTAACCCGTATTGGGCGATCCAGTCTCGAGACCGAGCTGATCCTGGACAAGGTGGGCGACGATGCCGGCCCATATGCCCGTGGACGCACGGTGATGGTCTGGATGGACTATACCGCCAACCGTTCGATACCGCTGCCGCCCGCTGTGCTGCAGGGCCTGGCAACCCAGTGCGTGCCCGCTAGCGACGAGCAGGGGTGATGCACCGTTTCGCCTAGCCGCTACAATCTATTCAAACAATATCGCGCAAGACGCAATACTGGGTGCGCCACCCCTTGCAGCCGCGCCCATCCAAACCCGAACATTCGTTTTCGTTATTAGGAGCTGGAGAGATGGACAAAGTATATGCAAGCGCCGCCGAGGCGCTGGCAGGGGTCGTCAAAGACGACCAAATGATCGCGGTCGGCGGTTTTGGTCTTTGCGGTATTCCCGAGGCTCTGATCGCGGCATTGCGTGACTCGGGCGTTAAAAACCTGACTTGCATCAGCAACAACGCCGGGGTGGACGGTTTTGGGCTGGGCCAATTGCTCAATACCCGCCAGATACGCAAGATGATCGCCTCGTACGTGGGCGAAAACAAGGAATTCGAGCGCCAATACCTGGCCGGCGAGCTCGAGCTGGAGTTCACCCCCCAAGGAACGCTGGCGGAAAAACTGCGTGCGGGCGGCGCGGGTATCCCGGCATTTTTCACCCGGACGGGCGTGGGCACCATCGTGGCTGACGGCAAAGAGCTGCGCGAGTTCGATGGACATGAATACGTGATGGAACGCTCCCTGGTGCCTGACGTCTCGATCGTCAAGGCCTATGTCGCTGATCGCAGTGGCAACCTGGTGTTTCGCAAGACCGCACGTAACTTCAATCCCAACGTGGCCATGGCGGGCAAGATCACCATCGTCGAGGTCGAGAAGATCGTCGACACGGGCGCGCTGGATCCCGATCAGATCCATCTTCCGGGCATCTATGTGCAGCGCATTGTGCTCAATGAGAACCCGGAAAAGCGCATCGAACAACGCACCACTCGCTCGGCCTAAGGAGAAGACGACATGGCATGGTCCCGCGATGAAATGGCGGCTCGCGCCGCGCGCGAACTGCAAGACGGTTTTTATGTGAACCTGGGTATCGGCTTGCCTACCCTGGTGGCTAACCACGTGCCCGAGGGCATCGAAGTATGGCTGCAATCCGAAAATGGCCTGTTGGGCATTGGTCCGTTTCCCACCGAAGATCAGATCGATGCCGACATGATCAACGCTGGCAAGCAAACCGTGACCACATTACCGGGTTCGTCGATCTTTTCTTCGGCGGACTCCTTCGCGATGATTCGCGGTGGCAAGATCAATCTGGCTATTCTGGGTGCCATGCAGGTCTCGGAAAAGGGCGATCTGGCCAACTGGATGATTCCGGGCAAGATGGTCAAGGGTATGGGCGGCGCCATGGATCTGGTGGCGGGTGTTGGTCAGGTGGTTGTGCTGATGGAGCACGTGGCCAAGAAAAAAGACGGCACCGTAGACATCAAACTGTTGCCCGAATGCACCTTGCCGTTGACCGGCCTGGGCGTGGTCGATCTGATCATCACCGATCTGGGCGTGATGGAAGTCGGTGACAATGGCCTGAAGCTATTGGAACTGGCCCCCGGGGTCACCGTTGAGGAAATTCAATCCAAGACAGGGGTCAAGCTGGACGTCTCCGGCGTGTAGCTTTCTTCGGCGTATGGCTATACAAAACCCTGCCATGGCAGGGTTTTTTGCATGAAAACGCGTAGCGGGATGATACGCACGCAGGGTCTGCCTACATAAGGACATATCCTGTCGGGCTAAATGAGCTGCGATCATTGCCCAATAGGTATTCAATTGGGCGCTTTTTCTGGATAATCTATCTAGAGGCGACGGGTTTATCAGAACGATCCCGAAGCCTATGCTGAAACTCCTTTCTATTCGTACAGGAGATTTTCCATGGCAGACCATTCCATCCAGGGCAAAGTCGTATTGATCGCCGGCGGCGCTAAAAACCTCGGCGGCTTGGTAGCGCGAGATTTGGCACAACAGGGTGCCAAAGCCGTGGCGATTCATTACAACAGCGAGGCCAGCCGAGCGGATGCCGAGGCGACTGTGGCGGCTATCCAGGCCGCAGGCGCGCAGGCGGTCGCCATTCAGGCGGATTTGACCACCGCCGGGGCAGTTGAAAAGCTGTTCGTCGACACGATCGCCGCCGTGGGCAAGCCCGATATTGCGATCAACACGGTGGGCAAAGTCCTGAAAAAGCCGCTCGCGGAGATCACCGAGGCCGAGTATGACGAGATGTCCGCCGTAAATGCCAAATCGGCGTTTTTCTTTCTGAAAGAAGCCGGCAAGCATGTCAACGACAATGGCAAGGTCCTGACCTTGGTGACCTCGCTGCTTGGGGCGTTTACGCCTTTTTATGCCTCGTATGCGGGGACGAAGGCGCCGGTCGAGCACTTCACGCGTGCTGCCGCCAAAGAGTTCGGCGCGCGAGGGATTTCGGTAACGGCAGTCGGTCCCGGGCCGATGGATACCCCGTTCTTTTATCCTGCCGAAGGCGCCGACGCGGTTGCTTATCACAAGACCGCTGCGGCCCTATCGCCATTTTCCAAGACGGGATTGACCGACATCGAAGACGTCGTGCCTTTTATTCGTCATTTGGTGAGTGATGGCTGGTGGATTACGGGTCAAACGATCTTGATCAACGGTGGTTACACCACCAAGTGAGGCTGTCATGCGAACGGTAATTTTCATCGTGGTTGGGGTGGTCCTGGCGGCGGCGCTGCTGCGCTGGATTCCGATGCCGTATCGCACATGGGTCGCGGGGCTATTTACCGCGGCCTGGTTGGCCGTTTCGGCGTGGAACCTGCGTACCGGCTTGTCGCACGGCTATACCTTGGCAGAAGAATTACCTATTCATGTGGCGCTATTCGGCATTCCTGTTGCCGTGGCTTGGGGGGTTTGGTGGTGGTTACGACGTTAAATGCGAGGCAGGGCGACGAGGCTGCGGCGCCAGACGAGGCCTTGGGTGTGGTGCGTTTTTGGCGCGAAGCGGGGGCCGATCGCTGGTTCAACAAGTCCGAGGCGTTTGATCGTCAATTTCGTGAGCGCTTTCTGTCCTTGCACGAAGCTGCCGCGCGCGGCGAACTCGACCACTGGGTGCATTGCGCCGAGGGTGGCCTGGCGCTCTTGATTCTGCTGGACCAGTTCCCTCGTAATGCCTTTCGAGGCACTGCCAGGATGTACGAGACCGATGCGCGAGCCAGGCAGATCGCGGATCAAGCGGTCGATGCGGGACTGGACGAACAGGTAGAGCGCGAACTGCGGGTCTTCTTTTACCTGCCGTTTTCTCATTCCGAGGAAATGAATGACCAACGCCGTGCCGTCTTGCTGAACCAGCGAATAGGGCAGCCTTGGTTGGCGCATGCCTTGCAGCATGCCGATATCGTCGAGCGTTTTGGCCGTTTTCCGCACCGTAATCTCTTGCTCGGACGCGACATGACGGAACCAGAGCGCGCTTTTCTGGATCAAGGCGGTTTTGCGGGCTGACTTTTCCGCGCCGCTGGTACCGGCGGATGAGGCTCATGGATAGATTCGATCAGTATCGTGTGTTTGTCCACGTCGCGGAAATGGGGAGCTTTATCAAGGCCGCTCACGCGCTGGATCTACCCAGAGCCTCTGTGTCCGCCGCGGTGCAGCAGTTGGAAACCCAGATAGGCGCGCGCTTGTTGCATCGGACCACTCGACGTGTGCGGCTCACCGCGGATGGCGAGCAGTTGCTCGAGCGCGTGCGCCCATTGCTGGCCGAAGCCGAAAGCATCGATCAGTTGTTTCAGCTCAGCGAGCGCCAAGTCTCCGGGCGTCTCAGTATTGACGTGCCCAGCCGCATCGCCAGACGATTGATTGCCCCCGCCTTACCTGGCTTGCTGCGTCAACATCCTCGTTTGCAATTGGCCTTGGGCTCGACCGATCGTGCGATCGACCTGATTCAGGAAGGTGTGGATTGTGCCGTGCGCATTGGCACCCTGGATAACAGCAGCCTGGTGGTACGGCGGCTCGGCCATATCGCTCTGATCAACTGCGCCAGTCCGGCTTATTTACGGGAGCACGATGAGCCTGGGCATCCTGATGATCTTTCGAACGGGCATTGGGCGGTGGGCTACGCGTCTCCCGTGACGGGTCGGGAGGTGCCCTGGGAGTATTTGATGCCGGATGGCAAGGCGTACATGATCGCCATACCCAGCCGAGTGATCGCGAACAATGCCGAGAGCTATATCGCCTGCTGCCTGGCAGGATTGGGACTGATCCAGATTCCCCGTTTTGATGTGCAGCATCTCTTGGACAGCGGCGAGTTGGTCGAGGTCATGCCCGGCTATCGTGCCGCCGCCATGTCCGTCTCATTGCTTTACCCGCACCGGCGCCAGCGTTCGCGGCGGCTGGCCGTGTTCCTGGAATGGTTTGAGTCCCTGATGCAACCGTATTTGGGGTAAACCCTGAATATGAAAATTAATTTTCTTAATTACAATTGCGATGTAAACAAATTTACATTGCACCGCACCGGCTCGCCGTCGTACACATCCAGCGCAGTTCTCATCGTTCATGACCCGGACACCCCCGTCTCTTGCCGCCCGGATTGCCCGCGCGCAGCCCACGTTTAGCCGTATCCAGCATCGCATGGCGGAATATGTGCTTGCGCATCAATTCCGCGTGGCGACCATGACGATCGACGAGTTTGCTGCCGCAGTGGGTGTGTCGGTGGCCTCGGCGAATCGCTTTGCTCGCGCGCTCGATCTGCCGGGCTATCCGCAATTCCGTGCCGAACTCGCGCGTGGCTTTGAGGCCGCGCTTGAGCCCATCGAAAAGCTGCGGGTCGAGTTAGCGCACTCGGCCACGGCGGTGCAAATCATGGCCGCGGCGCTAGAAGAAGACATTCGCAATGCGCAGCGCACGTTGCAGGATCTGGATGCAGATGTTTGCGAACAGGCCGTGGATATTGTGCTGGGCGCCGAGCGCGTTTTTATCATCGGTTTTGGCGCCAGTGGTTTCCTGGCAGGACTGCTGCAGCGTAGCCTGTGTATGCATTTGCATACCTGCGAGTCGCTGGCCGGCCCCGGCGGGGTATCGCACGCGGCGCGCCAGATGGCTCGAATGACCTCGCGTGACTTGGTGATTGCCATTGGTTTTCCGCGCTATTTGGCCGACACCGTGACCTTGAGCCAGGCGGCTCAGCAGGCCGGTGTGCCGGTGCTGGTATTGACTGACAAAGCGACCTCGCCGCTGGCGCCATTGGCAACCGTGGCGCTGTATGCGCATTCCTCGCGCCAGTTGTCGTCGAACTCGGAGACGGCGGCGCTTGGACTGGTAGAGGGTCTGTCCGCAGCGGTGGCTCATCGAGCCAAAAATTCAATTCAGGCCGCGGCCGGCGTGACACAGTCAATCATGCCGTGGCTATTTCATGGTGCAGGAGCAGGAAAAAGATGATTCAGCCAGTGATCGCCATTCACGGTGGCGCAGGAGCGATGTCGCGTGCCGCAATGTCACCCGAAAAAGAACAGGAATACCTGTCGGCGTTGCATGGCATCGTACAGGCAGGCCAAACCGTGCTGGCGCAGGGCGGCAGCGCGCTGGACGCGGTGACCGAGGCCGTACGCTTGCTGGAAGACTGCCCCTTGTTTAACGCGGGCCACGGTGCGGTGTTTACCAGTGCCGGTACGCATGAGCTGGATGCTTCCATCATGGATGGCGCCACCTTGCGCTCCGGGGCCATCGCGAACGTCGATTGCGTACGCAATCCGGTGTTGGCCGCGCGCAAAGTCATGGAAAACAGCAAGCATGTGTTTTTCGTGGGCAAGGGGGCCATTGAGTTCGCTCGCGGCGAGGGCCTGGATATCGTTGACCCAGCTTATTTCTCGACCGAAGCTCGTCGTGAGCAACTGCTGCGCGTGCAGCACGATCATCCCGACGCGGCCGTGCTGGACCACGACGGCCAGGCACTGGTGGCACAGGGTCAACCGGCACCGGCGGATCCACTCGATTCGGACCGTAAATTCGGTACGGTGGGCGCCGTAGCCGTGGATGCACAAGGCAATCTTGCTGCGGCAACCTCCACAGGCGGTATTACCAACAAACAAGTGGGACGCATCGGCGATGCGCCGTTGATCGGTGCGGGCTGCTATGCCAACAATCGCACGTGCGCAGTGTCGACGACTGGTACCGGCGAGATGTTTATCCGGATGGTGGCGGCCTATGACATCTCGGCACAGATGGAATATCAGGGTGCGTCGCTCGAGGT
This sequence comes from Bordetella tumulicola, assembly GCF_054779135.1. Lineage (NCBI taxonomy): Bacteria > Pseudomonadati > Pseudomonadota > Betaproteobacteria > Burkholderiales > Alcaligenaceae > Bordetella > Bordetella tumulicola. Next base: position 237,526 of record NZ_BAAGYU010000003.1, on the reverse strand, counting down.
GGCCGCCGAGCGTGTGGTGCACGAAAAATTGCCCACGATCGAGGGCAAGGGCGGTCTGATCGCGGTGGACGGTCAGGGCAACGTCACGCTGCCCTTCAATACTGAAGGCATGTATCGCGGCTACGGCCGAGTCGGCGAGGACGCTGTCGTCGCCATTTACCGATGACCTTCGTGTCATTGCGTATTCAAGTCGGAAACGGAATTCAATATGGTTGATCGTGCCCAGACCTTGGTGCTGCCGGAAAACCGCGTGGTCCAGGTCGATGATCTGACGGTACGCTTTGTGACCTCGGAACGAACGGTCGAGGCCGTGCGCAATCTGTCTTTTCACGTCGATCGGGGCGAAACCCTGGCGATCGTGGGAGAGTCGGGTTCGGGCAAATCGGTGACTTCGCTGGCCTTGATGCGTTTGGTCGAACACGGCGGCGGGCGCATCGCCCAGGGCCGCATGGCGCTGCGTCGTCGCAACCATGCCATCGTCGATTTGGCCAATGCCTCGCAGCGCATGATGCGCAGCGTGCGTGGCGCCGATATGGCGATGATCTTCCAGGAGCCGATGACATCGCTGAACCCGGTGTTCACGGCGGGTGACCAGATTGCCGAAACGATTCATCTGCACCAGGGCAAAGACGCGGCCGCGGCACGGGCCGAAGCCTTGCGCATGCTGGAGCAAGTGCGCATCCCCGAGGCGAAATCGGTGCTGGATCGCTATCCCCACCAATTGTCGGGCGGTATGCGTCAGCGCGTGATGATCGCCATGGCGTTGGCGTGCAAGCCCGCCTTGCTGATCGCGGATGAGCCGACCACGGCGTTGGACGTCACGATTCAGGCGCAGATTCTGCAGCTCATCCGTCAGTTGCAAGATGACATGCAGATGGGCGTGGTGTTCATCACGCACGATATGGGCGTCGTGGCCGAAGTGGCTGACCGCGTGTTGGTCATGTACCGTGGCGACAAGGTCGAGGAAGGACCGTCCGATCAGCTCTTTGCGGCACCCCAGCATCACTACACCCAGGCCTTGCTCTCTGCCGTACCGCGTCTGGGGGCGATGCAGGGTACCGACATGCCGGCGCGTTTTCCGCTGTTGCATGTGACTGATGGCACGCCGGCCACCGAGCCGATGAAAGATGACCCGCAAAGCATGCCGGTCCGGCGGGAGCCTGTTCTCAGTGTGCGTAATCTCGTGACGCGTTTTGATTTGCGCAGCGGCATTCTCAGTCGCGTGCGGCGTCGCGTGCATGCCGTTGAAAAAGTCAGCTTTGATCTTTATCCGGGCGAGACGCTATCGCTGGTGGGCGAGTCGGGTTGCGGCAAGTCGACGACGGGGCGCTCGTTGCTGCGTTTGGTCGATAGCCAGAGCGGCGAGATCTTGTTTGGCGGTCGCGATATCGTCAAACTCAAAAACACGGAATTGCAGGCCCTGCGCCGCGATATTCAATTCGTATTCCAGGATCCGTTTGCCTCGCTCGACCCGCGCGTCACCGTGGGTTTTTCAATTATGGAGCCGCTGCTGGTACATGGCGTCGCCTCGAATCGTGAGGCCGAAGCCCGTGTCGCCGAGTTGCTCGAGCGTGTCGGCCTGGCGCCAGAGATGGCGCAGCGCTATCCGCATGAATTCTCGGGGGGGCAGCGTCAACGCGTGTGTATCGCACGCGCCTTGGCGTTAAATCCCAAAGTGGTGATCGCTGACGAATCCGTGTCGGCACTGGACGTGTCCATTCAGGCGCAGATCGTCAATCTGCTGATCGATTTGCAGCACGACCTGGGCGTGTCGTTCCTGTTTATCTCGCACGATATGGCGGTGGTTGAACGCGTCAGCCATCGTGTGGCGGTGATGTATCTCGGCCAGATTGTCGAAATCGGTCCGCGTCGCGCCATTTTTGAAAACCCCCAGCATCCCTATACCAAGAAGCTCATGTCGGCGGTGCCGATCGCCGATCCGGCGCGGCGCCATCTTAAGCGCACACTGCTGACCGAAGAAATCCCGAGCCCGATTCGCAGGGTTGGCGATGAGCCCGTCGTCGAACCGTTGATGCAAGTGGGTTCAGAGCATTTTGTTGCGCGCCACGCCGTGGGTGGCGCTTATTGAGAAGACCGGCGGCATGACGTCGCTGGCCCGTTTTTATCCACTAAAGCTGTCTCCTCTCTGATTTAGGAGTTGTCAAAATGCATGTACTGCGTCCCACCAAGCTGATGGCGGCCGCCGCGCTGGCCTTTGGCGTCATTGCTTCGCCGCTGGCTCACGCCAGCAAGGACGTGACCTTTGCGGTGTCGATCGCACTGGAAACGCTTGATCCGTACAACACCAACAGCACGCTGAACCAGGCTGTTGGCAAGGCCTACTACGAAGGCCTGCTCGAGTTCGACAAAGACCTGAAGATTCAGAAAGTCCTGGCGACCGACTACAGCATCAGCGACGATGGCCTGATCTATACCTTCAAGCTGCGTCCGGGTGTGAAATTCCAGGACGGCACCGACTTTAACGCTGAAGCCGTCAAGATCAATTTTGAACGTCCGGCTAATCCGGATAACCGCCTGTCGCGCTACATTCAGTTCAGCGTCATTGACCATGTCGACGTGGTCGATCCCTTGACCGTCAATATCACGCTGAAAAAACCGTTCTCGGCATTCCTGAATGCGCTGGCCCACCCGGCCGCCATGATGATTTCGCCGGCCGCGCTGGCCAAGTACGGCAAGGAAATTGGTTTTCATCCCGTGGGTACCGGACCCTTTGAGTTCGTCGAGTGGAAGCCCGCCGAATACCTGAAGGTCAAGAAGTTCGACGGCTATTGGAATCAAGGCAAGCCGAAGGTGGATTCGATCACCTTCCGTACCGTGACCGACAACAACACGCGTGCCGCCGTGGTGCAAACCGGTGAAGCGCATTTTGCTTTTCCCGTGCCGTACGAACAGGCAGCCATCCTGGCCAAGAACGACAAGCTGGACGTGGTCGATCACCAAAACTCGATCATGGCCCGCTATCTGTCGATGAATACCCAGGTCAAGCCGTTTGACAACATCAAGGTTCGTCAGGCCATCAATTACGCCATCAACAAGCAAGCGTTGATCAAAGTCGCGTACAACGGCTACGCCACGATTGTGGATGGTGTGGTGCCGAAGGGTGTGGACTTCGCGCACAAAACCGGCCCGTGGCCCTACGATCCCGCCAAGGCTCGCCAGTTGCTGAAAGAAGCCGGCTACGAAAAGGGTTTCGAAACGCAGTTGTGGTCCGCCTATAACGACGGTACGTCGGTCAAAGTCGTCCAGTTCCTGCAGCAGCAACTCGCTCAGGTCGGTATCAAGGCGTCGGTCGAAGTGCTGGAGTCGGGCCAGCGCGTGCAACGTGTCCAACAAGTCCAAAAACCCGAGGACGCCAAGGTTCGCCTTTACTACGCCGGCTGGTCGTCCTCGACCGGCGAAGCCGACTGGGGACTGCGTCCCTTGCTGAGCACGCCCGCTTTCCCACCCGTGTTGAACAACGTGTCGTATTACTCGAACAAGTCGGTCGATGACGGTATCCAGGAGGCCCTGACGACGGTCGATCGCAAAAAAAAGGCGGAGATCTATAGCAAGGTTCAGGAAACGATCTGGAATGATGCCCCTTGGGCTTTCCTGGTCACCCAGAACAATGTGTACGTCAAGTCGAAGAACCTGAGCGGTGTCTATGTCGAACCCGACACCTCGTTCTGGTTCGGTGATATCGATCTCAAGCAGTAATCGCAAGCAAGGCGCGGCGGGCGTATGGTGTGCCCGCCGATGTCTCAGGAATTTCAATGCTGACCTATATCGTCAAACGTTTATTGGGCATGATCCCGACCCTGTTGTTGGTCTCGGTCGTCGTGTTCTTGTTCGTACACATGCTCCCGGGAGATCCGGCGCGTCTGGCCGCTGGGCAGGATGCCGACCAGACTACGGTCGAACTGGTGCGCCAGGAACTCGGACTGGATCTGCCGTTGCCGCAGCAGTTCGTGCGCTATTTCAGCCATATGCTGCAGGGCGACCTGGGGAACTCGTTGCGTACCAAGCGCCCCGTCTCGACGGAGATCGCCGAGCGCTTCATGCCCACGCTATGGTTGACGATCGCCAGCATGATCTGGTCAGTGGGCTTTGGGATGATCTTCGGGATTGTCTCGGCGGTCTGGCGCAATCGTTGGCCGGATCGGGTACTCATGACGCTGGCCGTGTCCGGCATTTCTTTCCCTGCCTTTGCGTTGGGGATGGTGCTGATGCAGGTGTTCTCGGTCAATCTGGGATGGCTGCCCACCGTCGGGGCATCCAGTTGGAAACACTACATTCTGCCGTCCATCACACTTGGCGCCGCCGTGGCGGCCGTGATGGCGAGATTTACCCGCGCATCATTTGTCGAAGTCATCCAGGAGGACTTCGTACGCACCGCGCGCGCCAAGGGCCTGAGCGAGCGCCGTGTAGTAATCAAACACACCTTGCGCAATGCACTGATTCCCGTGATCACGATGATGGGCTTGCAGTTTGGCTTTTTGCTGGGCGGCTCCATTGTGGTCGAGACAGTATTCAACTGGCCCGGTCTCGGACGTCTGTTGGTTGATGCTGTGACACAGCGTGACTATCCCGTGATCCAGGGCTTGGTGCTGCTGTTCTCGCTGGAATTTATCTTGATCAACTTGATTGTCGACGTGCTGTATGGCGTTATCAATCCCAGTATCCGTTATAAGTGAGGCGGGCATGAGCAATACGACTACCGCCGCGACGGTTCCGGCCTCCAGGCAGAATGCAGTGCGTACGCCGGTCACCGAATTCTGGCGCAAATTCAAGAAACAGAAACTCGCCGTGGGCGCGGGACTCTTCGTCCTGTTGTTGGTCGTTGTCGCGATTTTCGCCCACTGGATCGTGCCGTTCGATCCGGAAAATTTCTTCGACTACGATGCCTTGAATGAAGGCCCATCGGCTAAACATTGGCTAGGGGTGGACTCGCTGGGTCGAGACATCTTCAGTCGCATCGTCATGGGGGCGCAGATTTCGTTGGCGGCGGGTTTGTTGTCCGTCGCGATGGGGGCGATTGTCGGTACCTTTATGGGGTTGATGGCGGGCTATTACCAAGGTTGGTGGGAACGCATCACGATGCGCATTTCGGATGTGCTGCTGGCGTTTCCCGGCATGCTCCTGGCGATCGGCGTCGTGGCTATCCTGGGCTCGAACATGATCAACGTGATCATCGCGGTGGCGGTGTTCAGCGTTCCGGCCTTTGCGCGACTCGTGCGTGGCAATACCCTCGCCATCAAGCAAATGACCTATGTCGAAGCCGTGCGCAGCGTGGGGGCCTCTGATTGGACCATTATCATGCGCCATATCTTGCCTGGTACGATTTCGCCTATCGTGGTCTATGGCACGATGCGTATCGGCACGTCGATCATCACAGCGGCTAGCCTGTCTTTTCTGGGCATGGGCGCGCAACCGCCGACGCCGGAATGGGGGGCGATGTTGAACGAAGCCCGCGCCGATATGGTGTTGGCACCACACGTGGCGATTTTCCCCGCGCTGGCCATTTTCCTGACCGTGTTGGCGTTCAACCTGCTGGGCGATGGCTTGCGTGACGCGTTGGATCCCAAGATCGATCGACGTTGAACGGGGCGCGTGACCAGCAGTGAGTATGAAAGGGCGCGGCGCAGGCTGTGCCCTTTTTTCCTGTGGAACAAGGAGGCTGCCGGCAGGCGGCATTGTCATGACGAAAATTGATTCTGCTTTTCCGATGCCGCGCGTGGGCAGGTTGCCAAGCGGACCACGCGATGCCATCACCGACGTGGCTGGCGTAACGGTGGGGCATGCGACCTTGGCACAAGGCGCTTGTCAGACCGGTATAACAGTAGTGCGACCGCACGCCGGCGACCCTTATCTCGACAAGGTGCCAGCCGCGGCCAGTGTCATCAATGGGTTTGGCAAAAGCATAGGGCTGGTGCAGGTACGCGAGCTCGGCGTGCTGGAAACCCCCATTGCCTTGACCAACACGTTTGGTGTGGGCACGGTCGCGAACGCGCAGATCCGCCAGGCGATTGCCGCCAACCCGCAGATCGGCCGCGAATGGGCCACCGTCAATCCGTTGGTGTTCGAGTGCAATGACGGTTACTTGAACGATATCCAGGCACTGGCCGTCACCGAGAAGGACTATCTGGCCGCCCATGATGCGGCCGTCGCAGACTTCACACAAGGTGCCGTCGGCGCGGGGCGTGGCATGTCCTGTTTCTCCTTCAAAGGCGGCATCGGCTCGGCATCCCGGCAGGCCGATGTGTCGTCAGTAGAGCGTTATACCGTCGGCGCGCTGGTGTTATCGAACTTTGGGCGATTGCCGCTCATGACGATTGCGGGTCGACCATTTGGTCAGCGTTATGTCCAACAACAGACGCATGAAAACGGACCTGAAAAAGGATCCATCATTCTCTTGCTCGCGACGGACGCGCCTCTGGATGCGCGCCAACTGGGTCGCCTGTCGTTGCGCGCCGGCGCGGGACTGGCGCGGACCGGCTCGGTTTTTGGCCATGGCAGCGGTGATATTGCGTTAGCTTTTTCCACCGCCTATACCGTGCCACATCAAGCCGAGCGCGCCATGCCGGCACAAGCCATGTTGCACGAGGGGCTCATCGATGTGTTGTTCGAGGCGGCTGCCGAAGCCTGCGAGCAGGCGATTGTGGCGGCCCTATGGCGCGCCGTAACCGTGCGGGGTCGCGACGGCCACGTGCGGCACGCCATCACTGAGATGATTCCGGATTGGCGACAATGGCTGGCCGATCTGGATGACTGACATGTAGCGGGTGCCGTGCCCGATGTACGCCGCGTTGCGATGCACCGGCCATGACCCCACTAGACAACAGGTCTGCCCCCAAAGTTTTGCTGAACAAGGGGCGAATTTTTTGGTTCTTTTTTTGCGGATAGCCCATGAAAATTCTGATTTCCACTGACATCGAAGGCGTCGCCGGTGTCTTTCATGCCGAGCAGGTTCGAGCCGGCAACGGTGAATACGAACGCGCCCGCGCCTGGATGACGGGCGAAGCCAATGCCGCTGTCATCGGGGCGTTCGCCGGCGGGGCCACCGAGGTGCTGGTCAATGACTCGCACGGCGGTTTCCGTAATTTGCTGCCCGATCAGCTAGATCCGCGCGCGCGTTTGGTGTTGGGTAAACCGCGCTACCTGGGCATGATGGGCGGGCTGGAAGAGGCTTGCGACGCGGTGTTCATGATCGGCTACCACGCACGTTCGCAAGCACGCGGAATTCTGGCGCACACTATCAACAGTTTTGCCTTCGCCCGCGTCTTTATCAATGGCACGGAACTTGGCGAAGCCGGTTTGTATGGCGCCTTGGCCGGCGAACTGGGCGTGCCGGTCATCATGGCTAGCGGCGATGATGTATTCATCGAAGAAACCCGACCCTTGTTTCCGCATGCGCAATGGGTGCAGACCAAAGTCGCGCATGGCCAGGGCAGTGGTGCGACCTTATCGCCTGCCGCCGCGCGTGAAGCCATCACCGCTGCGGCGCAAACTGCCGTACGTCAGGCAGCGGGCGCGGCTCCATTTCAAATCGCGGCGCCTATAGAATGCCGGTTGCAGATACAGACAACGGCGTTGGCCGATTTGTTTTGTATGTGGCCCACGCTGGAGCGCGTGGACGGTGTGACCTTGCGTTTTACGGTAGATACCATGCAGGCTGCTATTCGCACGCTTAATAGCTTGTCCGCCATGTCGTCCATGTTGCGTTAAGTCTTCATTTTTCACTCGTCCGTGACGGGCCTATGTATTCGACAAATAGACGCTTTCTTCAAACTCTTTGCTGTGTGTGTGTGGTTACCATCGCGAACCACGCCTCGGCTGAGGAATCCACCCCCGGCCTAGCTGTCGAGATCAGTCAGGCGACCGAACATGTGATGCGCGAATACAACGTGCCGGGTATGGCCATCGCTGTGACTGACCATGGGCGACAAACGTTCTATAACTTTGGCGTTGCCTCAAAGGCGACAAACCAGTCCGTCACTAGCGATACGTTGTTCGAGATCGGCTCTGTCAGCAAGACATTCACCGCGACCCTGGCCACATACGCCCAGACGCTTGGACGGCTTTCCCTGGACGATAGTCCCGCCAGCTATCTCCCGACTCTGCGCGGCAGCAATCTGAGCAAGGTCAGTCTCGTGCATCTCGGTACCCACACCGCGGGTGGGTTTCCGCTGCAGGTGCCAGACGCGATCACCAATTCGAAACAGTTGATGCGTTATTTCGCGGCCTGGACGCCTCAGTATGAGGCAGGCTCGGCGCGGACCTACGCTAACCCGAGTATCGGATTGTTGGGCATGGTGGCCGCCGAGGCGTTGGGACACCCATACAAGGCGATCATGGAACGGCAGCTCTTTCCCCTGCTGGGGCTTCATGACAGCTATATCGATGTGCCGCGGGCAAAAATGCAGGACTATGCCCAGGGCTATGACAAAACCGACGCGCCAGTGCGTGTGACCCCGGGCGTTCTGGCGGACGAGGCCTACGGTGTCAAAGCCACTGCTAGAGACCTGATTCGCTTTGTGCAGTTGAACATTGAGTCGTCCGGGGGCGAAGGTAATCTTGACAAAGCGCTGCGCGACACTCGTGTCGGGTACTACAAGCTCGGCGCCATGACGCAGGACCTGGTCTGGGAACAGTACGATGCGCCCGTCCGGCTCGATGACCTGCTCGAGGGAAACTCAGCCAAGGTCGCGTATGAAACGCATCCGATTCAGGCCATCGTGCCGCCTCGCGCACCTGCATCGGCGGTCTGGGTCAACAAAACCGGATCGACCAATGGATTCGGCGCCTACGTTGCATTTCTGCCGGCTCAGGACAAGGGCATCGTCATACTGGCAAACAAGAATTTTCCCATTGAGGCGCGCATTCGTCTTGCCTACCGTATTTTGACGCGTTGATGGCCGGCCCACGAGGATGCTAGCTGTTGCGTGAGGTGAGATGACGCCGGCCGTACGGCTCCCGCTCACGTGGCCGAGCCTATAAAATGCGGCTTGCAGACAGACTGTGGCATTGGCCGATCTGTTTTGCACGCCGTCCATGTTGCCTTAAGGAATCTCATGTCTCTCACCGATACCCGCGTTGCCCAGCTACGGCAGGCCATGCGCCGCTTGGGCCTGGATGCTTGCATCGTGCCATCCGCCGATCCTCATTTGTCGGAATACCTGCCCGGGCGTTGGCAGGGGCGCCAATGGCTCAGCGGCTTTACCGGGTCGGTGGCCACGTTGGTCGTGACGACCGATTTTGCAGGGTTGTGGGTGGACAGCCGTTACTGGATGCAGGCCGAGGCGCAGTTGGCCGGCACCGACGTGCAGTTGATGAAACTCGGTGCCGCCGGGACGCCCGGCCATGTCGACTGGTTGGCGAAACAGTTGCAAGCAGGGCAGCGCGTCGGGGTCGATGGGCAGGTGTTGGGCCTGGCGGCGTTTCGCGCCTTGTCTGCGGCGCTGGCGCCGGCGGGCGTGCAACTCGATATTCAGACGGATCTGTTATCTGAAATCTGGTCGGATCGTCCGGGACTGCCGAATGCGCCGATTTACGAACACGTCGCACCGCAGGCGTGCGTAACCCGTGCGGACAAGCTGGCCCAGGTTCGTCAGTCCATGCAGGCCAGCGGCGCCGACGTGCATTTCCTCTGCACGCTGGACGACATCGCGTGGTTGTTCAACTTGCGCGGCGCCGACGTGTCGTACAACCCGGTGTTTCTGGCGTATGCCCTGATTGGCGTGGACTACGCCACGCTGTTTGTCGGCGACGGCAAGATCGACGACAACCTGCGTGCTGTATTGGCCGCCGATGGTATCGATGTGGCCCTTTATACGCAGGCTGCCGAGGCATTGGGCTCGCTGGAACTCGATCAAACCCTGCTGATCGATCCTGCGCGCGTGACCTGCGGCGTATTTCATGCCATGAATCCGGCGGTGCCGCGCGTCGAGGCCATCAATCCCTCTACCTTGCTGAAGTCGACCAAGACCGATGCCGAACTGGCTCAGGTGCGGATGACCATGGAGCAAGATGGCGCGGCGTTGTGCGAGTTTTTTGCATGGTTCGAACGAGCCATGAGCAAAGAGGGCGGTGATACCCCTGCCGAGGCCATCACCGAGCTGACGATTGATAAGCAGATCACCGCGGCCCGGGCGCGTCGACCCGGGTACGTGTGCCCCAGCTTTGGCACGATTGCCGGCTTTAATGCCAACGGCGCGATGCCGCATTACCGCGCAACGCCAGAGGCGCACGCCGTCATCGAAGGCGACGGTTTGCTATTGATCGACTCCGGCGGCCAGTATCTGGGCGGCACGACCGATATCACCCGCGTGGTGGCGGTGGGCACGCCCAACGCGGACCAGAAGGTCGACTTTACGCTCGTGCTCAAGGGCATGATCGCGCTGTCGCTCGCCTCCTTCCCGCGCGGCACGCCATCACCCATGCTGGACGCGATCGCACGTGCGCCGATATGGCAGGGCGGCGCCGACTACGGTCACGGCACCGGCCATGGCGTCGGTTATTTCCTGAACGTCCACGAAGGGCCACAGGTCATTTCGTACCGCGCCGTGCCGGGCCCGCATACCGGCATGGAGCCCGGCATGATTACCTCAAACGAACCCGGCATCTATCGTCCCGGCCGCTGGGGCGTGCGTATCGAAAACCTGGTGGCCAACCGGAGTTGGCTGACTTCCGAGCTGGGGGAATTCCTCTGCTTTGAAACGCTGACGCTTTGCCCGATCGACACCCGTTGCATCGAACCCGCACTGATGCGCAAAGATGAAATCGAGTGGCTCAACGACTATCACAAGACGGTCCGAGTGCGTTTATCGCCGTTGGTCGAGGGCGAAGCGCTGGCCTGGCTGGCGCTTCGTACCGCGCCGATTTGACCCCTTTGCCATGATGAGCGGTTCTTGACGGCATGAAACCGGCTGGCAGGGCTCGGCCCAGGCCCTGGCGTCGATCATGCAGCCAAATGTTACGTGGACAAAGCTAGGGGAAAACCCAAATAACCTCATCCTCCCGGCTATAATCCAAATTTCCCGCACGCGCCCGCTCGTCCCGGGTGCTCATTACGATGACCAAATACGTATTTGTCACCGGCGGTGTGGTGTCTTCCCTGGGCAAGGGCATCGCCGCTGCCTCGCTCGCCGCGATTCTTGAGTCGCGTGGTTTGCAGGTCACCATGCTCAAGCTCGACCCCTACATCAACGTCGATCCGGGCACGATGAGTCCTTTTCAGCACGGTGAGGTGTTCGTCACTGAAGACGGCGCTGAGACCGATCTGGATCTGGGTCACTACGAGCGCTTCATTTCCGCCAAGATGCGCAAGGTGAATAACTTCACCACCGGCCAGATTTACGAGTCCGTACTGCGCAAAGAGCGCCGGGGCGACTATCTGGGCAAGACCGTGCAGGTGATTCCGCACATTACCAACGAAATTCAGGATTTCGTCGCCCGTGGGGCCGATGCCGCCTGGAAGGGCGCGACCGATGTGGCGATTGTTGAAATCGGCGGTACGGTCGGCGACATCGAGTCGCTGCCGTTCCTCGAGGCCGCTCGCCAGATGAGCCTGCGCCTGGGCCGCAACAACGCGGCCTTTGTGCACTTGACGCTGGTGCCGTTCATCGCGTCGGCCGGCGAGCTCAAGACCAAGCCCACCCAGCATTCGGTACAAAAGCTGCGCGAGATCGGTATCTATCCCAACGCGCTCTTGTGCCGTGCCGACCGTCGTATTCCCGACGACGAGCGCGCCAAGATCTCGATGTTCTCGAACGTGCCGCTTGACGCGGTTATTTCGGTCTGGGATGCCGACTCGATCTACAAGATCCCCGCCATGCTTCACAAGCAAGGTGTCGACAACATCGTCTGCGAGGCTCTGGGCCTGACTCCGCCGCCGGCCGACCTGTCCATGTGGGACAACCTGGTCGACGCGCTGGAGAACCCCAAGCACGAGCTGACCGTCGGTATGGTGGGCAAGTACGTCGATCTGACCGAGTCGTACAAGTCCCTGTCCGAAGCCCTCGTGCACGCCGGCATACACACGCGCTCCAAGATCAACATCGAGTACATCGACTCCGAAGACATCGAAACGCGGGGCACAGATCAGCTCAAGCACCTGGACGCCATTCTGGTGCCGGGCGGTTTCGGCAAGCGTGGCACCGAGGGCAAGATCGCCGCGATTCGTTACGCTCGTGAAAACGGCGTCCCTTATTTGGGGATTTGCCTGGGCATGCAGTTGGCAGTGGTCGAGTTTGCTCGCCACGTGGCCGGCCTGGGTGGCGCAAACAGTACCGAATTCGACCCGTCCGCGCCGCATCCCGTGGTGGCCCTTATCACCGAATGGATGGACCGCGAAGGCAGGGTCGAAAAGCGCGACACGACCTCCGATCTGGGGGGTACCATGCGTAAAGGCGCGCAGCGCTGCCCGATCAAGGCAGGCACCCGCGCCCAGGCTATCTACGGCGACGAGGTCAACGAACGCCATCGTCACCGCTACGAAGTCAACAACGTTTATGTGCCGCGACTCGAAGAGGCCGGCATGGTCATCAGTGCGCGTACGCCCACCGAAAACCTGCCTGAAATCATGGAGTTGCCGAATCATCCGTGGTTCGTCGGCGTGCAGTTCCATCCGGAATTCACCTCCACACCACGTGATGGGCACCCGCTGTTCTCCAGCTTTATCGAGGCAGCTATCGCTCGTCACGACAAACGCAAGGAAAGCGAATGAAAGCCTGCGGTTTCGATATTGGTCTGGAACACCCGTTTTTTCTGATTGCGGGCCCGTGCGTCATCGAGTCGCGCGAACTGGCCTTTGATACCGCGGGGCGCCTCAAGGAAATGACCTCGGCGCTGGGCATCCCATTCTTCTACAAGAGCTCGTTCGACAAGGCCAATCGCAGTTCCGGCAAGTCGTTTCGTGGCTTGGGCATAGACGAGGGGCTCAAAATTCTGGCCGATGTCCGGGACCAGGTGGGTGTACGTGTGCTGACCGATGTGCACGAAACCGCGCACGTGGAGCCGGTGGCCGCAGTGGTCGACATGTTGCAGACGCCGGCATTTCTGTGCCGGCAAACTGACTTCATCCGTGCCTGCGCAGCCTCGCTCAAACCGGTCAACATTAAAAAAGGCCAGTTCCTGGCGCCGCACGATATGGTGCAGGTCGCTCAAAAGGCCCGCGACGCCGCTATCGAGGCGGGTGGCGACGGCAACAACATCCTGGTCTGTGAGCGTGGTGCTTCTTTCGGATACAACAACTTAGTGTCCGACATGCGTTCGCTGGCTATCATGCGAGAAACCGGTTGTCCCGTTGTCTACGATGCCACCCATTCGGTACAGTTACCGGGTGGGCAGGGCACGTCGTCAGGCGGGCAACGCGAGTTCGTGCCTGTGCTGGCGCGTGCGGCGGTGGCGGTGGGGATATCGGGCCTCTTTATGGAGACCCATCCCAATCCCGCTTGCGCATTGTCCGATGGCCCGAATGCCGTGCCGCTGGACTTGATGCCTGCGCTGCTCGAGTCGCTGGTAGAGCTCGATCGCGTGACCAAACGCAACGGCTTCATCGAAAATCAGTTCATCTGAGCTGATGTAGCTGTCATGAATTTGTCTATCGTTCAGGGAATCAAGAAATCATGAGTGCAATCGTCGATATCATCGGTCGTGAAATTCTCGACTCGCGTGGCAACCCCACGGTCGAATGTGATGTGTTGCTGGAATCCGGCGCGATGGGTCGCGCCTCCGTTCCGTCGGGCGCGTCCACCGGCCAACGCGAAGCCATCGAGCTGCGCGACGGCGACAAATCCCGCTATCTGGGCAAAGGCGTGCTGCGTGCTGTCGAAAACCTCAACACCGAGATTTCCGAAGCCCTGATGGGCCTGGACGCGCAAGAGCAGACCTTTGTTGACCGCACGCTGATCGAGCTGGACGGTACCGATAGCAAAGAACGCCTGGGCGCCAACGCGTTGTTGGCCGCCAGCATGGCCGTGGCACGCGCCGCGGCTGACGAGTCCGGTCTGTCGCTGTATCGCTATTTTGGCGGTAGTGGCCCGATGAGCATGCCCGTGCCGATGATGAACGTCATCAACGGTGGCGCGCATGCCAATAACTCGCTCGACCTGCAAGAACTGATGATTTTGCCGGTGGGCGCGACGAGCTTTCGCGAAGCCCTGCGCTGGGGCGCCGAGGTGTTCCACAGCCTGAAGAAGATCATCAACGATCAGGGTATGTCCACCGCCGTGGGCGACGAGGGCGGTTTTGCCCCTAACGTCACCAATCACGAGGCGGCCATCCAGTTGATCCTCAAGGCCATCACTGAAGCCGGCTACGAGCCAGGTTCGCAGATCGCACTGGGTCTGGATTGCGCCAGCTCGGAGTTCTTCCGTGACGGCAAGTACACGCTGGCAGGCGAGGGCGGCCTGTCGCTGTCGTCACAAGAGTTTGCCAACCTGCTGGCCACGTGGTGCGACAAGTACCCCATCATCAGCATCGAAGACGGCATGGCCGAAAACGACTGGGACGGCTGGAAGCTGCTGACCGATCAGTTGGGCAAAAAAGTCCAACTGGTGGGCGATGATCTGTTCGTCACCAACACCCGCATTCTGCGCGAAGGCATCCAAAAGGGTGTCGCCAACTCGATCCTGATCAAGATCAATCAGATCGGTACGTTGACCGAAACTTTTGCCGCCATCGAGATGGCCAAGCGTGCCGGCTATACCGCCGTCGTGTCGCATCGTTCGGGCGAAACCGAAGACTCGACCATTGCCGACATTGCTGTTGCGACGAACGCCATGCAAATCAAAACGGGCTCGCTGTCGCGCTCGGATCGTATGGCCAAGTACAACCAGTTGCTGCGTATCGAAGAGGAACTCGCCGAAGTCGCTTCGTACCCGGGGCTGGATGCGTTCTACAATCTGCGTTGATTTAGTAGCGTTGCAAGGCTAGGCACCGGCACGCCAGGTGCCTGGCACTTTGGTTTGGTCCATTACCGTCAAGGTTTTCCCATAAGGGTTTTTGCATATGCGCCTGTTGTTTCTGGTGCTGCTGGTTTTGGTGGTGTTGATCCAGTATCCGCTATGGTTGGGTAAAGGGGGCTGGTTCAAGGTCTGGGACTTGCAGAAACAGATCGTCGAGCGACATGAAACCAACGAAGGCCTGCGCGCGCGCAATGCGGCGCTGGAGGCCGAAGTGCGCAACCTGGAAACCGGCGTAGGGGCTATCGAAGAACGTGCTCGCAATGAGCTAGGCATGATGCGCGAAGGCGAAGTTTTTGTGCAGATCGTGCCGCCGAATAGTCCCGCTGCGAATAGCCCTGCGGTAAACAGCCCTTCGTCGAATAACGCCACCGCGAATAATCCCAAGCCGAATAATCCTCGACCGAATCGTTAAACGGCGTGGTTCTCCATCGTCTTGGCACGGCTCTGCGTCGTTGTGGGCACTACCCTTAGCCATTGTTGAGATAGCCCTTCGTGTTGACACGGCCCTTCATCGTTGTGAGCACAGATTCTCATCATTCATCCATACAGGTCCACGTCCCGTGGATGACTTTATCGTGGCGCGCGGGTGGCGTCTCCTGCCACGCCACGGGATGTGAGTGCATTTCCACGCGTAGCGCTAGTCGCATCGCCAGCAATCCGTGCGACCAGGCCTGCCGGGCGCAATTGTCCGTTGGTCCAGCGATGCGCCGCAACAGCGTGCGCACCAAAGGTGTCAGCGGTTCGTGCAGATAAGTCAGGCGGACATGTAGCGTATTCGCCTCAAAAATATCAGGATGCGTGGCAGGCGTCCGAGCATGTTGCTCTGCTTGAAAGTCGTTGTTGATCACGAGGCGCCCGGTCACACCCGGGATTCGTAGACCCGGCTGGGCATGAATTCGAAATGCAGCCTCGTCGGGCTGCAAAACCTCAATTTTCCACGCCGGCATATCTGTGCGCTGTTGAATACGTTCCCAATTGCGGCGTTGCGTCTCGCGTGCATTGCTGCCCGCATGGATGAAACGTGGCAAAAAGGCATGTGCAAATGCCTGCTCAATAGCACTGGGGCGGCCATGCTGCGTCGCACCCGCGCGAGCACCGTCCAGCAGCGCCACGTATGCCAACTGCCGCACCAATTGCCAATGTGCGGCCTCGATGATCAGCAGACTCATTAACAGCAGCGGCAAGGCCAGCAGGCCAAATTCGATCATCGCCGCGCCAGTCTCACGCTGTTTTGCGGGTTCATTACGTCTGGCCATCCGCGATCCGCGCGGCAACGTAGACCTGTCCAAACCGCTACGCAAGAGAAGCGTCATGTGACAGGTAGGCAGCAGGTCTCGCGGTGCATACATCAGAAATCACAACGTTGTATTGGAAGATACAGCAGTGTGCTCGTCCAAGACCAACACGTCGATTGTGGCAATTACGACTGCGGTAATTGCGACTACCCCTGCCGTTAGCTGCATTTCGTCATGCAAGATACTGACGCGGGATGGGTGTCGTCGGTGTCTGCGGCTCCCGTTTCCGAGGCGCACTTGGCGTCCGTGTAAGGGAGGTGCTTACGTCTCTCTCCCCGCTGTATACGAGCGGGGCAAGACGTGCGGCGTTTAATGCACGGTCGGCGGATCTTGCTCGGGCATGGGCTTGGCGGCAGCGAACAGGCCCGAGCAGTCGACCGGATCAAATTCATAAGGTTTACCGCAGAAATCACACGTGATTTGCACCCGGCCCTGTTCGGCCAAAATGTCGTTGATCTCTACCTCGCCTAACGAGCGCAGCATGCTGGCGACGCGCTCGCGCGTGCAGGGGCAGTACCAGCGTACCGTCGCCGGCTCAAAGGCAATCAGCGTTTCTTCCCAATACAGTCGATGAATCAGGGTATCGATGTCCGTGGTCAGGAGTTCGTCCGACTTCAGCGTATCGGCCAACGTGATGGCGCGATGCATCGTGTCGGAGGCCGCATCGCCCTGTGTGCTGCCGCCGTGATCAGGCAGGCGCTGAATCAGCAAGCCCGCGGCGTGCTGAGCATCAGCCTGCAGCCACAGTCGGGTGTCGAGCTGTTCCGACGCCTTCATGTAGTGTTGCAAGGCCTCGGCGACCGTATCGCCCTCCAGGGGAACGATGCCTTGGTACGCCTGTTGGCCGGGTACCTTGCGGCGCGGATCCAGAACGACGATAAAGCGGCCCTGGTCATCGGCATTGAGTAGGCTTTGCATGGTGCCATCCGTGGGCATTTCGTGGCCCTCGCGGATCTTGACCGTCGCGCGCAGGCTCAGATCCGACTGGCATTCGACGATCAGCAGGGCGATGGGGCCGGCCCCTTGAATTTGCAGTACGAGCGACCCTTCGAACTTGATATTGGCGGCCAGCAATGCCGCCGCCGCCACCAGCTCACCGAGCAGTTTCTGGACGGCGGGCGGATACTGATGGTGTTCCTGGGCTTGTAACCAAGTCTCGTGCAACCGCACAGTTTGTACGCGCACAGAGTGGTCTTCGAAGAGGTATTTTTTGAGTTGATCAGTCATAGCTGGAATGTTAGCCGATCAGCTTGACCCGATGTGTGACGGGCGTCGCCCTGTAACGCCAGGCGATTGCATCCGCCGGAGCAGGTGGCCTATCTGCATCCAGAATCCCAGCCCTGTCAGCCGATCCGCTTGAGCACCCGTTTGTACTGCTGCGCCCGTGTCTCGTAATCACGCGTGTTTTTATGCATATTGGCGATTTCGTCGGCTGAGAGTTCGCGAACGACTTTGCCGATACCGATCACGAGCGAGTTGTCGGGGATGATTTTGCCTTCGGGAATAATGGCTCCCGCGCCAACCAGGCAATTTCGCCCAACGACGGCATTATTGAGCACGATGGCTTGCATGCCAATCAGTGCGCCTTCGTGGATGGTACAGCCGTGCAGCATCGCCTGATGGCCGACCGTGACGCCGGGCCCCACCGTCAATGTGCAGCCCTCGTCGACGTGCAGTACCGACGACTCCTGGATATTGCTCCCCGCTTGAACAATGATCGGGGCATTGTCGCCACGGATCGCCACATGCGACCAAATGCTGACCCCCGCTTGCAGGGTGACGTTGCCGATGATGTCGGCGCTGTCAGCAATATAGACGCTAGGATCGATGTCGGGGATGAGGTCGTCGAGTTGATAAATAGGCATACAGCAGTCTCGGGTAGTATCAGGCTTGGTGGGCGGCGCGGGCTTCTTCGCGCAGGCGCAGCACTCGGCGTTGAATTTTACCGGTCGTCGTCATGGGGAGTTCGGCAATGAACTCGATTTCTTTCGGGTATTCGTAGGGCGCCAGGCGATCGCGCACGTGGGCTTGTAGCGCTTGGATCAATACGTCGGGATCTCGCGCGACGTATTCCGGCGTCAAGACCACATAGGCCTTTACCAGTGCGCCGCGCTCGGCATCGGGCTTGGGCACGACGGCGACGTTCGCCACGGCATCGTGGCCGAGCAGGCAGTTTTCGATTTCACCCGGGCCGATTCGGTAACCGGCCGATTTGAAAACATCATCCGCGCGTCCGGCGTACCACAAGTAACCCTCATCATCGACACGGGCCAGATCTCCCGTGCGGCACCAATCGCCGGTGAATTTCGCCTGCGTCGCGGCTTCGTTGCGCCAATAGCCCAAGAACAGAATAGGGTCGGGAAAGCCGACGATATCCAGGCGGTTGAGCGCAATCTCGCCAGTCTCTCCTGGCGCGACAGCTTGTCCTTCGTCGTCGATGACCGCGACCTGGTGGCCAGGATAGGGCCTGCCCATGCTGCCCGGTTTGGCGGGCCAGCGCAGGTGGCTATTGCCTACGACATAATTCAACTCGGTTTGGCCGAACATCTCGTTGGGTGTGATTCCCAACGCTGTTTGGCACCATCCGAAGACGGTCTCGCCGACACTTTCACCGGCGCTCATGATGGCGCGCAGCGCCAGTCGATACTGGCTCCCTGGCTCGGGCACCGTCTTCATCATCATCTTGAGCGCGGTGGGGAACAGGAACGTATTGGTGACTTGATACCGCTCCATCAGCTCAAAGGCGCGCTCGGGCGAGAAACGCCCGCGCGTCCCCACGATGGGGTGCCCGAAGTACAAGGTCGGCAACAGCGCATCCATCATGCCGCCGGTCCAGGCCCAATCAGCGGGCGACCAGAACACATCGTTGGGTTTGGGAAACCAGTTTTGCGAGGCGACAAAGCCCGGCAGATTGCCGATCAGCACGCTATGGGGCAACAAAGCGCCCTTTGGAGCCCCAGTGGTACCCGATGTATAGAGCAAGATCGCCGGGTCGGTGGCGCGCGTGATGACCTGCTTGAACTCACCCGGTTGGCGCGCCAGCAGGCTGCGCCACGGCAGGACCTGCTCATCGACAAAACCGATGCCAATGATCTGGTTGAGATTGGGACAGTTGTCGCTAATGGCCAACAAATTGGCGCTGGAGGCGTAATCGACAATCGCGATTCGAGCGTCGGAATCTCGTAATCGCGTCTCCAGTGCCTCGGGGCCGAACAGCGGCGACAGCGGCACGACAATCGCGCCGACACTATAGATCGCCATATGGGCAACGACCGTTTCGGGGCGTTGTCCTAAAACCACACCGACTCGGTCCCCGCGTTCGATT
This sequence comes from Bordetella tumulicola, assembly GCF_054779135.1. Taxonomy (NCBI): domain Bacteria; kingdom Pseudomonadati; phylum Pseudomonadota; class Betaproteobacteria; order Burkholderiales; family Alcaligenaceae; genus Bordetella; species Bordetella tumulicola. Next base: position 217,940 of record NZ_BAAGYU010000003.1, on the reverse strand, counting down.
CCCATCTTGACCAGACCGTGCGCCAGTTGATTCGCGGCCTCGGACAGGCGTGCGTAGGTCCAGACTTCACGGTTGCCGGCTTCGTCTTCGTAGTAAATGGCAATACGCCGGGCGTCCGAGCTACTGGCCGCCCAACGGTGGCAGCAGGCTTCCGCAATATTGAATTGGGTCGGAACCAGCCAGCGGAATGATTGGTAGAGCGACTGATATTGGTCGTTCATAGCCCTATTTTGTAAGCGCGCTGGCGATCACCCTGGAGGATGCCGCCCGGGGGCCGGAATGCCCCCTACAGGTGCAAGCATGACCTAGAGGGGCGCGAACTGCAATATCCCCGTGCCACTAACGGGGACATATAAGGGTTATTACGGGTGCTTGCTTTGGCGGCGCAGCGCCGAGGGCAGGGCGGGCAGCGACAAGGGGCGTCGCGGACGTGTCGGGGGAGAACCGGCCTCTCGACGCGCATGCTGCTCGGCCCAGTTAAGCAGGCTGAGTTGCCCATCGTGGTTTTCTGCCAACGCGGACAGGCTCTCGACCCAATCACCGTCATTGCAGTACAAAATGCCATCTACATCGCGCATTTCGGGTTTGTGGATATGACCACACACGACGCCGTCCAGACCGCGGCGCCGGGCTTCGCTCGCCAGGGTTTCCTCGAAATCCGTGATAAAGGCCACGGCGTTCTTCACTTTGTGTTTCAGATACTGCGAAAGCGACCAGTAATGCAGGCCCATGCGATGGCGCATCCGGTTGAAATGGTGATTCATCCAGAGAGCCGACTGGTACAGCGTGTCGCCCAGACGGGCCAGCCACTTGCTATGCTGAATGACACCGTCAAACTGATCTCCGTGCAGCACTAGCAGTCGCGTGCCGTCTGCCGTGATGTGTACATCCTCGTCCAGAACTTCGATGTCCCCAAAGGCATAACCGATGAATTCGCGGGCAAACTCATCGTGGTTACCCGGGACAAATACCACGCGAGTGCCATTGCGGGCCTTGCGTAATATCCGTTGTACGACATCATTGTGTGCGCGGGGCCAGTGCCAGTGTTTGCGTAACTGCCAGCCGTCGATAATGTCGCCCACCAAATACAGCGTGTCGGATTCGTTCTTATCCAGAAAATCCAGTAGGAAATCTGCTTTACACCCGGCAGTGCCTAAATGCAGGTCAGAAATCCAGAGCGTGCGCCAGTGAGTGGGTCGGGTCTCGTTCACGTGTGCATCCCTTACGGCTGTCGGTATACGAGAATGTAACCATGGTGCCGTGACGTCTACGTGACGAAAAAATGACGCAGTTGTGACGCAGGATTATTTTTTTCGCGCAGGAGCATTACCCAGGCGAGTGCCCAGCAGCCGATCATGCAGAAATTGTCCATCGCGGTCGAACCACGACCACACAAAAATGGCGAAGGGCGCCACCACAATAAACAGGTCGACCGATTTCCATCCCGTGGCTGTAGAGGCGACTGCGACCAAGCCCGCCGCGGCCAGCACAGGCGGCCACGCCAGGACATAGCGCAAGATCAACCTCGGTACCGAGGGCGGCTGACCATCGCGGTCCATCACGCGGATATTCCAGGTTTTCATGGGCAGCGTCTGGCCATTTTTACGCCAACACAGCACAAAATAAATGCCGATGACGACAAAAAGCCACACTTGGCGCGCGTGTCGCAGCATCAAGGCATGCTTGCTTTGCGTCAAGGTGTCGAACAGGTAGCCCGCTAGAAAAACGACGCCGAACAGTAGGACGGCTTCGTACATCATGCAGGCAAATCGGCGTAGCCGACTGGGGGTCAGAGAGGCGGTAGCGTCAGTCATGGGGGCGTATTATCCCGAGCATCTCTCAAACTGGCTACCGGGATGTGCCGGTGATCCTATCAGTGCCCCCGATCAGCCAACCATTTCCGCATCATCGCGATTTCCTTTTCCTGGGCGGCGATGACTTCCTCGGCCAGTTTGCGTACGGCAGGGTCCTTTCCGTATTTGAGTTCCACGCGTGCCATGTCGATTGCGCCCTGATGATGGGGAATCATGCCGAGCATGAAGTCCACATCGGGATCTCCCGTGAACGCGATATTCATGTCCGCGTGCATCCGATTATTCGCGTCTTGATAGGCTTGAACCACCGGATTTTTGCCCGGTTGATAGCCGCCTTGGCTCGTAGGCGCGTCCTGACTCATACCCGTTTGATGACCGGCGTGGCCAGACGATTGAGCGTAAACCGAACTCATCGCGAAGACGGCCGCAGCAATAAAAAAGAAAGCGCGTTTATGCATACAGATCAGACTTTTTGGCGTTGTTAAAACCGATATAGGCCGGCGATCATAATCCTTGCCATCGTTGGAAGGTCAAGTCATTCAGGTAAAGGACGTGTCGATAAATCTCGGCGCTTTACGCATGCGTCGAAGTTCATCTTTTTGATTTCGGTTTGCTTGCTTCTCGCACAGGGAAGCATTTTTTCTTTTGGAGCACTGCCCAAGGCAAAAAAAAAAACCCACCGGTTTAGAGTGGGTCTTAAAAGGGGCTGAAGCAGCCCCCAAGGGGAAAACGGTTACGTCGTTGTTCTTAGGCGGCCGAGTGCGCGGATGTCGCGTCGACGCGGCGACCGATCACGGTCTTGACGACCTTACCCACCTGGCGCAGGCCGCGGGCCAGGGCGCGTAGGGGGCGAGGGCGGAATTGTTCTTCGATCGCTTGCAACATCAACTGGCGTTCGAGTTCGTCGGTCAACCGAATAGAAGAGTTGGTATAAATGTGGGGCACGATGTTCCAGAGCTTGCGCGTATTCGTTATGTAATGCGTTCAAGTCAGCCAGGGGTGTCGTCACTTATGTGCGAAAGTCCACCTAAGCCACTTGGGGATAACCCGTATTTTAGGGTTAACCCTGAATACATGCAAGTCTTTGGTGCAGAGTGCAAACCTATGGTGCCGATAATGCGCTAAATGCGCATATTGTGGCTTTGTCGCCACATTACTGGCCCAATATTGCAGTGTTTTTACAACATTCCTTGATCAGACGGGATCTCGGTAGCCGGCGGCAACGAGCTCAAAGCCGAACAGGCGGCAATCCAGCGCACCGTTGTGCAAGGGTGTGCGGCGTAGGGGTTTGAGCCTCAGGCGCTGGGGTAGATCGCGGTCGCTGGAGATCACGTGCAACTGCCAACCCGCGAAAGACCGTTTCAGGTTGGCCGACCAGGCACGCCATAGCTCCGTCTCGTCGGCGGGCAAACGTTCGCCATACGGGGGGTTGGTGACGATCCAGCCTCGTTCGGCGGGCGCAGGCACCTCGCGAGCATCGCCCACCTCAAAGCGGATCGTGTCCGGCGTCAGCCAGGCGCGTTCGGCGTTGTTGCGCGCGAACTCGATAGCCTGCGGATCCAGGTCGTAGCCGACCAACGGGGCATCCAGGCCGGGCAAGATGCGGGCACGAGCATCGTCCTTGAGATCATGCCAACGGTGCGGATCATGGCCGCGCAGGCGTTCAAAGCCCAGCGGCCGCGAGATCCCGGCGGGTACGCCCAATGCAATCCAGGCCGCTTCGATCAAAATCGTGCCACTACCGCAGAACGGATCCAGCAGCGCGGCGGCGGGATCCCAGCCAGCCAGCGCCAGCATCCCGGCCGCCAGATTCTCCCGCAGGGGGGCTTCACCTTTATCCAGGCGCCAGCCGCGCTTGAACAGTGACTCGCCTGATGTGTCCAGATACAGGGTTGCGGTGTGGCCAGTCAAAAACAGATGTACCCGGGCATCCGGTCGTACGGTATCAATACTGGGTCGTTCGCCTTCACGGTCACGCAGTCGATCGCAGATCCCATCCTTGGCGCGCAGATTGCAATAGTGCAGGCTTTGAACAGGGCTTTTTATCGCTGACGTGTCGACCCGCAGCGTATGCTCCGCGCCGAACCAGCGTTCCCAGGGCACGCTGTAGGCCAGATCCAGAATATCGTCTTCGTGCGAGATTTCCTCGTGTGCGACCTGCACCAGAATGCGAGTCGCCAAGCGCGAATACAGATTGGCGCGCTGTACACCGGGCCAGTCCGTGCTGAAATGGCAACCGGCACGACCCGCCTGGGCGTCCGTAAATCCCAACGCCTGCATTTCGGCGGTCAGGGCCTCTTCCAGACCTTGAGGGCAGGGCGCGAAGACCTCGAATATTTCCGCTTCGCGTAGCGCGCGAGGCGCTCTGCGCTGAACATCTGGTTCGGGCACCCATTCCGTCTCGGCAGGAAAATCATCATGATCCACAAATGCATCCGGCTCTGGGGCTTGACGCCGCCGTTCGTGGAATTTGTCCGGTGCTGCGGATTCATGGCGCTTTTGCTGGGATTCACCAGGTGCGGCAGAGTCGCGCCGCTGAGGACGGGCCTCACCAGGTGGGGCGGATTCACGGCGTTGCCGACGCAACGTATCGGGCTTGCCGGATTCACGGCGGGGCGAACGGAATTCATCGGAGGTGCGCGAACCAGGCTTGCCGCGGCCGCGTACTGCGGTATCACGCGATGTCGCAGGATCGCTGGCGGGTTCTCCGCGCAGACGTTGCGCCTGATCTTTGGCGCGTTCGATCAGCGAAGCCGTGCGCGCACGCGCCCCACTACGTTTGCGCTGAGTATCGTCGGCCGCCGCATGTGCGTCGCGCGCCGTTTTTTTGACCGTCAGTGTTTTACGGCGGTCTTGTTCATCAGAGGACATACGAATCCTGGCCGCAGGCCGGGCAGTGTGATCAGAAGGGTTTGAGCACCACGAGCAGTACCACTGCCACGAGCAGTAAGACGGGCACTTCGTTAAACCAACGGTAGAATTTGTGAGAACGTGTGTTGCGGCCTAGTTCAAACTTGCGCAGCATCACGTAGCAGGCATGATGGTAGCCGATGATGAGCAACACGAAGAATAACTTGGCATGCATCCAGCCATTGCCGGGTCCCATGCCAATACCATAGCCCACATAAAGCCACAGCCCAAGCGCGACGGCGATCACCGCCAGCAGGGTGCTAAACCGAAACAGCCGGCGCGCCATAGCGATCAAACAGGCTTGTACCGCCGGGTCAGGCTGCTGTGCCAGGTTTACATAGAGACGAGGCAGGTAGAACAGCCCGGCAAACCAGGATGCAATGAAAACGATGTGAAAGGCCTTGACCCAAAGCATTAGCATGGCGGGCTGGTTTGTTGTTCAGTGGTGGATATGGGGGCATTGTAGTCGTGTGTAGGACGTCTCTGTTGAGACGTCCGCGTCGCCTGCTCTGTGGTGGCGCCGGCCAGATCGCCGCGGCTCGGCCCAACCAGGGGCCTCGGCCCGCGCTGCGCGCGGGCTTCCCTTGCTCAAACTGGCCGGCGCCACCACAGAGCAGGCGACGCGGACTCACAGCCAGGTATGTCGTCGATTGTCAGCTTACGGTCCGACGTGCTTTAGGAATAAACACCGCTATCTATACCCCGTGGTGACATCAACACTATCCAGGCATGACGCACCGACAGCACTCGTCAATAAGAGATATTGCGAGCCGGAGCAGCCGTGAGCCTGCCACCGCCGGCCCTTCGATCCGAGGGAAACGCCGCGCAAGCGGCGTCGAGGGCGCCTGTATGCGCCCGAGCCGAGGTGAGGGGCCGGCGGTGGCAGGCTCACGGCTGCTCCGGCGTCCAAAGCACTTACTACCGGACGCAACAGAAACAAACGTCAGATCACGTACAAATCCACATACTCGTGTACCGGCATGTTTTCGAGCCGCTGTTGATCTAACGAGGCATCCAGAATGCGCGCTTGTTGCTTCGCGGGGAAAATGCGGGCCAGATTGGTGCGGAATTTGGTCTCTAGTAGTGGGATGCCTTCCTGGCGGCGTCGCTTGTGGCCGATGGGATATTCGCAGGTGACCTCGTCGAATCGGGTGCCGTCGTTAAAGACAACGGTCAGGGCGTTGGCGATCGAGCGTTTGTCTGGGTCGTGGTAATCGCGAGTATAGGCGGGGTCTTCGACGCAGATGATCTTGTCGCGCAGGGCGTCAATGCGCGGGTCCTGGGCGATCGTGTCTTCATAGTCGGCGGCGGTGAGGCGGCCGAACAAGATCGGGACGGCCACCATGTATTGAATGCAATGGTCGCGATCGGCGGGGTTGTTCAGTGGGCCCTTTTTATCGATGATGCGAATGCATGCTTCGTGCGTACGGATGGTGATCTGTTTGATGTCGTCGGCGGATTTGCCCGCGGCGTTGAGTTGGGCGTGGATCTCCATCGCGCACTCCACTGCGGTTTGCGAATGGAACTCCGCGGGGAACGATATCTTGAACAACACGTTTTCCATGACATAACTGCCATAGGGGCGCTGGAACGTGAAGGGCTGGCCCTTGAACAAAACGTCGTAAAAGCCCCAGGTTTTGGCGCTGAGCACCGATGGGTAGCCCATCTCGCCGGTCTTGGCGATGAGTGCCAGGCGCACGGCGCGGCTGGTGGCGTCGCCGGCCGCCCAGCTTTTGCGACTGCCCGTATTGGGGGCATGACGATAGGTTCGCAGGCTTTGGCCATCGACCCAGGCGAGCGAGACGGCGTTGATGATTTCTTCGCGGCTCAGGCCCAGCAGTTGCGCGACGACGGCGGTCGAGGCGACTTTGACCAAGACGACATGATCCAGGCCAACCTTGTTGAAGGAGTTTTCCAGGGCGATGCAGCCTTGGATTTCATGGGCCTTGATCATGCCCGTCAGGACGTCGCGCATGGTGAGTGGCGGTTTGCCGGTGGCAACGGCATTGCGCGATAGCCAGTCGGCGGTGGCGAGAATCCCGCCCAGATTATCCGACGGGTGGCCCCATTCCGCGGCCAGCCAGGTGTCGTTGAAGTCCAGCCAGCGGATCATGGCGCCGATATTAAAGGCGGCTTGCACCGGATCCAGCTGAAATTGTGTGCCGGGGACTTTGGCGCCATTCGGAACCACGGTGCCAGGCACGATAGGGCCCAACAATTTACGGCAAGCGGGATACTCCAGCGCTTCCAGGCCGCAACCCAGCGTATCGATCAGGCAATTGCGAGCTGTCTCATAGGCGAGACTGCTTTGAATGTCGTAGCCTAAGATGTAGTCGACGATGTCTGTCAGGACCTGATCGGCTTGCGGACGGACGTTGGAGATGTGAGCGGACATGCGGAACTCCTTCTGTACAGACCGCGCGTCGGCGCGGTGGAGGGCACGCGTGAATGCGTACCCTCGTTATCGGGGACAGGAGATGAGAGGCAGGGCAAATAGCATCGCAATCCAGAGGGAGTTATGGAAACCGGCTCGCGAGTCGGAGCAGGATACATAGCCTGCTTGAGTGAATCAGAGCGCATAGCTTGCCTGAACATTATCAACCACGTGGCATTACGGTGTCAGTGATAGCCTCAAAAATCATAGCCTGAAAAAGATTAATTGTTGACAATCTGGCTTATAAAAAACAGTTTGGCTATAATTTTCCTCGTAAAAATAGTTTGATTGTCGACATGTCCGAAAAAATCCTGACATTGCCGGTGAACGGCGCGACTGAGACAGAGACCTTGTCGGACCATGTGTTCCGAAAGATCCAGTCCGCCATCGTCAAAGGCGAAATCGCGCCCGGCAGCAAGATCTCCGAGCCTGAGCTGGCTCGCACCTACGGGATTAGCCGTGGGCCGCTGCGCGAGGCTATGCATCGGCTGGAGGGGCAGCGCTTGCTGGTGCGCGTGGCTCACGTGGGCGCGCGTGTCGTGTCGCTCAGTCAGCAAGAGCTGTGCGAGCTATACCAGATTCGAGAGTCGCTCGAAGGCATGGCCTGCCGCCTGGCCGCCGAGCGCATGACGCCGGCCGCCGTCAGCGAGCTGCGCCGGGTGCTCGAGGCGCATGAGCGCGACGAGGCTTTTCAGGCGGGTCGCGGCTACTACCAGCAAGAGGGGGACTACGACTTTCATTATCGTATCGTCCAGGGCAGTGGCAACCAGATGCTGATTCGCATGTTGTGCGATGAGCTCTATCAGTTGGCCCGCATGTATCGTATTCAATATTCGGCTACGCCTAATCGACCCCGCCAAGCGTTTACCGAACATCATCGCATTCTCGACGCTATCGCCGATGGCGATGGCGAATTGGCAGAACTCCTGATGCGCAGACACATCCGTGCATCCCGTCTCAACATTGAACATCAGATCGCGCAGGGCAACCTGCAGCACACCGAGGCCGAAGCATGAATACCCAATTTCGAAAGCCCCTGCCGGGCACCAGTCTGGACTATTTTGATGTGCGCGCCGCTGTCGATGCGATTGCGCCTGGCGCCTACGACACGTTGCCTTATACGTCACGTGTGTTGGCCGAAAACCTCGTGCGACGCTGTGATCCCGCGCTGTTGAACGACGCGCTGCGTCAATTGATCGAGCGCCGCCGCGATCTCGATTTCCCGTGGTTTCCGGCCCGCGTTGTCTGTCACGACATTCTGGGGCAGACGGCGCTGGTCGACTTGGCGGGTCTGCGCGATGCCATCGCCGAGAAGGGCGGCGACCCCGCCAAGGTCAATCCTGTCGTGCCGGTGCAGTTGATCGTGGATCACTCGTTGGCCGTCGAGCATGGTGGCTTTGAAGCCGATGCGTTTGAAAAGAACCGCGCGGTCGAGGATCGTCGCAACGAGGACCGATTCCATTTCATCGACTGGACACGCGAGGCGTTTCACAACATGGATGTCGTGCCGCCGGGCAACGGCATCATGCACCAGATCAACCTGGAGCGCATGTCGCCGGTGATCCATGCCCAGGAGGGCGTGGCGTATCCCGACACTCTGGTGGGCACCGATAGCCATACCCCTCATGTCGATGCCTTGGGCGTGTTCGCGATTGGCGTGGGCGGGCTGGAAGCCGAAAACGTCATGTTGGGCCGCGCGTCGTGGATGCGTTTGCCCGACATCGTGGGCGTCGAGCTCACGGGGCGTCGTCAGCCTGGTATCACGGCCACCGATATTGTGTTGACCTTGACCGAGTTCCTTCGCAAGGAAAAAGTCGTGGGCGCGTATCTGGAGTTTTATGGCGAAGGCGCATCCAGCCTCACGCTGGGCGATCGCGCGACGATTTCCAATATGGCGCCCGAGTATGGTGCGACAGCGGCCATGTTCTCGATCGATCAACAGACCATCGATTATCTGAAGCTCACGGGGCGTGAGGATGAGCAGGTGCGCCTGGTCGAAACCTACGCCAAAGTCGCGGGCTTGTGGTCCGATAGCCTGAGCCAGGTGCAATACGAACGCGTGCTGCATTTCGATCTGTCGAGCGTGGTGCGCACGATGGCTGGCCCTTCGAATCCGCATCGCCGGTTACCCGTGTCCGATCTGGCCGAGCGCGGTATTGCGGGTGTCGTGGAAAACCAGCCGAATCTGATGCCCGATGGCGCGGTCATCATCGCGGCCATCACCAGTTGCACCAATACCAGTAACCCGCGCAACGTCATCGCAGCCGCGCTGTTGGCGCGCAATGCCAACCGTGCGGGTTTGACGCGCAAGCCCTGGGTCAAGACGTCGCTCGCACCGGGATCCAAAGCCGTTGAGCTGTATCTGGACGAAGCCGGCCTGACGACAGAGCTGGAAAAACTGGGTTTTGGTATCGTCGCCTTCGCCTGTACGACGTGCAATGGCATGTCTGGCGCACTGGACCCCAAGATTCAGCAAGAGATCATCGACCGCGATTTGTATGCCACTGCCGTGTTGTCGGGGAATCGTAATTTTGACGGCCGTATCCACCCCTATGCCAAGCAGGCCTTCCTGGCATCGCCCCCGTTGGTCGTTGCATATGCGATTGCCGGCACGATCCGCTTTGATATCGAACAAGACGTACTGGGGCAAGACGTCAACGGCCAGGATATTCGCCTCAAAGACATCTGGCCCAGCGACGAAGAGATCGATGCCGTCGTCGCGACGGCCGTCAAGCCCGAGCAATTCCGCAAGGTCTACGCGCCGATGTTCGGGATTCGCGACCAACGCCGCGAGGCCGTGAGCCCCTTGTACGATTGGCGTCCTCAAAGCACCTATATTCGTCGCCCGCCGTACTGGGAAGGCGCGTTGGCAGGCGAACGCACGTTGCGCGGCATGCGTCCGCTTGCGGTGCTGGGCGACAACATCACCACCGACCATCTGTCGCCCTCGAACGCTATCCTGCTCGATAGCGCGGCTGGCGAATACCTGGCAAAAATGGGTTTGCCCGAAGAGGATTTCAACTCCTATGCCACGCATCGGGGCGATCACCTGACCGCGCAGCGCGCGACATTTGCCAACCCCAAGCTCTTTAACGAGATGGTGCGCAACGACGACGGCAGCGTCAAACAAGGCTCGCTGGCCCGTGTCGAACCCGAAGGCAAGACATTGCGTATGTGGGAGGCTATCGAGACCTATATGCAGCGCAAGCAACCGCTCATCATTGTGGCGGGGGCTGACTACGGACAGGGTTCGTCGCGCGACTGGGCGGCCAAGGGGGTGCGGTTGGCGGGCGTAGAGGCCATCGTGGCCGAAGGCTTCGAACGCATTCACCGCACCAACCTGCTTGGAATGGGCGTGTTGCCGCTCGAGTTCAAGCCGGGCACCGATCGCAAGACGCTGGCGCTTGATGGCACGGAAACCTATGACGTCACGGGCGAACGCAAGCCGCGCGTCGATCTGACGCTGATCGTGCATCGTCGCGATGGACAGACAGTGGAGGTTCCCGTGACCTGTCGACTCGATACGGCCGAGGAAGTCTCTATTTACGAGGCGGGCGGCGTGCTGCAGCGTTTTGCCCAGGACTTTCTCGAGGCAGAGTCCGCTGGCGTCGCCGCTAAGGCGGGTTAAACAAGGCTCCCTACCAGGCATTCCCGTTTTCAGGACCAGACTATGACTCACGCACCCCAGATCAAGATCCCCGCCACGTACATGCGCGGCGGCACGAGTAAAGGCGTATTTTTCAAGCTGACCGATTTGCCCGAGGCCGCACAGGTGCCCGGCCCCGATCGTGATGCGCTCTTGCTGCGCGTGATCGGCAGCCCGGATCCGTACGGCAAGCAGACTGACGGTATGGGCGCGGCAACGTCGAGCACCAGCAAAACCGTGATTCTGTCCAAGAGCACCCGGCCGGACCATGACGTGGACTACCTGTTTGGCCAGGTGTCCATTGATCAGCCCTTCGTCGACTGGAGCGGCAACTGCGGCAACCTGTCGGCCGCCGTCGGTCCGTTTGCGATTGCAAATGGACTAGTGGACGCACAACGCGTGCCCGAGAACGGCATCGCGATTGTGCGGATCTGGCAAGCCAATATTGGCAAAACCATCGTCTCTCATGTGCCCATCACCAACGGCCAGGTCCAGGAAACCGGCGACTTTGAACTGGATGGTGTGACGTTTCCGGCCGCCGAAGTCACGCTCGAGTTCATGGATCCAGCCGATGAAGGCGAGGGCGATAGCGGTTCCATGTTCCCCACCGGTAACATCGTGGACGAACTCGACGTGCCGGGCGTGGGTAAATTCCAGGCCACGTTTATCAACTCTGGCATTCCCACGATCTTTCTGAATGCTGACGCATTGGGCTATACCGGTGCCGAGTTGCAGGACGACATTAATAGCGATCCCGCCGCGCTCGCGCGTTTTGAAACCATCCGTGCCTATGGGGCGGTGCGCATGGGATTGATCAGTTCGCCGGAGCAGGCGGCAGGTCGTCAACACACACCCAAAGTCGCGTTCGTGTCCCCGCCCAAGGCCTACACCGCCTCCAGCGGTAAAACGATCTCGGAGAGTGACGTTGACGTATTGGTGCGCGCCTTGTCCATGGGCAAATTGCACCACGCCATGATGGGGACGGCCTCAGTTGCGATCGCGACGGCCGCCGCCGTGCCGGGTACCTTAGTCAATCTGGCCGCCGGTGGTGGCGCGCGTGATGGCGTGCGTTTCGGCCATCCGTCCGGCACGTTGCGCGTCGGAGCGCAAGCCCGCCAGGTCGATGGCAACTGGACCGTCACCAAGGCCATCATGTCACGCAGCGCGCGCGTGCTGATGGAGGGCTGGGTGCGTGTGCCGTGGGCACCGAATCGGGGGTAATTGCTGGATAGGCAGGCGCAGCAAGATCAGCCCCTATTTGTTGGTGGGATTTAGATGTTCAGGTGGCGTGAGATATCAGAATAGTTTGCTGGTGGTAGACGACTAGCGTCAGTACAATTCGATTCAAGATATGCCCACCTGAACAAGAAACAGCCATGCCAGAAACCGCCACCATTCTTGCTTTTGCCGCTATTTCACTGGGTATGGTCATGACACCCGGACCGAATATGATTTATTTGGTCTCGCGTTCTATCTGTCAGGGGCGGCGCGCAGGCGTCCTGTCGCTATTGGGCGTATTGCTGGGCTTCGTGTTTTACATGGTCAGTGCTGCGCTAGGTATTTCGGCACTGCTTTTCGCGGTTCCATATGCCTACGAAGCGCTATGCTACGGCGGTGCCCTGTACCTGCTTTATATGGCCTGGCAAGCGGTTCGCCCTGGCGGCCGCTCACCCTTTCAGGTCAAGGAATTGCCGCCAGACAGCCCTAAAAAGCTGTTCTTGATGGGCTTTCTTACCAATCTGCTGAACCCCAAAATCGCAGTCATGTATCTGTCGCTGCTGCCGCAGTTTGTCGACCCCGACAAGGGCAGCATCCTGACGCAATCCCTGGCTTTAGGATCCGTACAAGTCGCCATCAGCATCAGCATAAACCTGCTGATCGTCATCCTGGCCGGCAGCATCGCTTCCTTTCTCGCCACCCGGCCCACTTGGGCCGTTGCCCAACGATGGCTGATGGGCACCGTCCTGGCCGGCCTAGCCATCAGAATGATGCTCACTGCCCGGAGATAGTGAACGGCCGGTGTCGGCTTGATACGGAGGGCGAGGGCGCCAAAAGAACCCTCTCCGCCCCGAGTCCGAGCTAACCAATGGAAGAGCTTACTTCCGCTTTTCCAACGGCACGTACTTCTGATCATCCGGCCCGACATAGTTAGCCGTAGGACGAATGATCTTGTTATCGACACGCTGCTCGATCACGTGGGCGGACCAGCCCGCCGTACGCGCGATCACAAACAGCGGCGTAAACATCTCCGTCGGCACACCCATCATGTGATAGCTCACCGCCGAGAACCAGTCCAGGTTCGGGAACATCTTCTTGACATCCCACATCACCGTTTCCAGACGCTCCGCAATATCGAACATCTTTGTGCTGCCCGCCTTCTTTGACAGCTTTTGGGCAACGTCCTTGATGACCTTATTGCGCGGATCCGAAACCGTGTAGACCGGGTGGCCAAAGCCGATAATGACTTCCTTGGCTTCAACGCGGCGGCGGATATCCGCCTCGGCCTCGTCCGGGCTGTCATAGCGCTTTTGCACTTCGAACGCCACCTCGTTAGCGCCACCGTGCTTCGGACCCCGCAGAGCGCCGATGCCGCCGGTGATCGCCGAATACATATCCGAGCCCGTGCCGGCAATCACGCGACTGGTAAACGTCGAGGCATTGAACTCGTGCTCGGCGTACAGGATCAGCGACGTATGCATTGCGCGAACCCAATCGTCCGACGGTTTTTTGCCGTGCAGCAAATGCAGGAAATGACCGCCGATGCTGTCGTCGTCCGTTTGGACGTCGATGATGCGACCGTTATGGCTGTAGTGATACCAGTACAACAGGGCGGATCCCAGATTCGCCATCAGGCGGTCGGCGATGTCCCGGGCGCCGGGAATATTGTGATCGTCCTTCTCGGGCAACACGCAGCCCAGGACCGACACGGCCGTACGCATCACATCCATGGGATGGCTCGATGCCGGCAGGCTTTCCAGCGCATTTTGCAATTGTGCCGGCAGGCCGCGCAGGGAGCGCAGTCGTTCTTTGTAAGCCTTGAGTTCGGCCTTGGTGGGCAACTTGCCGTGCACCAGCAAATGGGCGATTTCTTCGAATTCGGCTTCGCCAGCAAAATCCAGAATGTCATAGCCGCGGTAGTGCAGGTCATTACCGGTGCGACCTACCGAGCACAGGGCTGTATTACCGGCGACAACGCCAGACAGCGCTACGGATTTTTTTGGCTTGAAGCCCGCTTTTTCTTCGGTGGAGGCGCTGGCGGTTTGGGGTGTTGTTCCAGCGCTTTGCTTCTTGGGCGACGTGCTCATGTCTCTGACTCCTTGCCCTGATGGGCATGAATGGGGCGAAAGTTGACTTGCAACGCGGGTCGATGCGACAACACGTATCGACCCGCGCGAAAATTACTTGCCTTTACCTTGCTGGAACAGCGCATCCAGTTGCGACTCGAAAGCATGGTAGCCGATGCGATCGTACAGCTCGTCGCGGGTTTGCATCGTATCCAGCACGTTCTGTTGGTGGCCGTCGCGGCGGATGGCCTGGTACACGTTCTCGGCGGCCTTGTTCATGGCGCGGAAAGCCGACAGCGGATACAGCACCATGCCGACACCCACGCTGCCCAGTTCCTCGACGGAGAACAGCGGGGTCTTGCCGAATTCAGTGATGTTGGCCAGCAGCGGCACGCTGACCGCCTTGGCAAAACGCTCATAGGTAGGCAGGTCGTAGGCGGCTTCGGCAAAGATGGCGTCAGCACCGGCCTCGACGCACGCCAGGGCGCGCTCGATGGCCGCATCCACGCCATGCGAGGCGATCGCATCGGTACGCGCAATCAGGTAGAAATCGGAATCGATTCGTGCATCGGCGGCCGCTTTGACGCGGTCAGCCATTTCCTGGGTGCTGACGATTTCTTTGCCCGGACGATGGCCGCAACGCTTGGCGCCGACCTGGTCTTCGATATGGCAACCCGCCGCGCCGAACTTGATCAGGCTTTTGATGGTGCGCGCGATATTGAACGCCGACGGACCAAAACCGGTGTCGATGTCGACGATGAGGGGGACGTCGCATACGTCCGTGATACGGCGTACGTCGGTCAATACATCGTCCAGGGTATTGATGCCCAGGTCGGGTAAACCGAGCGAGCCGGCGGCGACACCGCCCCCCGAGAGGTAAATGGCGCGGTACCCGGCACGCTTGGCCAGCAGGGCGTGGTTGGCGTTGATGGTGCCAATGATTTGTAGCGGATTTTCTTCGGCCAAGGCTTGGCGAAAGAGAGCACCAGGAGAAGTGGGGCGGGTCATGGACGAGTCTCCGAGGATTAGGGCTGGACGCTCAGTCGGGCGCCCTGTGGCCTGATTGATAGTGCAGAAAATGCCGTCTACGTACTCTGACGATGCGCTCGGGTAGCACTGCCGCATGCATCGACCAGCCGCTTGGGCTGCGCAATAAATCTGTTTCCTTGGTGGCAGCGGATCTGCGCTGCTGTCAACGACGGGCAGGCTTGTACACAGGGCGCCTTCATCACGCCATGAGGCATGGTGATGGAAAAGACACAGATTTATTGCGGCGCGGAAAATACCGCGCCGCCCGCCAGGCCGGAGCCTGGCAGCTTGCGGGAATTACTTCAGCAGGTCTTTCACGCCGTCGCGCTCTTCGAGCAGCTCTTTCAGCGTGAAGTCCAGGCGCTCGCGCGAGAAGGCGTCGATTTCCAGGCCTTCGACACGCTTGTATTCGCCGTTTTCGGTGGTGACCGGCACGCCGTAGATGATGCCTTCGGGGATGCCGTAGGAACCGTCGGACGGAATACCCATGGTGACCCACTTGCCGTTGCTGCCCAGGATCCAGTCATGCACATGGTCGATGGCGGCGTTGGCGGCCGAAGCGGCCGACGACAGACCACGAGCTTCGATGATGGCGGCGCCACGCTTGCCCACGGTGGGGATAAAGGTGTCGCGGTTCCAGGCGTCGTCGTTGATCAGCTTGGTCAGGCTTTCACCGCCCACCGTGGCAAAGCGGAAGTCCGGATACATGGTGGGCGAGTGGTTGCCCCATACGATCAGGTTTTCGATATCGGCAACGGCCTTGCCCGACTTGGCTGCCAGTTGCGACAGGGCACGGTTGTGATCCAGGCGCAGCATGGCGGTGAAGTTCTTGGCGGGCAGATCCGGCGCCGACTTCATGGCGATGTAGGCGTTGGTGTTGGCGGGGTTGCCGACGACCAGGACTTTGACGTCACGGCTGGCGACGTCGTTCAAAGCCTTGCCCTGAGCGGTGAAAATCTGGGCGTTGACGCTCAGCAGGTCTTTGCGTTCCATGCCGGGGCCGCGGGGGCGCGCGCCGACCAGCAGTGCCACGTCAGCGTCTTTGAACGCGGTGCGGGGGTCGCTGTGAGCGGTGATTTCCTGCAGCAACGGGAAAGCGCAGTCATCGAGTTCCATGATGACGCCCTGCAGGGCTTTTTGCGCTTTTTCGTCGGGGATTTCCAGCAGTTGCAAAATGACCGGCTGGTCTTTACCTAGCATTTCGCCGGAGGCGATGCGAAACAGGAGGGCGTAACCGATTTGGCCGGCGGCGCCGGTGACGGCGACACGCAAGGCAGGCTTGGACATGAAGATTCTCCGTGATGAGTTCTGTGAGACAACAATCTCGCAATCAGTTTAATCGCAGGGCGTCGCCGGATGCGCCGTCCGTGGTGTTTAAAGTGGCGTAAATCCTAGATCGAATTTACGTATACGTCAATTGCTCTTATGTTTTATATAAGACATAAGACGTTGGACAGTGGCGCGCCAGTTATGCCACAATGCGGCGTTTGGCCGGCATCCTGTATTCATGGCACATAGCGGCCATGCCCGCCGACAAACACAGTACCGAAAACAACGATCATGGCAGACCCCAGGCCCGAACCTCCGCTACGCAATCGCGCCGCCCGACCGGCGGGCGAGGGGGCCGCTTTCAGTCCGCTGTATCGTCAGATCAAAGACTTGCTGGTGCAGGGCCTCGAGCGTGGCGAATGGAAGCCCGGCGAGTTGATCCCCAGCGAGATCGACCTGGCCGCGCGCTTTCAGGTCAGCCAGGGCACCGTACGCAAAGCCGTCGATGAGCTCGCCGCCGAGCACCTGCTGCTGCGTCGCCAAGGCAAGGGTACCTTTGTTGCCACCCACCACGAAGCCCGTGTCCGTTACCGCTTTCTCCGGCTCGCCGCTGATGTCGAAGGCGAGAGCGGGCGCGCCGAAAGCCGTATCCTCGAGTGCCGCCGCCAGAGTGCGCCTGCCGAAATCGCGCGGGCACTGGAGTTGCGCACCGGCGAAACCGTTGTCATGATCCGCCGCCAGTTGTCCATGAATCATCGCCCCACGGTCATTGATGACATCTGGCTGCCTGGCCCAGTCTTTCGGGGCCTGACACTCGAGGTTCTCAAGGCCAACAAGGCGCCGCTGTATGGTCTGTTCGAGACCGAATTCGGCGTCAGTATGGTTCGCGCCGACGAAAAACTACGCGCTGTAGAGGCGCCCGCCGAGATCGCGGGATTGTTGGGCGTCACGCCGGGCTCTCCGCTGTTACAGGTCGATCGCGTGTCTTATACCTATGGCGACCGACCAGTGGAAATTCGTCGTGGACTCTACTTGACTGATCACTACCATTACCGCAATAACTTGAATTGATGAGCTTTTTTCCTACGATTTGATACCAACCGTTCTCTAGGCGAAAATAGAGCGTTTGCCCGAAAGGGCGGCTCCACTTTCGTTGTCACGAATCCCTAGCACCGTAACACCGAGGCCGTCATGACCGACACCGCTGCCAAGCCACGCCCGCAGTTTCGCAATATAGGTATTGCGCAAATCGCCAAATATCGCCTGCCCCTGGCAGGAAAATTGTCCATCTTGCACCGCGTCAGCGGCGCGTTGTTGTTTCTCTGTCTTCCCTTGGTCATTCTGCCGTTGTTCGCGGCCAGCGTGGCCTCGCCCGAAAGTTACGCCCAGATCGCCGAGTACGCAGGCAATCCGATAGTCAAGCTGGTGTTCCTGGCATTGGTGTGGGGTTATCTGCACCATTTCTGTGCCGGCATCCGTTACCTGGTGCTGGATCTGCATATCGGTATCGACAAGATCTCGGCCCAGAAAAGCGCTGGCGTCGCCTTTGGTGTCAGCCTGGCGCTGACCGTCGTCTTCGCCCTCAAACTATTCGGAGTTCTGTAATGGCTGAAACCAAAAACTATGGCCCCAAGCGCCTGGTTGTGGGGGCCCACTACGGCGTGATCGACTTTATCGCGCAACGCATTACGGCGGTCATCATGGCCGTGTATACCCTGGTACTGATCGTCGGCCTGCTCGTCATGCCGTCGTTCTCCTACGAAAACTGGAAGGCGTTGTTTACCTTCCACGTTGGGGCACTTCCTGTTGGCCAATTGCTGGCCACCTTGTTTTTCTTTGCGTTGACCTGGCACGCCTGGATCGGTGTGCGCGACATTTGGATGGATTACGTCAGGCCCACAGGCGTGCGCCTGTTGCTGCAAGTGCTGACTATCCTCTGGTTGGTCGCATCGATTGTCTATTTCGCGCAAATCATCTGGAGTATCTAAGCCGTGGTCTCTGTCACGAAATCCCTGCCGCGCCGCCAATTTGATGTGGTCGTCGTCGGTGCCGGCGGAGCCGGCATGCGCTGTTCCTTGCAACTGGCCCAAGCCGGCCTGTCGGTTGCGGTTCTGTCCAAAGTTTTCCCCACCCGTTCGCACACCGTGGCGGCTCAGGGCGGCGTCAGTGCCTCGTTGGGCAACATGAGCGAAGACAACTGGTACTGGCATATGTACGACACCGTCAAGGGGTCGGACTGGCTGGGTGACCAGGATGCCATCGAATTCATGTGCCGCGAAGCCCCCAACGCCGTGTACGAACTCGAGCATTTCGGCATGCCGTTTGACCGCAACGCCGATGGCACCATATACCAGCGTCCATTCGGTGGACACACCGCCAATTTCGGTGAAAAACCGGTGCAACGTGCCTGTGCCGCGGCCGACCGTACCGGCCACGCCCTGTTGCACACGCTGTATCAGCGTAACGTCGCCGCCCGCACGCAGTTCTTCGTCGAATGGATGGCGCTGGATCTGCTGCGCAACGAAGACGGCGACGTCGTCGGTGTAACGGCGCTCGAAATGGAAACGGGCGACATTTACATCCTGGAAGCCAAGACCACGGTGCTGGCCACCGGTGGCGCCGGCCGTATCTGGGCCGCCTCCACCAACGCCTTCATTAATACCGGCGATGGCCTGGGTATGGCAGCGCGCGCCGGTATCCCTTTGCAAGACATGGAATTCTGGCAATTCCACCCGACCGGCGTGGCCGGCGCGGGCGTCTTGATTACCGAAGGTGTGCGCGGCGAAGGCGGCATCCTGTTGAACAAGGATGGCGAGCGCTTCATGGAGCGCTATGCGCCCACGCTCAAGGACTTGGCCCCGCGTGACTTCGTGTCCCGCTCGATGGACCAGGAAATCAAAGAAGGCCGGGGTTGCGGTCCCGATGGCAGCTACGTGGTGCTCAAGCTTGATCACCTTGGGGCTGACGTTATCAACAAACGTTTGCCGTCGATTCGTGAAATCGCGATCAAGTTCGGCAACGTCGACCCGATCAAGGAACCGATCCCGGTGGTGCCGACCATCCACTATCAGATGGGTGGGATTCCGGCCAACTATCATGGTCAGGTGTTGTCGCGCGTCAATGGCGAAAACAAGATCGTCAATGGTTTGTACGCGGTGGGTGAGTGCGCGGCCGTGTCTGTCCACGGTGCGAACCGCCTGGGCACCAACTCGCTGCTGGATCTGATCGTGTTTGGCCGTGCGACCGGCAACCACATCGTGAATTCGCATCCCGAACGCCAGCACGCGCACCAGCCCGTGCCCCAAGCGGCTGTCGATTTCTCGCTGGATCGCCTTGCCAAGCTCGAAGGCCGTACCTCGGGCGAAAAGACGCAAGACGTCGCCAACGCGATCCGTGTGTCGATGCAGCGTCACTGCGGCGTGTTCCGTACGTTGGACTTGCTCAACGAAGGCGTGGGTCAGATCGAAGATCTGGCCAAGCAAGCCGAGCATCTTTACTACAAGGACAAGTCCCAGGTTTTCAACATGGCCCGCATCGAGGCACTAGAAGTTGCCAATATGACTGAAGTGGCGCGCGCCACCATCAAATCGGCCGCGAGCCGTCTGGAGAGCCGTGGCGCCCATGCATTGGATGACCACCCCCTTCGCGACGACGACAACTGGCTCAAGCATACCCTCTGGTATTCCGAAGGCAGCCGTCTGGAATATAAGCCCGTCCAAATGAAGCCGATGACGGTCGAGTCCTTCCCGCCTAAAGCGCGTACTTTCTAAGCAGGATTCTGTGATGAGCACTAAAAGAATCGTCAAATTCGAAATCTACCGCTACGATCCGGACAAGGACGAGCGCCCGTACATGCAAAAGCTGGACGTCGAACTCCAGCCGACCGACAAGATGCTGCTTGACGCGCTGGTGCGTATCAAGAACGACGTGGACGACAGTCTGTCGCTGCGCCGTTCGTGCCGCGAAGGCGTGTGCGGTTCTGACGCCATGAACATCAATGGCAAGAACGGCCTGGCATGCACGACCAACCTGCGCGAGCTTAAACAACCTATCGTGCTTAAGCCGTTGCCTGGTCTGCCGGTGATCCGAGATTTGATCGTGGACATGACCCACTTTTTCAATCAGTATCACTCTGTTCGCCCGTATCTGATCAACGACGCGCCGCCGCCTGAGCGCGAGCGCCTGCAGTCGCCCGAAGCCCGCGAAGAGCTCGATGGTCTGTACGAGTGCATTCTGTGTGCCTGCTGCTCGACATCCTGCCCGTCCTTCTGGTGGAACCCCGACAAGTTCGTGGGCCCCGCCGGCCTGTTGCAAGCCTATCGTTTCATCGCGGATAGCCGCGACGAAGCCACGGGTGCCCGTCTGGACAACCTGGAAGACCCGTACCGCCTGTTCCGTTGCCATACCATCATGAATTGCGTGGACGTCTGTCCCAAGGGTCTGAACCCCACCAAGGCAATTGGCAAAATCAAGGAACTGATGGTGCGTCGTACTGTCTAGTTAATACGGTAAAGAGATCAATATGAGCGGTTTGACTGAACTTGAACGGGCACGCCTTCGGTGGCGGGCACGCCGCGGGCTGCTCGAAAATGATTTGATCATTACCCGTTATCTGGATGCGTACGAAACGCAGCTCACCGATGAGGACGTCAGCGCGTTGACGCAGTTGTTCGATCTGGGTGACAACGACTTGCTCGATTTGCTGTTGGCGCGCACAGAGCCCGAAGGGGCAATCGATACGCCACGGTTGCGAGAGATCATCGGAAAAATGCGTGAGCTCTGATTAATTTTGAGGAAATATGCGATGAATCTGTCTGATAAGAAAGCCACTCTATCGTTCTCGGACGGCTCTAAGCCGATCGAGTTTCCCGTGTACAAGGGCACGGTCGGCCCGGAAGTCATCGACATCCGCAAGCTGTATGGCCAAACTGGCATGTTTACGTTCGACCCCGGCTTTATGTCGACGGCGGCGTGCGAGTCGGCTATTACGTACATCGACGGCGACAAGGGCGAATTGCTGTATCGCGGCTATCCCATCGAGCAGTTGGCGGTGAATTGCGATTTCCTCGATATCTGCTATCTGATCATGAACGGCGAACTGCCCAACCGTGATCAAAAAACCGACTTTGATTCGCAGGTGACGCATCACACGTTGGTCAACGAGCAATTGCATCTTTTCCTGCGCGGTTTCCGTCGCGATGCGCATCCGATGGCTGTGTTGACGGGCCTGGTGGGCGCGCTGTCGGCGTTCTATCATGACTCGACTGACATCACCAACCCGCAGCATCGCCATATCTCGGCGATTCGCCTGATCGCCAAGATGCCGACCCTGGTGGCGATGGCTTACAAGTTCTCGGTAGGCCAGCCGTTCATCTACCCGCAGAACGACATGTCGTACACCGGCAACTTCCTGCGCATGATGTTCGCGACGCCCTGCGAAGAGTACAAGGTCAACGAGGTCGTTGAGCGCGCACTCGATCGTATTTTCATCTTGCACGCCGACCACGAGCAAAATGCCTCGACCTCGACCGTACGTCTGTGCGGTTCGTCGGGTACGAATCCGTTCGCGGCGATTTCCGCGGGTGTGGCTTGCTTGTGGGGCCCGGCTCACGGTGGCGCCAACGAAGCGTGCTTGCAGATGCTCGAAGAACTCCAGGCCAATGGTGGCGTGGACAAGGTCGGCGAGTTCATGGAGAAGGTCAAGGACAAGAACTCGGGCGTTCGCCTGATGGGCTTTGGCCACCGTGTCTACAAGAACTACGATCCGCGCGCGAAGTTGATGCAAGAGACGTGCAAGGAAGTCCTGCAGTCGCTGGGCCTGGAAAACGATCCACTGTTCAAGCTGGCGATGGAACTGGAGCGTATTGCTCTGGAAGACGATTATTTCGTGTCGCGCAAGCTCTACCCGAACGTGGACTTCTACTCGGGTATCGTTCAACGCGCCATTGGCATTCCGACGTCGCTGTTTACGGCCATCTTCGCGTTGGCACGTACGGTGGGCTGGATCGCCCAGTGGAACGAAATGCTGTCGGATCCGGATTACAAAATTGGCCGTCCGCGCCAATTGTTCACTGGCTCGGTCACGCGTGATGTGCCTTCGATGGATAACCGTTAATTTGCTTCGTCGGTCTCTGCTTCGTTAGTGAGGTAGGGATTGATTGCATTGTTAAAAAGCCATGCGTCTTTGGATGCGTGGCTTTTTTGCTTCTGCGGGGGTGTCGCTATTAAGACGTCCCGGCCGCGCGCTTGGAAGCGATACCGGCGTAATCGCCGCGGCTCGGCCCAACCAGGGGCCTCGGCCCGCGCTGCGCGCGGGCTGCCCTTGCTCAACACGCCGGTATCGCTTCCAAGCGCGCGGCCGGGACTCGCGTTAACTGCATGCCCTGGTGGTGTTATGCAATGTTCATTGCATCGGGTGCTCTTGGTGGCACGTGATGCATTGATTCGCCCTGGGATTACATGCCTATGCCGCGTGCCATTAGTGCGGCGAATAGGGGGAGGAGGACTAGCAGGTGGACTTCTACCATGACCCAGCGGCGGGCGCGTTTGATTTGCAGCGGGGCCGGGAGATATGTTGAGTCAAGTTTGGCCTGTTTGTTCCATTTGATGAAGGCGATCGTGGGGGGGATGGAACAGAGGGCGATGAGGATGAATACGCCGAATTTGGCGTGGAACCAGGGGTTGGCCATGTAGAAGGCCGCGCCTTTGGCGCCGAAAATCAGGCGCAGGACGCCGGTGATCAGGACGGCGATGGCGCTTGCGGCGTACACGCGATCGTAAATGGCGAGGCGGCGCAGGGTGGGGGTGGTCAGAGTGGGCCGCAGCAAGACGGTTTGTGCGGTCATGGCGACGATCAGCAGGAAGATGGCAAGGTAGTGAATCCAGGCGAGCAGGGCGTCTTGCAACATCGATACCTCGAGGTGGTTGAGATGAAAGGAGGGTGCTACGGAGCGGGGCCTATTAGCGAATCGCCGAAGGCTGTTGGACAAGCGATGTGTCCAAGGCTTTCGCGAGCAAAAAAAGCCACGCGGCAGCCACTGCGTGGCTTTGCTGCCTCCCAAGGCGTGTTTTTATTTTGGGATGGCCCCGCAATAAAAAAGGCGGACCAGAGGGAGCGCTGGTCCGCCTAGGCTAGCACATCGGCTTTTACGCAGAGTGCTTTTCGGCTGCCTCTTGCTGGGCATCCACGACGGCGAGTGCCGTCATGTTGACGATACGGCGCACGGTGGCGCTGGTGGTCAGGATGTGTACAGGGCGAGCGGCGCCCAACAGGATGGGACCCATGGCGATGCCGTTGCTGCCGGTCATTTTCAACATGTTGTAGGTGATGTTGCCCGTGTCGAGATTGGGCATGACCAACAGGTTTGCCCGGCCTTTGAGTTGGCTGTCGGGGTAGGCCTGTTGACGGATGCTTTCCGACAGGGCGGCGTCGGCGTGCATTTCTCCGTCGACTTCCAGTGAGGGCGCGCGTTGCGCCACGATGCGGCGTGCTTCGGACATTTTGCGCGACGATTCGGTCGAGCGACTGCCGAAGTTGGAGTGCGAGAGCAGGGCAGCCTTGGGCACGACGCCAAAGCGACGCATTTCGTGAGCGGCTTGCATGGTGATGTTGGCGACTTGTTCGGCCGACGGGTTTTCGTTGACATGCGTGTCAGTGACGAACAGCGTTTGGTCGGGCAGCATGAGCACGTTCAGCGCGGCATAGGTTTGTCCCGCTTTGCGGCCAATGATCTCGTCGACGTACTTCAACTGGTTGTCGTATTGGCTGGCGACTCCGCACAGCAATGCATCGGCATCGCCACGTTGCAGCAGCAAGGCGCCGATGAGCGTGTTGTGCTTGCGGATCATGGCTTTGGCGATGGCGGGGGTGACGCCTTCGCGGCCCTTCAGTTGGTAGTACGCGTTCCAGGTTTCGTTGAAACGGCTGTCGTCTTCGGGGTCGACGATCTCGATGGTTTCGCCGGGAATCAGGCGCAGGCCGGCTTTTTTGATGCGCATTTCGATGACGGACGGGCGCCCCACGAGGATGGGCTGCGCCAGTTTTTCATCGACAACGGTTTGCACTGCGCGCAGGACGCGTTCGTCTTCGCCGTCGGCATAGATCACGCGCTTGGGTGCTTGTTTGGCCTGGGCGAAAAGGGGGCGCATCAGTTGGCCCGAGTGGTACACAAAGCCCAGCAGTTTTTGGCGGTAGGCTTCGATGTCCTCGATAGGGCGAGCGGCGACGCCGGAGTCGGCGGCGGCCTGAGCGACGGCGGGGGCGATTTGGACGATCAGGCGTGGATCGAAGGGCTTGGGAATGATGTATTCCGGGCCGAACGACAGGTCCTGGCCAGCATAGGCGTGGGCGACTTCGTCATTTTGTTCGGCCTGTGCCAGCTCGGCAATGGCCTTGACGCAAGCCAGCTTCATTTCCTCGGTGATGCGCGAGGCACCCGCATCCATGGCGCCGCGGAAGATGAAGGGAAAGCACAAGACGTTGTTGACTTGGTTCGGATAGTCCGAGCGGCCGGTGGCGATGATGCAGTCGGGGCGCGCGGCGCGGGCGACTTCGGGACGGATCTCGGGTTCGGGGTTGGCCAGTGCCAGGATCAGCGGCTTGTCGGCCATGGTCTTGACCATGTCGGCAGTCAGTACGCCCGGGGCGGAGCAGCCCAGGAATACGTCAGCATCGCGCACGACGTCGGCCAGGGTGCGGGCGTCGGTTTTCTGCGCGTAGCGCTTTTTGTTGGGCTCCATGTTTTCGTCGCGGCCTTGCCAGATCACGCCGCGTGAGTCCACGACATAGATGTTCTCTAGCTTGATGCCCAGGTTAACCAGCAAGTCCAGGCAGGCAATGGCGGCCGCGCCCGCACCGGACACGGCCAGCTTGACCTTGCCGATATCTTTGCCTACGACCTTCAGTCCGTTCAGAATGGCGGCCGACGAGATGATGGCGGTGCCGTGCTGATCGTCGTGAAAGACGGGGATCTTCATGCGCTCGCGTAGCTTCTTCTCGATGTAGAAGCACTCGGGGGCTTTGATGTCTTCGAGGTTGATGCCGCCCAGTGTCGGTTCCAGCGCCGCAATGATGTCAACCAGTTTGTCGGGGTCGTTCTCGGCCAGTTCGATGTCGAACACGTCGATGCCGGCAAATTTCTTGAACAGGCAGCCTTTGCCTTCCATGACGGGTTTGGCGGCCAGCGGGCCGATGTTGCCCAAGCCCAGTACCGCAGTGCCGTTCGTGATCACGCCCACCAGGTTGGCGCGGGACGTGTACATCGAGGCGGCGTCTTCACCCTGGTCGAAAATGGCCATGCAGGCGGCTGCGACGCCGGGCGAATAGGCCAGCGAGAGGTCGTCCTGGTTTGCCAGTGTCTTGGTCGGTACGACCGAGATTTTGCCGGGGGTGGGATAGGCGTGATAATCAAGCGCCCGTTTGGTTAAGGTTTCGTCCATGATGGTGAAGGCCTATGCTGCACTGCTAACAAAGTAAAAAACGGGCCTGCAACAGGCCCGTCCGGGAATCGCGAAAGCACATATTTCAACAGAAAGCGAGGCGCGATGGTTGTTGCAGTGCAGCGAATCAACTTAACCAGGGGGGCGCGACGCGCAGCGAAGCACCCAGTTGTTCGCGGAGTACATCGCGCGCCGCTTGATGCTTCGGGTCCTGGTCGCAGAGCAGATCCAGGGCGTGCAACGCGATCCAGTCGGCGCTGACTTCAAAGAAGTCCCGCAAACGGGCGCGCGTATCGCTGCGGCCGAAACCGTCGGTACCCACCACGCGAAAAGGGGCGTGGACCCAGGCGCGGATCTGCTCGGGCACCGCACGGACATAGTCACTGGCGGCAACGACGGGAACGGCGTCGGGTAAACATTGTTCCAGCCAGCTTTGTGGGGGTGGGGAGCTCAGACCCAGGGCCCGGTCACGTTCGCAGGCTCGGCCATCGCGCGCCAGTTCAGAGAAACTCGTGACACTCCAGACCTCGGTGGCGATACCGAAGTCTTGCTCCAGCCGTTGGGCTGCACGTTGGGCCTCGTTGAGCATGGGCCCGGCCGCAAGCAGCCGCAGATGGGCGGGCGCCTGGGTGCAGGATTCCCCATCACCCGGGTTCGTCTGTGCTAGTCCGTCCGGTTGTGCAGCCCGAACTCGATGCATGCCTCGCAAAATGCCTTCGCGTGCTTGCTCGTTGGGCAGGTTGGGTTGGGCAAGATTTTCGTTGGTGACGGTCAGGTAATAGAACTCGTCGCATTGCTGGTCCAGCATGCGCTGCGTGCCGTGCTCGAGAATGACCGCGACCTCGTAGGCGTAGGCCGGATCGTAGGCGCGACAGTTGGGAACCGTGGACGCGATTAAATGGCTGGCGCCATCTTGATGCTGCAGGCCTTCGCCACCCAGCGTCGTGCGGCCCGAGGTCGCGCCGATCAAAAAACCGCGCGTGCGTTGATCCGCCGCCGCCCAGATCAGATCGCCGACGCGCTGAAAACCGAACATTGAATAATAAATATAGAAAGGCAGCATCGGCAGGTCATTGACCGAATAGCTGGTGCCGGCGGCCGTCCAGGACGAGATGGCGCCTGCCTCGGTGATGCCTTCTTCCAGAATTTGTCCGTCCAGGGCTTCGCGGTAGTGCAGCACCGAGCCGATGTCTTCGGGTTCGTATAACTGGCCCTGCGCCGAGTAAATACCGATCTGGCGAAACAGGTTGGCCATGCCAAACGTACGGGCCTCGTCGGCAACGATGGGCACGATGCGCTTGCCTAGCGTCTCGTCCTTGAGCAGTCCGCCCAGCATGCGCACGATAGCCATCGTGGAGGACATTTCTTTTCCATCGGCCTGCAAGGCGAATCGGGCCCATTGTTCGATGGGAGGCGTGGGCAGGCGAGGGGATGTCGTGCGGCGGCGTGGCAAATGGCCGCCCAGCGCGGCTCGGCGCGCTTGCAGGTAGCGCAGCTCCGCGCTGTCTGCCGTGGGTTTGTAGAACTTCAAGGCTAGGCAGTCGGCATCCGAAATGGGGAGGGCGAATCGGTCACGAAAGGCCAGCAGGGCTTGGTCGTCCAGCTTTTTCTGCTGGTGCGTGGTCATCTTCCCCTGGCCGGCGGTACCCATCCCGTAGCCCTTTTTGGTTTGTGCCAGAATGACCGTGGGCTGGCCACGGTGGTGTGCCGCGCGATGATAGGCAGCGTAGATCTTGACGATATCGTGGCCGCCGCGGCGCAATCGGTCGATCGCTTCGTCGGACCAGTCCGCCACCAACGCGGCGAGTTCGGGATTTTGATTGAAGAAATGGGCGCGGTTATAGGCGCCATCATTGGCCGCGAAAGTCTGGAATTGTCCATCGACGGTATGGGCAAAGGCGCGTGCGAGTGCGCCATCCGTGTCGCGTGCCAGCAGAGCATCCCAATCCCCGCCCCAGACCAGCTTGATGACATTCCAGCCCGCGCCGGCGTATAGCGTTTCCAGTTCGTCGATGATGCGGCCATTACCTCGGACCGGGCCGTCCAGGCGTTGCAGATTACAGTTCACGACGAACACGAGATTGTCGAGTTTTTCGCGGGCGGCCAGCGTCAGCGCCGCAATGGACTCGGGTTCGTCCATTTCGCCGTCGCCAAACAGTCCCCAGACTTTGCGATCGGATGGCTGTGCCAACGAACGGTGCTCAAGGTATCGCATGAAGCGCGCTTGATAAATGGCATTGATGGGGCCGATGCCCATCGACCCCGTGGGGAACTGCCAAAAATCGGGCATCAGCCACGGATGCGGATAGGAGGACAAGCCGCGCAAACCACGCTCGCGGGCAGTGATCTCCTGGCGGAAATGGGCTAGATCGTCCTCGCCTAGAAAGCCGTCAAGAAAGGCACGGGCGTACACCCCCGGAGCCGAGTGTGGCTGCAAATAGACCAGATCGCCGGCAAAGTTGTCGGTCGGCGCGCGGAAAAAATGATTGAAGCCAACCTCGAACAAATCGGCGGCCGAGGCGTAGCTGGCGATATGGCCGCCGAGCTCGCCATGTGCCTGATTGGCACGCACCACCATGGCCAGGGCATTCCAGCGATTGATCGATGCAATGCGCTCCTCGATGGCCAAGTCGCCCGGAAAAGGCGGCTCGTGGCGCAGCGCGATCGTATTGAGATAGGCACTGCGCGTCTGCCCGCCGGCGCGTACCCCCAGTGTCGCCGCCTGGCCGAGCAACGCATCCAGTACGTAGGCGGCGCGGGCAATACCCGCAGTCTGGACCAGCGAGAGCAGCGCCTCGCGCCATTCAGTGGTTTCTTCGGGGTCGAGGTCGTCGATCAGGGGCGAGATCACAGTGTCGAGCATGGCGATGGAAGTCTCCGTGTAGACGTCCATCCTAGCGCGTTCGTGCTGGCATAAGTCATCGAATATGCGCCATAAAACCGCCTGTGGCAGCATAATAATTGGGGAATTCAAAAATTAAAGGATAAATATGCTGACTGCCGCGCTGGATGCCATTGATCGTCGCATTTTGGGTATTTTGCAGACGGACTCCAACCTGACCAATGTTGAGTTGGCACGCCGCGTCCATTTGTCGCCCTCGCCCTGCCTGGCGCGCGTCAAGGCTCTCGAGGCGGCGGGCGTCATCCGGGGGTATGTGGCGCTGGCTGATCCCCTGCAGTTGGGATTGAGTTTGAATGTATTTATTCAGGTCAGTTTGGAAAAGCAGATCGAGCCCGAACTCGAGCGCTTCCAGAATGCCATGGCCGAATGTCCCGAGGTCATGGAGTGCTATCTGATGAGTGGCGATTCAGACTATTTGTTGCGCGTGGTGGTGCCCGACATCCAGGGGTTGGAGCACTTTGTGGTGAGCCGCTTGTCGCGCATCCCGGGAGTGCGCAATATTCGGTCGGGGTTCGCGTTAAAGCAGGTCAAATACCAGACCGCGCTGCCGCTGAGCTGACCCGTGCAGAGAAAAGGAGGGCGTTGAGAGGCGCGCAGGCCCGGTGACGGTGCCGTCTGGCGCTGGCGCCAGACGCGGCGCTTACGAGGCCGCCTGCAGCCAGGGCGCACGGCCGCCCAGCTCATGCAGGTGCTGAAGAAAATGCTCGGTCCGCGCGGAGCGGGCCTTGCGCGACGCCACCAGCGCCACGATGTTGGCGTCGGGCAAGTGCCAACCCGGCAGCAGTTCCACCAGCCGGCCCTGGCGCAGCAGGTCGGCGACGTCCCATTCGGAGCGCACCAGGACGCCCATGCCAGCCAAGGCCCAGTGGCGCGCGGCGCCGCCGTCGTTGCAGGCCAGTACCGGGTCTATGCGTACCGTGGCCATAGCGCCGTCGTCATGGCGCAGGCGCCACAGCGTGACGTCTTCGTCGTTCTCGCGCAGCGCGATGCAGTCGTGTTCGTGTAGCGCTTCCGGATGGTCGGGCACGCCACGCCGCTTCAGGTATGCAGGCGCGGCGCACAGCACACGCCGGTTGCGTGCCAAACGGTGCATGACGAGAGCCGAGTCGCGCAGTTCGCCGATGTGGATCAGCACATCCCAGGTGTGTGTGGCCAGACTGCCCGGCCGGTCGGACAGTGTCAGCGTGGCGGTGACCTCGGGGCACTGGCGCCGAAAGCGCGCGATGGCCGGTGCGACGTAGCGCTGCCCGAAGCCCAGCGGCGCCAGCACGCGCAGGTGGCCGGCCACTTGTCCGCGCCGGCTGGCCAGGGCGTCGGCCAGGCCACCGAGGTCGGCGCAAATGCCACGCGCCCGCTCGGCCAGCAGTTCTCCTTCGTCCGTCAATGCCATGCGCCGCCCCGAGCGGTCGACCAGACCGATGCCCAGCCGGCGTTCTAGCCCGGCGAGGCGCTGGGTGACCGCCGATGGGGTCACGTCCAGCTTTCGCGCCGCGTCCGTCAGTGAGTTGGCCGAGGCCAGCGCCAGGAAGAAAAGCAGATCGTCGCTGCTCAACATCGTAAGTATCAGCTAAATAAAGAATTAAGCTGTCATTAAACACCAGTCTCGATGGCTGCCGCATACTCGGCACAGGCCGTTCTTTCAATAATGTGCCGGGTCCACCGCCGGAATCCCGTCACTCCCGGAGACTATCTTGCGACGCCTGCTTTCATTCCTCCTGTTCTCGTTCGCCGCCAGCGCGGCCCCGGTCCATGCCGCCGATACCGGCTGGCCCGCCAAGCCGGTCACAGTCATCGTGGCATCGGCTGCGGGTGGTTCCGCCGATGTGCTGACCCGCCTGGTTCTGAACCACCTAGCCATTGCCACCGGTGCCAACTTTGTCGTCGAGAACCGGCCGGGTGCCGCTGGCGGCATCGGCATGGCGCAGATCGCCCGCGCCAAGCCCGACGGCTACACGCTGGGCTACGGCAATATCAATACGATGGCCGTCAATCCCGCCCTGTTCAACAAGCTGCCCTACGACCCCGTCAAGGACTTCACGGTGGTCGGCCGCATGTTCAACGTCTACAACCTGCTGGTGGTCGGCGCGGACTCTCCCGTCAAGAGCGTGGCTGACCTGATCGCGCTGGCGAAGTCCAAGCCCGGCGGACTGTCGTACGGCGCTGCCGGCATCGGCAGCAGCGGGCACATGGGCGGCGAGCTATTCAAGCATATGGCTGGCATCGATACGATGTTTGTGCCGTACAACGGCGACCCCGCCTCGCTGGCGGACTTGGCCGGCGGCCGCATCGATTACTCTTTCACCAATGCCTCTGTGGCCTGGCCGCTGGTGCAGGGCGGCAAGCTGCGCGCGCTGGCGATCACCAGCGCCCAGCGCGTGCCGTTCTTTCCCGACTTACCGACTTTGGCGGAGTCGGGGCTGCCCGGCTACGAGAACGTGTCCTGGGGTGGTCTGGTGTTCCCCAAGGGTACCCCCGATGCCATCGTGGACAAGTTGTCCGGGGCATTACAGAAGGTGCTGGCTAGCGACGCGCTGCGTGCAGATTTGGGCAAGCTGAGCGCGCGACCCGGCGAAGGCGACCGCACTGATTTCGCGCGCTACATCGCCGCCGAGCAAAAGAAGTGGGCCGACTTGATCGACACTGCCCATATCGAAAAACAGAACTGATGGTCGCGACTGCTATGACTGCCGTTCCCGCCACGCCCCGCATTGCCATCCTGGGCTTTGCCATCGAGTCCAATCGCTTCGCGCCGGTCTCAGGACGCGACGATTTTGAATCTCGTGCTTACCTGGCCGGTGAATCGATGCTGGCCGACGCTCGCAGCGCCGCGCCCGCCATGACGCCGGAGATTCCCGCCTTCGTGCGCCGAATGGACCGACGCGGGCCATGGACCCCAGTACCCATTCTGTTCGCCAACGCCGAGTCCGGTGGTCCAGTGGAGCATGCGTTCTTCCTGGATACGCTAGCGCAGTTCGAGCGGGGCTTGCGCGCCGCGCTGCCGGTGGATGCCGTCTATCTCTGCGAGCACGGTGCGGCCATCACCACCGAAGAGCAGGATCCCGACGGCCTGGTGTTCCAGCGGGTGCGGGCCATCGTGGGGCCGGACGTGCCCGTGGTCGCCACCGTCGACTTACATGCCAATGTGTCGGACCGGATGGTCGACGAGGTGGACGTGCTGATCTCGTACCGCCGCAATCCCCACACTGACATGGCCGAGCGTGGCACTGAGGCGGCCGACGTGCTGAGTTCGTTGATGGAGGGCCTGCGCGTTGCGGTGGCGCACGTACGCATGCCGGTGGTGGCGCCGCCCACGCAGTTGTTGACGGCGCCCGGCACCGGCCCGTACGCGGACATGATTCATGCGGCCGAGGCCATGGATGACCCGCGTCTGGTGAATGTGTCGGTGGTAGGTGGTTTCGCCTATGGCGACACAGGCAAGAACGGGCTGACGATACTGGTGACCACCAAGGGTGACGGCGACTACGCGCGCGCCACGGCGCACACGCTGGCGGAGCATGCCTGGCGCGAGCGCGCAGCCTTCACGCCCGAACTAATGTCTTTGCCCAGGGCGGTCGAACTCGCGCGCCGGGCGGGCGTGGAGCCTGGCACGTCTGCGGTGTTGTTGGCCGACGTGGCCGATAACCCTGGCGGGGGCGCCCGCGGCAACACGCCGTTTCTGCTACGAGCCTTGATCGAGGGCGGAGTGCAGGGCGCCATCCTAGGCGTCGTGACCGATCCCGCCCTGGCGGCTGAAGCCCATGCCGCTGGCGAGGGCGCAGCGATCGAAGCCCACTTCAACCGCGACGAGACGACGGTGTATTCCGAGGCCTACACGGCGCCGGCAACGGTGCTGAAGTTGCATGGTGGTCGTGGTGTGGGCCGGCGCGGTCAACTGGCCGGCTGCAGCTTCAATCTGGGGCCCAGCGCACTACTGCAGGTGGGCGGCGTGCAGGTGGTGGTGATCACTAACCGGCATCAGTGTCACGAGCCGATGTTCTTTGAAATGTTCGGCCTGGATATCGCCGCCGCTCGTACCGTGGTCGTGAAATCGCGCGGGCATTTCCGGGCGGCCTTCGACGAGTTCTTCCCGCCGCAACATATTTACAACGTGGATGCGCCGGGGCTGACATCGCCCATGCTGGCGCGCTTCGATTTCCGTAACCTACCTCGGCCCGTGGTGCCGCTGGATGCGCTGGCCGACTGGTCGCCGCACGCGCGGCTACGGGGCCAGCCATAGAATTCCTGCCTTACCGGAGATACTGGAAGATGACGAGCGACAAGACGGCTGCGGCCTCCACCCTCGAAGCACTTGACACGCCCTGCCTGCTGCTGGACGAGCCGCGCATGCAAGCCAATATCGAGCGCCTGAAGACGCGCATGGCGCGCCTGGGTGTGACATTGCGTCCCCATCTGAAAACGCCCAAATCGATCGACGTGGCGCGGCTGCTAATGGAAACCCCCGCAGGGCCAGCCGCCGTCTCGACGCTCCAAGAGGCCGAGCAGTTCGCGCGCGCTGGCGTGCGGGACATCCTCTACGCAGTGGGGGTGTCGCCCGCCAAACTGGACCGCGTGCTGGCGCTGCGCGCTTATGGCACTGACCTGACGGTGGTCGTTGATAGCGTGGCCGGTGCGCAGGCGGTGGCGGCGCGGTCGCGCGCGGCTGGCGCGCCGATTCCGGCGCTGATCGAGATCGATTCCGACGGCCATCGCGCTGGCGTGCGGCCTGACCAGGCTGAGCTGCTGTGCGCCATCGGCCGCGCCTTGGAAGACGGTGGCGCGCAGCTGCGTGGCGTCCTGACGCATGCCGGAGAGTCATACAGCTCGCCTGACGAGGATGCGATCCGTACCATGGCCGAGCGCGAGCGCCGCGCCGCGGTTGACGCTGCCCAGGCGCTGCGCGCGGGCGGCCTACCGTGCCCGGTGGTCAGTGTAGGGTCGACGCCGACTGCCATGTTTGCGGAGAATCTGGATGGTGTGACAGAGGTGCGAGCCGGTGTGTTCGTATTCTTCGACCTGTTCATGGCCGGCCTGGGCGTGTGTCGTCAGGACGACATCGCGCTGTCGGTCCTGACCACGGTGATCGGCCACCAGCCCGAGAAAGACTGGATTCTGGTCGACGCCGGCTGGATGGCAATGTCGCGCGACCGCGGCACCGCTGGCCAGCCTGTCGACCAATACTATGGCGTGGTGTGCGACGTGCAGGGCAGGCCATTTGCGGACCTCGTGCTCAAACAGACCAACCAGGAGCAGGGCATCGTTATGCGCCGCCCCGGCACCAGCGCGCCACTGCCGCAGTTGCCGCTGGGCACGCGCCTGCGCATCCTTCCCAATCATGCCTGCGCCACCGGCGCGCAGCACGACAGCTACCACGTCGTGCGCGGCACCTCGCCGGAGGTGCTTGCATGCTGGCCGCGTTTCCGCGGTTGGTAAAGGAAGGACGACTCGAGAAGACGATACGCTGTCGGTCCTCGACATGTATGCCGTGAAGGTGCTGTGGGGCATGGAACAGGTGCCCGAGGCCGTGTCCGACATCCAGGAGGTGGAGCACTTTGTGGTGAGTTGCTTATCGCCCATTCTCGGCGTTCGCAATATTCGTTCAGGTTTTGCGTTAAAGCAGGTGAAATATCAGATCGAGTTAACGTTGAGATAATGGTCGTGTCGTGAGCTTGGCGCTAGAATCTGCAACACTCTTGACTCCGCCCCACTTTTTTCAAGGACTTCTCGACTCATGACACAGCCTGTGCGCGTGCCCGATTCGACGATATTGCCCGAACTGACACTGCGTGGCGTGATTATTGGCGCCTTGATTACGGTGGTTTTTACGGCATCGAACGTGTTTCTGGGCCTGAAGGTCGGGCTGACGTTTTCATCCGCCATCCCGGCCGCGGTGATTTCCATGTCGGTGCTCAAGATGTTCCAGAACGCCAACATCCTGGAAAACAACATGGTGCAGACTCAGGCGTCGGCCGCGGGCACCTTGTCAGCCATTATTTTTATTTTGCCGGCGCTGGTCATGATGGGACATTGGCAAGGGTTTCCGTTTTGGCAAACCTTTGGTATCTGCGCGGCGGGCGGCATGCTGGGCGTGATGTTCACGATCCCGCTGCGCCACATCATGGTCGTGCAAAGTGATTTGCCGTATCCCGAGGGCGTGGCGGCGGCGGAAATCTTGCGGGTGGGGAGTGGCGGGGCCGACGATGCCACGCACAGTGGCAAACGCGTCGCAACGGGTATGGCCGATATCGTCAGCGGTGCCGGGGTCGCGGCCGTGGTCAGCTTTGCGTCCAGCGGCCTGCGCGTCCTGGGCGATGCAGTCAGCGTGTGGCCCACCATCGGTGCCGCGGTGTTCCGCTTGCCCATGGGGTTTTCCTTGGCCTTGATGGGCGCGGGCTACCTGATCGGGATCGTCGCCGGTCTGGCGATGCTGATAGGGTTGGTGATTGCGTGGGGGGTGGCCGTCCCGGTGCTGACGGCCTTGGGTGACCCGCCCGCCGGGCAGTCGGTAGTCGAATACGCCAATGGACTCTGGAGCTCGCAAGTTCGATTCATTGGGGCCGGGGTCATTGGCGTGGGCGCCATCTGGACGCTGGGAACGCTATTCATGCCCATGATGCGGGGGATCAAAACATCCTTCTCGGCCTTTAGCCGGGCGGGTGCCGCAGCGCAAGGGGCGGCGCCGCGTACCGAGCAAGATCTGTCGGCGCGCTGGATTGCGGTGGTTACCCTGGTGTTGGTCGCCATCCTCGTGTTTACGTTCGCCTCGTTTTTGCGCGCCGAGCCGGCTTCGGCGGGCGTGGTGGCGTTGCTGGTGGCGTGCTCGGTGGCCTTTGCCTTTATTTTTGGCTTTCTGGTGGCGGCCGCTTGCGGCTATATGGCGGGCCTGGTGGGGTCGTCCACCAGCCCGATCTCTGGCGTCGGGATCGTCGCCATCATGCTGGTGTCACTGTTGATGCTGGGATTGGAGAGTGCGACGGGCTTGTTGGGCAACCAAGAGGGCGTGCAGTTGGCCATTGCCCTGGCGATTTTCACCACGTCGGCAGTTGTTGCGGTGGCCTCTATTGCGAATGACAACCTGCAGGACCTGAAAACCGGCTGGCTGGTCGGGGCGACGCCCTGGCGCCAGCAGATCGCGCTATTAATCGGCTGCGTGGTGGGAGCTATCGTGATTTCCCCGATCCTCGAGCTGCTCTATAACGCTTACGGTTTTTCCGGGGCGCTGCCGCGTTCGGGGATGGATCCCGAGCAGGCGCTGTCGGCGCCGCAGGCCACCCTCATGCTGGCGATTGCCCAAGGAATTTTTACCCATCAATTGAACTGGCTCATGATTCTGATCGGCGTGGCGGTCGGCGTCGCCCTGATTATTGTGGACCGGGTTTTAGAGCGAACTTGCCGAGTTGCCCGGATACCCGTGCTGGCCGTGGGAATCGGGATATATTTGCCGCCGACAGTCAGTGCGCCGCTGGTGGTGGGGGCCGTGCTGGGATGGTTGATAGAACGTGTCTTGCGGCGTCGTGCCCAGCAGGCCGATCAGTCCTATGACACCTATGCCGAGCTTCCCAGCCGGCGCGGTACGTTGCTCGCCTCGGGACTGATTGTGGGAGAAAGCCTGATCGGGGTCCTGATGGCGGCGATCATTGGCGCCACGGGCAACGAGGCGCCGCTGGCCCTGGTGGGGCAAGGATTCGAACCGATCGCCGATTGGCTGGGCCTGGCGGTGTTTGCCACGGTGGCGGTGCTGTTCTACCGACGCATTATGTCCGCAGCCGGACAGCCGGGGCGATAGGTTGCGCTCGGTATTACTGAAACCACCCGTAATGACTTCGTGGTTTTCTCGTCACGGCCTGGGACAAAATTTTCTCGGGCCGGACATCAAAAACTCCATACTCATAATGGGCATCATGACGGATGTTGCCTGAGGTTTGCGGTTTATGCCGATTTTGAGGGGTGAAATCGTGTGCAAGGCATATGTGGCAGTGCGACAAGACAGGCACAGGCCCCCGGAGTATACTTTCACGTCATAGGCTTTCAGGGCTTGTACGTGCCTTCTGCCCCCTGCTATCCGCTAACGGGAAGCCCGTGTTGCGGAAGGTTTTCCTGCATCGTATCGAGTGAAGCACTCGCCAAGGTGAAGCAATAAAATGTCTTCCGAATCAGAATCTCTTTCCACCTCTTATCTATTTGGTGGTAATGCCCCCTACGTCGAAGAGATGTACGAGGCTTACCTCGACAATCCAGGCTCGGTGCCTGACAACTGGCGAGACTATTTCGACCAGCTGCAACACACCCCCGCTACCGACGGCCAAGAAGCCACCCGCGATCAGGCGCATGCGCCCATCGTCGAGTCCTTTGCGTTGCGTGCCCGCAGCAACGGCTTTGTACAGCATTCGGCCCAGCCCGATCTGTCCGTTGCCAGCAAGCAGGTCTCGGTTCAGTCACTGATCGCCGCCTACCGTTCGTATGGCGCGCGCTGGGCCGACCTGGATCCGCTCAAGCGCCAGGAACGTCCCGCGATCCCCGAGCTCGACCCGGCCTTCTACGGTCTGAGCGAAGCCGATCTGGATCAAACTTACTCGGCCACCAATACCTACTTCACGACCGCCAGCACCATGACGCTGCGCGACATCCTGAAGGCGCTGCGTGATACCTACTGCCGCAGCATCGGTGCCGAATACACGCATATCCCCGATCCCGCCGCCAAGCGCTGGATCCAGGAACGTCTGGAAAAAACCTTCGGTGCGGCGGCTTATAGCACCGAAGAAAAACGCCACATCCTGCAGCAATTGACCGAGTCCGAAGGCCTCGAGCGCTTTTTGCACACCAAGTATGTTGGCCAAAAGCGTTTCTCCCTCGAAGGCGGCGAAAGCTTCATCGCCTCGATGGACGAGGTCGTGAACCACGCCGGCGAATCCGGCGTCCAGGAAATCGTGGTGGGCATGGCTCACCGTGGTCGCCTGAACCTGCTGGTCAACATCATGGGCAAGATGCCCGGTGACTTGTTTGCCGAGTTCGAGGGCAAGCACGCCGAAGGTCTGACCGATGGTGACGTGAAATACCACAACGGTTTTTCCAGCGATCTGTCCACGCGTGGCGGTCCCGTTCACCTGTCGCTCGCATTCAACCCCTCGCACCTGGAAATCGTGAACCCGGTCGTCGAAGGTAGCGTCCGTGCACGCCAAGAGCGTCGCGGCGACACCGACGGCAAGCAAGTGTTGCCAGTGCTGGTGCACGGCGATGCGGCCTTTGCCGGGCAGGGCGTTGTCATGGAAACCCTGAACCTCGCGCAAACGCGCGGTTATGGTACGGGCGGCACGCTGCATATCGTCATCAACAACCAGATCGGTTTCACGACGTCTGACCCGCGCGATACGCGTTCGACGCTGTATTGCACCGACGTGGTCAAGATGATTGCGGCCCCTGTGTTCCACGTCAATGGCGATGATCCCGAAGCCGTGGTGTTCGCAACCAAGCTGGCGCTGGACTACCGTTTGCAGTTCTGCCACGACGTGGTGCTGGATATCGTCTGCTTCCGTAAACTCGGCCACAACGAGCAAGACACCCCGTCGCTGACCCAGCCCTTGATGTACAAGCGCATCGGTCATCACCCCGGCACGCGCAAACTGTACGCCGACAAGCTCACGGCTCAGGGCGTGTTGGCTGAAGGCGAAGCCGACCAATTGGTGAAAGACTATCGCCAGCTCATGGAAGACGGCCAGCGCACGATCGAGCCCGTGCTGACCGACTACAAGAGCAAGTACGCGATCGACTGGTCCCCCTTCCTGGGCGCCAAGTGGACAGATCAGGCGGACACCGCTGTGCCGCTGGCTGAGCTCAAGCGCATCGGCGAGCGCATCACCACGGTGCCCGAGGGCTTTACGGTGCACCCGCTGGTCAACAAGCTGCTGAACGACCGTCGCAACATGGCCAAGGGTGATATCAACCTGGATTGGGGCATGGGCGAACATCTGGCGTTTGCGACGCTGGTGGCGTCGGGCTACGCCATTCGCATCACTGGGCAGGATTCGGGCCGCGGTACGTTTACCCACCGCCACGCTGTGCTGCATGATCAAAATCGTGAGCGTTGGGATGATGGCACCTATGTGCCGCTGCAAAACGTCTCTGACGGTCAGGCGCCGTTCACGGTGATCGACTCGGTGTTGTCCGAAGAAGCCGTGTTGGGCTTCGAATACGGCTACTCCAGCGCCGAGCCGAACACGCTGACCATCTGGGAAGCCCAGTTCGGTGACTTCGTCAACGGCGCGCAGGTGGTGATCGACCAGTTCATCAGTTCGGGCGAGGCCAAATGGGGCCGTCAGTCGGGTCTGACGCTGATGCTGCCGCACGGTTACGAAGGCCAGGGTCCGGAGCACTCGTCGGGCCGTATCGAGCGGTTCCTCCAACTGTGCGCGGACAACAACATCCAGGTGGTTCAACCGTCCTCGGCTTCGCAGATTTTCCACCTGCTGCGTCGCCAGATGATTCGCCCGTTCCGCAAGCCGCTGGTGATTTTCACGCCGAAGTCGCTGCTGCGTAACAAGGATGCGGGTTCGCCGCTGACCGACTTGGCGGGTGGCAGCTTCCGTCCCGTGATTGGTGAGGTCGATGACACGATCGACCCCAGCAAGGTCACGCGTGTTCTGGCTTGCTCGGGCAAGGTTTACTACGATCTGGTCCATGCTCGCCGCGAGCGTGAGGCTAACAACGTCGCCATCCTGCGCGTTGAGCAACTGTATCCGTTCGCTCACAAAGCATTCGAAACCGAACTGCGCAAGTACGGCAACGTGACCGAAGTGATCTGGGTGCAAGACGAGCCCCAGAACCAAGGTCCGTGGTTCTATGTCCAGCATCATCTGTACGAGAACATGGCCGACGGCCAAAAGCTCGGTTATGCCGGTCGTCCGGCTTCGGCGTCGCCTGCGGTAGGCTACCTGGCCAAGCACCAAGAGCAACAGAAGGCATTGCTGGAGCAAGCTTTCGCCGCGAAATACAAAGGCTTCATGCTGGCTAAATAAGCTCAGTCGCCGATATCGAACTCTTATTCAACGGAATTTATTACCATGGCTATTACTGACGTTGTTGTCCCCCAGTTGTCCGAATCCGTGTCCGAAGCGACGCTGCTGACCTGGAAGAAAAAGGCGGGTGAGGCGGTCGAAGCCGACGAGATCCTGATCGAAGTCGAAACCGACAAGGTGGTGCTGGAAGTCCCGGCACCTGCATCGGGCGTGTTGTCCGAGATCGTCGAAGCCGACGGCGCAACGGTGACTGCGGGTCAATTGCTCGCCAAGATCGATACGGCTGCCAAGGCGGCTGCCGCGCCGGCCGCTGAAGCCAAGGCTGAGGTTGCTGCCGCGGCTCCTCCCCCGGCTGGCGCCGCACCGGCTTCGTCGGGCTCGTCAGCTTCGGCTGGTGTGGCTTCGCCGGCTGCTGCCAAGATCCTGTCCGAAAAGGGCGTGGACGCTGCCAACGTAGCAGGCACGGGTCGTGACGGTCGCGTGACCAAGGCTGATGCGCAAGCCGCTAGCGCTGCGCCGGCCAAGGCCGCTGCGGCACCCGCTCCGACGTCGATGTCGCTGGATGGCCGTCCGGAACAGCGCGTGCCGATGAGCCGCCTGCGCGCGCGTATTGCGGAGCGTCTGCTGCAGTCGCAACAAGAAAACGCCATATTGACCACGTTCAACGAGGTCAATATGCAGGCGGTGATCAGCCTGCGCAACAAGTACAAAGAGAAATTCGAGAAAGACCACGGTGTCAAGCTGGGCTTTATGTCGTTCTTCGTCAAGGCGGCCGTGGCTGCCCTGAAAAAGTACCCGCTGATCAACGCGTCGATCGACGGCAAGGACATTATCTATCACGGTTATTTTGATATCGGTATTGCGGTGGGTAGCCCCCGTGGTCTGGTGGTGCCGATTCTGCGCAACGCCGATCAGTTGTCGATTGCCGAGATCGAGAAGACGATTGGTGATTTCGGCAAGCGTGCGGCGGATGGCAAGCTGGGCATTGAGGAAATGACCGGCGGTACGTTCTCGATTTCGAACGGTGGTGTGTTTGGTTCGATGTTGTCGACCCCGATCATCAACCCGCCGCAATCCGCGATTCTGGGCGTGCATGCGACCAAGGATCGTGCGGTCGTTGAAAACGGCCAGATCGTGATCCGTCCGATGAACTATCTGGCGCTGTCGTATGACCACCGGATCATTGATGGTCGCGAAGCCGTGTTGGGTCTGGTGGCGATGAAAGATGCGCTGGAAGATCCGCAGCGTTTGTTGTTGGACCTGTAATTTTTGCGTCGGTGTTGATGGGCGTAGAGATGGGCTCTTTAGTCGCGCTATGCCGGGGTCAAAGGGCTTCGGTGTGGCGGGCCCTATCGGCCGGTCTGGCCGCCTGCGCGGCCAGACTTCCCGTTGCCTACCTCGTCAGGCGAGGCGGCTGGGCAAACTCGCTTCGCTACGCTACGCTCAAACATGCCCAGCCGACTGCCCCCCGCCATCCTTCGGTAGCCCTCGGCGGCCTCAACGGGCCCGCCACACCGAAGCCCTTTGACCCCGGCACATCGCTGGCGCTCGTGCCTTGCCGTGACGACGTTCGCTTTGCTGTTGAGGCGTCGTTTCACGATCACAGTACGTTGGCGCGGGTACGTCGAAGGTGCAGGGTGTTTTTTGTGCCTTATCGTGGGGTCGTTCCGATGGTTTGCTTAGATCAGACATCTTTGCGTCGGCTGGCGCTTCTTTAAATCCCAATTTTCGAGATCATTATGTCTAAACAATTTGACGTCGTCGTCATCGGTGCCGGCCCAGGCGGGTACATCGCGGCTATTCGCGCTGCGCAGCTGGGGTTGTCGGTGGCTTGCGTTGACGCTTGGCAGAACGGCCAGGGTGGCCCTGCGCCTGGTGGCACTTGCACGAACGTGGGTTGCATTCCGTCCAAGGCGTTGCTGCAGTCGTCAGAACATTTTGAGCAGGCTAATCACCATTTTGCCGAGCATGGTATTGAGCTCAAGGGTGTGAGCCTGAAGCTCGATACGCTGGTTGGCCGCAAGAATACGGTGGTTAAGCAGAATAACGACGGTATTTTGTATTTGTTCAAGAAGAACAAGGTCACTTTCTTCCATGGCACGGGCGCGTTTGCTGGCCAGGTGGAGGGGGGTTATGGGATCAAGGTCAGCGGCACGTCCGAAGAAGATCTGGTCGCCAAGCATGTTGTGGTGGCGACGGGTTCGTCGGCGCGTGAGTTGCCGGGTCTGCCGTTTGATGAAAAGGTCGTGTTGTCCAATGATGGCGCACTGAATATCGCTGCTGTGCCGAAGAAGCTCGGCGTGATTGGCGCAGGGGTGATTGGCCTGGAAATGGGCAGCGTGTGGCGTCGTCTGGGTGCGGAAGTCACGATTTTGGAAGCCATGCCCGAGTTCCTGGCCGCGGCGGATCAGCAGGTGGCCAAGGAAGCGCTGAAGGCCTTCACGAAGCAGGGCCTGGATGTCCAGATGGGCGTGAAGATCGGCGAGATCAAGGCGACGGCGAAGTCGGTGACGGTGCCTTATGTGGATGCCAAGGGCGGCGAGCAAAAGCTGGTGGTGGACAAGCTGATTGTGTCGATCGGTCGTGTGCCCTACACCGGTGGTCTGAATGCCGATGGCGTGGGCCTGAAGCTGGATGAGCGCGGCTTTGTCGAGGTTGACGGCGACTGCAAGACCAATTTGCCGAATGTGTGGGCGGTGGGTGATGTGGTGCGTGGCCCGATGTTGGCGCACAAGGCCGAAGAGGAAGGTGTGGCGGTGGCCGAGCGTATTGCGGGTCAGCATGGCCATGTGAATTTTGCGACGATTCCGTGGGTGATCTATACCTCGCCGGAAATTGCCTGGGTCGGCAAGACCGAACAGCAACTCAAGGCCGAAGGCCGCGAGTACAAGGCGGGCAGCTTCCCGTTCATGGCGAACGGCCGTGCACGTGCGTTGGGTGATACGACGGGCTTTGCCAAGGTGATTGCGGACGCCAAGACGGATGAGGTCTTGGGCGTGCATATTGTTGGCCCGATGGCATCGGAGCTGATTTCCGAAGCCGTGACGATCATGGAGTTCCGTGGTGCGGCCGAGGATATTGCGCGTATTTGCCACGCTCATCCGACCTTGTCCGAGGCGGTGAAAGAGGCGGCGTTGGCCGTTGACAAGCGCGCGCTGAATTTCTGATTCTGAGCGAGACGCCGACGGGCGCCAGGTATGTAGATGCCTGGCGCCCGTCTTTTTTCTATTTTAGGTTTGCTGGTGCGACATGAACGTCCGTGAATATTACGAACAATCCCTGGCGGAACGGGGTTATCAACCTGACGTGGCGCAAAAGCAGGCTATTGATCGATTGCAGGCTTATTACGATGATTGGGTGCGTTTCAGGTCTTTGCGTTCGAATGCGCTAAAGAAGCTGTTGAATCGGCCCGATGTGCCTCGCGGCGTGTACCTGTGGGGCGGGGTGGGACGTGGCAAGAGTTTTTTGATGGATGCGTTTTATGCCACGGTGCCGGTGGTGCGCAAAACGCGTT
The DNA here is from genome assembly GCF_054779135.1 of Bordetella tumulicola. NCBI lineage: Bacteria > Pseudomonadati > Pseudomonadota > Betaproteobacteria > Burkholderiales > Alcaligenaceae > Bordetella > Bordetella tumulicola. The sequence goes on along the minus strand of NZ_BAAGYU010000003.1, from coordinate 174,691 downwards.
TGCATTTTCATGAGTTCATTCGCGGTGTGCACCGCGAGTTGGAAAACGTCAAGGGGATGCAAGATCCGCTGGATGAGGTGGCGCGCCGTGTGGCCAAGCGCTATCGCTTGATTTGCTTTGATGAGTTTCACGTGTCCGACGTAGCCGATGCGATGATTTTGTATCGGCTGCTGCTGAAGTTATTTGAGTATGGGACGTCGTTTGTCATGACGTCCAACTATGAGCCGTCGACGCTGTATCCGGATGGCTTGCATCGTGATCGGATCTTGCCGGCGATTGATCTGATTCAAAAGCGCATGGATGTCCTGAACGTTGATGCGGGGATCGACTATCGGCGCCGTTCGTTGGAGCAGGTGCAGTGTTATCACTCGCCGCTTGATGAGGTGGCCAAGACGGCGTTGCAGGATGCGTTTGATCGACTGGCCGATACGCCCCCTCAAGAGCCTGTTTTGCATATCGAACATCGTGAAATTCGCGCGCAGCAGTTGGCGGGATCGGTGGTGTGGTTTGATTTCGCGACGCTTTGTGGCGGCCCGCGTTCGCAAAACGATTATCTGGAACTGGCGAGCCGATTTCATGCGGTAATTTTGTCGGACGTGCCGCGCATGGGGCCGCGGCAGGCCTCCGAGGCGCGTCGCTTTACGTGGTTGATCGACGTGTTTTATGACCACAAGATCAAGCTGATCATGTCGGCTGAGTGTGCGCCCGAGGAGCTCTATACCCAGGGCGCGCTAGCCAACGAGTTCCATCGGACGGTGTCGCGTATTCTGGAAATGCAGTCGCGAGAGTACCTGGAGTCCGAGCGACGCATGACAGTGGGCCTGTAGGGCGGGCACCGTACCGCGTGGACAGATGAATTACCTATCGCCTCGATAGATAATTTATTCTAGTAATGCTTATAATTCGCATTACTAGAATTTTCAGGATTAGCAGTGAAACCTATTCCGGGTGCCGGCTTGACGCGCTATCGATGGGCGGTGGCTTCCCGCTCTGTTGCAGCGATATTTGGCGGGTATGCGCTAGCCTCGGCGACGGCCGCCTGCTTGGCGATTTGGCTGCCCATGGCACGTGTGGAGGCCGTTGTCATGGCCAGCATGTTGGCGTTTGTGATCTATGCGGTGGGTGTCATGTGGGTGTTTGCGGCACGCAATACCTGGAGAGCCTGGTTCGGTATCGTGATACCGACCACCGTGTTAGCAGGCCTGTACGGCATGGGCAAACTGGCGGGGCTGGCATGAAGGCGGCCCAATCTTCCCAGACGCAGGGCGAGGGCTTGCGGCAGGCGATGTCCTGGTTGCATACTTGGTCCGGGCTGGTGCTGGGCTGGGTGTTGTTTGCCATGTTTCTGACAGGTACGTTGGCGTTTTTTCGGCCCGAGATCACGAGTTGGATGCGCCCCGAGCTACCTGCACAGCCGCAGGTGTTGTCCTCGGCGCAAGCCGCCGATATGGCACAGCGTTATTTGGCTAAGCATGCATCGGACTCCGAGCGTTGGTTCATCACTCTACCGACTGCACGTGAGCCGTATGTGAGGTTGATTTACCGCGTTGCCAAGCCGGCTCCAGGTACCCGACCTTTTAAGCGGGTTATGTTAGATCCCGCGACGGGACAGGCTGTCCAGGCTCGTGAAACGCGGGGTGGCGATTTTCTTTATCGCTTTCACTTCGAACTGGAGATCGCGAACCCCTGGGGACGATGGCTGGCTACTATCGCGGGGATGTTCATGCTGGTGGCGATTATCAGCGGCATCATCACACACAAGAAAATCTTCAAGGATTTCTTTACATTTCGCCCCGCCAAAGGCGGGCAACGCGCCTGGATGGACGGGCACAACGCGCTGTCGGTGTTGGGTTTACCGTTTCATTTGATGATCACATTTAGTGGTGTGCTGCTCTTCGTGGCCATGGTGTTGCCTGCGGGCATTTCGGCGGCGTATGACAATCCACAGAGCTATTTTAATGAGCGCTTTCCGTCGTTGACACAGGCGGCAGCCGGTACGGAGTCGGCGCCGTTACTGCCGTTGGGCAGCCTGGTCACGCAGGCTGAAGCCCTGTGGCAAGGTGGCACAGCCGGTGGGGTGACGGTGATCAAGCCAGGCAAAGAAGGCGCCATGGTGTCAGTGCAGCGTGATCCGAGCGAACGGGTGTCGTATGCTCGCGGCGGGCCGAGTATTCAATTCAACGGCGCAGATGGCGCGTTGCTGTCGCGGCATGATGGCGATGGCGCCGCTGTGACGACGGCCAATACGATCATTGGTTTGCACCTGGGTTTCTTTGCGGAGCCGATGCTGCGTTGGTTGTACTTCCTCGTGAGTCTGGCCGGTACGGCCATGGTGGGCACGGGGTTGATGCTGTGGGTTGCCAAACGCCGGCAAAAGGCCGGGAACGCCGCACAAGAAAAGTTCTCGCTGCGCTTGGTCGACGCGTTGAATGCCGGTGCCATCGCGGGCCTGTGTGTCGCCATCGGTGTGTACTTTTGGGCAAACAGACTGGTGCCGGCTGAGTTGGCGGGCCGCGCGACTTGGGAGACGCGGGCGTTCTTCATCGCGTGGGGGCTAAGTTTCCTGTATGCCTTCGCGTTTCGCGCAAGGATGTGGCGTGATTTGCTGTCCTTGGCAACCGCACTGGCACTGGCGTTGCCGGTGCTCAATGCAGTGACGACGACGCGTCATTTGGGGGTGTCTTTGCCGGCGGGAGATTGGATCATGGCCGGATTTGATCTGACGGCCCTGGCCTGGGGCGTGTTGATGGCCTGGATGGCACACAAGGCGCACAAGGCCTATCGAAAAAGCATAACGGCGTTGACGCGTTCGACACCGGCTGACCGTCAACCGTCCAGATACCAAGCCGTCGATACGATTCGTAAACCGGTCGTGGAATCCATGAACGGCAGCTGTTCAATCAAGGAGGTCACTTCGTGATGGGTATTGCCGCTTTTTGTCTGGCTTACGCAGGTTTTGCCGCGCTGTGTCTTGGTATGGACCGCCACTATGAGGCGGTGTTCGACCGGGAATTGCCAAGGCAGCATCGAACCCCCTTGCGGGTGTTCGGTTGGGTCGCCCTGGCGCTGTCGCTATTCGCTTCGGCGAACGTGTGGGGATGGTCCTACGGAACGGTGGAATGGATCGGCATTCTCACCCTGGCCGGCCTGACGCTGATCTGGTTTGTGAGCTATCGACCGGCGCCGGCGCTCGCGGCCGGCGGCCTATGCGCAGTCGCGGCGCCCGTGCTCGCGTGGGTGTGACAAAGGCTCCTGTTTTGGGAGCCTTTGCGTAAAGTCCGTTGTGTTGTGACGGGTCGTGCAGGCGTTGCAGGCGCGTTGCCAACGGCATTGCAACGCGCTGGCGTATCGCGCCGGTATGGCCGTTATCCCGCGAGGGCAGTCAATCCCTGGCGAACTTGTGCCACCAGCGTGTCCCGTTGCATGTCATCGGTACTGGTTGGGCCTTGAGCAACGGTTTGTCCATCTACCACGATGTTGTAGCTCAGGCCGTCGATTTGGAGGCCGTCCAGGCCGCTGCCGGATTGCAGGCGTTGCATGAGCGCACCGGCCTCTTTCGGATTGTCAAAGCTGCGTGATAGCAAGAGCTCTTGGCCATCCGTGCCCAGCAGACGGAAACGGAATTTACCGTCATCATCGCGAAAACTGACAAAGCGCGCTGCCTTGCCTGGTTTTTTGCCCGACGCCTTGGTGGTGGCTGGCACGGCGACTTGTCGACGCAGCCCGACGGCGTCGCGCAATTCCGCCATAAACGGTGTTGCGAGCGTACGGGCCTTTTGTGCGCCTGCCTGCAGAATGTCTTCGATGCGTTCGGGATGGGCCATCAGGGCTTGATAGTGCTCACGCATCGGAGCGATATCGCGTTCCAGGCGCTCATAGAGGGCTTGCTTGGCATCACCCCAGCCGATACCGGCCTCGAGTTGCTCGCGGAACGCCGCGGCCTCCTCAGGTGCGGCAAAGGCGCGATACAGGGTATACAGGTGCGAGCTATCCGGGTCTTTGGGCTCGCCCGGCTGACGTGAGTCCGTCACGATGCGCATGACTGCCGCGCGCAGCGAGGCGGCATCGCCCTCGAAGAGGGGAATGGTGTTGTTGTAGCTCTTGGACATCTTGCGCCCGTCCAGACCCGGCAGGGTGGCGACCGATTCCTCGATCACGACTTCGGGAAGCACAAAGTACTCGCGCCCGTACAGATGGTTAAACCGCTGTGCGATATCTCGCGCCATTTCCAGGTGCTGGACCTGGTCGCGCCCCACAGGCACTTTGTTGGCGTTGAACATCAGGATATCGGCCGCCATCAACACGGGATAGGAAAACAAACCCATCGTGATGCCGTCGTCGGGCTCGACGCCTTTGGCAGTATTTTGGTCGACCGAGGCTTTGTAGGCATGTGCCCGGTTCATCAGGCCTTTGGCCGTGACGCAGGTCAGTATCCAGCACAGCTCGGGGATCTCGGGGATGTCCGACTGTCGGTAGAAGGTCGCGCGCTCGGGGTCCAGACCGCCCGCCAGCCACGTCGCCGCGATCTCAAGTCGTGAGCGCGCAACGCGGGCCGGATCGTCGCACTTGATCAGTGCGTGATAGTCCGCCATGAAGTAGAACGCATCGGTGTTCGACTGGGTGCTGGTCGCAATGGCGGGCCGGATAGCCCCGGCATAGTTGCCAAGGTGAGGGGTGCCAGTCGTGGTGATGCCGGTAAGGACGCGGGTACTCATGAGCGGGGGCGAGGGCAAAAAAGCGTTTTTGGAAGGGGTCCAGTGTAGCGCGCTGGCGTTAAACGTCAGCGCTTGAGCTTGGAGAACGCGTCGGCCATGGCGCTGTTGCGCGGTTCGCTATTGCGGCCAGCATCGCCTTGAGGGCGACGACCACCACCTGTGCCGCGTGCACCACCACCACTACGAGGCGCCTCGCTGCCGGTACGACGGGACGGTTGGGCGGCTTGAGCTGTGTCATTCAAACGCATCGTCAAGGCAACGCGCTTGCGTGCCGCATCGACCTCGAGCACTTTCACGCTGACGGTTTGGCCCACGCGTACGACGTCGCGCGGATCTTTGACGAATTTTTCGGCCAATGCCGAAATATGCACCAGGCCATCCTGGTGCACGCCGATGTCCACAAACGCGCCAAAATTGGCCACGTTGGTCACGACACCCTCAAGCACCATGCCGGGGTACAGATCGTTGAGTGTTTCGACGCCTTCTTTGAACTGGGCGGTTTTGAACTCCGGACGCGGATCACGGCCCGGTTTTTCCAGCTCGGCGAAAATGTCTCGCACGGTCGGCAAACCGAAACGCTCGTCGGTAAAGTCAGCGGGCGAAATGCCTTTCAGGGCATCGCGTTGACCGATGATTTGCTGGACGTCGGCCTTGATCTTGGCCACGATGCGCTCGACCACGGGGTAGGCCTCGGGGTGCACCGCAGAGGCATCCAGCGGGTTGTCGCCCTGGGGAATGCGCAGAAAGCCGGCGGCCTGTTCGAAGGCCTTGTCACCGAAACGGGGCACCTTGCGCAGCAGTTCGCGCGTGGGGAAGGCCCCGTTTTCGTCGCGCCAGGACACGATGTTTTTGGCCAGTAGCGAGTTCAGCCCGGATACCCGCGCCAACAGGGCGGCCGAGGCAGTGTTGACATCGACGCCCACGGCGTTCACGCAATCCTCGACGACGGCGTCCAGCGACCGCGCCAGCTCGCGCTGGTTGACATCGTGTTGGTACTGGCCCACGCCAATGGCTTTGGCGTCGATCTTGACCAACTCGGCCAGCGGGTCCTGAAGGCGGCGTGCAATCGAGACCGCGCCGCGCAACGTGACATCCAGGTCGGGGAACTCCAGAGCGGCGGTTTCGGAGGCGGAATACACCGAGGCTCCGGCTTCGGAGACTACCACGCGCGTGACTTTCAGGTCGGGGAACTGGGTCATCATATCGCCCACCAGCTTTTCGCTTTCGCGTGAAGCGGTACCGTTACCGATGGCTATCAGTTCGACATTGTGACGCGCGACCAGCGCGGCCAGCGTAGCGATCGTGCCTTCGCGGTCGCGACGCGGCTCGAAGGGGTACACGGTCGTCGTATCAACGACCTTACCGGTGCTGTCGATGACGGCGACCTTGCAGCCGGTACGAATGCCCGGATCGAGCCCCAGCACGTTTTTGGGGCCTGCCGGCGCCGCCAGCAACAAGTCCTTCAGGTTGGCAGCAAAGACGCGGATGGCTTCGGTTTCGCCGGCCTCGCGCAGACGGCTAATCAATTCGCTTTCGAAGGCGGTCAAGAGCTTGACGCGCCACGTCCAGCGGCAAACCTCGCCCAGCCAACGGGCACGTGGCGACGCATCCAGCGCAAACAAGCCATTGCCCAGTTTCAAAAAGCCGGCGATGCGTGCGACGCAGGGATGCGGAGTCTGGGCTTCCAGTTCGGTGTCGATGCCGAGGCGCAGTTCCAGGATACCCTGTTGGCGACCGCGCAGCAGCGCCAGAATGCGATGTGAGGGCAGGGTGCGCAGCGGTTCGTTGAAATCGAACCAGTCGCGGAAATTGGCGCCTTCGGTTTCCTTGCCTTCGGCGACCTTGGCGTACAGCAGGCCCGTGGACCACAAATGCTCGCGCATGTCCGCCAGCAAGTCGGCATTTTCGGCAAAGCGTTCGGCCAGAATGTCGCGAGCGCCATCCAGGGCGGCCTTGGTATCGTTGATCGAGGCTTCGGGATTGAGGTATTGCTCGGCTAGAACGGCAGGATCGCAGGCCTGATCGGCCAAGATGGCATCCGCCAGGGGTTCCAGGCCGGCTTCGCGTGCGATCTGGGCGCGCGTGCGGCGCTTGGGCTTGTACGGGGCGTACAAGTCTTCCAGACGCTGTTTCGTCTCGGCGGTGGAAATTTCCTGTTGCAACTCGGGCGTGAGCTTGCCCTGTTGCGTGATGGATTCCAGAATGGCGCCGCGTCGCTCTTCGAGCTCGCGCAGATAGCCCAACCGGACTTCCAGATTACGCAACACCGTATCGTCCAGGCCTCCGGTGGCTTCTTTGCGATAGCGTGCGATAAACGGCACGGTGGCGCCGTCATCCAGCAGATCAATCGCGGCGGCGATTTGGGAAGGGCGACTATTCAGTTCGGTAGCAAGCTGGGCAAGGATACGGGCTTGGTCGACGCTGGGCGCAGTACTCGTGGTGGCAGAAGTTTCAGGCATCTCGATACGGCTGCAAAGGGAAATCAAGGGGCGGATTTTGCCACAAGGTGGCGACACGCTGTTGTTGACTGGGCTATTTCGAGCACGCGCCCCAGGGTGCTCGGGGTATCATTTGGGCCAATTTACCGCCTGACTTCATTGATGCTAGATCTGGATATTTCCGAGTTTTTCGCCGCTGACGGCCCTTTGGCCACGGCGTTGCCGGGCTATACCCCTCGCCCGGCCCAGGTCGAGTTGGCGCAGGCGATTGGCCAAGCCATTACCGATCGCGCCACCCTGGTGGCCGAGGCCGGGACCGGCATCGGTAAAACCTGGGCGTATCTCGTCCCGGCGATGGTGGCAGGCGGAAAAGTCGTCATATCGACGGGCACGCGTACCCTGCAGGACCAGTTGTTTGCCCGCGATTTGCCACGCGTGCGCGCCGCCCTGGCCGCGCCCGTCACTGCTGCCTTGCTCAAGGGACGTAGCAATTATGTCTGTCACTATCACCTGGATCGCCTGCAGGGCGACGAGCGCGCGCTGAAGTCCCGCAGCGAAATATCCCAACTGCGCCAGATTCAGATCTTTGCCGGGATCTCCAAAACAGGCGACCGTGCCGATCTGGGCAAAATCCCCGAGGACGCCGATATCTGGCAGCGCGTCACGTCCACCCGTGAAAATTGCCTGGGCCAAGAGTGTCCCCGTATTCGGGATTGCTTTGTGATCAAAGCCCGGCGACAGGCCCAGGATGCCGACGTGGTGGTGGTCAATCACGCCCTGTTCATGGCGGATCTGGTGCTGCGCGAAGAAGGCGTAACCGACTTGCTCCCCGAGGCCGACACGGTGATCTTTGACGAGGCGCATCAGTTGCCCGACACTGCGACGCGCTTTTTAGGCAGCAGCGTGTCAACCCATCAGTTGCTGGATTTTGGCCGTGCCCTCGAGGTCGCCGGCCTGGCCTACGCGCGCGAGGCGGCCAAATGGGCCGACGTCAGCCGGCACGTGGAGACCGCCGCTCGCGAGTTGCGCTTATCCTGTGCGGCGCTGGATCAACTACCGGGACGCAAGGCGACCTTTGAGGCCATGCCCGACGCCGAGCAATTCGACATCGCGCTGGCTGCCCTGCGTGAGGCGATCGAGGCGGCGACGCGGGCCTTGGCCGGCGTGGCGGAAAAACACCCTGACCTGGCCGCAGTCGCTCGCAGTGGCGCCGACATCGCACTGCGTCTCGCGCGCTGGGCAACGCCCGGACGAGACGGGTCGGATCGTGTCAAGGCACTGACGGAAGAGGGTTGGGGAAAAGACACGCACGCCCTGGCAGGGACCGCAGATGACGCGTCCGTCCAGGATGCCGATGATGGTCCCTCAACCGCGCAGGCGCTGCTACAAGGCGCCGCTGCGGCGAGTTTGTTCACCGGGCCCGCGGTGCGCTGGGTAGAGCACGGGCTGCATCACATACGGCTGCATTCAGCCCCGTTATCTGTCGCGCAGGCCTTTTCCCGGTTCCGCAAACCCGGACAAGCCTGGATCCTCACGTCGGCGACGTTGTCGGTGCAGGCCGACTTCGAGTACTACACCCGCCAGTTGGGGTTGGATGACGCGCGTACCGGGCGCTGGGAATCCCCGTTCGATTACACCCAGCACGGGCTGCTGTTTGTCCCGCGCGATATGCCCGAGCCGCAGTCGCCGCGCTTTGTCGAACGCTTTGTACAGACGTTGATCCCCTTGCTGGCGGCCAGCCCAGGGGGGGCGCTGGTCTTGTGCACGACCTTGCGTGCCGTTGATCGCGTCGCCACCTTGCTGGCCGAGGCGTTTGAAGATCAGGGCTATGAATGGCCCCTGCTCAAGCAGGGCGATGCGACGCGAGGCGATTTGCTGGACCGTTTTTGCAAACTCGATCATCCCGTCCTCGTGGGGAGTGCGACGTTCTGGGAGGGGATCGATTTGCCCGGCGATGTGCTCACCCTCGTGGCCATCGACAAGCTGCCTTTTGCGCCACCTGATGATCCCGTGATCGAAGCCCGGTTGCGTGCCTGCCGCTCACGGGGCGGGAACCCCTTTGCCGAATACCAATTGCCCGAGGCGGCGATCTCCCTGAAGCAGGGGGCCGGGCGCCTGATTCGTACCGAGCGCGATTGGGGCGTATTGATGGTGGGTGATGCGCGCCTGGTCGAGAAGCCCTATGGCAAGCGTCTGTGGCGCGGATTGCCTCCCTTTTCCCGCACCCGGGATCTGAACGAAGTGCTGGCGTTTTACGCCCGTCGCGAACAAGGCGAGGGCTGAAATGCAATGTGCCGCCCAGTGGGCGGCACATCGTTTAAGTCCGGGACAACGGCCTTACTTCCACGAGAACGGATTCCACCAGCTCTTATCGGTCAGCAATTCGTTTTCGGTGACAGTGCCGTCGGGATAGTTGGTCTTCAGCACTCGATCAGCGTCGTTCTTGAGGTCGGCCATGCCGAGCTTGTCATACGAGGCGGACATGATGACCAGGGCGTTTTCCGCGGCGGGGGCGCCTTCGAAGTCAGTAATCACGGTCTGTGCGCGGTTCACCGCCGCCACATAGGCGCCACGCTCGTAGTAGTAGCGCGCGACGTGGACTTCGTTCATCGCAATTGCATTGACCAGCCACGTCAGACGCTGCTGGGCGTCGGGGGTGTATTTGCTCTCGGGGAAACGTTTAATCAACTCATTGAACGCTTCGTAGGACGCGCGCAGACCCTTGGGATCGCGTTCAGCCGGATCCTGGCCCGTCAGATTGCTCATGAAGGCACTGGCAGGGGTAAAGTTGATCAACCCTTCCAGGTACAGCATGTAATCGGTTCCCGGGTGGTTGGGGTACATCTGCTGAAAACGGTCGATCGCCGCCAACGCCTGTTCGTTTTCGCCGTCTTTCCAGTTGACGTAGGCCAGGTCGATCAGCGCTTGCTGGGCGTACACGCCAAACGGGTAGCGACTTTCAATCGCGGTGAGGCGATCGCGGGCGTCGCCCCACCCGCCGGCATCCATTTCGGCCTTGGCGTCGGAGTACAACTGTTCGGCGCTCCAACCAGCGGTCTTGTCGTATTTTGTGTCGGTGCCGCTGCAACCTGCGACAGCCAGAGTGACAGACAACGCCACGGCCAAGCGCAGGAGCAGGGCGCGCAGACTGAGACGGTTTGAGAGGGCTGCAGTGCGGAAAATCACGAGATTCAATTCCTTGGTGTTAGGATGGCACGCTGAATTATATGATTTTGCTTCATGTCCCATATAGACGCCCCTGCCGTTGATGGCGCTGACCTTTCAGCGGATGACGAACCTCAGTGTATTACTGTACCGCCCGGCACGCGCGCCGACCGCCTGGATAAGGTCCTGGCGGCGCTGCTCGACGGGCATTCCCGCAACCGCCTGCAGGGCTGGATCGAGGCTGGCTGGGTGCAGGTCAACGGCGGCGCCGCCAAGATCCGCCAGGTCGTAGGCCCGGGTGACGTACTGACAGTCTGGGAGCAGCCCGCGCCCGAAAGCCTGGCGTTTACCCCGGAGCCCGTCGAATTCGGCGTTGTCGACGAAAGCCCCGACTGGATTGTCGTGAACAAGCCCGCGGGGCTGGTGACCCATCCTGGCGCGGGCAATTGGCACGGCACCTTGCTCAATGGGCTATTGCACCGCTATCCGGAGCTCTCCCGGGTAGCACGCGCCGGCATTGTTCATCGTCTGGACAAGGACACCTCGGGTCTGATGGTCGTCGCGCGCAACGACCTGGCGCAGACGCACTTGGTGCGGCAATTGCAGGCACGCAGCATGGGCCGTGAATATATCGCGTTGGCCCACGGCTGGTTCACCGCCGCCGGCACGGTCGATCGCGCCATTGGCCGGGACCCGCGTGTACCCGTGCGCATGAGCGTCGAGCGCCCGATTGCGCCGAAACCTGCTGTTACTCATTATTCTCCTTCGAGGCAGGGACGCGCGCCGGCAGGCGAACCCGTCACCGAAGTCATTTGCCGCCTGGAAACGGGCCGCACGCATCAGATTCGCGTGCACCTGGCTAGTCTGGGGCATCCACTGCTCGCCGATACGCTGTACGGCGGACGGACGGCCTCGGGCGCATCACGGCAAATGCTGCATGCGCGCGTCTTGCATTTTGACGATCCGGGCGGCAGGGGGCAGGCCACTTTTCGTGCCGATCCGCCGAACGACATGCGCCAGGCGCAGGAAGCCACACAATGGAACAACTGATCGGCGGATTGCCCGTCATCACAGGCCCGCAATGGCCGGGTGTTCAGTATTTTTGTACAACGCGTGCGGGCGGCGTGGGCGTTGCGCCGCATGACACGCTCAATCTGGGCCTACGAGCGGATGACGTGCCCGAGACAGTGCGGGAAAATCGCCGTCGCGTACGTGCGGCGGTGCCGGCCGATCCCTTATGGCTGCGCCAGGTGCATGGCGCCGAGGTAGTTGACGCCGATCGTGTGGGCAGCCTCTCTGCCGGGGCGCAGGACGGACTTCCGGTTGAACCGGCTGTCGACGCGAGCGTGACGGCGATGCGCAGTCGGGTGCTTGCCATTATGGTGGCCGATTGTTTACCGGTCATCATGACCGATCTGGATGGCACCGTCGTTGGCGCCGCGCACGCGGGCTGGCGCGGACTGGCGGGAGGTGTGCTGGAGAACACATTGCAGCAGTTGCGCGCCAAAGCACCCGCCGCGCGCGGCTGGCGTGCCTGGATCGGCCCGGGTATTGGTCCGGATCACTTTGAAGTCGGAGAGGACGTGCTCGCCGCCTTTGCCGCAGACGGTCCGGCGGCGCTGGCGTGTTTTACGCCGCGCCCGCAGCATTCCGGTAAATGGTTGGCCGATCTGCCTGCGCTGGCGCTGTTGCGGCTGCGTCGGGCGGGGGTCGAGGACGCCCATGCTTGCGGCCTGTGCACGGTCTCTGATCCGGCGCGGTTTTTTTCGTACCGGCGCGATGGCACGACCGGTCGTATGGCGCTGCTGGCGTGGCGGGACTAGGTTTTTCCGTATAAACGCGAGTCCTTGTATACCCGCATTGACAGTCACCAGGGGGCAATGCAACATCGGTAATGTCACGCCGTTAATCCGCAGGGTATATCCATGATGATGCCCCTGCTTTTGTCCATAACAAGGTGTCGAAGTGAACGCCCCTATTTCCGCTGCTTGGCCTGTTCCGGTTAGCGTGGCGCCGGACGCGCTGGCAGACATTCAGGCCGACTTTTTGCGCGAGTGGCAGCGCATCTGCGACGAAGCCCAACGCGGCACACTGGCGCCGCCAGCCGATCGCCGTTTCCGTGGTGCGGCTTGGGCCGCCAGCCCTCAGCATCTGCTGATGGCGCATGCTTATCTGCTGTCGGCCCGCGTGTTGTCGCGGATGGTCGATGCTGCCCAAGTCGGCGAGCCCTTGCGCAATCGTCTGCGTTTTTCCATCATGCAATGGGTCGATGCGCTATCGCCCTCTAATTTCCTGGCTTTCAATCCCGACGCGCAACAAGCCGTGATCGATTCCGCGGGTCGCGCGCTCAGCGATGGCCTGGCCAATCTGGCCAACGACATACGCAAAGGCCGGATCAGCCAGACCGACGACAGCCAGTTTGAAATCGGCGCTAACGTTGCCACCACACCTGGGCAGGTTGTTTTTCAGAATTCGCTATTCCAGTTGATTCAGTACACGCCGCAAACGGCGACCGTGCACGAGCGCCCGCTGGTGATCGTGCCGCCCAATATCAACAAGTACTACATTCTGGATTTGCAGCCCGCCAACTCGTTCGTGCGCTATGTGGTCGAACAAGGGCAGACAGTTTTCATGGTGTCGTGGCGCAATCCGCTTTCCACGGATCAGGACGGCGTGCAACAGGCGAATTGGGTCCAGTATCTGGATGAGGGTGTCCTCAAGGCCTTGCAGATCGCCAGCGATATCAGCAATCAACCTCAGGTCAACGCCTTGGGTTTTTGCGTCGGGGGCACCATGTTGGCGTCGGCACTGGCGTTAGCGCAGGCGCGCGGCGAAACACCTGTGGCGTCATTGACGCTGCTGACGACGCTTCTCGATTTTCACGATACCGGCGTGCTGCAAGTCTTTGTCGACGAGGCCCATGCCTTGCTGCGGGACCAGCAAATCGGGCAGGGCGGGCTGATGCCCGGTCGCGACCTGTCCACGACATTTTCTTTTTTGCGGCCCAATGAGCTCGTCTGGAATTACGTCGTCGGCAACTACCTCAAAGGTCAAATGCCGTCCGCGTTTGATCTTTTATTCTGGAATGGCGACAGCACCAATTTACCCGGACCTTTCTTTACCTGGTATTTCCGTAATACCTATCTCGAAAACAATCTCAAGGTGCCCGGTCGCGCACGCGCCGGGGATACCGCGCTGGATTTGACACGCCTGAAGATGCCCGCGTACCTATATGGTTCGCGTGATGATCACATCGTGCCCTGGACGTCCGCGTATGCGTCGACGCAATTGCTGCGCGGGCCGCAGCGTTTCGTGTTGGGTGCGTCGGGACACATTGCGGGCGTGATCAATCCGCCGCAGGCAGGCAAACGGAATTACTGGGTCAATGAGGATCCGGCCTTGCCGGGGGATCCTGGTGTCTGGTTGGCGAATGCGCAAGAGCACGCAGGAAGTTGGTGGCCTGATTGGTCACGTTGGCTGGCCGGGCATGCTGGCGCAAAACGCAAGGCACGCACGTCCGTCGGTAATACCCGCTATGCTCCTATCGAACCGGCACCGGGCAGCTATGTAAAAGTCCGGGCAGATTGAGTAGACAGTCCTGCAAATATGAAGCAACAAGCAGCCGCAGTTATTGACGCGCCCAGCGCGCAGGAGGAAGGCAAATGAGCGGGAAACTGGCATACGTTACGGGTGGCATGGGCGGCATTGGCACGTCAATCTGCCGCCGGCTGGCTAAAGACGGATTTCGCGTGGTCGCCGGTTGCGGCCCCAGCCGCAACTATCAACAATGGATAGACGAACAGGCAGCTCAGGGCTATACCTTCCATGCATCGGTCGGCAATGTGTCCGACTGGGATTCGACGGTGGACGCGTTTGAACGCGTCGTCAACGAGCTGGGGCCCGTTGACGTGCTGGTCAACAATGCGGGGATTACCCGCGATGGCCTCTTTCGCAAAATGTCGGCCGATGATTGGCGTGCCGTGATCGATACCAACCTGAACAGCTTGTTCAACGTGACCAAGCAAGTCATCGAGGGCATGGTCCAGCGCCAATGGGGTCGCATTATCAACATCAGCTCGGTCAATGGGCAAAAAGGGCAGTTCGGGCAGACCAACTACTCGACCGCGAAGGCCGGCATCCACGGCTTTACCATGGCCCTGGCCCAAGAGGTCGCCAGCAAAGGCGTGACGGTCAACACCATTTCGCCAGGTTATATTGGCACGGACATGGTCCGCGCCATCCGGCCCGACGTCCTGGAAAAAATCGTCGCCACGATTCCGGTGCGCCGCCTCGGTACGCCCGAAGAAATCGCATCGATGACCTCGTGGCTGGCCTCTGACGAATCGGGGTTTTCGACGGGGGCGGATTTTTCGCTCAATGGCGGCCTGCACATGGGCTGAAGACAGATCGGCCGGAACGTCTGCGGACTTTTCGGCCGGCGGGCTTACACTAGGAATACTTTAAAGTTAAAAGAGATCAGCCGATCTCGGGGACAACCATGACGCAAGCTCAAACTGGCGCCAGTCTGCGCCTGATTAAAAAGTACCCCAACCGTCGTTTGTACGATACGCAGACCAGTACCTACATTACATTGGCTGACGTCAAACAACTGGTGTTGGCCACCGAAGAATTTCAAGTCATTGACGCCAAGAGCGGCGACGATTTGACGCGCAGTATCCTGCTGCAGATTATTCTCGAAGAAGAAAGCGGGGGCATGCCGATGTTCTCGTCGAACATGCTCTCGCAGATCATTCGCTTTTATGGACATGCCATGCAGGGCATCATGGGCTCGTACCTGGAAAAAAACATCCAGGCGTTCATGGAGATCCAGCAACGCATGGCCGAGCAATCCAAAGGCCTGTATGGCAGTCAGTTCGGCCCCGAGGCCTGGACGCAGTTTATGGATGTCCAGACCCCCATGCTGCAGAACATGATGAACAACTATATTGACCAAAGCAAAAATCTGTTTGTGCAGATGCAAGATCAGATGCAGGATCAAACGCGCGCGATGTTCTCCACGTTTCCTTTCACGCCGGGTGGTCCCGGGCAGGGTGGCAGCGGCCGCAAATAGCCGATTGCTTCAGGTTCGTGTCAGAGAGTCGTCAGGCCTCTGTCAGCGCACCCACGATACAGTAATGAAAACGGTTCTTGTTTAACAGAACCGTTTTGTTTTTTACTGTACTTGGGATGCCACATGCTTAAAAAAGTCTTGGTGCTGGCCGCTGGCCTGGCACTGTCGGGTTCGGCAATCGCCGTCGAATACCCCATCGGTAAACCAGCCGAAAAAGGGGGGATGGAGATCGGCGCAGTGTATCTGCAGCCCATCGAGATGGACCCGGCCGGCATGATGCGGCCCGCACAGGATTCCGACGTGCACCTCGAGGCCGATATCCACGCGATGGCTGACAACAAGACCGGTTTTCCCGAGGGCGAATGGGTGCCCTATCTGGTCGTCAATTACGAGATCCAGAAAGTCGGCAGCGAGCACGTGCAAAAAGGCACCTTTATGCCTATGGTCGCCAACGATGGCCCGCACTATGGCGACAACGTCAAGCTCGAAGGCCCCGGCAAGTACAAACTGAAGTACAACATCTTGCCGCCCACGGCTGGTCATGACGCACATTTCGGCCGCCACATCGATAAGGAAACCGGCGTGGGTCCGTGGTTCGAGCCCTTCGAACTGGATTACGAGTTCGTCTATGCCGGCACCGGTAAAAAGGGTGGGTACTGATGGTGCGTGGCCGTACGGTCGGGGCCACGGCGCTGGCATTGTGCCTCAGTCTGTCCGCCATCATGCCAGGTATGACGCGCGCGGCCGATCTGCCCGTTTTCAAGCTGATCTTTAAATCAGACGGCACCTTTGAGCCTACGCGTCTTGAGGTGCCTGCCGGGCGGTTCAAGATCGAGCTCGTTAATCAAAGCAACGAACCCGTCGAGTTCGAGAGCATCCCCTTGCGCAAAGAAAAAGTCATGGGGCCAGGCGTCAGCTCTTTCGTTGTCATCACCATTTCGCGGCCGGGCGAATATCCGTTCTTTGATGATTTCCATCAAGACGTGCGCGGCACGCTGGTGGTCGTTCCCAAGGACTGATCCGGCATATTTATGGAACAGGTACTTTTCATCGTCTGGCGTGAAAGCGTCGAAGCCCTGTTGGTCGTGGGCATTTTGTATTCATGGCTGCGTGCTGCGCCCGAAGGGCGTCGCGGCCTGCCTTACTTGTGGGGTGGCGTTGTCGCTGGTTTGGCGTTGGCGGTGGCACTCGCCCTGGTGTTGTTGGGCGTCTCGTCCTGGCTGAGCGACGAAGGCCAGGAGTGGTTCCAGGCCATCATGTCATTGGCCGCGTGCGCGCTGGTCGTGCAAATGATTGTATGGATGAAGACGCATGGCCGTACGCTCAAGAGTGAGTTGCAGTCGGGGGCCAACGCATCCTTAGCGGACAACAATTGGTGGGGCCTGCTGATATTGGTCATGATTGCCGTCGCCCGCGAGGGCAGTGAAACCGTCGTGTTTCTGTATGGCACCGTGTCCGCCGTGCAGGGCGCCGACATCTGGAAACTCACCCTGGCCGGTAGCGCGGGTTTTGCGATTGCGCTGTTGACGTTTGGGCTGTTGCAACTGGGCGGCAAGCTGATTACCTGGCGCCGCTTTTTCCGATTGACTGAAATTTTGCTGTTGTTACTGGCTAGTGCTTTGTTGGTGGGCGGACTGGATCGCCTGATTTCGCTGGGCGTGTTGCCGACGCTGGTTGATCCGGTTTGGGACAGTTCCGCATTGTTGGACGATAGCAGTGGTCTGGGCAAAGTACTTGCGGATTTTGCCGGCTATCGTGCTTACCCGGCGTTGACCTCTGTCTTGCTATGGGTCGCCTACTGGATCGTGGTGTGGGCCTTGCTACGCAGGGCAGACCAGCCTCGCAAGCCAGCCCCCATTCCTGCCTGATCTGAAACAAGCAACACGGGTCGGTGCTGATGCCGGCCATGGCACTAAAGGTTCATTCATGGCCGCCGCACTCGGGCGCTATACCACTCGCTTCGCTGATTTTCTGCGTGATCACGCATCGCTGCTGCGCAAGCTGCAATGGGGCATTGTCGGCGCTTATGCGTTCCTGTTGATTGTGCCGGTCTTGTTGCCGCTTCCCGACAATGCCGCGTCCGTCTTCAACAACTTAACCATCGTGGCGCAGTTCGCGTTCTGGGGCGTATGGTGGCCTTTCGTGCTGGTGTCCATGCCGTTGTTGGGACGAGCCTGGTGTGGCTGGTTGTGCCCGGAAGGCATGTTGACCGAATGGGCCAGTGAACATGGGCAGGGCCGTGCCATCCCGAAATGGATGCGTTGGGGCGGTTGGCCCTTTGTGGCATTTGGCTTGACCACCATTTACGGCCAACTGGTCAGCGTATATCAATATCCCTTGGCGGTACTGGTCGTGCTGGGGGGATCGACCGTCGCGGCCATGATCGTTGGCTGGCGTTATGGTCGCAGCAAGCGCGTCTGGTGCAAATATCTTTGCCCGGTCAATGGTGTGTTCAATTTGTTGGCCAAGTTGGCGCCGTGGCATTTCAAGGTCGACGAAGAGGCCTGGCGGCGTCCCGTCATTCGTATCGAATCCATAAACTGCGCGCCGCTGGTACCGCTGCGTCATATGCAGGGCGCGGGCGATTGCCATGCCTGCGGACGTTGCAGCGGCTATCGGGGGGCGATTGCCTTGACACCTCGTTCGCCCGAGGAAGAAATTGTGCGCGTGGCCACCGGTGATGCGTGGCAAACCGCGCTGATCTGTTTTGGCTTGATGGGCATCGCGATCGGCGCTTTTCTCTGGAGTGCCAGCCCCTGGTTCGTGACGGTAAAACAATGGGCGGCTGTGTGGCTGGTTGAACGCGACATCTTATGGCCGTTGATGGACAACGCGCCGTGGTTCATCCTGACCCACTACCCTGAACTCAACGACAGCTTTTCGTGGTTGGATGGCGCAGGTATTTTGTTGTTTGTGGTTGGCAGTACGGTATGCGTGGGCGGTGTGGCGCTGATCGGATTATGGTTGGCCGATCTCGTTGCGCCGGCCAAGCTGTCGGGAGGACGTTTCGCTGGCGTGCATAAACTGGCGCAAGCCTTCATTCCCGCTGCAGGCATCGGCGTATTTCTTGGCCTGTCCGCCACGACGATTACCTTGCTGGGACACGAGGGGTTGAATACGAGCTGGGCCGATCCCGTGCGCTTTACCTTGCTGACCTTGGCCGTCGGCTGGTCGATGCGCTTGGGATGGCGGCTGCTGGCGCAACGTACGGTGTCCGGGCTACGCAAGTTGGTCGCGTGGGTGTTGATGGCGAGTGGTTTGATACCGTTCTGCGTCGCATGGGTACTGTTTTTTGCGGTGTGGTGATCAAGCGCTTGATGATCGACTCGTGCGGGGGCGGGTCTTGAGCCCGGTGCGATGTACGCTCGTGGCGACACAATCAAAGCGGGCCGCGGAAATATGCCATTTCCGCGGCCCGAGACTGACTTACTGAGACTGACTTACTGAGACTGACTTAATGCGCTAATACGCGTTACTTTGCTTGGGTTGGGGCGGGTTCGCTCGTCATGGGCTCGGTCGTTGTCGAATCGGTCTTGGCTGGTTCAGCCTTGGCCGGATCGACGGTGAGATTGTTCTGCACCTGTTTGACGCCCTCGACACCGCCCGCGGTGTCAGCCGCTTGCTTGACTTCGGCATCAGTGCCCACCGTACCCGTCAGCGTAACGTTGCCGTCTTGTGTTTCGACCGAAATATCCAGCGCGCTGAGCGAGGTGTCTGCCACGAATGCCGCTTTTACTTTGGTCGTAATCATGGCATCCGATGCGTACTCGCCTACGGACTGCTTGTTGGTATCCGTTTCAGCCGCGTACGTCACGGTGCCGACGGTACCGAGCACGGTACCGGTGCTGATGGCCGTGGCAATGATCAGTTTACGCATGTTCATAGAGATTCTCCTTCTACGTTGCGATGACGCGGTGGGTTAGGTGGCGTGCGGCGCCGTGACGGGCCGCCCGGATTATTTCTTCCTGAATACACCACTAAATATCGACAGCAATGCCAGAATCAGGAATACAAAGAACAGAATCTTGGCGATCCCTGCCGCGCCGGCGGCGATACCACCGAAACCTAATACGGCAGCAATGATGGCGATGACGAAAAACACAACAGCGTAGTACAGCATTTCGGATCCCTCCTTTTACGCGATGAGCGATTGGAGTCGAGGATTAGCGATTGGAGTCGAAAAAAGTACGCACTTCCTTTTCGGCCTCTTCTCGTGTCTTACCGTAACGCTCTTGGATCAAGCCCGTCAAACGTTCCGCGTTACCTTCAACGCGTGTCAGTTCATCATCGGTCAGCTCGCCCCACGCTGCCTTGGCTTTACCCGTCAACTGTTTCCACTTTCCTGCAACGATGTCGTTGTTCATGTGAACCTCCTTGTTGATGAGCCTGTTATCACCGTACGGGCGGTCGTGGACAGTGTCAAACGATGCTGTAGACAAATGTAACGACTGAGGTCTTGATTTGTTTACAGCAGAGAGGCGGGCGTGATACCTGTTCGGTTAGTTACGGTTGAGTAGTGTCAAGAAACGTTCAGACAATCAATCGTAACGGCGATTTACATCACGCGGCGAAACGGCGTATGCGTTTCCAGTTCGTCCAGATAGCCATCTATTGCCTGGGTCTCTCGTTGCAGATAATCCTCAATGGCGGCGGAAAATCGCGCATCGGAAATCCAGTGCGCCGACCATGTAGGGGTGGGCAGCAGGCCGCGCGCCATTTTGTGTTCACCTTGGGCACCGCCTTCAAAACGCGTTAGCCCGTGCTGAATGCAGTAGTCAATAGATTGTAAATAGCAGGTCTCGAAATGCAGGCCCGGCACAAAATCCAGGGCACCCCAATATCGTCCATACAGGGTTTGACCTCCCAGCATGTTTAACGCGGCGGCTATGGGCTCTGCGCCGCGCAACGCCACAATCAGGACCATGGAATCGTTTAATTCTCGATGCAAACGTTCAAAAAACTCGGCGCTTAGATAAGGCGCATTGCCGTGCGCAAAATAGGTTTGCTCGTAGCAGCGATAAAAGAACGACAACGATTGCGCATCAATCTGCGCACCGCGCAGCCAGCGATAGTGAATACCGGCAGCCTGTACTTTTTTGCGGTCCTGGCGAATCTTCTTGCGCTTGTCGTGATTCAGGGCCGCCAGGAATACGTCCAGATTGGCATAGTCCGCATTGCACCAGTGAAACTGTATGCCTTCGCGCACCATATAGCCCGCCTCGTGCAGGGCGGCTAAATCGTCGTCGGTAGGAAACAGCACATGCAGTGACGAGACTTTCAGGCCTTGCGCCAGTTCGATCAAACCGCGCGCCAACGTCAATCGGTCCGCCGCGTTGCCGGCCAGCAGTCTGGGTCCGCTGACCGGTGTAAAAGGTATCGATGTCAACAGCTTTGGGTAATAGCGCAGTCCGTGCCGTTCAAAGGCATCGGCCCATGCGTAGTCGAACACGTATTCTCCACGCGAATGCGCCTTCAGATACAGCGGCACGCCGCCGACCAATTGGCCCGCACGCCGCAGTACCAGGTAATACGGCGTCCAGCCCGTCTCCGGGGCGGCACAGCCGGTCTCATGCAGCGCCGACAGAAATTCGTGGCGTACAAAAGGTTGATCACCCGCCAGAGCATTCCACTCGGACGGATCGATTTGGGATAACGAGGGTGCAACGCCAAGCTGCGCAGAGGAGGTCATGGGCGTAATGATAAAGTCTGGCTGGCAGGCTGCCTGCAACGATGTTGTGTTTTACACCCTGATTGTTTCTCAATGACCGACTCCGCGTTTTCCCCCGCAACCCATATCGAGATGCGCCGTCAGGCGCTCGCCGCGTTGGCCGCCCGCGCCTGGCCGGACAAACTGGCCGCCGTGCGAGCCATTGATGACGATACGATGATCGCGGTGGATGCCAACCTGCAGGAGCCCGCCCGGATACCCGGGCGGCCGGACGCGCCCGAACTGGTGCCACCTCAGCAAGTCAAGCAACGCTCGGTCCAATCGCCGGAGGGGCGTGCGGTGCTCCTGCACGCCTTGGCACATATTGAGTTCAATGCGGTGAACCTGGCACTGGATGCGGTGTGGCGTTATGCCGGTATGCCCGAGGCGTTTTATCGCGATTGGCTGCGCGTGGCGCGCGAAGAGGCCTACCATTTTGAGTTGCTTAATACGCATCTGGGCACCCTGGGCCATGCTTACGGTGATTTTCCGGCGCATAACGGCTTGTGGGAAATGGCAGAAAAAACCCGGGACGACTTGCTGGCCCGACTGGCACTGGTCCCGCGCACCCTTGAGGCCCGGGGCCTGGATGCCTCGCCCCTGATTCGGGACAAACTGATCGGCGCGGGCGACAAAGCGGGTGGAGCCATCCTGGACATTATCCTGCGCGACGAGATCGGTCATGTGGCGATCGGCAACCACTGGTACCGTCATTTGTGCACCCAGCGCAGCCTGGATCCGGTCGCCTGCTACGCCGAGTTGGCGCAGCGCTACAACGCCCCACGACTGCGCGGGCCATTCAACCTCGAGGCGCGCCGTCAGGCAGGTTTTGACGAGGCGGAACTGGAAGCATTGCAGCGGCCCCCCTCGTAGGCCGGCGCTCATCGCGGCCTTGGCAGGTCGTCGTTAATCTAAAGGAATCGTCGGATTCAGTGCACTATCGGCCGTGGGAAATGTGGGGCGGCTAGAAAAATCGCAGACCTCGATGGCCTTGTTGATCACCAGATCCAAGACGGGCGTCCGGTTGTCTTCGTGGAACACTGCGCTATAGATCGCGGTCGGTGGCATGGGATCGCTGCGCACGATTTTCAGCAGGCCGTCGTCGATATCCTGTTTCACATAATCAAATGGCATCTGACTGATGCCGACCCCGCAAGCGACCATTTCACGACGTACCACCAGACTGTTGGTCGTAAATACCGGGCCAAATACAAAGCCGCTTTCCGCGCGCCAGTCGGAGTAATAACGTGTTTTGGCCGAGTCCTCGACTTGTTCCAGCACGGGATAGGCCGCGAACTCCGCTGGTTGCAATGGACGGTCGGGAATCGGAACGTGGGCGCCTACCACCCAGCAGTCTTCCGTCTTGCCGACAGGGACAGTGGTGTAGCCATTTTTCCAATAGGTGCCGGCCATCATCGCGACGTCGAGCCGTCCCAATTCCACGTTGCGAAACAGCGTAATGCCCGACTCCACCAAGGGCTCGAGCCGCAATTCCGGGTGGCTGTTATGGAGTTGCTGGATCAAATCGGTAAACCAGGTCAGCGCGATCAGCTCCGTGACACCAATGCGCAGCACACCTCGAATTTCGTGCTGTGTGCTCGCCAGATTCTCAATGCGGGCACGCAATTGCATCGCCTCGGCGGCGACAGGCACTAAACGTTGGCCCAGGCCCGTGGTGCTCAGGCCGGTCGGGCGTCGGTGCAGCAAACGTCCCCCCAGCATGGTTTCAAGCTCGCTGACGCGCTTGGAAATCGCCGATTGAGTGGTGTACAGACGGGTCGCCGCGGCGTTGAAGCTGCCCAGTTTGAGGCTGAAATGAAACGCTTCGAGTTGCTTGAAAGTAGGATTCATGGGGGCGAACCGAAGGGCCGGCTTAGGCGAATGGGGCGAATTTGACGCAAGCCATTATCGAATGTGGCAAGAAAAAAAGGAATACCCCGGTGTTCCGATTATTCGCTATATCCGTGACGGCCAGTGCCAGATAATCCAAGTCATTCTTATGACAGCGGACGGTGGCTCGGCCATGATTGCTATTTCTTCTCGTTTACAACGTATCAAGCCTTCACCGAGCTCCATGGCTGGGGCACGCGCCAGAGAACTCCGGGCCCAAGGGCGTGACATCGTCGGCCTGACTGCTGGTGAACCTGACTTCGATACGCCCCAGCACATCCAGGAGGCCGCCTGGCAGGCAATGCAGCAGGGCAAGACCCGCTACACCGATGTGGGTGGCACACTTGAGTTGCGCGAGGCGATCCGCCAAAAATTCCTGCGTGAAAACGCGCTGGACTACGCCGTTAACGAGATCGTCGCCGGTACCGGGGCCAAGCAAATCGTGTTCAACGCTTTGATGTGCACGCTTGAGCCGGGCGACGAAGTCATCATTCCGGCGCCTTACTGGGTGTCGTATCCAGACATCACCTTGCTGGCCGACGGCAAGCCTGTGATGGTGACGGGTTTGCCTGAACACGGCTTCAAGCTTCAGCCTGACGATCTGGAGCAGGCGATCACCCCACGCACCCGCTGGCTGCTGCTGAACTCGCCCAACAATCCTAGTGGCGCCACCTATACCCGCGAAGAACTGGTCGCGTTGGGCGAAGTGCTCAAGCGCCATCCTCACGTTTGGGTGATGACCGATGACATCTATGAACATCTGATTTATGACGGACGAGAGTTCGTCACGATCGCCCAGGCGGTGCCCGAGCTGAAAGAACGCACGTTGACCATTAACGGCGTATCCAAATCGTATGCCATGACCGGCTGGCGCATTGGCTATGGGGCAGCACCGGCCGAGTTGTGCAAAGCCATGACCAAGCTGCAGTCGCAAAGCACCTCGAATCCGAACTCGGTGGCGCAGGCGGCGGCGGTCGCGGCCTTGAATGGCCCGCAGGACTTTATTCAGACCAGCCGTCACAGTTTTCAGACGCGACGCGATCTCGTGGTCGAAACCCTGAATCGCATCGACGGCATCCACGCGTATCGGCCGGAAGGTGCGTTCTATATTTTTGCCGCGTGCGATGCGCTGTTTGGCCTAAAGACGCCCGATGGGCACGTCATTAAGAGTAGTGACGATTGGGTGATGCATTTGCTCGATTCGGAAAATCTCGCGGTACTGCAAGGCAGTGCTTACGGGATTCCGTCGCACTTCCGTTTGTCCTTTGCCGCAAGCGAAGAGCAATTGCTGCAAGGGTGCAGCCGTGTCGCGCGGGCACGTGCTTCGCTTTCGTAGTGTTAATTGGATTACACGCGGTTGATCAATAACCGCATTGATAGTTGATAGCCAGGGGATTACATGAAAACAAAACGTAGACTGCCGCGTATCAAAGGACTCGTGGCAGCACTGTCCATGGTGACGGTAAACGCGTTCGCAGCGGACTTTCCCAGCCAGCCTTTACACATTCTGATTGGCTTTTCACCGGGTGGCTCTAATGACCTGGTTGCTCGCTTGATCGCACCCGAACTCAGTAAAGAACTGGGCCAGCAGATTGTTATCGAGAACAAGCCCGGCGCCAATGGCAACATCGCCGCGGATGCGTTGCTAAAGGCTACGCCCGATGGGCACACTCTGTTGATCTGCACGTCAGGGTTCATGTCGGTCCAGCCGTATTTGTATCCCAGTCTGCGGGTCAAGCCGGCAACGGACATTTTGCCCGTGACCCTGATTGGAATGACCCCGTATCTCGCGTTGGTGAATGCCAGCGTGCCGGTTAATTCCATGCAAGAGTTGATCGACTATGCCAAGAAACATCCCGGTGAATTGAGCTATGCATCCTCTGGTGTCGGCGCGGCGGGGCATTTGGTTGGCGAGGCCGTGCAGCATCTGGCGGGTGTCGAGTTTCTGCATATCCCCTACAAGGGCACGGGCCAGGCGCTGGCCGATCTGGTGTCGGGTGAAGTCAAAATGATTTTTGACCAACCCATCAGTTCTTATCAGTACGTGAAAAGCGGACAATTGCGCGCCTTGGCGGCGGTCAATCCCAAACGTCTGGCCGCTTTCCCGGATATCCCCTCCATATCGGAATCATCATCGCTGCCCAACTTTGATTTAGTCCCCTGGACGGGTTTGTGTGCGCCCAAGGGCACGCCCCAGGAAGCCATCGACAAGGTGCAGCAGGCCGTAACCAAAGTCCTGGCCAAACCCGAGATTGCCAAGCGTTTGAGCGGTGACGGGGTGGAACTCGTGGGGAATACGTCGGCTGAATTCGCTACCTTCCTGCAAGAGGATCGTGCACGCTGGAAGCGTGCTGCGGAAAACGCAGGTATTCCTCCGACTTGACCGGGGCTGGGTAAGGGCAGGATGGCACGGTTCGTTACAGCGCGATACCACGAACGCACATTGCCGCTCGGCATGTGGCGCACCTGCCTATAAAATCGTGGGCATGAAACCACGATACTCCTTGCCCGTACTTTCCCTCGCGCTCTGGGCGGGCGCTGCCTATGCGGCAGAGCCCGCGCCAGGCGCGACGGCCGACTCCTCTGCAGATTTCGCGCAATGCCTGTCGCAACTGCGCGGGCAGGCCATCAAGCAAGGCGTATCGGCCAGCACGTTCGATACCTACACCCAGGGGCTCGAGCCCGACCTGAGCATCCTACCTTTGCTGGACGCACAGCCCGAGTTCAAAACGCCGATCTGGGATTATCTCGCCGCGTTGGTCGACAACGAACGTGTCGCCGATGGCAAGCTCGCCATGCAGCAATGGCAATCTGAGCTGACCCGGGCGCAATCGCAGTTTGGCGTAGACCCCGCCACCGTCGTCGCGGTGTGGGGCGTAGAAAGTAATTTCGGCAAAAATCTCGGCGGCCGTCCCTTGTTGACGTCCTTGTCGACTCTCTCGTGCATGGGACGGCGACAAACCTACTTTCGTGGCGAGTTCTTTGCCACGCTGAAAATCATCCAGCAAGATCACTTGGGTCCCGAACGGCTGAATGGCTCTTGGGCCGGCGCGTTTGGTCAAACCCAGTTCATGCCCTCGACGTATATGCGACTCGCGGTGGATTTCGATGGTGACGGGCGTCGTGATCTCGTGGACAGTGTGCCCGACGCATTGGGATCCACGGCCAACTTTCTCAAGCGCGCCGGGTGGAAAGCCGATCTGCCTTGGGGCTTCGAAGTCCGCCTGCCTGATGGCATGAATACCGAGGGTGCAGGACGTCGCAACAAGCAAGCCATGTCGGCCTGGGCGGCAAAAGGCGTCACCCGGGCCGATGGCAGTCCATTGCCCTCGGGCAACACGCAAGTCGGGCTGCTGTTGCCGGCGGGCGCCTCGGGCCCGGCCTTTTTGGTGACCCGTAATTTCGATGCGCTGTACTCGTACAACGCGGCCGAGAGTTATGGCTTGGCGATTGCCCACTTGTCAGATCGTTTGCGTGGTGGTGGACCTTTTGTCCAGGCTTGGCCTACCGATGATCCGGGTATCTCGCGCGCCGAGCGACGAGAATTGCAGTCGTTGTTGATTGCGCGCGGGTTCGACATCGGTGAGCCCGACGGCATCATAGGCTCGCGCACCCGCAAAGCCCTGCAAGACATCCAGCGCGAGGCGGGATTCCCGGAAAATGGCCGCGCTGGAATGAAGTCCTTGCAGTGGCTGCGGCAGAACACCTCGGCGCAACCCGTCACTGCGACGAGACCTGCCCCTCAGCAGTAACGCGTCAGGGTCAGGCGCCTGCCGCGTTCCAACTGATAGACAAGGACACCGTCTCAGTGTCGCCAGGCGCCACCGTAAGCGCATCGTCCAGTACGCGCGCGGTTTCGATGCAGACCATGCGCAGCCATTCGTCATCGGCCATATCGCTCAAGTGTGCGGCTTTCGTAGGGCCAGGGTTCCACACGACCGTCGATCGCGAGTCGGGCGATTGCAAACGGATATGGCGTTGCCAACCCGGATCCTGCAGGGTGACGGGGGCCGTGGTGTCCAGGTAGATCCTGTCGGTTTCACCGTTCAGCGTGACGGGGCCGCGCTGCTGATGCGGCGTCCAGTCTTGCGTCGTATCCAGATATTGGCGACCCTCCAGTCCCTGGAGGGTGACATGGCGACTGTCAGACACGGCCAAATAGGTATGCAGCGCCAGGGCCGTCGTCAGTGGGGCCTGCCCCTGATTATGAACCGCCAGGCTCAGTTCGATGCGCTTGCCGAATCGCATCCGCAGCGTTAACTGCGCGTGATGTGCCCAGCCTGCGGCATAGTCGCGCGGGGCCGTGAAAGCAAAGAGCAGTTCAACCGATTCGGGTTCGACGCGTTGTTCCGTCAACGCCCAGTCGGCCTGACGCACCCAGCCGTGTGACGACGCTTTGCCTTGTGCCTGTACGCTATCGCGCACAGATGCCGGATTGCGTTCGTAAACCCCAAACCACGGCCAACAAATGGGGATTCCCCCGCGCACCGGTGCGCCGCGCTTGAACTCCGCCTGCTCGGACAGCCAGACAAGCGGGCGGCCGCCGTTCGGGGTGTAGCTCAGCAATTGTGCCCCCTGTTGGGCGATGAGGGCGCTGCCGTAGGGCGTGCTGATGCGCCAGCCTGAGAGCGCGCCGATCGCGCTGGGTTCGATGCGTGAGTGCAGAGTCATGAGCCATGCCTGGAAAAAATGTCATGCTAACTGGCGTTGCGAGTGATTCACAAGCCTGCGTTGACGAAAGCAGAGGCATGTGCTGAGCGTGCACTTTTACGTTTCTTGTTTTTTTAGCTCCAAGATGGCTTGACCTCCATGCAAGATGTCTGTTTGCACCGCAATGCGGGCAGCCTGACCATCACGTTGACGCATCGCGCGCAGTAGCGCGTAGTGGCCGTCGATCATGTCGCGGCCGCCTTGTACATAAGATTGGGCGATGAGTGGACCCATCTTAAGCCAGAGGCGCTCCAAGATGTCCAACAGAACGGGCATATTGGCAATATGGCAGTATTCGAAATGAAAGCGCTGGTTCAGTCCGATCGCGCTGTTCACGTCGCCCGCTTCCAGGGCTCGCTCATTCTCGGCAATCAACGCCTCGATGCGAGCGACGTCCTCGTCCGTCGCCGTGATCGCCGCGCGGGCCGCGGCCATCCCCTCGAGCTCAAGGCGGATATCGCGAATTTCGAGGTATTGCGCAAGGCTGACTTTTGCCACACCGATGTCACGAGCACTGCGCATGACCAGTGCACCGTCCTGCACCAGTCTCAAAATAGCGTCACGTACCGGCGTGACACTCGTGCCAAGTTCGGCGGCGAGTTCACGAATGCGAAGCCGGTCTCCCGGTTTGAGCTTGCCTTCGATTAGGGCGGTGGCTATCTGGGTATAAACCCGGTCTCCCATGCTTTCGTACTGCACTGTGGAAAAACGGGACTCATCGATTTCAGGCTCAGGCGTCATTGATTCTATTAGGTCTGTTGTGGATAGAGGCTAAATATGATGCATCAAGACGGATAGTCTCCGTGAGAGGGCTGCTCGCTGGGCGCAAATTATCCAAGAGGTCAACCCGCTATTTTGTACTGGCCATTGTATGTTTTCATAGGCAGATGCGTCCACTGCAGGGAGCGCTCTATACGGCCATTCAAGGGAATGTACTAATACGAAGTTTTTCCTCGGATATTTATAATGCATCAAACATCAAAATTCGAGGTTGTGTGGTGGTATTTCAGGGCGCTGCAGGGAAACGAGTTTCGGAAGATGTGGGTACGTTGTTTACGACTTCGCCGCCGCTGATCCTATTGGCGGACGCCGAGCGGGTGGCCCGCGCCTGTTTTCCTGGCAGTGTGGCCTGCGCGCCCCTGACCGGCGAACGCGATGTCAATTTTCGAGTGACGCGGGTTGACGGCTCGGTTCTGACGCTCAAATTCATCAATTCGGCGGAGCAATTGGCCGAGACCGAGATGCAGGTCGCGGTACTCAAGCATTTGCAGGGCGCCATGTCCGTGCAGGCCTCTCATCACCAGACTGTCGATACGGCAGGCTTGGCAGCCTTGTCGGATGCGCAGGTCGGCCAAACGGATACGGGTTCAACAAGAGACTGGATTCAATACATTCCCTTGTCCGGCGGCGAACCAATACGTGTGCGTGCTTACGGTTATCTGCAAGGGGCTCCCGGTACGGGTCTGAAGGCGGATCCGCGCGCCTGGACGGCGGTTGGCCGTGCCGCGGCCGCACTGAACCGAGAGTTGTTGCAGTTTGATCACCCCGCCGCACATCGAAAATTTCTCTGGGATGCCTGCCAGGTCCTGGACTTACAGCCGCTCTTGGGCGCCGTGGAAAGCGATACCGAACGGCAGATGATTGCCGAGTTTTTGACGCTGTTCGAGCGTCAGGTGGTGCCAGTCCTGGATTCGCTGCCCAAACAAGTCATTCATAACGATCTGTCACCTAGCAATATTCTGATCGATAGCGATGGCTTGGACTTAGTCGGGATCCTTGACTTTGGTGACATGGTGTACGCCCCACGTATTGCCGAGGTCGCTATCGCGGCGTCTTATTTGATGACGTATTCATCCGATCCGCTGACGGTGCTGGCATGTGTGCTGGATGGTTATACCGAAGTCTTGCCCCTGACTTCGATAGAACGTCTGCACGTGCTGGACCTGGTCCTTGCACGCCTGGCGCAGCGCATGGTCATTACCTCATGGCGGGCCGCGCGCTTTCCGGACAATCGAGCTTACATCCTGCGTAGTCATGCCACCGCGACGGCCTTGTTCAATCATCTGTACGCAGATTGGAAAACCGCGCAGATATCGCGATAACGACATGTGTCCTGCGCACCGCTTTGCATTGAATTTTTCACATTCTGAACGACGAGGTATTTCCTATGTCTTCAACTCCTAATGCGGCTGCCGATGTTTCCGACTTGCTGGCGCGTCGTCGGGTGTTAGGTCCGGCCTATCGTTTGTTTTACGACGAGCCTGTTCATCCGGTACGCGGTGAAGATGTCTGGCTGTTTGATGCTGCCGGCAAGCGGTATCTGGACGCCTACAACAACGTGCCTGTGGTGGGGCATGCCAATCCTGCTGTCGTCGACGCCCTGGCACGTCAGGCATCGGTACTCAATACGCATACCCGATATCTGCACGAAGGCGTGGTCGAGTATGCAGAACGCTTACTGGAACATTTCCCCTCAGCACTCGATACCGTGATGTTCACTTGCACGGGGAGCGAGGCCAACGATCTGGCGCTGCGCATTGCATTCGAAGCCACCGGTCGTCGAGGAATCATCGTCACGCGTAACGCCTACCATGGTGTAACGCAGGCCCTGGCCGATGTATCTCCCTCTTTGCGGCCCGTTGCCGCGCATGTGCGCACCATTGAAGCCCCTTGTAAATTGGTCGGCACACCCGATCAGGTGGCTGCGCAATTCGCGGCGCTCGTGGATGAGGCCGCGCGCGATCTGGCTCGGGCAGGTACGCCCGTCGCGGCTTTGATGGTGGATACGGTATTTGCCAGCGATGGCATTTACATCGGTGTTGATGACGTGCTGTCCCGTGCCGCCGCTCAAGTGCGTCAACACGGCGGAATATTCATTGCGGACGAAGTGCAGGGTGGCTTTAGCCGCATCGGCCACCATTGGTGGGCCTTCGGGCGCGACAACGTGGTGCCCGACATGGTGTCGTTAGGCAAGCCGATGGGCAATGGGCATCCCATGGCAGGCCTCGTCCTGCAGGCGCCGTTAGTCGAAGCCTTTGGCAAGAACTGTCGTTACTTCAACACGTTTGGTGGTAATACCGTTTCCGCGGCGGTGGGCCTGGCCGTTTTGAATGAACTCGAGCGGATGGATGCACCCGCACAGGTTGCACGCGTTGGCCAAGTGATGGCGCAGGGCTTGTCGCATTTGGCTCAAACCGCTCCTTGCATTGGCACCGTGCGAGGGCAGGGGTTGTATTGGGGAGTGGATATTCGTGATCCCGACGGAAATGCCTCTCGCCATGCGCGACTTGCTCAGGCCATTTCGAATGGGCTGCGCCAGGAAGGCGTATTGATTGGTGTGTCTGGCCGCCAGGGGAATGCGCTGAAGATTCGACCCCCTCTGACTTTTCAGGTGGAGCATGTGGACCTCCTCCTGTCCGCCTTGGCCCGGCAGTGCCAGGCTGTCTTGACTTCCGTTTTGTGAATACCGGACGTCAGTCCTGTTTTCTAATCGATTTTTCGCAAGGAATAGCCATGCGTATCTCCCTGTTGTTCAGACAATCCTTACTCAATGTCCTGCTGGCGAGCGCCAGTCTGATGGCTCTGGCTGCCAGCCCTGTTCAGGCGCAAGTGCGCGGCGGCACGCTGAATGTGATATTGAATCCAGAGCCGCCCGTTCTGATGGTGGGTATTAACCAGCAAACGCCTACACAGATTGTGGGCGGGAAAATCTACGAAGGTCTGTTGACCTATGATTTTGATCTGAATCCTCAACCCAGTCTGGCCAAATCCTGGTCGGTTTCTCCTGATGGTCTGACCTATACCTTTGAGCTGCAAGAAGGCGTGACCTGGCATGACGGCAAGCCCTTCACGGCGGACGACGTCCTGTTTTCGCTCAAGGAGTACTTGCCCGAAGTACACGCCCGCGCGCGCAACAACCTAAGCCACGTCAGCAGTATCGAAGCCACCAGTCCGAGCACGATTGTCATCAAGCTCAAGGAACCCTACGCGCCGTTCATCAACGCGTTCGAGATGTCGTCGGCGCCGATGGTGCCTGCCCACCTCTATCGTGGAACGGACTTTCGCACTAACCCGGCCAACCAGACGCCCATTGGTACGGGGCCCTTCAAGTTCAAGGAATGGCAACGCGGTCGCTATGTCTTGCTGGAGCGCAATGACAAATACTGGCGTCCCAATCTTCCTTATCTGGACAAGATCTACTTTCAGGTGATTCCCGATGCCAATTCGCGATTGGTGGCATTGGAGAATGGTTCGGTGCAGGTCGCCAGCTTTGGCGACATTGATTTTGCCTTCCTGCCACAGGTCAGAGCGAATCCCGAGCTCGAGGTCACGACCAAGGGCTATGAGTTTGCAGGTCCGCATGCCGCGATCGAACTGAACCATCGTGTCAAGCCGCTGGATGATGTGCGGTTCCGCCAAGCTATTCAATATGCGATCGATCGTAAGTTCATCGCGGAACGTATCTTCTTTGGCGCAGCCCGTCCAGCGACGGGGCCGGTCTCTTCGGTCACGCGATTCTATGATCCCAACCTGCCCAAGTATGACTACGATCCCAAAAAAGCGATCGCGCTGTTGGATGAAATGGGTTTGAAGCCCGATGCCAACGGCAAACGTGCCAGTATCAAGTTGTTGGGTCTGCCGTACGGCGATACTTGGACCAAGGTGTCCGAATACGTGAAGAATGCCTTGTCCAAGGTAGGCGTTGATGTCGTACTAGAGAACACCGATGCGGGAAGTTGGGCACGTCGCTTCTCGAACTGGGAGTTCGACTCGGTGGTGGAGTACCTATATCAGTACTCCGATCCTGCCTTGGGCGTGGACCGTACTTATTTGTCCACCAATATTCACCAAGGCGGCTATGGTACCAACGTGTCGGGCTACGTCAACAAGGATGTTGACGCGACACTACGTGCAGCCGAACTCGAGAACGATCCCGCCAAGCGCAAGCAGTTGTACTCGCAAGCCTATACCCAGGTCGCCAACGACGCCCCGACGGCTTGGTTGGTCGAACTGGCTTTCCCGACGATTACCAATAAAAAGGTCAAAAACGTGACGACCTCGGCAATTGGTGTCGCGGAAAGCTTTGCCACGACCTATATCGAAAAATGAGGATAGTGTGATGAGGCTACTGCGATCTTTTTTCTCCGTGCTGGGCAAGTCGATCACGGTGCTGATCGCAGTTGCCATCATCAACTTTGCGTTGGTGCGGATGACGCCTGGGGATCCGGTCAGTGTATTGGCCGGTGAGGCGGGCGTTTCGGATCAAAAATTCGTCGAACAATTGCGCAAAGAGTTCAAACTAGACCAGCCTGTGTGGGTGCAATTGGCTAGTTATCTGAAGTCGATTGCTCAGCTAGACCTGGGGTATAGCTATCGCCAGCAACAACCGGTTTGGGATTTGATTGCAGATCGGTTGCCCGCCACGTTGGTTCTGGCTATTCCTGCTTTCGTCATCTCCCTATTGGGAGGAATCCTGCTGGGAGCGTTGGCGAGCCGCCATCGAAACTCGGTGTGGGATTCCCTCATTACGGCAGGCTCGATGGCATTCTATGCAACACCCATCTTCTGGGTAGGACTGCTGCTGGTGTTGTTGTTCTCCGTCACATTGGGGTGGCTGCCGCCGTTTGGCTACGAGAAGATGGGATCCGATCTGACCGGTCTGGCGCGTATCAAGGACATTGCCGTGCATGCCTTGTTGCCTGTGGTGACCTTGGCAGGATTCAATCTGGCGGTGTATGCACGGATGACGCGCGCTTCCATGAACGAGGTTCAGGGAGCTGACTTTGTAAAAACTGCCTGGGCAAAGGGGTTGGGTGCGGGCCGTGTGGTCTGGGTCCATCAGTTGCGTAACGCGGTGCTACCGGTGATTACGCTGGCAGGTATGCAGGCCGGTCAATTAATCGGCGGGTCGGTGCTGGTCGAGACCGTCTTCGCTTGGCCGGGCATTGGCCGACTGGCCTTCGATGCATTGCTCCAACGCGATTATCAGGTTCTGTTGGGCGTGTTCTTTTGCACTTCGGTTGTCGTGGTTGTCTTTAATTTGTTGACCGACTTGGTGTATCGCCTTGTGGATCCTCGTATGCAGAGTCAGGTATGAATCAATTTACGAAACGATTCGTCAAGAACGCCGGAGCCCTATGGGGCCTGGGTATTCTCGTTATCATCGTCGTGATGGCTATCACGGCAAATTGGGTCTATCCGGGAAACCCTTGGGACCCCACCGTCGCGCCATTTCTCAAGCCATTTCAAGACAGTCAGGCGTGGCTTGGCTCGGACTCGTTAGGCCGTGATATCGCTGCGGGTATTGTCCACGGAGCGCGTGCCTCGCTGGAGGTAGGCATCGTGGCGACGCTGGTTGCCGTGATTATCGGCCTGGTGGTTGGCGTGCCCGCAGGATTCTTGGGCGGACGCTGCGACGGCCTGTTGATGCGTTTCACAGAAATTTTTCAGACGATCCCCAGTTTCTTTTTCGCCATCGTGTTGGTCGCCATTTTCCAACCTTCTTTTGGCTCAGTGATTACGGCCGTGGCGCTGGTCAGTTGGCCGCCGATTGCGCGTCTGGTTCGCGCTGAATTCATGCGGGTCAAGTCCAGCGAATTCGTCGAGGCTGCACGGGTGCAAGGGTTTTCTCGGTGGCACATAGTCTTTCAGGAAATTTTGCCGAACTGCATCTCTCCACTGATTGTCATGGCGTCCTTGATGATCGCCAATGCCATCTTGCTTGAGAGCGCCATTAGTTTTCTGAGTCTGGGTGATCCCAATCTCATGACGTGGGGATATATGGTGGGGAACTCCCGCACGTTCCTGCGTCTGGCTTGGTGGATGTGTCTATTTCCAGGGCTCGCTATTTTTGTGACGGTGCTGGCGGTCAACCTGTTAGGCGAGGGGTTGAATGATGCGCTCAACCCGCGTTTGCATCGAAAAGGCTGAGGTCATGACGGCATTACTGGATATCAAGAACCTGTCTGTCGCCTTGCCGACGGGAGGCGATCGTGCGCTCGCCGTGGATGATGTCAGCCTGACGTTGAATCGCAACGAGATCGTCTGCGTGGTCGGTGAATCCGGCTCGGGTAAGTCCACGTTGGCACATGCCGTGCTGGGTTTGTTGCCGCGCGGTCTGAATGTCGCGAACGGAAAAATTCTGTTCGATGATCAGGATCTGGTCAATTTGCCTTTGGCTGGACTGCGTAAGATTCGTGGCAAGCGTATTGCCATGGTCTTTCAGGAGCCGCTGAGTGCCCTTAACCCATTGATGCGTTGTGGACAACAGATCGACGAGGTATTGCGTGCTCACGGTGTGGACGCGTCTCGCTCGATCAATGAGCGGGTTGGCGATCTGTTGGTATCGGTGGGTTTGCCGGATCATCAGCGTATTGCCGATTCGTATCCGTACCAACTGTCGGGTGGCCAGCGTCAACGTGTGATGATCGCGATGGCGTTGGCGCTAGAGCCGGAAGTCCTCATCGCTGACGAGCCTACGACGGCATTGGATGTCACCACACAAGCTCAGATTTTGGCACTAGTCCGAGACATTCAGCAGCGTAAAGGCTTGGCCGTCCTGTTCATTACGCATGACTTCGGCGTGGTGTCCGAGATCGCGAATCGTATTGTGGTCATGAAAGGAGGCCGTGTCGTTGAATGCGGCTCGGCCGAGCAGGTACTGCAACAGCCCCAGGCTGAATACACCAAAGGCTTGTTGGCCGCTGTACCGTCTTTTACACCGCCGCTGTCTTCGGGGGTTGAACAGACGACGCCTTTGATTTCGGTAAGCAGCCTGAAAAAGACATACGTGCGCAAGGCCAAGTTGTTTGGATCGGCTCAGACATTTCCTGCCGTGCAGGACGTAAGCTTTGACGTTCGTCGCGGAGAAATCGTCGGATTGGTCGGAGAGTCCGGATCGGGTAAATCTACCATTGGCCGTATTCTTGCCGGCCTGGTTGATGCCGATGCCGGCAAGGTCATGTTGAAGTCCAAGAATATCCTGGCGCCCGGCGCCTTCGACGACGCCGGCACACGTCGATCCGTGCAGATGATTTTTCAGGATCCCTACGGCTCGCTTAATCCTCGTCATACCGTGGCCAGAATTCTTACTGGAGGTATGCGGCTTAGCGGGATGACGCAGGACGCCGCGATGGCGCGTGCACGTGAACTGATGCGTTTGGTGCAGTTGGATGCTTCTGCACTGGATCGGTATCCTCATGAGTTTTCTGGTGGGCAACGTCAGCGCTTAGGCTTCGCTCGTGCGATCGCCGTCCGACCCGAGTTCATCGTGGCCGACGAGCCGGTATCCGCGTTGGATGTGTCCGTGCAAGATCAAGTGCTGGAGATGCTCAAGGATCTCAGGCGAGAGCTTCAGCTATCCATGCTTTTTATTACTCACGATTTGCGTGTAGCCGCGCAGTTGTGCGAGCGCATCATCGTGCTGAAACACGGTCAGATCGTTGAGCAAGGGCCTGCCGCCAGGATTTTGCAAGATCCAGCGCATGCCTACACGCGTCAGTTGATCGACGCGGTGCCCGGGCGCCACTGGAAGTAAATCGATTTTACCTACCAAACACAAAGGGTTGTGCTATGAAAGCGTACATCTCCCCTACGCACGATGCAGTCTGGACAGGCAATGCCATGATTCGCGGCGTGCTCAAGCCCCATCATGATCGCGCTGAGCGCAGTATCGAAATTCTTGCTGCCCTGCGGGATGACCTGAAGTTGGATTGCATCAACGTCCAGCGGGCTGCCCAACGGCCGTCAGAAATGCTTGAAGTCCATGCCCCCGACTATCTTCAATACTTGGAGACGGCGTGGGAAGCATGGTCACAAGCACCGGATGCTTCGTTCGAGATTCGCCCTTATATCGCGGTTAATCGCTATTTTCCTGACCTCAGGACACGCACGCCGGTCGTGATGGCAGGCCATTATCTGGGAGACGGGGGCACTCCCATCGTCAAGGACGCCTGGTCCAATATGGCGGGGAGTGTGGATACGGCCATCGAGGCTGCGCAGGCCCTCATCGAGGGTGCTGAAAGCGCGTACGCTCTGTTGCGCCCGGCAGGTCACCACGCCATGCGCGATATGGGGTTGGGAGGATGTCTTATCGCCAATACGGCGATTGCGGTGCAACGCTTAAGCAGGCAACTGGGTCGCGTCGCCGTTCTCGATATTGACGTGCACCATGGAAACGGGTCGCAGCAGATTTTCTATGATCGTGATGATGTACTGACGATATCGCTACACGGTAAACCCGAGGTGTTGTTCCCATTCCTTTCCGGTTATGCCGACGAGTTGGGGACGGGAGCAGGAGAGGGCTTTAACCTGAACCTCCCTCTGGAACCCGGCACCGAGTTGAGCGTGTACCTCAAGGATTTCGACAAAGCCCTGCAACGCATTCAGGATTTTGCGCCGAACGCGCTGGTTATCGCGACAGGCTACGACACCTTTCGCCATGATCCCTTTGGCAATATATGCATCGACACGGCAGACTATCGTGTGTTGGGGGATCGCATTGCTCAACTTAAGTTGCCCACGTTGTTTGTCCAAGAAGGCGGATACAAGGTAGATACGTTGCGCAGCAATGTGTGCGCGTTACTCGAAGGCTTCTTGGGGCGCTGAACATGAAAACCTCTACGTCTTCCCGAGTGGCGCTCGTCAGTGGTGCTAGCCGAGGAATAGGGTTGGCGATCGCGCGAGAACTCCTCGAGCATGGGTGGCGCGTCAGCGCCGGAACGCGCGGGCCTATCGAGGCTCTTGCCGGCCAATCCAGCGATCGGTATCACTGGGCCCGTTTCGATGCGTTTGATCCTGCGACGGAGTCCGCCTGGGTGCAAGCCGCCAGTGCGCATTTCGGTCAGATTGATGCGATGGTGCACAACGCGGGCATTCTTAGCCGTCAGTCCGTCATTGACGCGACCTCGCAGGAATTCGATGAAATTTTCGAAGTCAATGTCAAATCGCCGATGCGCTTGACGCAATGCGCATGGCCTCACCTGAAAGCGGTGCAGAATGGCAAGGTCATTGTGGTGGCCTCGCTAGCGGGCAAACGCGTGCGCGCGGCGGAAGGAGGGTTGTATTCCATGAGCAAGGCAGCGGCGCTGATGCTTGCGCATAGCCTACGTCATGCCGGCGATGTCGACGGCATACGCTGTACCGCTGTCTGCCCAGGTTTTGTTGCGACAGATATGGCAGATGGGGTGGAGGAGGGCATCAAAGCCCAACTGACTCAGCCCAAAGAGATCGCAACAATCGTGCGGATGGCATTAGAGCTGCCTGCGTCCGCTAGCGTTGCCGAGATTCCCGTCAGTTGGAAAGTAGAGGCAGAGTACTGACTGGGCCTTTAATGAGATTAGGCCTGCTCAGTACTCTGCGGGCGGCACAACCATCAACACTGCCGCGGCATACGTTCAAGCCAGAAACCCCGGCGCGGCCATATACGCGGCCAAACGTGCAAAATTGACGTGGGCATCCTGGATACGGGGTTCACGCATCAGAAAGTTGACAGTGCCCAGGCACACATCGCCCACGACCACGGGCACATTGATAACGGATTGCAGGCCCAATCCCAAAATCGCGGTATGGTCGTCAAATGAGGTACGAATCGCGTCAGCGCCTTCGCCCACGTAGATGCGCCGCTGCACCAGCACGTGTTCGCCCCAGGGCATGCCCCGTTTCTGTTTTGAACCGCCGGGAGGATACGACACGGGGTCTGAACTATACAGTCGGATCACCGCCATATTTTCGGCATCAAAACGGTTGACGGTGCACAACGCCTGTTGCAGTACGGGGCGAGCCCAGGTATCGATGGCCGCAAAGACCGCAAGGCGGTCGAGGCCGGCAAGGGCATTGGCGACGTCTACATTGTTGCTGACGGCTCCTGCAATGCGTGCATCAAGTTCCGTCATTCCGCTTTGATTCCCAGATCGCGCACGATGGCGCTGTATTTTTTGGCATCGGCCTCCAGCGTCTTGGCAAACTCCTCAGGCGTCGTCTGCATGACCAGCACGCCCATGTCGCCCATTCGCTTCTTGACGTCAGGCAGCGCGAGAATACGGTTGATCTCCGCATTCAGGTTCGCGACCAGCGCAGGATCCATCCCCGCAGGGCCAAACGCCCCGTACCAGACTTCCATCGAATAGCCGGGTACGGTTTCGCCGACGATCGGGATTTCCGACAGCAAGGGCGAACGCGACGTCTCAGTCACGGCCAATAACTTCAGCTTGTCGGTTTGCACATGCGGCAGGGTTTGCGTGCCGGCACTGAACAGCACTTGCGTGCGATTGGCCACCGTGTCCAGCACGGCAGGCGCGCCGCCGCGATAGGGGACGTGGATCATCTTGATCCCCGTAGCCTTCTCGAGCATGGCCGCGCTCAGGTGGTTGGTCGACCCCGTGCCTGCCGATGCATAAGCGATTTCTTCCGGACGCTCTTTGGCGTAGGCAATGAACTCTTCGACGCTGTTAACTGGCAAT
This sequence comes from Bordetella tumulicola, assembly GCF_054779135.1. NCBI lineage: Bacteria > Pseudomonadati > Pseudomonadota > Betaproteobacteria > Burkholderiales > Alcaligenaceae > Bordetella > Bordetella tumulicola. The sequence goes on along the minus strand of NZ_BAAGYU010000003.1, from coordinate 135,536 downwards.
GCCGGGTTCACCACCATGGTGTTGGTCACCAGGGCCAGTTCCGCGATAGGAGTAAAGCTTTTGACGCCATCGAACGGCATGTTGTCGTACAGCGCGTCGTTCATGGTGTGTGTGCTCATCGAGCCGATCAGCAGCGTGTAGCCGTCGGGTTTAGCGCGGGCCACCAAGGCCGAGCCGATGTTGCCGGAGGCGCCCGAGCGGTTTTCCACGATCACCGACTGACCATACGTTTTTGTCATATGTTCTGACAGCATGCGCGCCAGAATATCGGTCGAGCCGCCTGCGGCCCACGGCACGATCAGCGTGATCGGCTTCTCGGGCCACGCGGCCATCACGACAGCGGGCACGATGCCGGCTGCCAAGACAAGAGCGCGTAATGCGCTGCGAAAAGAAAATTTCATAGGAAACCCCTTGTTATGTGCGACAGGCGTCGCGATACAGAATGGTGGTCCCGCTTGGGCGGGATCCGTCGTTAATCGTCTGATGATCTAGCGTCCCGCCGCGTAACTCTGCATCCCCCGCGGATTGGCGCCCGCGCGCAACAGTCGCACGCCATTGCCCGCCGGCTCTCGAGTGCAGACACTGATGCGACCTTCGGACCAGGGCGGACCGACTTTGACGTCATGACCTGCGCTGCGCAGGGCCTCCAGCGTGCTCTCGGGCATGCGTGACTCTATGGTGATGCGATTCAGCGTCGTCGTGCGCGGCCAGAACGAACCGGGAAAATGATCAATGTGCCAAGAAGGGGCGTCGATGGCTTCCTGCAGATTCATCCCACATAAGGCATGACGCAAGAAAAACGAGACCGTCCATTGATCCTGCTGATCGCCGCCTGGCGTCCCAAATGCCATATAAGGTTGACCGTCACGCAGGGCCATGCCCGGCGATAGCGTGGTGCATGGCCGTGCACCCGGGCGCAACTGCCCGGGCAGATCGTCGTCCAGCCACGTCATCTGCAGGCGCGTCGTGATCGAGAATCCCAACCCCGGCACCGCGGGGCTGGAGGACAACCATCCGCCTGACGGCGTCGCCGCCACCATATTGCCGTCCTTGTCGATGACATCGATATGGCAGGTATCACCCACGAATAGCTCGCGTTCCAGCCACTGCTCGACGGGCGGCAGTTGCGCGAAGGTCGGCTCCCCAACCCCAAAGCGCGTATCGGCCTGTGCTAGCGCGCGCCGCGCGGCATCCAGATCCGGCAAAAGGGCAGTGCGCCCTGCCGGCGACCCCGGACGAAGCTCGCGCGAGGCCTGGTCATTAATCAGCGCGGCCCGTGCACGCGCGTAATCATCCGATAGCAGGTCCGCCAAGGGAACATCGGTCACGCGAGGGTCCCCGTACCAAGCCAAGCGATCCGCAAACGCCAGTTTTGCCGCCTCGGCAATCTTGTGCGCGAACGTGGGCGAGTCCGCTGCCAGGCCCTCTAATTGCAGGTGCCGTGCCATGGCGAGTTGCTGCAGGAATACTGGCCCCTGCGACCACACGCCGCATTTCGCCACCGTGTAATTGCCAAAGTCCACCGTCGCGGGCGTCTCATACGTGGCCTGCCAGTCCGCCATATCCTCGCGACGCAGCAGACCGGCATTGCGCTCGCCCGTGCAGTCGCGCATGGGCGTACGGTAGGCGGCATCAATGGCCTCGGCAACAAAACCGCGATACCAGATTTCCAGCGCGGCATCGATACGGGCGCGACGATCACTGCCCTTGTTGTTGGCCTCCGTGACGATGCGGGTGTACGTATCCGCGATGACAGGTGTGCGCATCAGATGCTCGGGGTGCGGCACTTTGCCATCGGGCAGCCAGACCTGGGCCGAGCTATGCCATTCCTGGCGAAACAGATCCTGCACCGCATAAATCGCCTGCACAATGCGCGGCACCAACGGGAAACCGTTGCGGGCATACTCAATCGCCGGCTGCAGCACGTCCGCCAACTCCCACGTGCCATGATCGCGCAGCAGGGTCAGCCAGGCCCCAAAAGCACCGGGTACGGTCGCGGGCAACAATCCGACGCCCGGGACCAGGTCGACACCCAACTTCCGAAAATACGCCGGCGTGGCCAACTGCGGGGCCGTGCCCTGACCGCATATCGATTGCACGCGGGGGTCATTCTCGTTCCAAAACAGAATGGGGACCTCGCCGCCTGGGCCGTTCAAATGCGGTTCGACGATTTGCAGCGTAAAGCCGCCCGCAACGGCCGCATCAAAGGCATTGCCCCCTCGCTCCAGCACGCTCATCGCGACCTGTGTGGCGAGCCAATGCGTAGACGATGCAACGCCAAACGTGCCGCGAATTTCCGGGCGAGTCGTAAAGCTGGGGGTGGACATAGACGAATACCAGAAGAGGGCGCTAAGGAGTGATCTTCAGTATAAAAGCTATGAATAACGATAATCTGCGGATTTATGATAGATGCATAACCAATTGGTTATGTAAAATGTTGGATTACTGATTACTGATTACTGATTACTGGTTACTGGTTACTGGTTACTGGTTACTGGTTGCTGATTGCCAGCTGTTCGCTGCTGACGGCTGGTAGCTGTTGCTGTTGCAGATTGCGATCACCGGTCGTCCGTTCCCGGCTGCTCATTCGGCCCTTTGCTCATCTCTCATCATGCCCATTTCCGCTGCCCGCGCTTCTACCGTGGATCCCACCGCTCGTCGTCCCGGCACACGGCTGCTTTCTCGTCTCAAACTGCGGCATCTGACACTGCTGACGCGGTTGGGACGACTACGCTCCCTGACGCGCGCCGCTGACACCATGGGCATCAGCCAGCCCGCGGCCACCAAGGCCCTGGCCGAAATCGAAGACATCTTTGAGGCCCCCTTGTTTGTCCGCTCGCGACAGGGCCTGGAGCCCACGCCCCTAGGCAAACTGGCTCTCGTGCGCGCCGAACGCATGATGCTCGACCTGGATCATTGGGGGCAGGAAATGGAGGCCGTGCGATCCGGACGGGCGGCCCAACTGCGCGTCGGCGTGATCCCTTTTGTCTCCGAACGCGTACTGACGCCCACGTTAGAACGCCTGTGCGCCCAGGGCATCAACGTAGTCCTGTACCGCGCCACCACCGATCAGCTACTAAAGGCCTTGCGCGGCCACGAGATCGATTGCGTGATCGGCCGAGCCGCGGCCGCCGTTGGCATGAACGATATGTGGCACGAAGTGCTTTACACGCAGCGTCCCGCCCTGATTGCCCACCCCGCGCTCGCCAAGCGCATGGCACGCACCAAACCTGACTGGCGCCTATTGGCCAATGTCGATTGGATACTGCCATCGTCCGCCACACCCATCGGCAACATGGTCACCGAACTCTTCACGCGCGAACAAGTCCGCCCACCTGTCGCGCGCGTGGAAACCTATTCGATCGACGTGATCGCCGGCATGCTGCGCAACAACCAAAACCTGCTGTCTATCGTGCCCGAAGACATCGCGATCGACATGGCGTCAGCCGGGGGCGTCGCGCGCGTGAAATGGGACTGGAACTGGGAATTGCCACCGGTCAGCCTGATCCGCCAAGTGCGTGATCTGCCGCTGGATGTCGAGGAAAGTTTTGCGCACATCGTGCGCGAAGTGTGCGCCGCGTTGATGCAGCCGGAGCAGGGGGCGTAGCGCCAACTGAAGGGGGCCAATTAGAGTACAATTAACATTATTGGGGCCGATCCGGATTCGACGTGGGTCGCGAAACAACTCAGGGCATGCCGAGCACCAGTTCGCTCGTTAATCCACTGGAAACACTACAAACGCCAACGACGAGCGTTTCGCTCTCGCCGCTTAAGCGGTGAGCCGCTGCACTGATCTGTCCTTGGGTCAGGCGGAGGAAGGCAACTTCCTAGGGGGCAACCCCGAACCGCAGCAGTGACATTCACAAGGAATCGGTCTGCACTGGGGTCACACGGTTCAGGCTTAAATTACGTGAATCGCCTTGGTCCGGCCTGTCGGTTGGCTAAGTCCAGGGTTAAAACGAAATAGGCCGACTACGCATGTAGAACTGATTGCAGAGGGCTTGCGGACGGGGGTTCAATTCCCCCCGGCTCCACCACTTATTATCCGCTGAAGTACGCAGAACGCCGGGAACCTTCAAGGGTTTCCGGCTTTTTTTTGTCCGTCAATGTCCCATTTCATGGCAGGACAATTGCCCGTCAGAGCCATTCAACCTCGGTCCGCAAAGCGTGCTGCTCACCCTGGCGCAACAACACATGTACAGGGGACGTCAGCGCCAGTTCCGTACTGAAAAACCAATCGCACGCCGCCAACTTTCCTCGGTAAAAATCGCCCAAGTGCGGGCGCTTTGCCAATTGTGCGTCAGCCGCCGTGGCCTGCCACAGCCATAGCCAAGCAACGACGTGGTGGCCAAACAGATCCAGATAATAGGCCGCATTGGCACTGCCTGAAATCGGATCTACCCGAACGGCGCGCAGCAAGGTCTGGGTCGTTTCATGCAACTCTTGCCAGGCGTGTTCCAATTTCGTGGCGTTCTCGGCCAAGTCGGGATTGCCGCTGTGCTTGGCTCGCCCGACGGTATCCAATACGCGCTGGTGCAAGCGGGCAAATGCTTGTCCTTCCTTCATACCCGCTTTGCGGTTAAGCAAGTCTAGCGCCTGGATGCCATGCGTACCCTCATGAATCGCATTGAGGCGGTTGTCACGGTAAAACTGCTCTACAGGGTATTCGCGCGTATACCCATAGCCTCCATGCACCTGGATGGCCAGATCGTTGGCTGCCAGCCCATAACGCGCGGGCCAAGACTTGACGATGGGAATGAGGAGCGCGAGCAGCTGTGCAGTTTGTTCGCGCTGAGCGGCGTCGGGATGGGTCTTTTCATCGTCGACCAGGCGAGCTGCGTATAGACAGAGCGACAAAGCACCTTCTGCATAGCATTTCTGCGTAAGCAGCATTCGCCGCACGTCAGCATGTTCGATGATCGTCACAGGAGGGCTCGACGGGTCGCCATTACCGGGCAGACGCCCTTGTCGACGCTCTTTTGCATATGCCAAGGCGTGGCGATAACCGGTGTAAGCCAGCATCGTGGCGCCCATGCCGACGCCGATGCGTGCCTCATTCATCATGTGGAACATATAACGCAAGCCTTGTCCGGTTTCCCCAACGAGTTCACCTATGCACGCGTCGTTCTCACCGAAACTGAGCATGGTGGATGTCGTACCGCGATAACCCATTTTGTGAATCAGTCCTGCCAACGCCACGTCGTTCGAGTCCGTGACTTTGCCGTCCATGTCGACTCGCCGCTTGGGGACGATGAACAGGGATAGCCCTTTGGCGCCGGCGGGCGCGCTGGGCGTCTTGGCCAGCACCAGATGAACGATGTTCTCACTGATGTCGTGGTCGCCTCCCGAGATAAAAATTTTCTGGCCCTTGATGGCATAGCGGCCGTCTGGCAGCGGCATCGCGGTCGAGCGCAGGTCGGGCACGGATGATCCCGCATCCGGCTCGGTCAATGCCATCGTGCCCAGCCATCGGCCGTCCAGCAAGGGGGGTAAAAAACGCCATTTCTGTTCGTCGCTGCCAAAGGCGCGGATCAGGTTGGCGTTGGCGGCGGTCAGAAAACAATAGGCCGAACTGCCCACATTGGCGGCGCGGAATAGGGCCAGGCACGATTGTGAAATCGTTACCGGCAACTGCATGCCGCCCAGTTCGTAGTCGTGGGTCGCCGCCAGGAAACCGCCTTGCGCGAAAGCCCGTACGGCCTCGCCTACCGCGGGCAGTGTCTTGACGGTCTGGCCGTCGAACTGTGGTTCGTTTTCGTCCGAAATCCGGTTGTGAGGCGCGAAGTACTGACTGGCCAACCGGTGCGCGGCGTCGATGGCGGCATCGAAGGTTGCTCGATTGTGATCGGCGTAGCGTGGGCGTTGCGCCAGTGCTGCGCTATCGAGCACGTCGTAGAGCAGGAAATCCAGGTCCTCGCGATGGATAAGGAGATCGGTCGTCATGGTGTTGTCTCTTTTGAGTTGATGTGCATCAACTTTTGTTCTGCAATGCAGAACAAAAAACTGCATAGCGGTCTATTTAAGTCATGCTAGCACTAAATTTCAATTGAATTCCGTTGAAAACGGGATAGAATTCCAAAAAAATAATCCAAAAAACATAGGCGCGCGCTCCGCTTGAGCAATCATCCCAAGACGGGTAATCGCCTTTTCTCTATAAACGGAGGAGACATCTATGAAATCAAAATTCGGCAGAATCCTGGCCATCGCTAGCGTTGCGGCTCTTATGCCCCTGACAGCGCTCGCGCAGGCGGACTATCCCAGCAAGCCCATTACGATCATCGTGCCTTATGGTCCTGGCGGCACGACCGATGTGATGACCCGTGCCTTGGCCAGCAGTCTGTCGCGTCAGCTTAAACAGACGGTGGTCGTCGAAAACAAGCCCGGCGTGGCGGGTGCCATGGGGGTGATTCAGATGAAATCATCGGCGCCTGACGGTTACATGCTGACGATGGCGCCCATGGGGATTTTTCGCGAGCCGCATCTACAGTCTGTACCCTATGATCCCATCCGAGATCTGACTTTCATCGCAACGGTGCTGAGCTATGATTTTGCCGTCACGGTCAAGGCAGATTCGCCGTTCAAAACAGTGCAGGAACTGGTCGACTACGCGAAGAAACACCCAGGTGATATCGACTACAGCTCGCCTGGCAGATATACCGGCAACCAAGTCGTGATGGCTTCGCTGGGCAAAAACCAGAACGTCGATTTCACCCACATCCCCTACAAAGGGGACGCTGATGCGACAACTGCGCTGTTGGGCCAGCACGTAAAAGCCGCTGTCGTCACTAACAGCATTTTGCCTCACTTCAAGTCCGGAGCCGTGCGCGTGTTGGCGACGGCTGACGCCGAACGCAACCCTTATTTCACGGATGTTCCGACGCTCAAAGAATTGGGCTACGACGTTGTGGTGCCTTCGCCCTTGGGGATAGCGGGCCCGGCGGGCTTGCCAGCACCTATCGTCGACAAACTCGATCAAGCCATCAAGGTCGCGCTGGAAGACCCTGAGGTCAAGCGAGTGGCGGAAAACTTCGGGGTGCGTACGTATTATCTCGATCACGACGACTACGCCGCGTTTGCGAAAAAAGACTACGCGAGCGAAAAAGACCTGATTACTAACCTGGGCCTATAAGGCCCGTTATTGGAAGCTATGAACACCGTGCAATCTCCGTCGACGTCCGTTAAAAAAAGCAAAGAGCCCGAGGATCGCCATTTCGTGACCGCGCTCGCTCGTGGCCTGGAGGTTCTCGCCAGCTTTCAGGGCGGTGATGTCACGCTTGGCAACCAGGAGATTGCACGGGCTTGCGGCTTGCCCAAGTCTACGGTCTCGCGCTTGACGGCGACGTTGGCCAAGCTGAATTACCTGACCTTGAGCGAGGAGACCGGCAAATACCGGCTAGGCGTTGCCACATTGGCCCTGGGCGCTGGCATGCTGGCCAAGCTAGACATACGGCAAATTGCCAAACCGGGTATGCAGCGTTTGGCCGATACGTGCCAGGGGATGGTCGCCCTGGGCGTGCGTGACCGATTTTCCATGCTGTATTTGGAGGCATGCCGGGGCCATGACGCCCTGACGTTGAACCTCAACGTGGGATCGCATGTACCCATTGCCGTGACCGCAATGGGACGCGCCTATTTGGTCGAGGCCGGTCAGATCGAGCGGCAGGAAATCATTGAGCGAGCTGGCGAGCTGGACGAGCGTGCGGGTCAAGCCATTGTGCGTGGCCTGGACAAAGCATTGGAGGACTACGCCGCACTAGGATGCACCTGCTGCTTTGGGGATTGGAATCCTGATGTGCACAGCATCGGCGTCGCGCTGCGCCTCGGAGGAAATTTTCCGATGATGGCTTTGAACTTTGGCGGCCCGGCATTCCGCATGTCACCGGAATACCTGATGAACGAAGTCCGTCCTCGATTACTTGATCTGGCCACGGAAATCAAAAAAATGGCCGGAGGCACCTGATCCCGCTGTCTGCTCGGCACCGAACCTGTCGACATCGAAGCCGAAAACCTATTACGTCAAACACGAACTCTCAAATACCATGAACTACGTGAATTATGCAGTGGTAGACGGTGTAGCTTGCATCGTTTTTCAGAATCCCCCTGTTAACAGCCTGGGCCACGGTTTGCGCGTGGCCATCCTGCAGGCGCTGGATCAGGCCGAGGCGGCACCAGAGGTGCAGGTCGTGGTGATGACAGGATCTGACCGGGCGTTTTCCGGCGGCGCAGATATCACCGAATTCGGTACGCCCAAAGCAGCTTGGCATCCAACATTGCGCGATGTCATCACGGCGCTGGATGAATACACCAAGCCCGTGATTGCCGCCATTGATGGGGTATGCCTAGGGGGTGGGTTGGAGCTGGCCATGGCGGCACATTATCGGGTTGCTACCGAGCGTGCCATGTTGGGCCTGCCCGAAGTAAAGCTCGGGTTGTTGCCAGGAGGCGGTGGTACGCAACGGCTGCCGCGTTTAGTGGGCCTGGAGCGTGGTCTGGATATGATCGTCAACGGTCTCAAAGTCGAGGCCGGCAAACTGGCTGGCACGCTATTGGTTGATCGCGTGGTGGATACGCCCTTGCAGGAGGCGGCTATCGCATACGCACGAGAATGCGTGAGCGCCGGCAGCGTCCTCAGACGGACTCGTGACATAAAGATCGCCGAGCCTGATGCGCAGGCCTTGCTGCAGGTGGCCCGCCGTAACGTGGCTGCTGCCAGCAAGCACTTTCCTGCTCCCTCCTTATGCGTGGAGGCGGTGGCCGGTTGCTTGCTGCCGTTTGACGAGGGTTTAAAACAAGAGCGCGTGTTATTCATGCAGTTGATGAACTCGCCCGAGTCGGCCGCGCTGCGTCATGTATTTGCCGCCGAGCGGGCTGCGTTGAAAGTGCCGGGTATCACGTCTGCTACCGTCAAACGCGATATTCGTCGCGTGGGTGTGATCGGCGCGGGGACTATGGGCGGTGGCATCAGTATGAATTTTCTGAACGCCGGGATCCCCGTGACGTTGCTGGAGGCCGAGCAGGTCGCGCTGGAGCGTGGCGTAGGCATCATCCGCCGCAACTACGAAAACACCATGAAAAAGGGGCGTTTGACCCAGGCTCAGGTGGATGACCGGATGAGCCTATTGAGCACGACGCTCAAGTACGACGATCTAAGCAGCGCGGATTTGGTCATCGAGGCCGTGTTTGAAGACATGGGCGTGAAGGAAAACGTCTTCCGTACGCTGGACGCGGTACTAAAGCCTGGCGCGATCTTGGCGACCAACACCTCTACATTGGACGTCAACACGATCGCGGGCTTTGTCAATCGGCCACAGGATGTGGTCGGTCTGCACTTTTTCAGCCCAGCCAATGTGATGAAACTGCTGGAGATCGTGCGCGCGGACCAGACCTCGCCCGAGGTATTGGCAACTTCACTGGCGTTGGCCAAAACCATCGGCAAACAGCCCGTGGTGTCCGGTGTATGCGATGGCTTTATCGGCAACCGCATGTTGAATGGCTATCGCGCGGCGGGCGAAGAGCTGCTGCTGCATGGTGCCTCGCCGGCGCAGATCGACCACGCGCTCGAAGACTTCGGTTTTGCCATGGGCCCGTACCGTATGGGAGATCTGGCGGGACTGGATATCGGCTGGGCTGTTCGCAAGCGTCGCCAAGCAGAGAATCCCCATCTGGATTTTTCGTCCGTGGCCGATCGCATTTGCGAGGCCGGACGTTACGGCCAAAAAACCGGCGCAGGCTGGTATCGCTACGAGACGGGCAACCGGCAGGCGTTGGAAGACCCCGTGGTGACACAGATACTGGCCGACTATCGCAAGGAAAAAGGTATTGAGCCTCGTCAGTTCTCGCCAAAAGAAATCGTCGAGCGCTGCGTCTTTGGTTTGGTCAACGAGGGGGCGCACATCCTGGAGGAGGGTATTGCGCTGCGGGCTTCTGACATCGACGTGGTTTACCTCAACGGCTACGGTTTTCCGTTGCATCGCGGCGGCCCCATGCATTACGCCCAGCAGCTTGGTCTGTATAACGTCGTGCGGGCGATGAGACGGTTTGCTCGCCAGTCGGACAAGGCCGCGGAATTTTGGCAGCCCGCTGATCTATTGGTCCAGTGCGCCGAGTCTGGCGAAGCCCTTAAATAATTCCAGTATCGCGTCTCGAGGATATTATGAAAGAAGCTGTCATTGTTTCCACGGCCCGCACCGGTTTGGCTAAATCCTGGCGCGGGGCATTCAATATGACTTACGGCGCTACGCTCGGAGCGCACGCGGTGCGGCATGCCGTGGCGCGCGCTGACGTGGACCCGGCCGAAGTCGAGGATTGCGTCATGGGGGGGACTTATCTCGAGGGCACCACCGGAGGCAATATTGCACGCGGCATTGCGTTGCGTGCGGGTTTGCCGGTCACGACGGCCGGCATGAGTATCAACCGTTTTTGTTCGACGGGCCTGCAGAGCATCGCCATCGCGGCACAACGCGTGATGGTCGAAGGCGCACCGATGATCGTGGCCGGCGGTGTGGAAAGCATTTCCTGCACGCAGAATGAAGCCAATCAACATATGCGTCGCGACCCGTGGCTGCTTGAGCACAAGCCTGCGCTATACATGAGTATGCTGCAGACGGCCGAAAACGTGGCCAAGCGCTACAACATTGGCAAAGAGGCTCAGGATGCCTATGGCGTGCGCAGCCAGCAGCGTGCTGCCGCTGCGCAGACTGCCGGATTGTTCAATGACGAGATCGTTCCCATGACGACAGTCATGGCGGTACAGGACAAGGTCACTGGCCGCTTGTCTCGTCGCGAAATCACGATTTCCGCTGACGAAGGCATACGCGCGGATACGACGCTCGAAGGCGTATCGCGCCTGCGTCCCGCGTTGCCCGGTGGTGTCGTCACGGCGGGTAATGCCAGTCAGTTTTCGGATGGTGCCTCGGCTTGTCTCGTGATGGACGCGAAACTGGCTGAGCGTCGCGGCATCGAGCCACTGGGCATCTTTCGTGGCTTTGCCATCGCGGGTTGCGAGCCGGACGAAATGGGCATTGGCCCCGTGGTTGCCGTGCCTCGCTTATTGGAGCGCGCCGGCCTGAAAGTATCGGACATCGGATTGTGGGAATTGAACGAGGCTTTTGCCTGCCAGGTGCTGTATTGCCGGGATAAGCTGGGTATTCCGGATGATCGCCTCAATGTGAACGGCGGAGCCATTGCCGTGGGACATCCCTATGGCGTGTCGGGATCGCGTCTAACCGGCCATGCGCTCATCGAAGGCAAACGGCGTGGCGCGCGATATGTGGTCGTGACTATGTGCGTCGGCGGTGGGCAAGGTGCCGCCGGCTTGTTCGAAGTGGTCTGATCGGTCCCGAGGAAAAGCCATGAGCACCAGCGTCAGAGCATTGTTTCAGTTGGAGGGCAAGGTCGCCCTGATTACGGGGGGATCGCGCGGCTTGGGCCTGCAGATCGCCGAAGCATTAGGCGAGATGGGGTGCAAAATCGCGATTACCGCTCGAAAACAGTCAGAGTTGGACGCCGCGCATCAGCATCTGCAGGCCCAGGGTGTTGATGTCCTGGCGGTGTCTGGCAACCTGTCGCAGTTCGATGGCATAGCGGGCTTGGTCGATCAGGTGCTGGCGCGTTTTGGCACTATTGATATTCTGGTCAACAATGCCGGTACGACATGGGGGGCGCCAGCCGAGTCCTATCCCGACGACGCGTGGCACAAAGTCATGGATCTGAACATCAATGCGGTGTTCTATCTGTCACGCGAAATCGGCCGCCGGGTGATGATTCCTCGTGGCAGCGGCAAGATCATCAATGTGGCCTCGGCGGCTGGCATGCGCGGCACCGCAAAGGGCGTGACCACGATTGCGTACAACACCTCAAAAGGGGCCGCCGTGAATTTCACGCGGGCCCTGGCTTGTGAGTGGGGGCCACACAATATCAATGTCAATGCGATCTGCCCGGGCTATTTTTCGTCGCGCATGGCTGATGTGCAGATTCAGCGTATGGGTCAAGGGCTCCTGGACCGTATCCCCCTGGGACGAGTGGGCAACGAAGATGACTTGAAAGGCATCGCGGTGTTCCTCGCCAGCGAGGCCTCGCGCCACATTACCGGTCAGGCGATTTTGGTCGATGGCGGTGCCAGTGTCGGCGCGTGATGCGCGAGCTTACACAAGACAATAGAGGCGAGACAGAACATGATCAACAAATTCGTGGGCAGTGTGCACGAGGCGGTGGCGGACATCCACGACGGCGCCATCGTGCTGGTCGGTGGGTTTGGTGGAGCAGGCCACCCCACTGAGTTATTGCATGCGCTTCTGGAGCAGGGGGCGCGTAACCTGACCATGGTCAGCAACAACTCCGGCAACCACGAGGTAGGGCTGGCGGCGCTGATCAAGGCCGAGCGAGTCAAGAAAATGATCTGCTCCTTTCCGCGAGGCAGCCATTCTTATGTCTTTAACCAGTTTTATGCCGAAGGGCGCATCGAGCTGGAATGCGTTCCACAAGGCACGATAGCCGAACGTCTGCACGCGGCGGGTGCGGGCCTGGGTGGGTTCTATACGCGCACCAGCTATGGCACCGAGTTGGCCGCGGGTAAAGAAGTTCGCGAGATCAATGGCCATCACTATGTGTTTGAATATCCGATGCATGCGGATTTTGCGTTGGTCCTGGCGCAGAAGGGCGATCGTTGGGGCAATCTCGTCTACAACAAAACCGCCCGTAATTTCGGGCCGGTGATGTGCCAGGCGGCTAAGACGACCGTCGTGCAAGTCAAGCAAAAGGTCGAGCTGGGAGACCTCGATCCCGAGGCCATTATCACGCCCGGCATCTTCGTTGATCGCGTGGTCGAAGTCTCCGACCCACAATTTTCCAGTTGAGCGCGACATGCAACGACTGACGCGCAATCAGATGGCGGCTCGCCTGGCCAGGGATATATTGCCTGGCAGCTATGTCAATATCGGCATCGGCATGCCAGAACTGGTCGCCAACCATCTGGATCCGGCCGACGAGATTTTGCTGCACAGCGAAAACGGGATCGTTGGCATGGGGCCTGCCGCAAACCAGGCAGAGGAAGACCTGGAGCTGGTCAACGCCGGCAAGCATCCCGTCACCTTATTGACCGGCGGCGCTTTCGTCGAGCATGTGGATTCATTCGCCATCATGCGCGGCGGCCACCTTGACCTGTGCATCATGGGCGGTATGCAAGTGACACCCATGGGCGACTTGGCGAATTGGTCACTGGGACGCAAGGGCGAGCCACCAGCAGTAGGCGGGGCCATGGATCTCTCCGTGGGAACCAAGCGCGTCTTCATTCTGATGGAACACAATGCCAAGGACGGCACGCCGAAATTAGTGGAGAAATGCACGTTGCCGTTGACGGGTTTGGGCGTGGTGCATCGCGTGTACACCGATTTGGCCGTCGTGGAAATCACGCCTCAAGGGTTTCTGGTATTAGACAAGCTGGTTGATATCAGCGACGAGGCGTTGCAGGCGCAGACGGGAGCAACGTTGCGGTTCACGCATCAGCAAGGCTGAACGAAAGCGCCTTCGTTCGCGACCTTGCGCAATGACCGCCATGTGACCAAAGTCGGGATCGTCAGTGGCCCGCTAGCGTGCTGTCTCGACGTCAATCGGAAAATCTCGTTACCAAGCGATCGACAATACGTGGCGAGTTGGTGAATACTGGTATGGAGCGAACCCACTCTTGGAGAGAAAATCATGGCAACGTCCCAGGCAGAAGACAAGGCTGAAGAATTGATCGACGAAGGGGCCGCGAAAGCAAAGGCGGCCGTCGGCGCCGTGTCCAGGCGAGCCGCTTCGACCAAAGCGGCGGCCGAGGATGCGCTGCATGAGGGGCAGGACGCGCTCGAAGGAGCTTTGACCTGCGCCAAGGATTGCATTCGCGCGAATCCTCTTGCGTCCGTCGCGGTGGTGGCCGCGGTTGCCTACCTTTGGGGACGCATCAGATCGTGATGGTGTACGTCACCTTTCTGTAGTTTTTCGTGTGGACGTGGGTGCACGTGCCAGACAAGGGCACCCATTTCCCGCTTAGCGCTTCCCAGCCGCCACGGCAGCCAACGGAACCGGCGGGCCGATCACCGGGGTGTTCAGCGGTGCGGCCGCTCCGATCAGAATGACGATCGAGTTACCGCCGGGGTTGAGGTCGGGATTGGGATTTTGCTTCCAGTTGTTCATTACCCACACGTTTCCGGATCGATCGATCTGGCCGCCGGTGATGCGTTCCAGGGCGTCACTCATATAACCGGTCGCGGGCGAGATGGGATCGCCTACCTTCATTCCTGGCGGGCACTTGCTCGTGTCCGCGCCGCAGAATCGGCTGATGCCGGTTAATGCCGTCGTTGGCGTGGCCTCGATGCCATCCGGCCCGAAGTTGAACACCCACACCGTATCATTGCCGTCTACCGAAATACCCCATGGTACGGTGAGGCCTCCGCCGGTAAAGGGGGATCCCGGATACGGTTCGTGCGTATCTCCCTGATACAGCGTGATCGACGGATTCGTGGCCGGGCCTTCGCGCAGACTGGCGGGACACGGGGCGTCCAGCCAATTCGAATTGGCGATCCAGACATTGCCCTTGCTGTCGGCGGCGTTACCAATGGGGTGGTTAATCAGCGGGCGCGCCGGGTCGCTACCCGCGGTCAGCGTTTTCAGGATCGCGCCGTCGGGCGCAATAATCATCATACTGTCGCCCCGGTTCATGGTGACCCAGACATTGCCGTCCAGATCCACCACCGTGCTGAACGGTTTGAGTTTTGGCAGTTCACCGGGTGCGAGCGGGCCCAATGGAAAATTGATCGCCTGCGTCGGATCTCCATTTGGAATCTTGGTGACGGAATCATTGCCGCAGTTGGCCACCCAGATGTTGCCCGCTCGATCGGACGACGTGCCTTGTGGCCATGAAATGTTGCCTTGGGTGAAGCCGGTGCTTGGGGAAATTGGCGTGCCATCGGGCTGAAATACCGATACGCTGTTGTGGGGTGCCTCTTGTGGCGTGCCGATGCAGGGCGGGTCCTCGAAACCGAAATTCCCCGTCCAGATGTTCCCGACGGGATCCAGCGTAATGCCAAAGCCGGCGCCACTGAGGCCGCCGCCAAAGTAGGGCGAACCAGGCACGACCTGTGCCGAGGGCGAGAACTTGATCAGGCGCAAGCCGGCGCACGCCGGCTGACCGGGGTATTGCGGCTCATAGTTGTCGTTCGCCCATGCGTAGCCCAGTGCGTCGAAAGCGATGTTGCCCACGGCGTTGACCAAGTTGCTCGGACTCTGGTCGCTGTAGGCGCCGCCAGTGACTTTCAGAAATAACAGCCAGTTGGTTGGGCGCGCAGCCAGTCCCAGATAGTGGGCTGGCGAGCCTTTTGACAAGCCGAATATCGGATCAGCCGCATCATCCGGATAGCCGGGGTACGACGGGTATTTCACGATATTGGACAGCGCTTCTAGCACATTGCTAGCTGGCGTACCGCCGGGAGGGGTTGCCGCTGCGAACAGCTCGGCACAATCGCTTTCCTCCGCGACGCAGGCCGCGACGACGTTGGCCAATGAATTGAAGGTCGCTAGTGTCGACGTTTCATCACCATTGGGAGAGGAGGCCAGTGCGGCCCCGACGGATCCGGAAATGGGATCGGCCAAATTGGTGGCCATCTGCGACGCGTTGTACATACCGATAGCGTCGCCCGCGATACCCGACGCGCTGATGAACTGCGCGAAGGCATTACCCGTGGCGACCGTCGTATGGTCGTTTACCACAATAGGGGTGTCGATTCTGCTGTTGTCGCTGCCGATCGCGCTGGCCAGCATGGCCGAGCCCCGTGTTGCTTCGACGAACAGGACCGCCTGCTGAGCCTGCTGCGATTCGGATAGCGCGTACCTGATGGTGAACTCACCGCCACGGTTGGTCGATCCCGAACCCAGTGGCACCCACGACCCGCCATCGCCGGAAAAGCTGGCATATAGCTTGACGTTGTAATCCGCGAGCCCCGTCGAGTTGCTCTCGACGTGACCCGAAAGTTTCAGGTGTTTCTCTTCGTCTTTAGACGACGAGCCTCCATCCGAGCATGCCGCCAAGGTGAATATCAGGGTGGCCGACAGTGCGATGGCCCGCCATCCTCTGCCTAGGGCGGAATGCTGGGTGCTCGTTAGCTGTTTCATGCTTACTCTCATCGTCGGACTACATGTATTGAGATGTTTGGAGGAATGCAAGAAAGCTACTTGAACGGCACCGATTTATCCAGTTTTTTTCGACGAAAATGCATATGGAATCGACGAAATGATAGGCCTAAATTTTATTTGCCCGATTTTCTCTTTGGTGTCTGCGCAACGACGGGGAAACGCTAGATTTTCATCAATTTATTATTTTTATAAAATAGATGATTATTTTGCCGGTGCCGCCGGTCTCCGACTCTTAAGCCGCCTGGGGCGCAGAGCAGACCCGCTGTGCGGGCCCGCTGCTATCCTATCAAGCAGTCTTCTTGACTAGGTTGATGCTGGTCAATTCACCTGTTACATAACCCACCGCAGCGCCATATTTGTCCTTGTAGTTGGCGTTGATGAGGGGATCGAGGGTTTCCCATACGACCGAATGCAGGCCCGTCTTTTTCCAGTCGCCGGGGTGCTGGAAGTTGGACATAATGTAGGTCCAGCCGTTGACTTCGTCTACCGCGTGCAAGCCGGTCGACTCGGCCCCTGCGGGCGTCGACAGGATGCGCGTCAATTCCTTGGTGTCGACGTTATACGCCCACAAGAAGTTGTTGACGTGGTTACCGCTGTCCTCGCCGATGAATAGCGTGCGCAGCTTTTCCGAGAACTTCAGATTGTCGGGGCTTGCAATTTTGTCGGCATTTGCCGTGTTGCCCAGTGCGTCGGGGGTATCAAGGTCTTCGCCAGACAATTCCAGGTGCGTGTCGCCAGGCACCCATTCGCTATTGATGGCATTGCCGTCGGTGTCGAGCACACTGCCTTTCAATGCGTGAGCCAGCACGCCGCCGGCAACGGTCGTCGGAAACAGGACGTTGTGCGCGGCGTTAAAAGCATCGCCCGACACCATCGAGGCCTGGATGTTGGCCAGCGCCGAGTAGGCGATTTTGTCCTTGGCGTTGACGGTCGTGCCTTCCATCTTGGTGAATGCCATGCTGGCGCCAACCAGGTTGGCATAGCGGTGCGTTTCGAGGAACGCGGCCGCCTTTTCCATGCCCGGGACGACTTTGATCCAGTTCGCCTTGCCGTCGCAGTACATCAACGTGTAGGTCGGGTCGCCCGGATCGGTGTACTGCACGTCCATAATGTCGGTCGGCTCGAGCGAGTTGGCCATCGCTTCGATCTCGGCGCTGTTGGCGTGGCCCAGCTTGATCCAGTTCATGCGTGCGGTCGACTTTTCGGTCAGAACCTGATCATAGTGCGCCACGTACAACGTGCCCGAGGATAGGTCGCGCGCGTTGTCGGCCACGAACATGAACAGGCCGCCATTGGTGTAGTCGTCGCCCATCAATGCAGTGCGTTCATCGGGCATGACCTGGATGAGCTCGTGCGAAATGCGGCCCAGGCAATAGTGTTTTTTGACCGTGCCGGAACCATCTGGGTTGACAGTGATCTCGGGCAGATGGCCATAGTGATAGGGCTTGGCGGTGGTCGAGTCGCCGTATAGGTAGTTGCTATAGCCCAAGAACATGTCATTGCTCTTCGCCGTGAACGCATCGGGTTCGTACTCTTCGCTGGACAGGTGTGTATTCCAGGGCGAGAGACTGGCGCCGCAGGTGATCCACAGGCCATGCGCCTGGGACATGTCGACGTTGTGGTAACGGGCCAGCGTGAGCTTGCCCGTGTCGGGATCCTGGTCCAGCGTCAACACGGCGATGGGCGAGGGCAGCTTGCCGTAGGTGTCGTTACCACCCAGGTCCTTGGTGACGTATTCGAACTGAACCACAACGAACACCGGGTTGGCCACGCCGTCGACCTTGGCATCCGGCAGGTGAATCATCGACGTGCCGTCCGGAGCATCTGAGAAGAGCTGGCGTGCGGCACCCGTACCCGATTTGTCCATGATGGGGGCGTTATTGATATCGTAGTAGCCGCCAGCAATGACGTCATTGCCTTGCAGATCCTTGACGATATCACCGGTGGTGAAGAACGGAGCATAGGCTAATGAATAGGTCTGGTTGCTGCCGTCATCGAAGTTTACTTGCAGCTTCGAACCCACCGTGGTCGTTGCCATCGCGGCCGCATCGCTCAACGAGGGCGCGGCCATGCCGATGAACGACGCTGAAACGAAATTGGCAACTGGTGTCCCGGGAGCCGGCGAATCGGAGTCGTCATCACTGCTGCTACAGGCGCTCAGCACGGAGGCAGACACAAAGGCGCCTCCCAATGGCAACATGGGCGCGCCCGCGAACATCTTGAGCAGTCGGCGGCGGGTCGCCTGGACAGCCGGCAAAGCCGATACGGGGAAAGAAGGTTTTGTCATCGCAAGATATCTCAGAGGGGGCTTGGCGGGAAAGGTCTGTTCGAATTCTTGGAATCTGCATCGCAAGACGAAACAGATTCCAAGTGTGCCGGTGCGATGATAGAAATCACTTGTGACGCAGTCGTGATGACTTCCTGTCGATCTCCTGAAAACCTGGGTTAACGGTCGACATAGGCGTTGCCGCGAGGCGTGCGCGGCAGCGCTGTCGTGATTTGTCAGGGCATAGCCGCAGTCGGGTTTACGCGGTGTGCTAAAACATCTTGTGCAGAATGCGCTGCACGTATTGGATGCATGGAAAAATAGACGTGAAAATCATGTCCTTTCCCGTTTCAGGGCCCCAGGCGCGGGCCGTTTGGCTGCGGGCACAGCGGTTGGATCAGTACGCGCCATTTGGCGCCGGCCCGCAGGCGGCTCGGCACGCCATCGCGCATCTGGGCTACGTCCAGATCGACACCATCAACGTGATCGAGCGCAGCCATCACCACATTCTGCAGACCCGAATTCCGGACTACGCGCTAGCGGACCTGGAGCACGTACAGTCGGTCGAAAAGTCGGCTTTCGAATACTGGACGCATGCGCTTTCGTATGTACCCACGTCAGACTATCGATACTTCATGCCTGCGATGGCGCGCCATCGTGATACGCCACGCGATTCCTTTGCCTCCGTCACCGCGGACGACTATGCGGTGTTGCTCAAGCGCATACGTAGGGAAGGGCCGATCTCCATTCGCGACATAGAAGAAGACCTGGTCGAAAAGACGCATCCGTGGGACAGCAAGAAGCCTTCCCGTCGTGCATTGCGGTTCGGTTTTTTTGCCGGCGACCTGGCCATTGCGAAACGCACGGGTATGCTGAAAAGCTACGATCTTGCGTCGCGCCATTTCGCCTGGGACAAGCGTCCCAGACCCGCCAGCGAGATGCAGTTCGCACAGTACCTGCTGACACGCGCGTTGCGTGCACAGGGCATGGTCAGTCTGGACTCGATTTGTTATGGCAATCTGGGCACCAAGAAGGTGGTCGCCGAACTGATCGCGGCGCAGGTGCGCCGCAAACGACTGGTGCCCGTCCATATGGACAGCCACCCGAATGCCGCCTTTTGGGTCGAGCCAGATACGCTCGACCTGTTGCCCCCCACTGACGCTTCTCCTTTGATACACATCCTGTCGCCGTTCGATCCATTGATCATCCAGCGCAAGCGATTGAGCATGTTCTTTGGCTACGACCACAAGTTCGAAGCCTATGTGCCGCCTCCGAAGCGCGTATTGGGATATTTCGCGTTACCGGTATTGGCGGGCGATCGTATCGTCGCCGCATTGGACCTGAAGACCGACCGAAAGGCGGGCAAGCTGCTGGTGCAAAAGTGGACCTGGATCGCGCCGCGCAGCAAGACATTAAAGGCGGCGGTGGAAGACGCTCTGGGCCGATTCGAGCGTTTTCAATTGGCGTCGGTGTAGCAGGGCAAGCCATCGCCAGAATCGTCGTCGATGTCAGGGTTGATATCGACGGTCTTCAGGGTGCGTCTTCATTGAAAGCGATGGTGAGTCGGTCATACCTCCGGCGGTGTGCGCAAATGCCATTGGGTGCGCGACTGGTATGCCTCTCCGATGTCGAGCATCTGCTCCTCGCTGTACGGGCGGCCAATAATCTGCAGCGATATCGGCAGGCCGTCCTGCGTGGCCCCATTGGGCAGTGCTAGCGCAGCCAGATTGAAGAAATTCGCGAATCGGGTGTAGTACGCAGGGGTCGCGTTCTGGTCGACGTCAGTGAGCGGCAACGGCGCTGTCGCGGTGGTAGGTGTGAGCAGTGCGTCGACCTGCTCGAAAATAGCGTACAGTTCTTGTTGCATTGCCTGGCGGCGGCGTAGCGCGTTCAGGTAGTCGGCCGCCCGTACCTCGCGGCCCTTCAGCAGACGGGGGCGTACGTCTTCATCAAGAGGTTGTGACGCGTCGTCCAGTAGCTGGGCATAGAAGCTATAGCCCTCGGTATTCATGATCAGGCTATTGAGCTCGGCCACCTCGGCAAAGCCGTACGGAAGGGTGATGTCCACAATATCGGCGCCGGCTGCGCGCAATACGTCGAGCGACGCATCATAAGCGGCCAGGACTTCTGGCGTGGCTACTGCACGCTCGTTCTGGGGAAGGCGGGCCAGCCGCAGACCCGCTAGGTCGGTACGTGTGGTCATCCGACCTGACCATCGCGCAGGCGACGCGCTGTGCATATCGAAGGGTTCAGGTTCCCGCAACGCGTGGTAGAGCAGCCGGGTATCGCCGACGGTGCGGGCCATGGGCCCAGGCGTGTCCAGTGTCGTGCTCAGGGGCAGCACGCCATCGGTACTGATGCGTCCCGTGCAGACTTTCAATCCGGTCAGGTTGCACCACGACGCCGGCATGCGCACTGAGCCGCCCGTATCCGTGCCGATCGCCCAAGGCGCCAGGCCCGCGGCGACGGCCACGCCGGACCCGCTGCTGGAGCCGCCCGGCGTGCGTGGGACATCTAGATCCCAGGGATTTAGCGGCGTGCCCAGACGCGTATTGGTGCCCCAGCCGCCGGTGGCGAACTCGACGGTATGTGTTTTGCCCAGAATGATCACACCCTGTTGCCGAAGGCGTTGCACGATGGTCGCGGTGACGGGGCTGCGACGCTCGCGGTTGGCGGCGGATCCACCCATCGTAATACGGCCTTCGATTTCGATTAGATCCTTGAGGGCGATGGGAATGCCATGTAGTGGTCCAAGCCTGCATCCGGCGCTGCGGGCAAGGTCGGCACTCTGCGCCGCTTGCCGGGCCTCGTCTGCATACGTCTCAGTAAACGCGTGAAAACGGGAATCCTGGCCGGCGATTCGTTGCAGATAATGCTCTACCAGCGCTGCAGACGATAGGCTGCCCGCGTCGAGTTGGGCGGCTATCTCTTTCACGGTCATGAATGAAGGGGACGATGACATCGTTTGCATTTCCTTTTCAGTACTGGGCCAGGTGTTCCTTGATGACAGCCGAGGTGCCCAGAATGTCTGGGTATTTCTCGCCTGCGTCTACGCGCTGCAATGTCTGTTTCTCACCCGTTTGTAGGCCGACGGCCTTGTTGGCGGCAAATTCGATGAGTTCGGGCCGCAGCACGAGCACACCATTTTCGTCGGCCAGAATGGCGTCTCCGGCCGACACGGCTACGCCGCCGCAGGAGACGGGAATGCAGAACTCCCCGCCGATGCCCAGTGTCTTGACGGTGATGGTCGTCAAACCGCGTGCCCAGACCGGCAGGCCGTAGCGTCGCAGCTCTTCGATATCGGTGACGACGCCGTCCACGATGATACCGACAACGCCGGCCGCGCGCGCCGCATAGGCCAGGGCGCCGCCCAGGCTGGCGTGGCGCTGGTCGCCGCAACGGTCAATGACCAGAATATCGCCGGGGCGAGCCTGGCCTACCGCGTAATGCGCCATGGCACCGTCCGCACCCGGGTAGCGTACCGTGACGGCCGTGCCAGCAATGCGCTGAGGCGGCAACAGTGCGCGAATGCCGCTGTCCATGAATCCGGTATGAAGAAAATGGCCGATGGTGGCGGGTTCGGCTCGCGCCAGCAATTCGATGCGTTCGGGAGCAATCTGC
Organism: Bordetella tumulicola; assembly: GCF_054779135.1. Lineage (NCBI taxonomy): Bacteria > Pseudomonadati > Pseudomonadota > Betaproteobacteria > Burkholderiales > Alcaligenaceae > Bordetella > Bordetella tumulicola. The sequence goes on along the minus strand of NZ_BAAGYU010000003.1, from coordinate 113,482 downwards.
TCTGGGAGCGATTTCAGTAGATACATGAGTGTGGTCTCTAGAGTGAAGGGTGAGTCAGATGATGTGCGATTCAGGTTGGCCGGCGATGTGACTATCCTCGACCAACCTGCAAAGGTAATGATCTATCGATACCAGAGTGCGACTTCGGGCCAGACAATAATGATCCCCACCAAGGTAAGCAGGGCGAGCAGATAGGGTGATACGCCGATGAAGACATCTATCAACGAGCCGCGTCCGCGTGTGGCTTGCACTACATAGCAGTTCATGCCGACCGGCGGTGTGATCAAGCCGGCCTCGGTGACCAGGATTACCATGATGCCGAACCAGACCGGATCGAAGCCAAGCTTGGCCATGATGGGCGCGAGGACCGGCACAGTCAGCACGGTTAACGACAAGCCTTCCAGAAAGCAGCCCAGGATCAGATAGATCAGCACGACCATGAGCACGATCGCATACGTACTGAGGTCCAGTCCCAACACGAAACTCTCGAGCAGGCGAGAAAACCCGATCATTCCCAGGGCGAAGTTGAGTAAGGCTGCGAAGATGATGATGATCATCAGGATGGCGTTGGTCTTGGCCGTGGCAAGAAGCGCCGAATTCAGAATCTTGAAAGACATCTTGCGTCTTGCCAGTCCTAGCGCAAGCGTTGCGATCACGCCAAGCGCGGCTGCTTCGGTCGGCGTGGCGATACCGGCGTAAATAGACCCCACGACCACCAGGAATAGCCCCAGGGGCGGCAGCAATTTCGGTAGTGTGGCGATACGCATGTGCCAGTCGGTCTTGATTTCTTTGCCGCTCCATTCCGGCCGCATGATGCACAGAACGGTCGTCACCAGCATGAACAAAGCCATCAGGATCAAGCCCGGCACGATTCCGGCCAGGTAGAGCTCAGGGATCGAGGTGTTGGTGATGCTGCCGTACACAATGAGATTGATGGACGGTGGAATAAGAATGCCCAGCGTGCCGCCCGCCGCAATGGTGCCCAGGAACAACCGTTCGTTGTAGCCGTGCAATTTGATCTGCGGAATGGCGATCGACCCAATCGTAGCGGCCGTGGCCAGGCTGGATCCCGACGTGGCGGCAAAGATGGCGCTGGTGGCGACATTCGTCTGCATCAGCCGGCCGGGCATCTTGTTCAGCCACGGAGCCACCGCATCGTACATTTCGCCCGCGATACCGCTGCGCACGAAAATCTCGCCCAGCATGATGAACAAAGGTACTGAGATCAGCACATAATTTTGTGCCTGGGCCCAGGCTGTCATTCCTAATGAATCCACAATCGGAACCGGGGAGATCAAGCCCACCGCCAACGCTCCCAGTCCGATGACCGAAAAAATGGGTAGGCCTGCAAAGAAAAGAATGAATGCGCCCAGTATGAAAGCGATACCGATCGTCATAGCGTGTACTCTCCAGACTGTTCGCTTTCTTCTATCAGTTGTATCGTTTCTTCATACTTGCCGTTTAGTACAAGACCGATGCTTTCCAGCAGCACCAGCGCCGCGGAAATCAAGAAAAGCAGGACACCCGCCAGGAAAATGAACTGCGGAATCCATATGGGTATACGCAGCGGCGTATTGGACACCGCGTCGAACGTCCACGAATCGAAGGCAAGAACCCACACTTGCCACGCGAGGATAGCGATCAAGACCGTTGTCACCAGCACGGCTAGGACGTCCAGTTGGGCCTTGGCGCGTGGCGACAACGTCAGGTGCAGCACATTCACCCGTATATGGCTACCTTCGAAGAACGCGTAGGACAAAGCCCAACTGGTGGCCAGTGCGAGCGCATAACCCGCGAGTTCGTCGGCGCCGACGAACGCAATGCCGAAGACTTTGCGTACCACCACATCGGTGCTAACGAGTAGTGCCGTGACAAACAGTACATACAAACCGGTTAACGCGACATTTCGTGAGAGGCGTTCGAACCGAATTCTTGCTTTGGTGATAAAAGGCATGATGGCTCCCGTTCCGAGCCCGACCCAGCGCGTTGCTGGGCCTGACCCAGTGTGGTGTTGAATTACTTGACGGGAATCTGCATATCTACGACCTTGCCGACGCTATCGTTCCATGCGGCGGCGCAGTCTTTGCCGCATGCCTTGCCGTATTGGGGCAGGACGTTCTGCTGGACCACCTGGCGGACTTTGGCCAAATCTTCGGTGCTGGGCTCGACCAGCTTCATGTTGCCCGCGGTTACACCCGCTTTACCGATCATGGTGCAACGTTTGTCGGCGGTGTTGCACCAGATTCCCTCATTGACGTTCTTGGTCTGGATTGTGTCGCTGATGTCGCGGTAGTAATAATCGATCGCCTTGGTCAGCCATTTTCGCTGGGTATCATCCAGCTTGGCCAGGCTCTTGCTGTTGATGACCTGGATGGTCGGCGCCCAGCCTGCAATCAGGGTAAACATCGTGTCGGATACCTCGTAGAGCTTGGCGGTGTTGCCGGACATCGTGCCCGTGATCACGCAATCAATCACGCCGCGTTGCAAGGCCGGAACCAGTTCTCCAAACGCCATGGTGACGGGGGCAGCCCCCAGGCCCTGCACCAGTTCGGAAAGCGTACTCGAGCTGACGCGTACCTTCTTGCCCTTGAGGTCATCGACGGTCTTGATATCTCCCTTGCAGAAGAACGTCTGCGCGCCTGACATGCCGGCGCCAAGCAGGTTGACGCGATAACGCTTCTGTAGGGCCGCTTCTGCCGCCGGCTCGTAGGCGGCAAGCACTTTCTTGATGCTGTCGACAGAGGTGGCCACACCGGCCAGATCGAAGCCGTCCAGGGTCGGAATATCGCCCGACCCGTAGTTGGCGACCATGTTGGTCATATCGAAGGTGCCCTGGGAAGTCAGTTGCAGAGCATCCGAGGGTTGCGCATTGATGTCGGTCACGCTGTTCAAGGTGGCCGTCACTTTGCCGGCCCCGAGCTCCTTGACCGTTTCGCTCCAGAAAGGCTTGACGACGAATAACCATTCCGCGGTGCCCACTGGCGGGCCAAGCACGCGCATCGAGAACGGCTCCATTCCTTGCGCAAGGGTAATCAATTCGGACTTGGCGTCAGTTTGCGCATGCGTGGTGGCAGTTGCCAGCGCAGCCGTCGCCATCACGATGGCGCAAAGAAGTTGTTTGTTTGTCTGCTTCATTTCTATTCCCCTGTTGTATAGCCACGTGCCGGGCGCATCGCGGCGAAATTAAACGGATAACAATGGGGGCCGACGAGCCCCGCGTACCGCCTAAATCAGGCGCAACTGTTCGACCGGGACATCACTGATCAGCATGTGTCCCGGGGCGTGGGTGATGAGAATCGGAGGTTTGGCAAGGATGGCCGCTGCTTGGGGTGTTACGCCGCAACCCCAGAACACCGGTACTTCGCCAGATCGGATTTCCGTGGGTTCGCCTTCGTCGGGGCGGCTGACATCGGATATTCCGATTTGAGCAGGGTCGCCGATGTGTACGGGTGCCCCATGTGCGCCCGGTAGACGGGCACATACGTCGTAGGCGATCTTGGCTTGCTCAGGCGTATAGGGTCGCATCGACACCACCATAGGGCCATGGAAGGCGCCCACGCGCTGGGTCTGGATCGAGCTGCGATACATGGGTACGATTTTTCCTTCATCCACATGCCGCACGCGTAAGCCCGCTTGTTCAAGCGCGTACTCGAATGAGAGAGAGCACCCCAGCACAAAGCCCACAAAGTCGTCACGCCATAGTGCGGCGACATCGTCGATTTCATCCACCAGTTCGCCGTCGCGCCACAGGCGATAGCGCGGCAAATCGGTTCTGAGATCGATATCGTTACCCAACATGGGAACCATTGGGCTGCCCGGTTCGCTCATGCCGAGCAAGGGGCATGGGGTGGGGTTGGCCTGGCAGTAGCCGTAGAAATCCTCGGCCCAGCTCTTGGGCAGAATCACCAAATTGCCCTGACCGTAGCCAGGTGCCATCCCACTGGTATTACCGTTGAACAGACCCAGGCGGGCCTGCGCTCGAACGCCGGCGGGCGTGGCGGCCCATTGCGGAAGTGGAACGACATGCTCATGCGAGTTCATGATTTGGGCCTTCTGTTGATGAAGAGAATGCGGTGTCCCGGGTCGGTACGCTCGGTCAAGCTTGGTGCAATCCATGGCGCTTGCGCACCATTGGCGTGCGTACTGCGTTGCATTATTGCGCCGGCAGCACGCTAAATAAGCGTCCCACTGGTTTTGCCTTGTCCAGACTGTCGATGGTGTGCAAAGCTGCCCAGATCGTCGCCTGGTTCGACGTGACGACCGGCACGTTCAATGATGTCTCGAGCGCTTGTACGCACTCTAATGATCGCCACGCGGTACACGAGCAAAACAGGGCTTGCGCATCGCGATCGAAATGCTCATGGGCGAATTGCTCGATCTGCGCCGGGTCCTGGTCATTGATGGCGCGATGGCCATCCGCGGCGGCGCGTGCGTCGCCATGAACTCCCTTGACGCTCAATCCCTGTGCGGCGTAGTACTGAGCGAGCTTCTGATTCGTCCAGTCCGGATAGGGGGTCATCACAGAGATCGTGTGCACATCCAATGCCTGGAATGCCTTCGAAACCGCCGTACTCGTGGTTACACAGGGGACGCCGGTGCGCTGTTCGATCGTATCTCTGACCTGCTCATCCCAGGCCGTCCCGCGATAAAAACTGCCGGAAGTGCAGGCGTAGGCAATCACGTCGATCTTGGCCGTGGCCAGCAACGCCGCCTTTTCCTGCAAGTCTGCATTCATCAGGTCGAGGGACGCTTCGGTCATCGTGCCATCTGGAATGTACAGACGCTCGCTATGCACCGTGACGGCATCGAAAAGAAGGCGCTGAAAGTCCGCTTCGACCGAGGTGTTGGTCGAGGGAATCAGGATGCCGATACGCTTGGGGCTCATATCTTCTCTCTTTGTGCGATTCTGGGCGTCTATGAACGCTTTGGTACACTTTCATGCAACATGCGTCCCCATCCTATATGGCATATCCCAGGGGAAGGTAATCAAAATTCTCAAGCGGACTGTGGTCAATTTCTATCATGAGGCTTTCCCTAACCCAGATAGAGACGTTTTACTGGGTAGCCCGGCTGAAAAGTTTCCACGCTGCGTCCCGGCACCTGCACCTGACGCAGCCCACGGTGTCGGCGCGGATACACGAGCTGGAAAATGCGCTGGGTTATCGGCTTCTCGAGCGCGATGCAAAAGGCGCGGCACTGACCCCGAAAGGCGCGTCATTCCTGAATAAGGCCACACGGCTGCTTGACCTGACCGATGATGTCCTGACCGATGACGCGACGCCTATGCGCGGTCTGCTGAGGTTGGGCACGAATGAGTCTGCGGCCCTTTCCGGTCTGGCGACATTTCTTGCGAGCCTGAGCGAGCACTATCCCTCGCTGCAAGTCGAGTTGAGTGTGGATGTCGGATCGATTTTGCGTGGCAGATTGTGTGCCGGTGGGCTGGACTTTGCTATTTCGACGGATCCCGGCGCACATCCGCATATTCGCGATGTCCTACTTGGCGACTCGGCAATGAGCTGGGTGAGTGCCAAAGGGAAGATCAAACAGAACGCGCCATTGACGGCAGGGGACATTGCCGGCATGCCGGTATTGACGGTGCCGGCGCCATCGGCGTTGCATGCTCTGAATATGTCCTGGTTCGCCGGCGCACGTGTATCGCCTCCCCGAATCAATTCGTGCAACTCGCTGGCAGTCATGCTGCGTCTGGTGACGTCAGGTACGGCTGTGGCGATCCTGCCGAGGGCCATTTTGCAGCGCGAGCTGGACGACGACAGCATCGATATTCTCGAGGTGGACCGACCGGTGCCGCCACTTGCCATCTATGCGTCATTTCCGCTTATTGGCGACTTGCGCGTGTTCGAAACCATTGCCGACATGGCACGCGAGGCGCTAATGGATTCGCAACTGATTCAGCGTTGCCACACGACGAGTTGATGGTTTTGCGCTACGATTGTTGATGATTTTTGAATTAACAAGTAAATTTTTCCCTATTTATTCATTCTGAAGCAAATGTCATCATGTTTTCCGGGTGCAAACGGCTCAGTCCGTCCGCGTGCTCGACACGCGCGAACGCTGGTCGTCACCGATCTACCTAAAGGAAATCATCATGAACACCAGCAATTCTTCCCTAGCATCATTGATGCCCCAGACGGCGATCGTTACCGGGGCCTCCCGAGGCATCGGTCGGGCCATTTCCTTGCGCTTGGCCGCCGATGGCTTCAAGATCGCCGTCAATTATTCGGGCAATTCCGCCAAGGCTGATGAGGTCGTCGCCGCAATCCATGCCGCGGGCGGAACAGCTATTGCGGTGCAGGCAGATGTGTCCAAAACCGAAGACGTACAGCGGCTTTTCGCCACGGTGCTGCAAGCCTATGGAGCCATCGGCGCCGTTGTGCATAGCGCTGGAATCATGTCGCTGGCACCGATCGCGCCGGAAAACATCGACGCCTTTGACCGTACCATTTCGACCAACTTGCGGGGCGCGTTCTTGGTGTTGGGCCATGCCGCCCAGCACTTGCAGGCCGGCGGACGCATCGTGGCCGTTTCCACAAGCGTGATCGCTAGATCTTTTCCCCAGTACGGGGCCTACATTGCATCCAAGGCGGGGGTTGAGGGCCTGGTACGTGTGCTGGCCAACGAGTTGCGCGGTCGGCGGATCACGGTCAATGCGGTGGCGCCGGGCCCCGTTGCCACCGAATTGTTTTTCGACGGCAAGACCGAAGAGCAGATCTCGCAGATAACAAAAATGACGCCATTGGAACGCTTGGGACAACCCGAAGATATCGCGCGCGTCGTGTCGTTCCTGTTGAGTGCCGATGGCGAGTGGGTCAACGGCCAAGTCGTGCGCGCGAATGGCGGGTTCGCATAAATGCGCTGCCCCTGCACGGAACCTGTGTGGGGTACCGTTGTACGCTATTGACGTCGACAGTGCACACAACAGGTAGGTGCTGCAAAATTTTTTTATTCACGTAAAACTAAATATTGGCTCTCCATGGATCGCTTTCTTGCGTTGCAATTGTTCAACCGCATTGTCGAACTGGGTAGCTTCACTGAGGCTGCGGAAATGCTGAATGTGCCGCGCGCGACGGCGACGCACGCCATCAAGCAGATGGAGAGCCGGTTAGGCGCTCGACTACTTGATCGCACGACACGTCAGGTAAAGCCCACCTTGGACGGACAGGCATTCTACGAACGCAGCAGGCGTGTTGTGGCCGATCTCGAAGATGCCGAGTCCTCGGTAAGTACGCAAGTCGTCAATCCGCGTGGAACCCTGCGATTGGATGTACATGGGGTACATGCGACGACGATCCTCCTGCCTCATATCACCGACTTTCGGGAGCGCTACCCCAATATCGACGTGATTCTCAGCAGCGGCGATCGGCTGGTCGACTTAGTCAAAGAAGGCATCGATTGCGTGGTGAGGGCAGGTCAGCCGCGCGACTCGTCGTTGATCGCCAGAAAGTTGGCGGACCTGCCAGAGATCATCTGTGCCAGCCCGGCATACTTGGCCCGATACGGAACGCCGAAGCATCCGCGCGAGTTGGCGCAGCATCACGCAATTGGTTTTTTCTCTCGAGGCAATGACTCCCGCTATCCGTTCTCCGTGATCGTGGACGGGGACGTACAAGAGTTCCCGGCCACGGGCTGGATTTCGGTCAGTGATGCGGAATGCTATACGAGCGCTGCGCTTGCCGGCTGCGGGCTGATCCAGGTGCCGCGTTTTCGGCTGGAAGAGCACCTGAACGCCGGTAGGCTGGTCCAGGTTCTGACGCAATGGAAGTGTCCGGACTTGCCGATCTGCGCCCTCTATCCATTTCACCGTCAGCTCTCGCCGAGAGTGCGCGTCTTCATAGACTGGGTGCGCGAACTATACGACAAGCGATTCGCGATACCCGGCAGCTAATGACCGAAGCGCTGCCTTCAGTACCTCGCCCCACTATCGGGTGGGGGGTCTTGCGTCCAGATTAGCCGGCAACCAATGTCAGCAAGGTGATTTCTGACGGCGCGCCCAACCGGTTGGGTGGCCCCCAATAACCGGTACCCCGGCTGGTGTAGACCCACATATCCTCAAAGCGGTGCAGGCCGGCGGTAAACGGTTGCTGCAAGCGCACGAAGAGATTCCAGGGTAGAAATTGGCCGCCGTGCGTATGGCCCGACAACTGCAGCTTGTAGCCGGCCGGGGCGGCGGCAGCGGCGCTGCGAGGCTGGTGTGCCAGGAGTAGGCTGATGGCATTGGCTGGTGCACCGTCCAGGGCCGCTGCGGGGTTGCTGGTTTGTGCCGGATTGAACACGCCAGCACTGTAGTCGGTGACGCCGGCCACCACCAGTGGTGTGTCGTCGTGGTGCAGCAGCACGTGCTCGTTCATCAATACGCTCAGGCCTATACGACGAAACTCGGCGACCCAGTGGTCGACGCCGGAATAGTATTCGTGGTTACCCGTCACCAGAAACGCGCCATGACGTGCGGTCAGTTGACCCAGCGGCTGCGTGTGGGTCGCCAATCGGGCGACCGGACCGTCGACCACATCTCCGGTGATAGCGATCAGATCGGGTTTCAGGGCATTAACGGCCTTGACGATATGCTCGACATAGCCCCGCTTGATGGTGGGGCCTACATGGATATCGCTGATCTGGACGATGGTGAACCCGTGCAGCGCAGGTGGCAGGCCGGCAATGGGTACGTCGACACGCACCACGCGCGCCAGTCGCCTGGCGTTGAACGCGCCCAGCAGCGTGGCGCCCAAAGCCAGCACCAACACCGCAAGCGCGCTGTCGGCCTTCAGAGCAGGCAACGATAGCGTGATGGAAAAGAGCGTACTGACTGTCAGCACCGCAGCCAGCACTGCGTCGCGCAGCAGGGTCAGCACGAAGACCGAAGAGAACAGGCCCATCACCACAAGCCCGATACCGGCTACCCAGTCGGACCAGGCGCGAGCGGAAAAGGGGCGGACCAACAGGGCCATGGGCATCAGGATGCAGGAAAGCACCAGGGCCGCCACGGCGAACACATGCTGGCTATCGGTCAAGGCAAGATCGGGAATCAAGCGCAGACCGACATAGACATGCGCCGCCGCCAAGACGGCCATCAGACGTAGAACAAAGGAGAATCCGGGCATTGATCGGCAGAGTCTTGTACTGCCCTTGTACGCCATGTGAGAGTGCAAGGGCTACGGTAGGGTTGGAGGCAGTGTGCAATATTACGCGCTTGCCGCAAGATGCGGCCCCGCCAGTCGTACAGCAGGGAGTCTCCGTTAGTGGACGACCGTGGGTGTACGTATAGGTAAAACACCGGGCGAATGGCGAATTGGCGTACAGTACTACTAAATGTGCGGGTGGCCGTTCGGCCAGTGCTGCCTATAGGAGGGGAGGTCCAAATGTCATCACCAGATATGAGTCGGCGTGTGGATGCGCTGATCGATTTGCTTCAAACCAAAGGGCTGTTCGACGAACACACCGTGTCGAACTATGAGCACAAGGTTACAGAGGAGTGGTCGCCTGCTATTGGCGCCAGGCTCTGCGCAAAAGCCTGGCTCGATCCAGAATTCAAGCAAGCCCTGTTGACGGATGGCAGGGCAGTCGCTGCTTCGCTGGGTTACCCCATGCCGGAGCACCACGCCAGTCTCGTCGTCAAAGAAAATACCGACGAGATTCACAATGTGATTTGTTGCACTTTGTGTTCCTGTACAGCCTTTACCATCATCGGGATGGCGCCGGGCTGGTACAAGGACGTGAACTATCGCGCCCGGATCGTCCGAGAAGGGCGCACCGTGCTTGCCGAGATGGGATTGACGCTTCCTGCAAACATGAAGCTGCGTATCTGGGACACCACGACGGACACGCGCTATATGATCTTGCCGATGCGTCCCCCCGGTACCGACGGCTGGACGGAGGATCAGCTTGCCGGCCTGATTACGCAAGATTGCCTGATCGGTGTCCAGCGCCTGGAGCCACCGTTCGGTGCATCGGCGGCATCTGTTTAATCATGGCTTAGGGGAGACGACATGGACGGCATGCATGATTTGGGCGGGAAACAAGGCTTTAGCCCCATCAATAAGGAAGGCAAGCGCACCGCTTTCAAGGCGGACTGGGAAATCAAAGCCGGTTCGTTAATGGGACAGATGGTGGGGCAGCGCGTTTTCAATATGGATGAATACCGCCACGCCATTGAGCGAATGGCACCTGCGCATTACCTTTCGGCATCGTATTTTGAGCGCGTCTTTACCGGCGTTGCGAGTCTCTGTATCGAAAAAGGCGTCATTACGCCTCAGGAGCTCGAGCAAGCGATCGGGGAGGCGGTCCCTTTATCCGTGCCGAGCAAATCGGGGCGTGCACATCAGGGTTCGTTGCCGGATCTGAAGATCGGCGATACGGTTCGCGTACGCAACCTGTTTGCACCCGGCCACATTCGCATGCCTGGATATGTTCGAGGCAAAGTCGGGACGATCGTCGGCGTTTCTCCCGCCTATCCCTATCCCGATGCCGCCGCACATGGTCTTGAAAGCGCCCGGCAGGTCTCGTTTGACGTCTGTTTTCTGGCCAGTGACCTATGGGAAGACGGAAGTGATTCCGCAGAGGTACATGTCGGGTTGTTTCATGCCTACCTTGAGAAAGTAGAGGGCTGATCTTGATTTGCAGAGGCCAGCGTCTGCGGCCGGACTTGGCGTCCGATGCCGCAGGAGCGCTGATGTTCAGACACTTGTCGCGATAATCCTCTGAATATCCAGCTGCGCCGGTTTCAAGAACAAATCGCAGATTTCCTCGGACGCTTCCGGGCCGCAATCCTGGTTCAACAGCAGACTGGATTTTTCCCGCAGTCTTTTATGGCGTTCCGCATTGTCGGCAGACCCCGACGGGTTCATGTTCAAGACCTTGCGGGGCACCCCGGATCGATCGATGATTTCGACCCAGCCGCAGAAATCCTTGGGATAGCGTTGATCCAGATCCGTATCCCTGACGATTTCGATGGCGTTGGCGAGGCGAACCATAGCGGGATCATGGCGCCGGGCCGCTTCGAAATCCTGGGGCAGTACAGAACCATGCAGGAGCGCGCTGGCTACGGCGTATCGCACGCTCATCTGTGCCTGCAGTTCGGAGCCGGGCTCGTATTGATAGCCGCACTGGATGTCCACGAGTGTTGGCACGCCCACTCGCACAGGGCCGTTCTGCGGCCATTCAGCGCGCAGTTCAATCGCCGCGTCCACATTTGCATGCGCGCTGCCGCAGCAGCTGTAGGGCTTGAAATTGGTTTTGGCGGCGTGCCAAGTGTCGCCCAGTGCGTGCAGCATGCGTGAGGCATCCGAGTGATCGGAAAACGCCTTCATCATGCCTCCGTCTTCCGCCTCGATGGCGTAGGCGGGGCCCGTCACGCCCTTGCGGGCCAGCTCTGCGGATACCACTCCGGCCCGCGCAGCCATGCCCGCATGCAGTCGTTTCGAATCGGCGCCGTCCAGGGTAAAGGCGAACAAACCGCTGGACTGCGTCGCCGCCAGCCCTAGAGCGGATTGGATCTGGTGCGGCTGCAATTCCAGCATGACGGCCGTAGCCGCCGCGGCCCCCAATGGACCACATACGGGGGTCAGATGCCAGCCTCGCAGACGGGTCTCGGCGGGCGATAGCGCCAGCGAGGTACGTATCATTACCTCGTAGCCGGCTGCCAAGGCGATATCCAGTCGCGCGGGGTCGACACCGTAGTGCTCGGCCACCGCGAATACCGTCGGAACAATGACGGCGCCCGGATGCACCTTTGCATTATGAAAGTCGTCGAGTTCCAGCGAATGGGCCGCCGTGCCATTGACCAGAGCAGCGTCTGATGGCCTGAGCCGTAAGCCATTTTCACCCCAAAGCGAGGCGCCGTGTGGCAAGTGGCTGTCTTGGGTGGCCCAGTCGCGGATAGCTTCGGACCAGGGGGTATGCCTGCCTCTGAGTCCCACACTGAACGTATCCAGCGCCAGATGACGCAGTTCTTTGTGGACAGAGCCAGGGATCTGATCTCGCGACAAATTCGCGAGCCATGCCGCCAAACTACGGGTAATCATGCCAAAGTCCCTTTTGATATCACTTGATGACAATGTTGGCTTCTTTCGCGAGCTGGCTTATTTTGTCGTGCTCATCTTGCTGCACCTTTGCCAAGTCCTGTGGCGAAGTGTCGGCAGGCTGGAACATCATCGTCTCGAAAACCTTGGTCACCTCGGGCGCGTGAGTCGCCTTGTTGATTTCGCTGGCCAACTGGTTCGCGATATTGGCCGGCAAGCCCGCCGGGCCCCAGACGCCATACCACGATGAGAACTCAAAACCTTTTACGCCGCTTTCCGCTACAGTGGGGACATCGGGCAGCTTGGCAATCCGTGACGCACTGGTCACTGCAATTGCTTTGAGCTTGCCAGACGCGACGTAGGGATAGGCTCCGGGCATGGGAGAGGCGGCGGCCGATACGTGTCCGGCCATCACATCAGTCAGTTGAGGCGCAGCACCCCGATAGGCCACGATCTGCATGCCGAGCTTCAGGTCGCGATTCAGCATTTCTTCCACCAAGTGGCTAGACGTACCGTATCCCGAGGTGGCCCAGGTAAGGGAATTCTTATTCGCTTGAGCCTGCGTTTGCATATCCTTTAGTGAATTAAGCGGCGACGTCGTTGCGGTGACGATCAGCAGTGGCACGGTGCCGATGCGTGCGACCGGCGTAAAGTCTTTCAGCGCATCATATTTAGCGTTTGCATTAACCAAAGGAAGATAGACTTGGCTGGACGCGTGCAAGAGCAGGGTATAGCCGTCGGGCTTGGCCCGCGCGACCTGTTCCGACCCGATCATGCCCGAAGCGCCAGGCTTGTTTTCGATCACAATAGGCTGACCTAATTGTTTCTGCAGTTGGGCCGTAACGAGACGTGCCACCGTGTCGACCGAGCCTCCCGGCGTGTAGGGCACGATGACCGTAATGGGCCGAGAGGGAAAGGCCTCTGGGGCGCCGTGCGCATGGGCTACCATCAATGAGGTCATTGCCATGGCAACGATTGGCAACACGCGTCGTGATCGATTCAGCTGATTCATTTTTGTCTCCGTAGGGATAATGGGGCGCGGAAAATAACTCCCCGGCACCGCTTTATTCGTCGCTGACAATCTAGGCTTCATCGTACCGCCGGTCCAATATTGTTTCGATACTCGAGTTATTTGTCTTGGATATAACCAACGACGCTATGATCGGCATACCATGCCGGGCTGGCATGATTGGTACTGTCAAGGGGAGTGAGTCATGCACGGTCCGGAAATCAGACATCTGCGCTACTTTGTGGCCGTCGCGGAAGAACTGAGTTTCAGCAAGGCGGCGGTGCGTCTGCATATGTCCCAGCCGCCGTTGTCGCAACAAATAAAGGCGCTGGAAGACGATCTGGGTGTACAGTTGCTTGAGCGTAGCCGGCGTGAGGTTCGGTTAACCGAGGCGGGCAAGATCTTCCTGAATGAAAGCCGAACGATTCTCGCGAGCTTACGCAGCGCAGTCGGTGCCACGATCAGGGCTGCCGAGGCTGACGGCGGCAATGTAAAAATCGGGTTTGTGACATCGGCGCTCTTGGATGTGCTGCCCAGCCTGTTGGCCCGCATGTCGAAGAGCTTTCCCGAAATCGAATTGAGTGTCTACGACATGTCATCACGAGACCAGGTCGAGGCGCTTATGCAAGAGCGCCTGGATATCGGAATCGTTCATTCTATCCCGGCCATTGCTGCGTTCAACAAACTGCCGATTTATTCCGAGCCTTTCATCCTGGCCATTCCAGAGGGTCATGAGCTCGAGAAAGAAGAGAAAATTACCGCAGCAGATCTTGAGAAATACCGCATTATCGGATTTTCGCGCGAGCACTCCCCGTCGCTCTATGACGCACAATTGGCATGCTGTCTGGCGAAGGGTTTTCGGCCTACCCTCGTGCACCAGGCAAGGACACCATTCACCGTTTTCCAGTTGATCCGTTCTGGACTGGGTATTTCCATCGTTCCCAAGCCCTATGCGCGTCTGCCTTTTCCCGGCATCGTCTTTAAGGACGTCGACAATAGTGCTGGTCACCTGCATCTCTACGCAGTATGGAGAGACGAGATTTCATCAGAGCTGATCAAGAAGGTCATACGGCAGGTGATGTACGAGCCATTTGTCGAGCGCGGATAATGCAAAAAAGCTTGGGTCGACCGGTGATCACCGCCGGACCATCGGTCCGACCCGGCGATTAGACTCGTGACATTGCCAGGATATCCAGCAGAGGCTGGATGTCATCCAATTGATCGAGGTTGCGTGTCAACGCAACTACGGCGTCGGCGTTATCCGCCGACAAGCAGGGCTTCACGATATGGCGGAACTTGTACTCGATCTCCGCCGGACTGAGCGGACTTTCGGGGCTTCCGCGACGATGTAGTATTTCTTTAGTGAACACGGAGCCGGATGTCGACGTTACTGTTACGACGGCTGCGTGCCGGAATGCAGGCCCCATGGCGTCGATCTTGGAATCGACACGAGCCGTCATGCGTGCAATAAGCGCCAGGACCCGGGGATCATTCAGGCGGTCTTGGTGATACTGTTCCACGAAAGCCATGCCATCGTAAGCCATCACTGCCAGACTGTAGAACAGGTTCATTTGTGCGGCGGTGACACCCTGCGCCTTGTATTCCCAGGCGCAGTGCACATAAGTCATATGACTGATGCCAATGTCGACCCCGACCAGATCGTCCGGCTGTAGATGGTGTTCTTTCATCAGTTGTGCCAGTGCATCGAGCGCCGCATGAATGCTGGTGACGCTGGCATGTGGCTTGTAGCCGATCTTTTCTGTTTCCCAGATGCTGCCCAGGCCATCGGTCAGTCGAGCGGCATTGGGCTTGCCCGAATAAGTACTTAGATAGCCGCCGTAGGGCGCTTCGAGTACATCCGTGATGCCCGTGAAGCCCTTGTCAGCCAGCAGCGCGGCATACACCCCGCTTTGTGCGGCGCGACCGGAATGGAACCGTTTGACCATTGCGCCTTCTTGCGCCGCCATCAGTCCGCCGGCCTGCGAACCGGCGATACCTAGCGCATGCTGCATAGCATGCGCGTCCAGTTCGAGCATGCGGGCTGCCGTCGTCGTCGCCACGAAAACGCCGGACGTTCCCTGGGGATGAAAGCCCCTGAAGAACAGATCCATGGTTGCCGCGTTGCCAACACGCGTGCCGATTTCATAGCCGGCCACGATCGCCGTCAACAGATCTCGGCCACGGCGCTTGCCTGTTTTCTCTGACAGAGCGATTGCGACAGGCAGAGCAATCGAGCCGGGATGGACGATTGACTCTTTGTGAATATCGTCCAGTTCGAACGCATGACCTGCGGTGGCGTTGACGAGAACCGCATCGGCCACGGAGGTTTTCCGTTCGGAACCGAATAGCGATGCTACCGGGAGGCAGCCTTGTTCTTCTACCATCGCCTGGACCTTCTGTGTCCAAGGCAATGTCATGCCAAACAGGCAGCATCCAATACTGTCCAATACGCTGGTCTTGATTCTTTCAATGACGCTCGCTGGAATTTGACGGTATTGCAGGCTGGAGGCAAATATGGCCAGGTCGCGCGTGGCATTGTCTAATAGAGAAGGGCTGGATTGAGTCATAGGCTGCGTGTCGCGATCTCGTCGGTTTAGGGCTGGTGGTGCGTTTGCGCAGCCAGGTAGGTGAGGATTTCCCGTATGACGGCTTCCGGTTGCTCGGGCAACAGCGCGTGGGCCGCATTCTTGATCGTCTTGTTGGTGACCCGCTCACCCAAATGATCCCTGAGTACGTTCGCGAAGCGCGCGGGCGCAATCACGTCGTATTCGGCCTGAAGATTCAGTATCGGCGCTGTACCACCCGCGAAAAAATCATCAACGGGCGTCCTTTTTTGCGCTAGCGTTTGCATCGTCATGAGTTCGGTATTCCATCCACCGAGCCAGACACTCGCATCATTGCCCGGCGCGAAAAAAACTTTCCGCAGACTCTCCAGCCGCGTCGCTTCGGAAAGCGCCATGTTCCCGCATACTTCGATCAGTGCCCGGGTTTCATGACTGATAGGGATGCCCTCGTCGCCTGCCGGAACTTTGCCGGCAGAGCCCGCCAAGAGCAGCAGCGCGCGTACCAATTCGGGCCGATCGGACGCGAGTGTTCTCGCGATCCAGTTTCCATGGGCATGCCCGATGATGAAGGCGGGGCCGCTTGCATCATGCTCAATGACCGAGGCGATATCCTCGGCCCAGTCATGCAACGTTTTTCCTTCCAGGGGGCCAGTACTCTGGCCATTGCCTCGTGGCTCGGGGCACAACACCCGGTAGCCGGCGTGGGCCAGTGGGTCCGCAATTTCAGCCAGGTCTTGCGCGCCGCGTCCCAGTGAGGGCAACATCACAATCAGATCGCCGCTGCCCTGTGCATAGACCTCCAGTTCCACCCCATTCGGTCGCCTTACCTTATAGCGTTTCGTCTCCGGGGCAGGGCTGCATAAGGCATCCGTGCCGTCTACCGAAGACGGGGAATAGGGAACTGGCTCCATGATTGCTCCTGCGCGATGTTCGAAATGAAATTGCTGTCTGCTCTATGGCACGTCACTCTAGAGAATTAACAATAGGGTGGCTAATACAATATTCGGCTAACAGTTATCCGATCCCGAAATAACAAGAGCTGTCGTTCCCCTGATAAGGATTCATGGGTGGTAGTTGTGCGCTGGTCAGCGCGTCTCACGCGGACGTGGGGGTATCCAACACTCCGTGCACGATGGTCAAGTACTCTTCCATTGCCTGGGTTGCGCCTGCCTCATCCTTTGCTCGCAATGATTGCAGAATGCGCATACGAATCGCCGGGAGTTCCGGGAAATGCACGCGGCCGGCTTCCTCGACAACTTGGAAAATAATATTCCCAAGCGAATCCATTAACAGGACGAAAATTTCATTGTGGGAGGCGGCCGCGATGAGACTGAACATTTCGAGGGCTGCCACCGCGCGTGGCTTCAGGTCGCTTAGGCTCTCAATGTATTCGAGATGCCGTTCTATAGCGTCGAAGTCTTCAGGAGTTCCACGCTGGCAGGCAAGTTTTACGACGACGCTCCATATTTGGATGCGCGCTTCTTTCAAGTTGTCGATCGAGATTCGACCCAGCAGCATGAAATCCCTAAGGGCCTTCGTCATTATTTGCGTGTCGCCTTCGCAAATAAATGCGCCGCCGTGCGCGCCCTTTTGAATGGAAACGATGCCGGAAATCTCCAGGGTTCTAAGCGCCTCGCGGACAGCCGGCCGTCCAACGCCAAAGGCCGCGGCGAGATCGCGCTCGCCTGGCAGTTTAGCGCCAGGTTTCAACTGCCCCGACGCTAACTGGCCGCGAATTTGTTCGCAAATGTCCTCGAACACTCGTGAAGTCCGGATCTCTCTAAAGTCAAAGTTCTGCATTGAATAGACCCACAATTGTGGAAAATTATCTGCGGTTCAAGCGCTGAAAGTTCTCGAGAATACCCCGCCCTGTGCGAATTCTACGCACGAATCAGGCAGTGTGCTGTCTCCGGCAGCACCTACGGCACCTAGTGACCACGAGGGTGCCAAGCTCCTCTTTACTACGTTGAACAAGGGTATACCCTACTACTGCACGGATTGATGATTACCATAGAATGGTAAGACATTTAAAAGATAAGTGCTATTGCATTCGAGTACCCGCTTGAATATCAATAAGTAGAGAGGCAACCAGTGATAGACATAGAAGCTCTTCTCCCACCTCATAAAGCCCGCGCTGTGGGGGCACCACATATTCTTGAGGGGGTGCTGGTAGTCGACTTTACGCATTATCTAGCAGGTCCACTGGCGACAATGATGCTGGCCGACTTGGGCGCGACGGTGATCAAGTTGGAGAAGCCGGGGCGAGGAGACGATTTCAGGCACTACCCGCCGATGCATCCTGACTTGCAGCAACAGGGCGCTCCTTTTGTCTGGTGCAATCGGAACAAGAAAAGTATCGCGCTCAACATGAAGGCTCGGGGAGCAAAGGAAATAATCGAAAATCTGATCGCCAAGGCAGATGTCGTTGTAGAGAATTTTTCTACGGGCGTGACTCAGAGACTCGGCTTCGATTACGAGGCGTGCAAGAAAATGAATCCCGCTGTCATTTACTGTTCGATCTCGGCATATGGCAGAAAAGGGGAGTTCGCCGACAGAAACGGCTACGACCCCGTTACGCAAGCGGAAAGTGGATTTATGTCCACTAACGGATACGGTGATCGGGACGGCGTGAGAACCACGACGCCCGTCATCGATGTCCACACAGGTACGTTAGCCTATGGCTCTATTTTGGCCGCCCTATATCACCGAGAGCGATCGGGCGAGGGCCAATATATCGAGATGTCTTTGTACGAGAGTGCGGTGCAAATGACTGGCTACTCCGGAATGCAATATCTATTCACAGGAAAAGATATTGGCCGGAATGCGAATGTGAGTCCCGACATTTGTCCCGCGGCGGTTTTCAAGTGCAAGGACCGTTCCTTCTATATCAATTGCGGCAATGACGCCCAATTTAAAAAGTTGGTCGGGCACGTCATGGGCCGTGAGGATCTGGCTACAAACAAGAATTATGAGCGTGGATCGGACCGGCTGGCGAGAAGAGACGAATTAATGAGCATCTTGCAGCAGGATTTCGAAAAACAACCTTGGTCCTATTGGGGGCCGAGGATCCGCAAATCGGGAGTGCCATGTGGTGAGGTTCGCCGAATCTCCGATCAAATTGTGGCGAAAGAGTCGAGGGAATTGAATATTCATTCTCGAATACCACACCCCCAGGCAGGATGGATTCCCAATTTCGCACCACCAGTTAGTTTTTCATTGACACCGACTGCTGATCCTCAAGTATCTCCATCGGTAGGAGAACACACGGATATTGTCCTGAAATCCGTCTTGGGATACGGGAATGACGTGGTGGAGCAGTTACGCCAAGAAGGTACGTTTGGCGAATCTCTCGTAGATGGCGCTGCGCAAATTTGATGACAAATTGCCTAAGGTGCGTCGGACGTTGTTTAGATCAACTGCCTGGATATGTCGTTTGTTTATTCCGTAAAGACTCTGGAGATATGCCATGACTGAAATGACTGTAAACGAAGAGAATAAATGGCGTCTCGTTACGCCTGGTTCAAACGGATGGGCGAGCAGTGTTCAACCTGGGGCGTCTAATAAATATCTAATGATTTCGGCGGACTGCCATGCAAATGAGCCGGCGAATTTATGGGCGGAACGCATTGATGAAAAATACCGCGATCGCCTGCCAAAGGTGTGGATTGATGATAAGGGCGTTCAGTGGCGAAAGATGGAGGCGTCCGAACAAGCCGATCGATTAGTGCTTTCTCGGTTGACGGGGGAAGACTTCCTACGCTCGAAGTCCGGTGCTGATCCTCTTGACAGGCTGAAAGATCATGCGCTCGATGGTATCGATGGCGAGGTCATCTTCCCCAACAAAGGGATGGGGATGTGGTACACGTTTGATCCCATCTTTGCTGCCGCGCAATGTGAGGTCTACAACACTTGGGCCTGGGAAACGTTTGGACAGTATGTCGATCGACTCTCGCCGGCGGCCGCGCTATCGACAGGGGATATAGAGGGTGTATTAGGCGAGATTGATCGCTGCCTGAAATTGGGCTTTCGCCATTTCACACTTCCCTGCAAGCCGATGTTCGGCCCACCGAAAACGGGCCATATTAATTACAACGACGTCGCTTTTGATCCAATGTGGGCAAGGTTTCAAGAGGCAAACGTTCCAATCACCTTTCATGTCTCCACCGGCAAAGACCCCCGGACCACGCGAGGTTTGGGCGGCGCCGTTGTGAACTATGTCGTTCATTCTCTCTCTCCCACCGCTGAACCGTTGATCACTCTTTGTGCGTCGGGTGTTATTGAACGGTTTCCCCATCTGAAGTTCGGCAGTGTCGAGGCTGGTATCGGCTGGCTGCCCTGGGCGCTTGATGCCATGGATGAAGCCTACTTGAAGCATCACTTTTGGGTCAGGCCAAAGCTCAAGCGGATGCCAAGTGACTATTTCCGATCAAACGGGTTTGCTTCTTTTGGAGAAGACAGGACCGGTTTGGCTCTCATGGAAACGTTCAACCTTCAAGACAACTGCATTTGGGCCAATGATTATCCCCACCACGAGGGAACCTGGCCTCACTCTGCCCAGGCTATCGAGCGGCATATGGGAGGACTCTCGGAGTCCAGCCGGCGCAAGGTACTGGGAGAAAACTCGGCCAGGATTTTCGGTTTTTCGGAAATGAGCGCTCGATACAAGGCGCAATCTGGGCCTGAACATCACGACTAGGGTTGGCTCAAAAAACAGATTACGACGGCAACGCGAGCCAATACGACCTAGGGCAATTCTGTGAGGGTTTCTCCCAATTTAACGCCTAATATTCTATTTTAGAATGGTCTGTCCATTAAATGATCTGTCCTCTATGGCTGGCGGGACGGATTCCTCAGGACTGCTTGAGTCTGTTTTTGGTTCCGATTTGGAAAAATAATGAACCTGAAAAGTGTCAAAGCGTTTTCAATTCCGGCAGGTAGCCAGTCTTTCTCGCGAAGGGATTCGATGTTGTATAGCCTGGGACTGGGTTACGGCGCGGATCCAGTGGACCCGGCACAACTGGCTTATGTATATGAGAAAGAGCAGAAGGTGGTCCCATCCTACTGCCTGGCATTGGCCTACCCGGGGCTGTGGCTTCGTGATCCATCGTTAGATATCGATTGGTCACATATCTTCAACGGTGAAGTTTCCTTCGAGATCCACGCACCCGTTCCCGCAGAGGGAAATGTCACGTCCACGAGCCGCATCGTCGCGGTGCAGGATAAGGGACGTGAAAAAGGCGCCACGATTCATTCAGAGCGGGTGTTGATGGGGGCTGCTGGCGAGCGGCTCGCCACCATTGCACAAACGGTCATGCTGCGAAATGACGGCGGTCAAGGCGGCTTTGGTGAAGCACCGGCCGTCGCACCCCTTGTGCCGGACCGGGACCCCGATCAGATAGTGGTACTCGACGCCGCGCGTAATTCGGCGCTGTTGTACCGGCTTAGCGGTGACTACCACCCGCTGCATGCCGACCCGCAAACCGCGCAAGCCATGGGCCTTAAAGAACCCATTCTTCACGGATTCTGCTCCTTTGGAATGGGATGCCGCGCGGCGATTGACGCGGTCTGCGATGGCGATCCGCTGCGTATCAAGGCGATGTCCGGCCGATTTGTCAGCCCGGTCTATCCAGGGGACAGCCTTCAATTCGAATTTTTCAAATCTGACATTGGGTTGCAGTGGCGTGCCCGTGTCCCCGCTCGTGAAATCATCGTCATTGACAGAGGTCAATTGGAGATCAAATGACTATAGCCAGACCGTTTTTTACCGAAGCCCATGATGCGTTCCGTGACACAGTCAGGCGCTTCATCGAGAAGGAGATTGCGCCGCATCATGCGCAATGGGAGATTGACGGCAAGGTGCCCCGCGAACTATGGCAACGCGCGGGCGAGCTCGGCATTCTGTGCCCGAGCCTGCCGGAAGAATATGGTGGTTCTGGCGCGGATTGGCTATTCGATGTGATTGTGATCGAAGAACTATGGCACGCGGGTATGAGTGGCCCAGGCAGTGCCTTCATGGTTCATGCGGAAATGGTCGCCTCGTATATTTACGCTTGGGGTTCCGACGAGCAAAAGAAAACTTGGCTACCAAAGATGGCTCGCGGAGAAGTCATCGGCGCTATCGGCATGTCAGAGCCCAGTGGCGGAAGCGATCTACAAAACATGACGACTCGCGCCGAGCGGGTCGGCGATGAATACGTGATCAATGGCCAGAAGATCTTCATCACGAATGGGGTCCAGTGCGACCTATTGATCTTGGCCGCAAAAACCGACTCTACAGCGGGAAAAAAAGGCATCAGCCTGATTCTGGTCGAGGCAGATCGACCGGGGTTCCAGAAGGCAAGGGCGCTTCGGAAAGTGGGCACCCATGCGCAGGACACTGCGGAACTGTTCTTCGCGGATTTGCATGTGCCGATCAGCAACCGGCTGGGCGAGGAAAATCGTGGCTTCAAGATGCTGATGACCAAGCTCGCTCAGGAACGCTTGTGCCAGGCCGTCAGGAGCACGACAGTCTGCGAAGCGGCGATTGAATGGACGGTGCGCTATACCCGTGACCGCAAGGCGTTCGGTAAAACCATCGCCGATTTCCAGAACACCCGATTCGTACTGGCCCAGCTTGATGCAGAGACCACGTCGGCGCGCATCTTTACCGATTGGTGCATCAGGCGGTTCATGGAGGGCGAGCTGAGCCCCATCGAGGCAGCCAAGGCCAAGCTGATTTCGACTGAACTGCAAGGAAAGGTGCTGGACCAGTGTCTGCAATTCTTTGGTGGCTATGGATACATGCTCGAGTATCCCATCGCGCGTGCGTTCATCGATGCTCGCTTGACGCGTATAGGCGGGGGCACGATAGAAATCATGAAGCAGATTATCAGCAATGACCTATTCGAACGCGTCGCGTAAGTCGATGTAGATCGTCAATGCTCTGGATGATAGGCGCAGCACACTGGAAATCATCAACATGAACGCACGCACGCTACGAGGAAAGGTCGCTATTGTCGGGGTGGGTGAAACCCGCTATTACAAACGGGGGACGTCTCCCGATCCGGAGTTCTGCATGGGGCTTGAGGCAATACTGGCTGCTGCCGCAGACGCCGGCGTCGATCCCTCCGAGATCGACGGTTTTGCAAGTTTTCACGATGAGCGCAGTACACCCATTCGGCTTGCGAGCGCACTTGGCGTCAAAGAGCTGCGTTTCTCGAATCTTGTGTGGGGAGGCGGCGGTGGTGGCGGTGCAGCGGCAATCGGGAATGCCGCTGCCGCTATTGCCGCGGGCACGGCAGAGTGTGTGGTCGTGTATCGCTCGCTTGTGCAGAGCGCGTCTCGCCGAATCGGCCAGGGGTCCATGCAGTCCACCGTCGACGGGGCAAACGCGCTGACGGTGCCCTATGGGATGATTACGCCGGCTCAGCAGTTCGCGATGAAAGTGACGCGCTATATGTACGACCACGGTATCGAGCGCGATGCGCTGCGGGCGATTTCGCTTGCTTCGTATCACCACGCACAAATGAATCCGCGAGCTGTCATGCACGGCAAACCGCTGACGCCTCAGGCCTACGACGAATCGCGTTGGATCGTCGAGCCGTTTCGGCTATTTGACTGTTGCATGGAAAACGATGGCGCGGCCGCATTGATCCTGATGCCAGCCGAGCGTGCGGCAGATATCTCGGCATCGCCTGTCTATATATTGGCGGCGGAGCAGGGGGGCGACTATCGAGGTGCCGCACGGTGTCACAACGCACCGCTTTACGCGACGTCCGGGTTCAGCACATTGGCGCCGCGTCTATTTGAACACGCCGGGGTCAAGCCGAAAGATATCAAGGTCGTACAAGCCTACGAAAACTTTACGGGCGGGGTGGTCATGAGCTTGGCAGAGCATGGATTCTTCGAGCCGGACGAAGCCAACGATTTTCTGGTTCTGGACAATCTGATCGCGCCAACGGGAAAGCTGCCATTGAACACCAGCGGCGGTAACTTGGCAGAATGCTATATGCACGGTTTGGAGCTGCAAATAGAGACCGTGCGGCAGCTTCGGAATCAGTCGACCGCTCAGGTTGCCGGTGCAGACCTTGGCATCGTTATCTCGGGACCCATGGTGAATCCCGTCTCCAACATGATACTGGGTACGGCGGCAACGTTATGACGGACAAACGCTTTTATCTTTCGACCGATCTGCCTGCTCCTGTGCCGGAGGCGGACGGACTGGACGCACCTTACTGGAAGGGTACGCGCGAGGGTCGCCTAATGATCCAACGATGCAAGCACTGCGAGACATGGCAATGGGGCCCCGAATGGATCTGCCATCGTTGCCGGAAATTCGACGTGGCGTGGGAGGAAGTCACATCGCAAGGACGCATTTACAGCTGGGAACGAACGTGGCATCCCCCCATGGCCACGTTAAAGGAGAGCGTTCCTTATTTGACCGTCCTGGTGGATTTGCCTCATGCCGGTGGCGTCCGAATGGTGGGCAACTTGCTGGGGGATCCACTGCAGGAGGTGAGAATGGGTGCCGAGGTCAAGGCCGTGTTCGAACCGCATGATGAAGGGCCGGTCCCCTACACATTGGTGCAGTGGGAATATAAGTAAATACACTAGGAGACACAAAATGATTGGCGCATCAACTCGCAAAATGACGTATGTGTGCTCGTTGGCTTTGCTGGCAATATCGACGACAGTGGGGGCTTACGCGTACGCCGAAAACTATCCCGATCACCCCATTAAACTTTTGGTCGGATTCTCTGCCGGCAGCGGCAATGACACCGCCGGACGCATTGTGGGTGAAATTCTGACTGAGCAGCTCGGACAACCCGCCGTTGTGGAGAATAAAACGGGAGCCAACGGCTCGCTTGCCGTACAAACGGTTGCGAAGGCCAAGCCGGATGGATATACCCTGCTGGTATCGAATACCAGTTCAATTACGGTAAACCCCTTGATTAACAAGGATATTGCCTATGATCCGGAGCGGGACCTCGAACCCATCACGACTCTCCTGGGCTATCCGCTGGTGCTGACTATCAATGCAACGGCTGAAAAAACAAAAAACGTACGGACAGTCAAAGACCTCGTGGAACTGGCCAAATCGCAAAAAGAGCCATTGACGTATGGGTCGGCGGGAATCGGTAATTTATTTCATATTGCGGGGGCTCTGTTTGTTAAGGAAGCGGGCATAGAAGCAACGCATATTCCCTATCGTGGCGGCACGCCTATGCGGGTTGCCTTGTTGTCGGGCGAGATCGATTTCGCCTTTAATACATTGGATACCGTACCTCTCGTAAAGGATGGCAGAGTTCGCGCCTTGGCCGTCACTGAGCATGAGCGGTGGCGAGATTTGCCTGACGTGCCGACAATGGATGAAGTGGGATTGCCGTCGATTTACATCAGTCCGTGGTTTGGCGTATTCGCACCGAAGGGCACACCACCTGACGTGTTGAGCAAGCTGAATGATGCGCTCAGTGGGCTATCTACGAATGTAGAGCTGCGCAAGAAACTGGAGGCGATCGGCCGTGTCGAGATCAACGGACCCAAGGCATTCGCCGAGAAGATCAAGAAAGAAACGGCGATAAACAAGGAGATTATTGCGCGGGAGGGCATTGCGGCGCGTTGATCTGCACGCTTGTTCGCGGTCGGGCCGCGACAGCGGCCTGTCATGGGCCGCGTTTTCTAGTGAGTGCGCCGCCTTGGCGATCAAGGTCGTTGAACCCGAACACTTATGTGAACGAAATTATGGATCGACAAATGACTCAACCATCCTGTGAACATCTGGATTTCAAAATCATTCATGTCCTGCCCTTGTCGGGAGCGGCAGGCGCGGAGGTATTCGGGGTCAATCTGTCTGAACAGATAAACGATGAGACACTCGAAGAGGTGAAACGGGCCTATCATCGATTCGGTGTGATCTTCTTTCGGGATCAGCAAGTGTCGGATCTTGACCTGGCGCGTTTTGCCAAATACTTCGGCGAATTGGCGGTCTTGCCGCCGCATCGTCAACATCCCGGATCGCTGCCCGAATTATTGGTCATCGACAAGAAGCCAGAGACAAAACTCGTGTTCGGATGGGAGTGGCATTCAGACACGACTCATCTCGAAATTCCACCACTCGGTTCAGTGCTAGCGGCAAAGTTATTGCCGACGGTAGGAGGAGACACGCTTTTTGCCAATCAGTATCTTGCCTATGAAACGCTTTCGGACGGTATGAAGAACATGCTCAATGGGTTGAACGCCATTCACTCCAATGGCCGCATTCTTTCTTCGCTCGAGGCCGATGATGTCTTGGCGCAGGGGCAAGGTGTCGGTAGCAATAAAACGACCCTGTCCGCCATACATCCGGTTGTCCGCACGCATCCCGAGACGGGCCGCAAAGCGTTGTTCGTCAATGAGATGCATACCGAGCGCTTTGAACATATGACGATTGCCGAAAGCGCCCCGTTATTGCGGTACCTATACGATCATTCCACGCGTCCAGAATTCACGTGTCGCTTTCGTTGGGCGCCGGGTTCAGTGGCGTTCTGGGATAACCGGTGCTTGCAACATCTAGCGCTAGATGATTATCAAGGCCAGCGTCGCCTTATGCATAGGGTCCAGATACGCGGGACAAAACCTGTCTAGCGCATCAGGCCATGAACACCTCGAACAGCCGCAGACGTGCGTGTATGTAGAGAGACCAGCAGACCGAAATGGAGTGTCGCAATGCCTGAAATCCCGGAAGAAGATTTGCTTGTCATTCCGCACGCGGGTCTTCCTGCTAACGGAGCGTCGTATGCCGAAGTCGCTATCGATCCAGATCTGCCCATCATCGATCCGCACCATCATTTCTCAGCGCACTGGGGCGGGTACTTCATCAAGGATCTCTGCAAGGACATGCATGCGGGCCACGCGGTCCTGTCCACCGTCTATATCCAATGCGGACACGAGTACAGGAATACCGGGCCTGATCATTTAAAGCCGGTGGGTGAGACGGAATATGTCGTCGCCCAAGCGAGTTCGTTGGGGGAGACGGACGGCGCTGCGGTTGCGGGCATCGTTGGCTTCGCAGATTTGACGCTGGGCGATGGGGTCGACGACGTTCTCTCGGCTCATGTGGCCGCGGGATCGGGCCGGTTCAAGGGTATCCGGCATGCGGCCGCGCGCCATGAAGCATTCAAACATGGCGTTCTTCCGCGGCCGCCGCTGGGCTTATATCGCGACCCGGCGTTTCGGAAGGGTTATGCCCGGCTGGCAAAGTATGGGCTTTCGTTCGATGCGTGGATTTATCATACGCAGATTGCGGAAGTCGTGGCGTTGGCTCAGGCGTTCCCTGATATTCCCCTGATTCTGGATCACGTCGGTGGCGTGTTGGGCGTTGGCCCTTATGCGCATGATGATGCGGCCGCGCGTCGCGAGTGGTTACCGGCCATGAGGCTTCTGGCTCGTTGCCCGAACGTTAAGGTCAAACTGGGCGGTCTCGGCACCGCGACATTCGGATTCGATTTTTCCAAAGCAGCTCGACCGCCTACCTCGGAGGAACTCGCGGATCTTTGGCGTCCCTACATCGAGCCGTGCATAGACGCTTTTGGCGCTGACCGTTGCATGTTCGAGAGCAATTTTCCTGTGGACCGAAGCGTCGGGCAATATGTCGTGCTCTGGAATGCGTTCAAACGTATCGCAGCGGCCGCGACGCCGACCGAGCGCTCGGCGCTGTTCTATGGAACGGCCGCAGCCACGTACAAGTTGTCGCCACCGATAATTAGAGAGGACGAGTATGAAATCCTATGAGATGTTCATCAATGGCACTTGGACGTCCGGGTCCGACCGGCAGCGATTCGACACGCTCAACCCCTATACGCAGACGGCGTGGGCGTCTATTCCTCAGGCCTCGATAGAGGACGTGCGCGGCGCGATTGCGGCGGCACGGGGTGCGTTCGACTCGGTATGGCGTCGTATGCCGGGTTTGAAACGCGCTGCTCTGATGACACGGCTGGCCGAAATCATCGAACGTGAGGCGCAGCCACTTGCAGTGATCGAATCGACGGATAATGGAAAAGTCATTCGGGAAACGAGTGCCCAGATGATTTATGCCGCGCGCGTGTTCCGGTATTTTGCGGGCCTGGCGGACAAACTGCGTGGCAGCACCATTCCGCTGGACAATCCTGATATTCTTGACTTTACCCTTCGTGAACCATACGGTGTTGTCGCTTTGATCACGGCTTGGAACTCGCCCATCGCGCTCCTGGCCAACAAATTGCCGGCCGCTCTGGCCGCAGGCAATTGCGTGGTAATCAAACCTTCCGAGCACGCCTCCGCGAGCACGCTGGAGTTCTGCCGATATGTCGAGGAGGCGGGTTTTCCACCGGGCGTCATCAATGTGGTCACCGGCGATGCCAAGGTGGGCGCGGCCATGACCGAACTGGAGGGCGTGGATAAGATAAGTTTTACGGGTAGCCCGGGTGTGGGAAGGCGCGTCGCGACTGCTGCCGCGCAAAGGCTGATCCCCGTGACGCTCGAGTTGGGAGGAAAGTCGCCAAATATCATTTTTGGCGATGCCGATTTGCCGCGGGCTATCGTCGGCGCACTGGCTGGAATTTTCGCGGCGACCGGGCAAACCTGTATCGCGGGATCGCGCCTGCTGGTGCAACGTTCTGTCTACGACACGGTTGTGACGCAATTGGTGGAACGTGCGAACAAAATCGTACTGGGTAACCCTCTGGATGCTGCCACCGAGATGGGAACGGCTGCGAATCGCCCTCAATTTGAGCGGATTATCGCCGCGATCGACGAGGCGAAAGCGCAGGGGGCCAATTTAAAGGCAGGGGGAGGGGGCGCCACGGACCCCACGCTCAAAAATGGCCTCTTCATAAAACCGACAATTTTCAGTGATGTGCATCCGGACATGAGCGTCGCGCAAAGCGAGATATTCGGCCCGGTACTGTCCGTCATCCCTTTCGAATCCGAGGAGGAGGCCATTGCCATCGCCAATGGAACCAAACTTGGCCTCGCAGCGGGCGTCTGGACGCAGGATATTTCGCGAGCGATGAGAATGATCCGTGCCATGGACTCGGGGGTGGTGTGGGTAAACACCTATCGCATGGTCTCGGCGCAAGCGCCATTCGGCGGTCGTAAGGGCAGCGGGTACGGAAAAGAGAGAGGCGACGAAGGGTTGCTCGAATTCAGCGTACTCAAGAACGTTATGGTGGATTTTTCGGGAGAAGACCGAGACCCGTTCGCCGCGAAGACCTGAGCTTATCGAAACAAGGGCGTAGCGCTGCAGCGAGTCTAATCGGGTCGGGCCGTTTTGTTTGTGCTTTGGCGATCGCATGTTGCATGCAATCACGCGCGACTGTCTACAGCTGCGCTGAAATCAACTAGGAACTCATTATGAAACAGCAGCTAGGATTCGTAGGTATTGGTCAAATGGGTGGGGCGATGGCAGCTCACCTCGTGCGGTCGGGTTTTTCGGTAACGGGCTATGACCCCAGCGAGCTTAGTCGTAGCCTGGCGGCCAAAGAGGGTGTTCAGGTTACCGAGAGTCTGCGGGACGCCGTCCATGGGCGGAACGTCGTGCTGACCAGTCTGCCGAACTCGGCAATTGCGCTAGAGGCCTGGCTAGGCGAGAACGGTATTTTGACCTATATGGCCAAAGGCGCCGTCGGTATTGAGCTGAGCTCGATCGATCCCGACACCATGTGCAGGATTGCCTCCGAGGCAGAGAAAAAGGGCGTGCGCATGGTGGACGCGCCAGTGAGTGGGGGGCCGGTCGAGTCGGCTTGCGGCCAGCTTGTTTTGATGACGGGCGGAACGCAAGAGGACATAGATTCGGTTGGCGACGTCCTGGACGCACTCTCGAGTTCGCGCCATATGACGGGTGCTGTGGGCACCGGTAAAACCGTTAAGCTGGTTAACAACATGATGTCGATGGGGAACATCGTGATTGCCGCTGAAGCCTTTGCCTTAGGAACCGCGGCAGGCGTGGACCCGAATACCTTGTTCAATGTGCTCTCACAGAGCGGTGGCCGATCTCACCATTTTCTCAAGCGCTTTCCCAAAGCTGTCGCGGGAGACTACGCGCCAGGTTTCAAGATCGAGTTGGGCGAGAAGGATGTCGCGCTGGGTATCGAACTGGGGCGCAAGCTCTCGCAACCCACGCCCGCCGCGTCATTGGTCCG
Source organism: Bordetella tumulicola (assembly GCF_054779135.1). Lineage (NCBI taxonomy): Bacteria > Pseudomonadati > Pseudomonadota > Betaproteobacteria > Burkholderiales > Alcaligenaceae > Bordetella > Bordetella tumulicola. The sequence continues at coordinate 83,742 of NZ_BAAGYU010000003.1, read as the reverse complement.
GGAGATGATTTCGGTGGGAATGGCGGGTGGGCGCAGAGGGCAGGACATCGTTGCCATGCTGGACTATTACCTTAGTCTTGGGCGAGCGGCGAACGATAAAAACTAGCAGTTGGAAAAGTGCGCTTCAATAAACGATAAAAACGCGCGAATACGAGGGGCAAGAGAGCGCCCCTTCGGATACAGCACATACATGGTGTCTTGGGTTTTGGGTTCGAACGCTTTAAGTAGTTCCACCAGTTTTCCCTGCCGAATATCCGCACCGATATGAAATTCGGCCAAGCGAACGATACCCAGGCCATGCAAGGCCAGACTGTGCAGGAGCTCGCCCTGGTTGGCGCCCACCGGGCCCTCGGGAATCGTGAGCACGCGGCTTGTGCCTTGCTCGGTAAATGACCACGTATTCCAGTGCGTGCGTACTGTGAAATTCAAGCAATGGTGATGAAGCAGATCATCCGGCGATCGTGGCGTGCCATGCTGCTTCAAGTACGCTGGTGATGCAGCGATCGCCCATCTGCGAAGAAACAAGGGCTTTGCAATCAGCGACATTTCCGTGGGGTTGCCGCTGTGGATGGCGACGTCAATGTCGCTCTCCAGAAAGCTGCCCCGATCTGTGCCGATGACAAATTCGATACGCAGCTTTGGAAAATGATTCAGCAACTCTGAAAGCAGGGGCGCAAGCTGATACTTTGCGAAGGTCAGGCTGGTATGTACCCGGATCAGGCCTGCTATTTGGTCTTCTTCGGGGATCACCGCATTTTCGACTTCCTGCATGGCATCGACGACGCGCTGGGCACGTATTTGCAGGGCCTTGCCTTCCTGGGTGAGCCGGATGGTCGTGCCGATGCGATCGAACAAGCGTGTCGCAAGACGGGTCTCTAGCCGGGAAATGAGCTTGCTGACCGCCGAGGGAGTGAGCCCCAGCTTACGGGCCGCGGCCGAGAAGCTGCCATTTTCTACGACGGCCAGAAAGACCTGTATTTGGGTGTACTTGTCCATGGTGTCTGATTGTGAATGAAATTCACATCCCCTGTTCCTGGCAGGGTATGGGCATACAAGGAAAGCGTCAATAGACTAGAAGACGGAAAATAATTTGACTAACTGGAGACGAAATCCATGAATAAAACGATCCGCGTGGGGTCGGGTTCAGCGTGGTGGGGCGATCGTGTAGAGCCGGCTGCGCTGAATGCCGAAAAAGGCCAGCTTGATTATTTATGTTTCGAAACCATGGCCGAAGCCACCGTATCGGCGGCACAGGTGCGTAGTCGCCGCGATCCGTCCTTTCCGGGGTACGACACCTACCTGGACGACCGCATGCGCGCCGTGTTGCCGCATTGCATGAAGCAGGGCGTCAAAATCATTTCGAATCAGGGGTGGATCAATCCCCAGGGGGCAGCGCAACGCGTTGTGGAGTTGCTGGGCGAAATGGGCATCAGCGGGGTCAAGGTGGCCGCTGTCAACGGCAGCCTCATTACGGAACACGTCCTGGAGCTGACGGATCGGATTCTGGAGAATGACGAACCCACCCATACGCTGAAGTCGACCATGATTTCGGCCGAGGCCTATATGGGGGCTGAGCCGATTGTCGAGGCATTACGGCAGGGCGCGCAAATTGTCATGACAGGCCGTGTGGCGGATCCTTCTATTTTCATGGCACCCATGATGTATGAGTTTGGCTGGGATCCGCTGGATCATCATTTGTTGGGCAGCGGCAATGGCTTGGGGCATCTGCTTGAGTGTGGCGCCCAGGTGACCGGCGGATACTTTACGGACCCCGGGTTTAAAGACGTACCCGATCCATGGAATTTTGGGTTCCCCATTGCTGAGGTACAGGCCGATGGCTCGGCGGTGCTATGCAAAGTGGAGGGGACTGGCGGGGCGATCAATATCCGGACGGTCAAAGAGCAAATGCTCTACGAGGTGCATGATCCGGCGAACTACATCACGCCCGATGTGGTGGTTGACTTTACCCAGGCCCAGCTCGAACAAGTCGGACCTGACCGCGTGCGTGTGACTGGCCTGACGGGAAAGCCCCGCACGCCTACCCTGAAAGTCTCGATCGGTTGTACCGAGGGTTTTATCGGCGAGGATATGTTTTTCTATGCCGGACCGGGCGCGTTGCGTCGCGCGCAGTTGGCCAAACGTATTCTTGAAGAGCGATTCAAAATCGTCAAACTTGATGCCGAAGAGATTCGTATCGACTTTCTGGGATTGAATGCGATTCATGGTGATGCCACCCCGGATAATGCACCAGAACCCTACGAGATTGCTGTACGCGTGGCGGCGCGGACCGCGACGCGAGAAGAGGCGGCCAAGGTAGGGCGGGAGGTTGACGGCATGGCGGTATCGGGTGTCGGCCATACCGGAAAACGTGTGCCCCATCAGGAGCGTACACGCGAGATCATCGGTGTGTGGTCTTCATTGGTGCCGCGCGAGCATGTGCCTGCCACGATCACCTATCTGGAGGCGTGAGATGAAAGTACGACTACAGCATGTTGCCCATACCCGTTCGGGCGACAAAGGCAATACATCCAATATCTCGGTTTTTGCCTACGAGCCTGAATTCTATGGCTTGATCAAAGAGCAATTGACCGCCGATGCTTTCAAGGCGTTTTATCGAAAGGCCATCCAGGGAAAAGTCGAAAGGTATGAGGTCGACAACATTCATGCGCTGAATTTTGTGGCGCATGGGGCTTTGGGCGGGGGAGTATCGCGCAGTTTGTGCCTGGACAACTATGGCAAGGCACTCTCTGCTGCCATTCTGGGATTCGAACTGGAAGTCCCGGATCATTTGACCGAAAAATTGCACGGAAAACCCTTGCTTTGAGTGTCTGCGTTGCTATTCCGCATAGGTTCAAGGCCCGATAATATTTTTCTAAAAGTGGAGTACGGGGACATGAAAAAAAGAATGACGCTGAGCTTGATGGGCGCTGGTTTGTTGATTGCGTTCGCGGGTGCTGCGCATGCGGCTTATCCCGATCGCGCGGTCACGGTGGTGGTGCCCTATCCTCCAGGGGGAACTACCGATATTCTGGCCCGTATCGTGTCGGCCAAACTCACCGGAAAGTTAGGTCAGACGTTTGTCGTCGAGAACAAGCCTGGCGCGTCAGGCATGATAGGTACGCAGGCCGTGGCGAGAGCCAAGCCCGATGGCTACACCATCATGATGGGGACCATCGGCACCCATGGCACCAATGCGGCCGTGTACAAAAACGTGTTGTACGACACCGTCAAGGATTTCAATCCGGTCGTCATCATCGCCTCCACACCCAATGTCATGGTGGCGAATAAAAATGCGCCCTACAACACGGTTGCGGAGTTTCTGGAATACGCGCGCAAGCATCCCGGCGAAGTCAACTTTGGGTCGACCAGCATGGGCGGCAGCCCTCACATGTCGGGTGAGTTGCTAAAGGCGCAGGCCGGTATTGATATCGTGCACGTCCCATTTCAGGGTGGAGGCCCTATGCTGAATGCGGTGATTGGCGGACAGATTCCCGTGGCTTTCGACAATCTGCCCTCATCCGCGGGGCATATCCAGTCAGGCAATCTGAAGGCATTGGGTGTGACGACGCCGCAGCGGTGGCCTTCTTTCAAGGACGTCCCCACGATTGCCGAATCGGGGGTGCCGGGCTACGAGGTACAAGCGTGGTTCGGTATTCTGGCGCCCGCCGGTACGCCCACGGATATTGTGAATAAATTGAATAAGAGCATTTCCGACATCATCACCGACGATGCCGACATCCAGAAGCAACTGGCCACCATGGGCGCGATGCATACGCCGAACACGCCTGAGCAGTTTTCCAAGCTGATTACCGACGAGGTTCAGAAATGGACTGAGGTGGTGGAAAAGAACAATATGGAAAAACTATAGCGGCCCGTTGCCCAGCGATGCACCCATTGATAAATGTATTATTTTGAAACAGCAGTATCTTTATCCTGCCCAAGCGCCCATAGTCGCGATCGGGATATCTTTTTCCCTGTTTATCTAGGACTTACATTGAAGATCGAAACTGGTATTGTGAAGTGGTTTAACAACGACAAGGGCTACGGCTTTATTTCGCCGGAGCTAGGTGGCAAAGACCTCTTCGCGCATTACTCTGAAATTCAGGGCGACGGGCACAAGTCCCTTGAAGAGAATCAGCGCGTTTCCTACGTCGCTGGTCAAGGACAAAAAGGTCCTCAGGCAACAATGATTAAGCCGATTTAATAGCCAGGCTGCTTGCTTTATCGGCAAGCAATTTGGTAGCGAGTCGCAAGGCCGGAACCGCTTATGTGGATCCGGCCTTTTTTGCATCGCCGGTAGTTATCGTTGTTTCTGCGCCGCAGGAGTAAGCTGAGTGCAAGCGTGCACGGTACGGTGCACTTTTTGTTGCCAGACTACATACATCAAGGCGGGAATAGTCATGAAAATCCTGAAGCGCTTCTTAGCAAGCGTGCTGAACGTTTTCGTGAAGCTGCTGCCGCACGCCAATGACCCCCCACGGGATAGTAGGGGCTCGGCGTCGTCGCCCTCGTCACGCCATAGAGACCCCATGCAGTCGCCGTGGCGCATCTATCGTCTGTACGCGGTCGACTCACGTTTACTGCTGCGCGGAGAAACGGGCCGCGTTATCAGCATAGGGGCCTATGCGGGTGCCGCCCCATCAATGAGATACAACCTGGATTCCGGCGGTAAACACGGGCCTTGCTCATCATTGTCGTTGCTGCTGGCCGATGCTTCCGAGCAATTGTCTGCATCCAAACTTGAACGCGCTCTGGCGCAATCCACAGAATATGTGATTGCGCCCGCGGACCTGGATCGCAGTACCCATCTGGATGTATCGCTGCTTCTGCAACCGTGAGAATCGGAAGCGACATGATCAACCGAGGGGGTTGTTGACCCTATTATTTTTCTTCATGACGACTTGAGATATCGTCGCTGTCTCAAAAGGCAGCATGCTCCTACTATTGTGCAAAACAACAGTAGGAGACACCATGTTATTTCTCGTCATCAGCACCCCGCGTCCCGATCATCCGTCCTCTCTCGTCGATTCACGTAGTCGTTATTGGGACTGGATGCGTCCATTGTTGCAGTCGGGTCAGGCTAAATCCGTTTATGCCCGTGCGGGTCGCGGCGCCGTCGCGTTATTCGATGTCGACTCAAACCTGACTTTGCATCGTTTCATGAACGAATGGTCGGACATCATTCCCGCGCATTTCGATGTTTATCCCTTGCTGGATGAGGATTCTGCCAAGGCGTTCCTGGCCACTCAGTCAGAGGGGGCGGCATGACTGCCAGCCGCCGTTTCTTACTGCGGCGAATGGGGCAACTGGTCTTTGCCGCGTGCGTTTGGACCTGTGCTTCGGTAGTACAGGCCGAAGCCGTTTTTCCGGAAAAACCGGTACGGATGATTGTGGCGTTTCCGGCTGGCGGTGGGACTGACATTGTGGCGCGTTTGCTGGCTGAGAAGTTGACGACGCTATGGGGTCAGCAGGTTATCGTCGACAACCGCGGCGGGGCAGGTGGCGTGATAGGTACTGAGATCGCCGCACGTTCGGCGCCAGATGGCCATACCATTTTTATGGCGACGCTCGGTAACCTGTCGATCAATCCCCATTTGTACAAGATGGGTGTGGATCCGGCTACGGATTTGGCACCCATATCGAACGTGGTCGACGTGAATTTCGTGTTGGTCGCCAATCCCAAGTTTCCAGCGCGCAACGTCAAAGAGCTGATCGCGCTGGCCAAACAGAAGCCGAATCAAATTAACTACTCATCGTCGGGGGTCGGTGGGGCACCGCATCTGGCGGGAGAGTTATTCAATGATATGGCTGACGTGAAACTCATGCATATTCCGTACAAGGGTAGCGGCCCCAGTTTCACGGATCTGCTTGGCGGGCAGGTGTCACTGACGTTTGACAGTCTGGTGCAGTCACTGCCGTATATACAGAATGGCAAGCTGCGTGCCCTGGCCGTGCTGGCTAATCAGCGATCGGAACTACTGCCCGATGTGCCTACGCTGGCCGAGGCTGGGGTGCCGGGCTACAACTTTACCAACTGGTTCGGCTTGGCCGCACCTGCGGGTACGCCCGCCGATCGTATTGACAAGCTCAATGCGGCGGTGCAGCAGGTGTTGCAGGATCCTGCGCTGCGCGAACGCTTGGCGGATATGGGGGCGGTACCGGCGGGGATGACGCCAGCAGCTTTCGGTCAACTCATTCGAGACGAGCGAACCAAATGGGGCAGGATCATCCAGGAACGAGGGGTACGGGCACAGTAGCGCGCGCTAGCAGCCATTGACGAAAACAGACAATCTTGCCGTCGTCCGCGCGCGGCTCGGGGCAAACCAGGTGGTAGCCCCGGCGTCGGCGCAGCACCAGCGGATGTGGTGCTACCAGCCGGCCTTGGATCAAGTCTTTTTCCAGGTACCGCAGTTGGCCTAGCGCGACACCCAGGCCTTCGGTCGCGCATTGATAGATGACACTGAGGTCTTCGTAGAACATGTCTCCCACCGCTAATTTTCGCGAGGCACCCGCCAACTGGATCCAGTCGGGCCAATGTTGCGGTCGCCGATTCGAGTGCAATAAGGGCAGTTCTAATAGTGCCTCGGTAGTACAGGGGCGTGGCAGGCGTCCGGCGAGTTCGGGCGCCATCACCGGTGTCAGCTCGTCACTGAACAACAGATCATCGCGTAGGCCATCCCAGGGACCGTCGCCGTACACAATGCCGATGTCGGCGTTGTCGCGTTTGAAGTCGACCCCCTCGACGCTGGCGGTCAGCCGCACGTTGATGTCGGGATACGCTGATTGGAAGGCGGGTAGTAGCGGGATCAGCCAACGCAGAAACAGCGTGGTATGCCCACGCACGGTAAGCACCTGCTTGGAACCTGTCGATACCAAGTCTTGCGTGGCGCGCACGATCTGCGCAAAGGCGCCACTGAGTGCCGCGCCATACAGTTCGCCGCCGCGAGTGAGCTGCAATTGGCCTGCTCGTCGCTCGAATAGGTTGAAACCGAGCCACGATTCCAGCGCCTTGATCTGGTGGCTGACCGCGCCCTGCGTAATGTGCAGCTCTTGGGAGGCTCGAGTGAAACTCAGGTGTCGGGCGGCACTTTCAAATACACGTAGGGGATTCAGGGGAGGCAATTGCGGATTCATGACCGTACTCCCGCACAGACGCAGGTTGTTTCATGGATTGTTTTTTTAATTATGCCTGACGAGGAGTATGCAGGTGAATATGCGATACAGCACTCAGTTTCCATCGTTGCAGAGCCACGTGGACGAAGCCGAATGGCAGGCGCGCAAAGACTTGGCGGCATGCTATCGGCTCATGGACCGCTATGGCATGACGGACATGATCTACAACCACATCACCGCCCAGATTCCGGGCAAGCCCAACCATCTGCTGATCAACTTGTACGGTCTGTTGTACAAAGAAATCACGGCATCCAGCCTGGTCGATATCGACTATGACGGCAATGTCTGCCGCAAGCCAGACACCGACTACGGCATCAATAAATCGGGTTATGTCATTCATGGCTGCATTCACCGAGCCCGCCCAGACGTGCATTGTGTCATCCATACGCACACGCGCGCGGGCATGGCGGTGTCGGCCATGCGCGAGGGGCTGCTGCCGATCACGCAAACCGCTTCGCGCTTTCATGGTCACATTGCCTATCACGAGTTCGAGGGGCCTGCCGTCGACTTGGCCGAACAGGAGCGCCTGGTCGCGGATCTAGGCACACACAATGCCATGATTTTGCGCAATCACGGACTGCTGGTGTGCGGTGCATCGATCGCGCAGGCTTTCAACCTGATGTACCAACTTGAAATGGCCTGCCGCACACAGGTAGACGCGATGGCGGCCGGCATCGATCAGGTCCGGTTGCCTGATGAGCGGGTGCTGGAGCGCTCTGCTCATCTGTACCAGCCGGGTACACGCCGACCGTATGGCGAGCTGGAATGGCACGCCATGTTGCGTCTGCTGGATGCCGAGCCGGGTGGCTATCCGCCATATACCCGTTGATAACCTGCATTAACGACTTTCCAGAGACGATGCTTATGCCTTTAGATATCCCGGCAGGCGCGTGCGACTGCCATGTGCATGTGTTTGGCCCTGCACGGCAGTATGCCTTCGATCCTGCGCGCACCTATACCCCTGCGGATGCAAGCTTGACGGAGTTGGTCTCGCGGCACCGCGAATTGGGCATCAGTCGTACCGTCATCGTGCAACCGAGCCCCTACGGCGCCGACAATAGCTGCTTGCTGGACGCGTTAGCTGAATTGGGTGATGCCGGCAGAGGCGTGGCCGTGATCGATGACACGATCAGCGATGCCGCGTTGGCTGACATGCACCGTGCCGGTGTACGGGGCGTGCGTGTCAATCTGGAAACAGCGGGTGAACACGACCCGGCGGTGGCGCGACGAAAGCTGCGGCAGGCGGCAGAGCGTGTGGCGCCGCTGGGCTGGCACGTGCAAACCTTTACCAACCTGGCTACCTTCGCCGCGCTGGCCGATAGCTTGTCCGAATTGCCCACCGCGCTGGTCGTTGATCACTTTGGCCGGGCGCAGGCGAGTCTGGGCCCGGCTCAGTCTGGCATGGATCGCTTGCTCGACGCCGTGGCCGCTGGCCATGTGTACGTGAAATTGTCGGCTCCCTATCGCATCTCGCGCGAGCCGGATTATGCCGACGTGACGCCGCTGGCTCGTGCACTCATTGATGCAAATCCTGATCGCGTGCTGTGGGGAACAGATTGGCCGCATCCCGGTTCGGCCGCAGGCGGCCCGCTATCCGTTGATGGCATTACGCCTTTTCGTCAGGAAGACAATCGTCGTGCGCTGTCTCGTTGCCTGGAGTGGGCAGAAACGCCAGAACGCGTGCGCAAGATCATGACGGATAACCCTGAGCGGTTGTATGGCTTCTGATCATCGATAGGCGTCGTATTAAAAATCTATAACATCAAGGAGAGAAAATCATGATCATGCGTCTACGCGTGTTGGGAGCCTTGGTTGTGGGTACAGCTTGTGCCGTGGGTCCATTGCAGGCCACCGCGGCTTATCCAGAGAAATCGATTCGCATCGTGGTGCCTTTGGCCGCAGGCGGAACGGTAGATATGGTGTCGCGACTGATTGCAAAAGGGCTCGCTGAAGAGTTGGGGCAGTCCGTCATCGTCGAGAACAAGCCCGGCGCGAGCGGGCTGATCGGAACGCGTGACGTGGCGAAGGCCAACCCCGACGGATACACGCTGCTGGCGGTGGCGAATACCTTTGTATCGGCGCCTGCCTTTGTGCCGAATGCTGGCTATGATCCATTGAAAGATTTTGCGCCCGTGACGCAGACATGCCAGATCCCCATGGTGCTGGTGGCGAATCCTTCGGTGCCGCAGCATACGGTCAAGGCGCTGATTGAGTATGCTCGCGCTCATCCTGGCGAGGTCTCGTTTGGATCGTCCGGGGTGGGTTCTACGGGTTACATCGCGGCAGAGTTGTTCAGCCGGCAAGCGGGTATCAAGATGCTGAGCGTTTCCTACAAAGGGAATGCCCAGGCACTGACCGATGTGGTCGGCGGGCAGGTGATGATGATTTTCGATCAGGTCAGTACGTCTGGCCCCTATATCAAGGCGAACAAGTTGCGTGCTCTTGCCGTGACGACTTCCACCCGCGCGGTGTCGCTGCCGGACGTACCCACGGTGGCGGAGTCGGGTCTACCGGGCTACGAGGATGTGACTTTCAATGCCATTCTGGCACCGGCTGGAACGCCTGAGCCTATCGTGGCGCAGTTGCACAAGGCCATCGCCAAAGTGCTGTCGCAGCCCGCGCTTCGCGACCAATTAAGCGGGCAGGGGATCGAAGTGAAAGTCAGCGATAGTCCCGAAGCATTCGGGAGCTATCTGGAGCAGGCGGCGAAGAAATATAGCGGTATTGCGCAGCGTCCTGCCGGTTCGTAAGGAAAGGCGTATTGTCGTTGCGGTGACGATACGCCTTCATACTTTCAATAGGCGGGCTTTTTTTGCCGACGGGCGCCGCCGGATGTCGAGGCGACTGCTCCAGCCTCCGCCGCCATGACCAGCGCGGTCATGGCGTCGCCGCCCACGTTGATGTGCCGGCGCATCGCCTCATCCACGCGGGTCTGGTTGCCGGCGCAGATTGCCGCGACGATCTCGCGGTGTTCGGCATTGGACGCTGCCAGTCGGCCTGGCTGGTCAAAGCCGCGCTGCCGGTAGGCGGCCAACGCGCGGCGCACGTTACGCACATGTTCCACCAACACGCTATTGCCGCTGGCGCGGTAGATGGCTTCGTGCAAGACGGCGTTGGCTTTCTGATAGCCGGGGCGATCGGCGGCGACGGCGCGGTCAGAGGCTTTGGCTAGTGCGGCCTTCAGTTCCCGGTGCTGTGTGGGCGTGGCTCGACGGGCGGCCAAACGCGCCAGGGCCGCCTCTAGTTCGCACAGCGTTTCCAGCGTCGCGATGAGTTCGCCCGCGGTGGCGCGCCGTACGAAGATACCGGAGCGCGGCACGATACTGATCAATCCCTGAGTGGCCAGCACCAGCAGTGCTTCGCGTACAGGAGTGCGCGAGGCCTGAAAGCGGGCGGCGAGTGCCTTTTCGTCGATTGCGCTGCCCGGCGGCCGCTTGCCGGAGAGTATTTCTTTCTCGAGCGAGAGGCGTATTCGGTCTTGCATACTGCTCGAGGCAGGCGCGGAGGGTTCGCGAGACAGGTCCAGATCCATCGCGTTAATATATCAATTCTAGGTATTAATATTCAACTGACGGCGTACAAACACTCATTCGTTTCATCCTTACTTTCGGGTACTGAATATGGCAGCTTTGCGCACATCGGCCGTTCTCATTCATCGTCATGGTGGTCCCGAGGTGCTGGATTACGGCGAAATCGAGGTTCCCGATCCCGGGCCCGGAGAGGTGCGCATCGTGCAACAGGCCATCGGCCTGAATTTCGCCGACGTGTATCAGCGGCGTGGATCGCACGGGCCGCATGCCGCGCAGCCTTTTCCGATCATTCTGGGCTCGCAGGGCGCGGGCGTGGTTGAGTCGTTAGGGCCGCAAGTGCAGGGTTTTTCCGTAGGCCAGCCGGTGGCCTATGTGCACCCCGGTGCTTATGCGCAGGCACGGTTGGTACCTGCCGCACGCTTGGTGCCGCTGCCCGAGGGGTTGACTCTGGAGACCGCGGCTGCCACGTTGCTGCGCGGCATGACGGCCGAATACCTATTGCACCGCCTGTTTGCCGTGCAACGCGGCCACAGAGTGCTGGTACATGCCGCTGCAGGGGGAATGGGACAAATCCTTTCGGCCTGGGCACGTGCGCTGGGCGCCGAGGTTATCGGCACCGTGGGATCCGAGGCCAAGCGCGCGGCGGCACTGTCCCATGGTTGCCACCATGTCATTGACTATCGACAGGACGACTTCGCGCAGCAGGTGTTGGATATCACCGGGGCTGCGGGCGTGCACGTCGCCTACGACGCTGTGGGCCGCGACGTATTTTTTCCGACGTTGGATTGCATGGCCACGCGCGGCGTAGTGATCAGCTATGGCACGGCGTCTGGCGATGTCGAAGGGGTGGACTTGCAACGCTTGCACGCCAAGTCGTTGTCCGTCTGCCGTCCAACGCTCAAGAGTTTTATTGCTAGCACCGACGAGCTACATGGCTCGGTGGCCACCTTTGCCGCCGCGGTGCGCAGTGGCGCGATCACACCCGAAGTGAGTCAGCGTTTCGCGCTAGCCGAGACGAGGGCCGCACACGAGGCGCTGGAAGGGCGCCGCACGACGGGTGCCTGCATTCTGGTGCCCTGAGCCCAGCAGAGCGCGAGATGGCCCGCATAGGAGCTTGGAGGATGGTTTGGAATAGTCGGTTGATCGTTGACTGGGTGCGCTGATGACGAAGCTCACGATCAAGCAACTGTCCGCGATCAAGACATTGGCAGGTGCTCAGAGCTTCACGATTGCAGCGGCTCGGCTGAACACGACGCAATCGAACCTCAGCATTACGATTCGAGAGGCCGAAAAGCTGCTGGGCGTACGCCTTTTTGATCGCAGTACCAAGACGGTCACTCTGACTGAGGTTGGCACGGAGTTTTCTGAGACCGTCGGGCGGCTGCTCGACGAGCTTGATGCGACCGTGCACAACGTTCAGGCGGTCGGTCGGCTGGAAAGAGGGCAGTTGTCGATCGGTGTGACGCCCCTCTTGGGCAGCATACTGATCCCGGATCTGATTGCGCAATTTCACGACGACTATCCCGAGATCGACTTGCGCCTCGAAGACGCATCGACAACAAAATTGTTGTCTCTGTTGTCGTTACGGGATATCGAGATAGCCATCGGAACGTTCGACAGCAAGGCTCCAGACATCGCTTTGGAACCATTGTTTGACGATGCTCTGATTGCGTTGTCTCATCCCTCACTGGGACTGGCGGGCGAGATGACATGGGCCGAACTCGCCAAGCACCGGCCTATCAGCATGGCTAGCGAGAGCAGCGTCGGGCGGTTGGTGGAAGATACGTTGTGGTCGGTATGCCAAACGCGTTTACAACCGCTGATGCGTTCTCATCACTGGCTGACTGTTGTCTCGATGACCCACGCGATGAGGGGCGTTTGCGTGGTACCGCACTATGCCCTCGAGTTGCATCAGACCCAAACGTTGCGCGCCTCAAGGTTGATGGAGCCTGTCGTCGAACGACGAATCTATGCAGCCTCACTACGCTGTCGGGCGCTTTCGATAGCGGCTCAACGCTTCATCTTTCTACTGAAGGCACGACTGGTTTCCAGCAACGGGCAACGGTCGGAAAATTTATAAGTAGATCAAAACAATCAATTTCCTATATGACTGACGCGCTACTACACTTGCTCACGTCAGCATAAAATGCCTCGCGTTCGAGGTAGTGCTGCATCTACATAAAATATCAGTTGTTTAAATAAATATATCTGATTGGAGACAATTTCGAGCGTAGCCTCGGTCAAGGGTTAAGGCTACGGCTGCCTGAACAGCTGATTTTGAACGCATGTGTCCTATAACCTGCTTCCAAGGAGTAGCATGGCTTGCACCGTCGATACGCCACCCGCACCGCTTTCTCGCTACACCGTTCTCGATCTGTCTATCGCGAGAGCGGGTCCCGTCGCGGTGCGATTGCTTTCAGATTGGGGAGCACGCGTCATTCGCATTGAGCCTCCTCCCAAGAAAGATCGAGGATCAGTCACGGGAAAGCGGCGCGCGCCCGACGAGCAAAACATGCACCGCAACAAGCGCAGTCTATGCGTGGATCTCAAGACCCCGACGGGTGCCGAGGTACTACGCCGACTGGTCATGCAATCCGATGTGGTGGTGGAAAATTTTCGGTCGGTCGTCAAACGACGCCTGGGGCTTGATTACGAGCAACTGTGTCAGGTCAAGCCGGACATTATCCTGGCCAGTATTTCGGGGTTTGGGCAGAGTGGCCCCTATAGCGAACGGCCTGGCGTGGATCAGATCATGCAGGGCATGAGCGGTCTGATGTCGGTGACCGGCGAACCAGGCACCAAGCCAACACGTGTGGGCATCGCTATCTCGGATACCTCTGCCGGAATGTTCTTGGGTCAAGGTATTTTGCTGGCGCTGCTGCACCGGACGAATACGGGGCGAGGCCAATGGGTGCACACCTCGCTGCTGGAGTCTATGCTGAACAAGCTCGATTTCCAGGCGGCGCGCTACACCGCTCGGGGCGAAGTGGCGGTGCAAGAAGGCAATTTTCATCCCACGTTGGCGCCGATGGGGACCTATGACGCGAACAACGGCATGGTGAATCTATCAGCCAGCACAGAACGCATGTGGCAAAACCTTTGCCAGGCGCTAGGTGCGCCACACATGATGCAAAGGCGGGAATACCTTGACCGCACTGCGCGCTTTGAAAATAGGCATCAGTTGAACGCCGAAATCAATACGCTGACCTCTGGTTTTACTGTCGAGGAACTGGTCGCTCGCCTGAACCCGGTCGGCGTACCTTGTGGTCCGGTCTATGACATAGGACAGGCCTTTGAGGATCCTCAGACCCGGCATCTGCGCATGACGCGGACGGCCCGCCACGCGGTGATGGGCGATATGGAGTTGGTGCGTTCGCCGATCAATCTATCGGCGTTTCCGCATCCGGAGCATTTTCAATATGCGGGTCCGGATCCTGGGGAGCACAGTGCTGAGCTGCTGCGCGAACTGGGATACGGCGATGACGAGATCGATAGGATGAAGGCTGAGGAGGTGGTGGCATGAGTTCGACAGCAAACAAGCCCGGGACCATTCCAGAACTCAGCGTGCAGGAGCGGGTGGCTACCATCACGCTACAGCGCCCGGAGCAGGCCAATCGCCTTGGCCCCGATGATCTGGCCGCGATCTATGACCACATCGAGACGGTCAATGCCATGCCAGAGGTTCTGGTTTTGAAGCTGAAATCGTCTGGGAAGTATTTCTGCAGCGGTTATGACATCAGTCGCATCGGCGCGGGCCGGGCCGTCAGTTTCGAGAGCACCGTCGATGCGCTAGAGGCCGCACGACCTGTCACGATTGCACTGGTTCATGGTGGTGTGTATGGTGGCGCGACGGATATGGCGTTGGCGTGTGATTTCCGCATTGGCACGCCGGCAACGAACATGTTTATGCCCGCCGCGCGTCTAGGGCTGCACTACTACGTGAGTGGTATGGAGCGGTATGTGGCTCGCTTGGGGATCAACGCGGCGCTGCGGCTTTTTCTGACGGCCGAGCACATCGATGCCGTTGAAATGTTCCGCATCGGCTACCTGACCCATCTGGGGACAGCGGACGAGTTGACTGCGACGGATGAGCAACTCACTGCAATGATTGCCGGGATGGCGCCACTGCCGCTGCTGGCCATGAAGAAGCACCTGAATCGTATCGCTCGTGGCACCGTCGATATGGCCGATCTACAGCGCGATATTGCCGCGGCCGCCGCATCTGCAGACTTGCAAGAGGGCCGCGCGGCCTGGCAAGAAAAGCGAGCCCCCAACTTTGTCGGCCGTTGAGTTTTCTCTTTAAGGAAACAAAGATGAACCGTAGAACACTTGCTCTGTTGACCGCCTGTGTATGTGCCAGCTCGGGTGCGGTCAGCGCTTTTGCCGAAGGGTATCCCAATCGGCCTATTGAACTGCTCGTGGGCTATAGCCCCGCGGGAGCGGCAGATTTGATAGCGCGAATCCTGGCCGACGATCTGGGCCCGAGGCTGGGTCAGCCGATCATTGTGCAAAACAAGCCTGGCGCCGGAAGCACGCTGGCGTCGAACCTGCTGGCGAATGCGCCAGCCGATGGCTACACGCTGGGGCTCGCATCCGGTACCTTATTCGGTATTGATCAGTATCTTTATAAGGTGAAATACAAGGGAACAGACTTTACTCCCATCAACCGATTGACCATCTCGCCGCTGATACTGGCGGTCAACCCAAAGTTACCTATCAAGTCCGCTGCGGAGCTGGCTGCCTATGCGAAGGCTCGTCCAGGAGAGCTGAATTACTCGTCGTCCGGTATCGGTGGTTCACCACACATGAGCGGGCTGATCTTCGAGAAAGCGACGGGGGTCAAGGTTACCCACATCCCGTATAAAGGCGGTGCGCCTGCGCTGCAGGCAGTGGCGGCGGCGCAGGTCGACTTCTCGTTTGGCACAGCTGCATCGGTGCTTCCGCTCGGCACGGCGGGCGCTGTGCGGATGCTGGGTGTCTCCACCAAGCAAAAAAGTCCTGTTGCCCCCGAACTGCCAACGATCTCCGATACTGGAATACCAGGCTATGAATTCAGCTTTTGGTATGGTCTTTTCGGCCCGGGAAATCTCCCCAAAGACGTGCAGGAGAAGCTGTTCGAGGCTGTGTCGGAATCCCTGGATAATCCAAAGGTCCAAGCCAAGCTCTTGGCGGCGGGCAATGAAGTGTCCCCGATGAAATCCTCTGGCGAATTCGAGCGTTGGGCCATAGATAACGGGAAATTCGTAGTGGATCGAGCAGAGGCGGCAGGCGTACAGGGGCCGAACTAGCCGCAATGGACGTTGGCCCCTGTATGCTAGCCGTTACGCTTTCTGCGTAAGACAATCATCGTTCTTCGGATTCTTGAGCGAACGGCGAGCATAGTATTCGAACGCGATCGTATTGCGCTTGGGTCGGAGCACCCAGTCATGCGCTTCAGAACCGAGTACCGGGTCGATAGGCTGAATTTCCCCGGCCCCCATTGCCAGTAGTTGCATTTTCGCGGCCCGCTCGAAGGCAATGGCGAGTACGCAGGCTTCTTCAACTGTGGAGCCGGCGATCAACAGGCCGTGGTGCGACAGCATCAGCGCGCGTTTCTTGCCTAGTGCGCTGGCGATGAATTCCCCCTCTTCGTTGCCGACCGGGATGCCGGGCCATTTGGCCACGAAAGCGACATCGTCGTAGAGGACGCAGTTGTCCATGTGCGAGACGACGAGCGGCTGCTCGAGCATACCCAGGGCCGCGGTGTGAGCGGCATGCGTGTGAATAATGCAATTCACGTCTGGCCGAGCACGGTAGACCCAGGAGTGGAACCGGTTGGCGGGATTGGGTATGCCAGATCCCGCCACGACGTTCAGGTCCTCGTCCACCAGCAGCAGGTTGTCTTCGGATATTTCATCAAATCCCATACCCAGCCGCTGCGTCAGAAATTGCCCCGGTGTATCGGTGCGGCTGGTGATTTGGCCGGCCAATCCGGAATCGTGGCCGTTATCGAACAGAATTCGGCAGGTCAGCGCCAGCTTTTGGCGCAATGAGTAGGCGCTGTCCTGGAATTGGCGGTCCATTTGGCTGGTGGATTGCGACACCAGAGTGGCTTTGTCGAGTTGAAAAGTATCAGGTTGAGTCATGACTGGGCCTCACGCGAGTTCAGCGGTAGATAGATTACGTTCCGGTTGTCCCGGGAAAAGTGATTGATATCCAGGCAAGGACTCGATGCGTTCGAGCCAGGCACGGATAGCGGGATAGGGCTGCAAGCCGATGCCTCCCATGGGCGCCATGCGCGTATAGGGATATAGCGCAACGTCCGCGATGCTGGGCTTGGCGAGCGTTGCCACCCATCCCCGCGCGCCCTGGCGCTCCAACTGCGAGTCCAGCACCTGTAGTGCTGCCCGGGCCGCCGCGGCATGGCCGACAAAGGGTTCACTGTCAGGGTTGCCATGCCCGTGCAGCGCCAGGTGCAGCCGTAGTTGCGCCAGCGGCTTCATGTGTCGATCTTGTTCAAATGACATCCAGCTTAATACCTGCGCCTGTGCCAAGGTGTCTTGCGGCCACCAGTCACTGCCTTGGGCGAGGTAATGAAGAATGGCCAGCGATTCGGCAAGATGATTGCCATCGGGCAACTGCAACACCGGGACATGGCCCATCGGCGCGATTCGCAAAAATTCAGGTTGCTTCAAGTCGCCGCGATCAATCGACAGTGTTTGGCGTTCCAGGGGAATGCCCAGCAGGCTGGCCAGCAGCCGTACCTTCCAAGCATTGCCCGAGCGCAGGGTATCGTACAGTTTCAACATGTTGGCACCGAAAATCAATCGAGTTGGGTTCCTGCGGCCTGGATGACCTGGCCCCATTTTTCGCTTTCGCTGGCGATATGTTGCTGGTAGGCCGCGACACCGGTTGGCAGCGGCTGAATCCCCATCTCGGCCAGTCGGGACAGCAGTTCGGGCCGAGCCATGGCCTGGGCCAGCGCCTTGTTCAGCACGTCGATATAGGCGGTGGGAGTGTCGGGCGGGGCGACCAGCGCATTCCATGAGCCTATCTGAAATTTTGGCAGACCTTGTTCCGTGCTGGTTTTCAGATCCGGGGCGGCGGGGCTGCGCGTCTGTGCCGCGATGGCAAGCATTTTCAGACGTTGCGCCTGGGCTTGAGGCTTGATGACGGGTAATGCGTCAATCACAATATTTACCTGGCCGCCGACCGCCGCATTCACGGCTTCGGCACCGCTCTTGAACGGGATGTGAACAATGTCAGTCTGGGTAGAGAGCTTGAATAGTTCCATGCCAAGGTGAGGAGAACTACCATTGCCTGCTGACCCAAAGTTCAATTTTCCTGG
This sequence comes from Bordetella tumulicola, assembly GCF_054779135.1. NCBI lineage: Bacteria > Pseudomonadati > Pseudomonadota > Betaproteobacteria > Burkholderiales > Alcaligenaceae > Bordetella > Bordetella tumulicola. Next base: position 65,712 of record NZ_BAAGYU010000003.1, on the reverse strand, counting down.
ATGCTGCTTGGCATAGGCGGCCAGCCCCTGGAGGTCTTCGACGCCTTCGATGCCGTTGATCGCCAGGACATAAGGAGAATTACTGACCAGCGACACAGGCGTCATTACCGCCGGATCGTAGCTGAGCTTTCGATAAAGCATCTTGTTGACGACTTGCGTGCCGACGGTTCCCAGCAATAGCGTGTAGCCGTCTGGCTTTGCACTTACCAGGGTCTGGGCCGCAATGGAGCCGCCAGCGCCTGGCCGATTTTCCACGATAATCTGCTGGGAAAGTGCTTCGCCCAGATACTGTCCAATTAATCGCCCAGCTACGTCAGTGATGCCGCCCGCCCCGAAGGGGATGATCAAGCGAATCGGTTTGTTCGGATAGTCGGCATCAGCGGACAATGCCATTTGCGGGGCGGCGGCGGTGATGCTACATAGAGCAATAGCGAAAAATGCGCGGACGCGTCCTCTCAAAGACATAGCAGATCTCCACGTGAAGAACGGGTGGCAGCCCATTCAGGTTTTGATTCGAGTTAGGAAACAAGTTTATTCTAGGACACAAGTGTCCTAAAGGGAAGCAATGGCTGTAAAACTGAAATTGTTGCGTGTGCAGGCGGGGTTGACGCTGGAGGAGCTTGCCCAGCAAGCAGACCTCACACGTAGCTACGTGTCTAAGCTGGAACGCGGTGTTTCCACGCCCTCGATCGGCGCCGCATTGCGGATTGCGAAAGCCCTGGACGTCAAAGTGGAGGAGTTGTTCTCCGAGTCGCACGACGGCGATCCCATTGTGATCAATCGTGCGCCGCCCGGTAATCGAAGCACCGGCCACATGCCGCGCCTCGTCTCAGGTACCTTGCCGGGACACAAGATGGTCGCGTTCGTGATGACCCCTACGAGCGAACCGGTCCGCAACCATCCCATGAGTCACCACAAGGGGGAAGAAATCCTGTTCGTGCTCAAGGGGAGTGTCAATTTGCAGCTTGCCCGGCGCAACGAAACTCTACGCGCTGGCGACAGTGCGCATTTCAACTCCAGCATTCCACACAAGATCACCTCGATCGGCACGCGGCCCGCCTCGGTTCTGCTGGTGATCGCCGAGGATGATGTGGCGGCGGACTGAGTGCATGGCGTCGTGCTGGATCTGATCGAGCCGGGCTGATGGATCTATGAGCAAGTGATCGCTATAGATCGAGCGGCGTAACCGCGAGGTCTATGGTTGTCTCAGCCCCGATGCAGGACTGACGTCATATCCGTTTGTGCGTTCAAATAAACGGGTTCGGGCCATCGAACAGCACGTCAATGCTGTGAAAGGGGATGTTTCCACGATGAATGGCTTCATGCACGATGCCGCCCTCGGTAACGAGTTGCTGTTCCAGGAAGGGATGCGTGTGGAAAGTGAAAATGATGCAATGGGTCGCGCTCTGAGCGTACCGCTCTTCGCCTAGAAACAGCGTGTAATGCGCTAGCGTGCTGTTCATGGCGTCTTTGGCTAAGGCGAGATAGACGCCCGGTTTGGCATTGGTGCCCCGGCGGTCCGCGTTGGGTCTGGCCATAATGCACCGATGCATCATGATGTTGGCGTGGCCGTTATGCGACGTGTAATGAATATAAAGCGGGCGTCCATTGAGCATGCCGTTGTTCAAATGCATGTCAATTCGATGATCGTTGCTGATGCCAGATGCCATGATGTTCCGCGGTTGAACCAAGTGCCTAATCCTAGCGCCGACGCCCAGGGCAACGCAATTTCGACATACAAAATGGAACAAAAATTGCAGATTTTGTTACGTCATTGACTGCGTCGTTCGGTGCTCGCAAATGGGTGCGCCGCAAGGGAGTAAAACTATTTCTGGGCGGCCAAGCCAGCCGCTTTTACGACCCCTGTGTATTTTTTGACTTCTTGTTCCACATAGACGGAAAACTCCTCCGGAGATCGTGAGTCTGGCTCTGCGCCGATCTGGCGAAGTTGCTGCTTGAAGTCCGCTGATTCCATGACGGCGATCATCGTGTCTTGCAAGCGTTTCAATACCGGTGGAGGAACTTTCGCTGGCGCGAACACGGCAAACCAGGCGCTGACTTCGAAGTTGGGTATACCGCTTTCCGCCACCGTGGGTATATCGGGCAGCAGCGTGCTGCGCTGCAGGCTGGTGACAGCCAAAGCGCGCAGGGTACCTTGGCGGATGTTTGGAACCGACGTGGTTTGCAGGTCGAACATCAGTGGCACATGGCCGGCCATGACATCGACCAGTGCGGGTGCGCTGCCGCGATACGGAACGTGCACCAGTTGGATCTTGGCGGCGTTGGCTAGCATCTCACCCGCCAGATGGTTGGATGTTCCAGGGCCGGCAGAGGCGTAATCCAGCGTGTTCGGCTGTTGACGCGCTGCCTCGATGACGTCCGCTAAGGTGCGAAGGGATGACCCGACGGGTGTCACCAGAACGAAGGGGGTCGATGCCACGGGCGCCACCAGCGCGAAGTCGTTGAGCGGGTCGTAGCCGACGTTTGTAATCGCCGGATTGATGGCGTGCGAGCTGACGGTGCCCAAGAGTAGGGTGTAGCCGTCGGCGGGTGCTTTTGCAACGAAGCGCGAACCAATGGCCGTTCCTGCGCCGCTCTTATTTTCGACGACAACTGGCTGGCCAAGTTTTTCCCCCAGCATTTTCCCGATGGCGCGAGCCAGGATATCAGCGGAGCCCCCGGCTGGATAAGGAACCACCAGGGTGACAGAGTGGGTGGGAAAGTCCTGAGCTGTTGCCTGTCCCGCCGCGGCGAGCAGGATACAGGACGCCACAGGAGCAATGAGTCGGCACAGTGGGTGCATGCAATTTATCCATCATGGGTGGGCTTCCATTGCTGGGCGAGGACCGTCGTTCGTTCCAGATGCTCCCAAGTTAATACCTGCTTGTCTAATACCGTTCAATGTAGGTGTTGATACGTCCGACGAATCACACCGTTTCGGGCATTTTTCGCACTGACTTAGTGCGTTCATTCCGGTCATGTAAGGGGTGGGCTGAGCCCAACGCGTTTGCCAAGAAAGCGGGAATGACAGGGTTGTCATTTCCACTTGCATAGGCAAATACCAGTTGATAGGTGGGTGGGTTCTTCGTATCGGAAATGTCGAGGAAGCACACGTCTTCCATATGCAGGCGGCGCATGGCGGATGGAACCAGGGCGATACCTAGTCCCCCTGCGACCAGAGTCAAGATGGCTTGCATCTGCGAGGCTTCCTGGACGACTCTGGGCATGAAACCCGCCGTCTGACAAGCCCTCAGCAGCGCGTTGACAAAGCCCATTCCTTCGGCCGCGGGAAACGAGACAAACGATTCTGCCGCCAGTTCTTTCATTTTCACTTTCTCGCGCTTGGCCAGTGGATGTCCGCTCGGAACGGCAAGCACGAAGCGTTGGGGGCGTAGCTCGACAAGCTCCAGCCCGCGCGAGTCATAAACCGGTCCGACCAACAGCGCCAGATCGGTATGCCCATTCTGGAGATCTTCGAGTTGCCGTCGCGTGGTTTCCGCTGTCAGCGTTAGGTGCACGGTCGGGTAATTGTGCTGGAATCGTTTGAAGATTTCCGGCAGTACGTCGAGTGCCGCGCTGGGTACGAAAGATAGGCGCAACGTGCCTTCAAGGCCGCAATTCGTTCGACGGGCGCGTTCGCGCGCCTGTTCAATGAACCGTAGTAGTCGTACCGCATCTTTATAGAAGACCTGTCCGGCCGGTGTCAGCCTGACGTGATGCTTGCTTCGATCGAGCAGCGTCGTGCCGATATCGGTCTCGAGATTCCTTACTGCGGTCGATAGTGGCGGCTGCGACATGTGCAATCGCTCGGCCGCGCGGCGGAAATTCAATTCTTCAGCGACCACGACAAACTGGCGGACCAGACGGAGTTCAAACATGAGCGTCACCCACTATGCGAAGTCAGATTGGCAATATCTGACACGAATCACGGGGCTATGTAAATAGTATTGGATGTATCAAGGTGGCGCCCCTAGCATGAACATATTCAATCCCTTTCTTTGTTCTAACTTGAGGATCCGATCAGATGCAACCGTCCTTACTCGAAGAAATCCCCCAAGTTCCCAATCCGTATCCGGTGGTTGCGAAGATTGAGTATCCAGAAGTTTGGCGCCTGTGCACGCAAGCGCGGGAGTTGGCCTGGGATCCCGTTGTGGACATTGATTATTCGGAATTGAAGGACGCTGATATTCCCGATGAGGTGCGCGTCGCGGGAGCGGAATGGTGGAGCTTGCGTGCCTGGATGGAACACGGCGCAACGCCGTATGGCGCCGAACGCCTGCGCGAAGCGATTTTTTCGCATCAACCTTTCGAGATAAAGCAGCACATCACCAACTTCATTGCCGAAGAGTTGAGGCATCACGAGGCCAGTTTCCGAATCGCGGACCATTTGCATGGCTATGAGGCCATCCCGCGGGCAGATTACTTCAAAGACATTATCCCGCGCTTTCACGACGAGAAAGACGAAAAGGAAATGAGCTTCTATGCAAGCTTGTCGGTCAATACCTTGTTTGAACAGCTTTCGGGCGAACTGCTTCAAGCACGCTACGAAAATGCAAAGTTCGCATCGATTCGCGAAGCCTGTCGGCTCATCCTGCGCGATGAGGCACGCCATATTCAATTTGGCCGCATTATCATGCGCCGTTTTTTTTCCGAACTACCGGCGACAGAGAAACGCACCATCGGGGAAAAGGTAGCGAAGAAACTCAAGGGCAGCCTGCTCAATGGCGTCTACGCGGTCGTTAATCTGCCGGACGAAGAGCGTGCCCGGTCGGGGCGCAACCGTGCGTTGGCCGCGGAATACGGTCTAGGTGCGACGCATCCGGACGACGAGATCGCCATTATTCGCAAGGGTTTGAACCAGATCCGTGAGGATGTGGGTGTGTATGGGGTCGAGATTCCCCGTGTGTCCGAAATCGACGACTGCATATCGTGAGCCACTCCATGTCGAATCGCATCATTGCTACCAACGAGGTGGCCCCTCCATTAGGTCCATACAGCTTGGCTATCGCCTCGGTGGGTTCTGGAACGTGGCTGCATATCGCCGGCCAGGTCGGTGTGGATCCAAGCGGCCAACTGATGGATGGCTTTGAGGCACAGGCGCGCCAGACGTGGGCTAACCTGGTGGCTGTCTTGTCGGGCGCCGGTATGCGGGTTGAGCATCTGGTAAAAGTCAGCACGTTCCTGACCCGACAGTCGGATCTGCCGCAGTTGGGCCCAGTTCGGGCCGAATTCATCGGTGAATCACGGCCGGCATCCACCGTCGTGGTCGTGCAAGCACTGGCCCGACCTGAATGGTTGGTAGAAATCGAGGGCATCGCCTTCCTGCCCGCATCCGCCTGATCCGGACTGCACGATGTCCCAACGTCCTGAACGGCTTACGCAGCGACTGCGCGAACTAGGTGTGCGATGGCAGCACGATATACGCAAAGGCGGCGATGAGACTAAGGCGCTCTACGTGCCCTTGCTGGCGCAGGCGCCCAAGGCAGGCGTCGATATCATCGATAACCTGGCTTATGGCGATCACCCACGACAAATTCTGGACGTGTATAGGCCTACAGGCGCGCATCGCGCACCAGTGGTTCTCTTCGTGCATGGAGGTGCCTTTATCAGGGGCGCGAAGAATATCAACGCAGAGATGTACGGCAATGTGCTGACATGGTTCGCGCGCCAGGGTTACATCGGCATCAATGTGGAATACCGGCTTGCGCAGGATGCTCCCTATCCCGGCGGTGCTGCTGACGTAGCACAGGCATGCGAATGGGTCGCCCGCCATGTCCACGAGTTTGATGGCGATCCCGATAGAATCTGCCTGATTGGTCATTCCGCCGGGGGCACACATGTCGCGACATTGGCTTGTGATCCGCTTTACGGATCGGCGCCGCTCAATGTGCAGGGTGTCGTGCTGATTTCCGCACGGCTCAAGGCAGACATCCTTGCAGTGAATCCCAACGCAGCGGGTGTCAGGGCGTATTTTGGCAATGACCCCTCGCACTACGAAAGCGGGTCGCCGCTAACCCATGCCGCGCGTGCGCGCGTGCCGGTGCTCGTGGTGAACGCCGAATATGAAAACCCGTTGCTGGACATCTATGGCCTTGAGTTCGCCTTGGCGCTAGGCAAAGCTAGCGCATCAGCGCCTTTGCACATCGCTTTGCCAGATCACAATCATGTATCGATCGTGGCTCATTTCAATACGCCCGAGCAGTGGCTGGGTGAACAGGTGCTGGCGTTCTTCGAACGCTCATGCCGCTAGCGAACAGCACGGTGGGCCTTACTGGCCTTTCACGCCACGACTGGATGGCCAACAATTTCACCCCTTCGGCCGTCTGATCACCCCTGGCGAAGCACGGACGTTGATTCAAGCACCACCAGTATGGATATGGACCAGCAGCCGATCAGAACTCTTCCAGAAAGCGCATACGGAACCGGCGTCCCTTGATGTTGCTGTTGGACAAGCGTGAAAACGCCTGTTTGGCAATCTGGCGGTCCAACGCCACATACGCGTTGAATTCGGTGATATTGATCTTGCCGACCTGCTCGAATGTCAGGCCGCCATCGCCGGTCAGGGCGCCCAGCAGGTCGCCGGGGCGCAGCTTGTCCTTTTTGCCGCCTTGTATGCACAAGGTAATCATCGGCGCGCGCAGGGGGCGGTCGGCCTTGGGGCGCAGCGATTTGATATCGGCCCATTTCAATGGGGTGCCTTGATATTCCTCGATCAGGTTGGCCCAGCGCGTTTCGTTGGGCGAACACAGGCTCAGCGCCAACCCTTTTTGGTCGCCGCGACCGCTGCGGCCGATGCGGTGCACGTGGACCTCGGTGTCCTTGGTCACGTCGACATTGATCACCGCACCCAGGTTCTGGATATCCAGACCGCGAGCGGCGACGTCGGTGGCGACCAGTACGGCGCAGCTTTGATTGGCGAACTGGATCAGGATTTCGTCGCGCTCGCGCTGTTCCAGGTCGCCATTGAGGGCCTGGGCACTGATGCCCTCGGCCTGCAGGCGCTCGACCAGATTGTGACTGCGGATTTTGGTATTGCAGAAGGCCAGCGTCGATGCCGGGCGGAAATGGGCCAGCAGCGTGACCACGGCGTTTAGCCTGTCTGCGTCGTCGATTTCGTAGAAAATCTGCTCAATGCGGCTGGCGTCATGTTGGGCCTCGACCTTCACCTCGGCCGGGTTGCGCAGAAAGCGCGCACTGAGCTTGCGAATGTTGTCGGGGTAGGTGGCCGAGAACAGCAAGGTTTGGCGCTTGGTGGGACAGTGCGAGGCGATGGCGACGATATCGTCATAGAACCCCATGTCCACCATGCGGTCGGCCTCGTCTAGCACCAGTGTATTCAGGCCCGACAAGTCCAGGCTGCCGCGCTCTAGATGGTCTTGCAGGCGACCCGGTGTGCCCACGACCAAATGTGCCCCACGTGCCAGCGATTCCACTTGAGGGCGTGCGGCGGCCCCCCCGCACAGCGTCAGTATCTTGACGTTGGGAATCAGACGAGCCAGCCGACGCAGTTCTTGGGCGACTTGGTCCGCTAGTTCACGGGTAGGGCAGACCAGTAGCGCTTGCGGGACCAGACGGTTCACGTCCAGATTCTGCAGCACCCCCAGGCCAAAGGCCGCGGTCTTGCCGCTGCCGGTCTTGGCTTGCGCGATCAGATCGCGGCCTTCCAGGATCAGTGGCAGGCTCTGCGCCTGGATCGGCGTCATTTTTTCGAAACCCAGGCTTTGCAGATTTTCCAGCAAGGCGGGCAAGAGGGGCAGGGTAGAGAAGGGCGTGTTAGTCACAATAGGGCGGGTGGTAAAAACCGCAAATAGCTGAATTAACCGATAGTGTAGGCCCTTGCACCCTTTTGGGGCTGTCGGCGGTCCTAATGAGCGGGGTACCGACGCCTTAACCGGTCAAGATGTTTCGTTAATCCGTCGAGATAGCTCGCGGGTGGACGGAATCCGTCGTTCGGCGCCTTCTTCCGAGGCCTCGTCCTCTGCCATGTTGGTGATGATCGCCAGCAGCACCTTGCGCGCGGTCTTGATTTCCGTCGCCTTGAGACCACGCGTGCCGATAGCATTGACCTCTTCGGCCAGTGGAACCAGTTTTTTCTTCAGGGCGCGCCCAGTGCGTGTCAAGAACACGTGGATGTTCTTTTTGTTGCCGGGCAAGTGTTTGCGCTCGATATAGCCGAGTTGCTCCATCGCCCGCATCGCCGCAAAGGTCGTGGGCTCCATGACGCCGGCCTGCTCGCTCAGCTCGCGCTGAGTCAGCCCATCTTGTTCCCAAAGGATGCGTAAAAAGGTCCAGTGGCCAAATGACACGTTGTGCTCGGCGAGCCGCATTTGCAGGCCTCGTACCAGTGCTCGGGTGGCGTCCTTGATCAGGTGCGCGAGACGATCGTCAGGCACGGCCTCACGCCAGTGATCCAGCACATTCAGGGTTTCTTTGCTAGTCATCGGTGCAGATTAGAAAGTCACGAAATCGCCCGAAATGATACTCCCACCGGGTGGCAACCCCTCCGGTGACCGTGGCGGCCGCCTAGACCTGATTGTTGAGCAAGACGTCCTCGGCGTGATCGTCCGATTTCAGCATGGCCAGACAAATTTCGAGCGTGGCTTTGGCCCACGCGCCGTCGTGCAGGCAAGGGCGATCGTTATAAATGGCCCCATGCAATTCATCGATGACCTCAAAACGCGGAATCACCGGTGCGGGCAGCGCCCGGAATTCGCGCCCCGTGTCGCCATAAATGAGGATTCCGTTGGGCATGGGCCGCAGGTCGGCATGGTCACATGACACAATGAGGGAGCCAAAATGCTGATGCGATGGTTCCGCAAATGCGGTCTGTGCGGCCGCTCTGGCGTATGCGCTTCCCCCGTAGGTTCCTGCTGCCTTCAGGGTCGCTTCTGCAGCGGGGCTGGCGATCGCGGCTAATTTTTTCCGGGCGGCTCCATAATCCTGTGCCGACTTGGGATTGCCCATTTCTCCCACCCAATCCATCCATTCGTCTGAATCAAAATGGGCATACCCGCTGTAGTTCAACGACGCATACGCGCCTGACGCAAACCAAAGCAGGGCGCTATACGCTCCCTCGGTTGGCCGGGATGTGTTCCAACGTCCGAGCGCGCTGCGCAGCCGTACCGGTCGCGCGCCCACGAGCATGCGGACAATGTCCACCTGATGAGCGGCCTGGCTGAACACGGCGCCGCCACCGTCCTGGGTCGAGAGCTCTTCCGGACGTCTGGGACGAAATAGGTAGTCGGTGTAGTTCAAGGCGTGCACCATTCGTACCGATCCGAATTCTCCACCCGAGATCAATTCGTGCGTCCTCAGGTACGGGGTATCAAAGCTGTGACAGTGTCCGATCAGCAACGTGACACCCGATGCTTTGCAAGCCTGGATCATGCTGTCGCACTCGTCCAAAGACAGTGCCATCGGCTTTTCCACCAGGACGTGTTTTCCGTGAGCGGCGGCGATGCGCGTGTGTTCGGCATGCAACTGGTGCGGGCTGGCGATGTAGACCACCTGAACGTCGGGATTGGCGACCAACGCATCGACATCCGAATAGGTGGGCGCGGCGAAATCTCGTTCGAATCGCGCTCTCGCTTCTGGTCGAGGGTCGCTTGCCGCAACCAACTGCACGCGACTGTCGTTCAGGAAGGTGGGGAGCATCAGTGAAAACGCCCGTCCCAGCCCGGCCACGCCTAATCTCAATGTTGGTGTATTCATGTCCAGGCTTTCTGTTGGTTAAAGGTCCAGCACCAGTTTTTCACAAGTGGCACGCGAGACACACACCATGATTTCCGCTTCCTGCTCTTCAGGCATCAGTACCATATCGCGGTGATCGGCCGATCCTTGCAGCATCCGGGTCCGGCATGAACCACAGGTGCCGCTCTCGCATGAATAACTGACCTTGACGCCGGCCTCGAGCAAGACCGAGAGAATCGACTTGCCCACCGGGATTTCGAACTCTCGACCGGACTTGGCCAGTTCGACGCGAAATGGCTGATCGTCGGGTTTTTTTCCGCCACCCTCCAGGAAACTTTCAAAATGGATGCGCGCGGGTGACCAGTGCCCCGACATGTCCCGCACGCCTTCCATCAGGCCGCGTGGACCACAGCAGTAGACGTGCCCCCGATTGGGCTTTTCCAGGACGGGCCACAAGTCAAACGAATTCGCGGGATCACCGTAATCGTGGTGAATCTTGACGTGCGCCTTGATGTCGGGGTGAGTCAACTCGTCCAAGTATGCGGTGGTCTCGGGTGCCTGGCTCAGGTAATAAAGCTTCCAAGGACACGGGGCGAGCTCGCCGAAAGAGCGAATCATCGACAGGATAGGCGTGATGCCGATTCCCCCAGCAATGAAAATCAGACTGTCGGGATTGTCGACCAGCGCAAATGCGTTATCGGGCATCGTCGCCGAAAGGATTTGCCCCTCTCTAGCCTCGTCGACCAGGCTGATCGAGCCTCCGCGTCCTTGCGCTTCGCGCTTGACGGTGATGACGTAGTGATGCCGTTCGCCGGGATCGTTGCAGAGGGAATATTTGCGAAACTCGCCGTTGGGCACTTGCACTTTGATATGAGAACCAGGGGTGAACGGCGGGAGGTCTTCCGCGTTTTCCGAAACGAGTTCAAATGCACGTATGCCCTGGGCGGCGTCTTCGATTTTCTGGATCCTCAAACGCACTTCGGTATCCATGGACGTGCTGGGCGGGGTCATGTCGATCTCCTGCAATCTGCGTAACACTCAGATCTTGTATGTTTCGTAAGTGCTGGGATGAAACAGTTCTTCGACCGGAACATGACGGGACGACAGACCCTGCGCATGATGGTGGCGCGTAAAAGCCTCTAGGGTGGCCAGGCTATCCTGCACGCCATAGGCCCAGTAGTTGGGTCCCATGGTTTCTTGCGCGGCTTTGAGCTGCTCTTCAACAAAGGGCAGAGTGACTTTCGTCGCTGATGTATCCGACAGTTTTTCCAATGCGATGGATTTCGACCGATCGAATGCCTTGACCAGGGCGGCGGCCAGCCAGGGGTGCTGCTCGGCCAGGGTCTTGCGCAGGCCCAAGACATGCATGATGGGAAAAATGCGTGTGCGGTTGAAGTAGTCCTTTGCGACGGCCGTCGGGTCGTCGAACAACCAGCCGACGTTGGGGTTCTCGCGCGCGGCGCCGTACGGCGCGCGTGGCGCCATGAATCCATCGATCTCACCCCGGTCCAGCATGTCCGAGATGGTCGTGTCGGCGGGGGCGTCGATCATTTTTACGTCAGCGGGAAGCTTCAGCTTTATTTTTTCGGGGCGGCCCGGCTGATCGATGCCGCCGCGCACCCAGGTGACATCCGATGGCCGCACGCCATAGTCGTCTTGCAATATGGCGCGCGCCCATACATTGGCGGTCAACTGATACTCGGGGATACCTATCCGTTTTCCCTTCAGGTCTTCGGGGCGCGTGATTCTGTCCTTGCGGACATAGATCGACGTGTGTCGGAATGCGCGCGACAGAAAGATGGGTAGCGCGATGTACGGACAGTCGCCGTTGGCGTGTTTCACCAGATAGCTCGAAAAAGACAGCTCACTGATATCAAAATCCTGATAGCGAAACGCACGAAAGAACATTTCCTCGGGACTCAGAAGCATGTACGCGGGGTCTACGCCGTCTATCTGCACGGCGCCGTCAACCAAGGCGCGATTACGGTCGTAGTCGCCGATGGCAATGGAAAGCGGTAGTTTGGCCATGTTGCGAGTTGTCCTCAGGTTGTCGCTGTTAAGCGGTTGTTTGATAGTTGGTTTCGAGTTCCGGTGTGTCTTCCGTTTGCCGACCCACGGGCTTGGCGTCGAAATTCCGCCAATCGATTTCCTTGGGGACGATCGCCTGGAATGCGCATACCTGCGCCGGAATACGCTGATCGCCCGTGCCGATGGCCGGCGCACCATCCTTGAACGCCAGGACGGCGTCCAGCATTTGCTTGCGAAACTCGACGACGGCCAGATCGCTGGCCCCAAGGCGGTCGTTTGATCGGTCGGCAATAGGACCCATGGTGACCCACATGGCGATGTCCTGGTTCGGAAATCCCTTGATTCCCGTAAAGTTGCCGGCTTTCATGGCCTGGCGATCCTGCCAAAAGCGGTTCTCTTCGTTGCGAAAGGGGCGATAGCGTTCGTCCAGGTCTTTTCCGACGCTGGTCCCCAGGAACTTGCGCCAGGTCTCGGTGTCGGGCGTGGTCGCCCGTTCTCCCCATGCGATGAAATAGAACGCCGTGTTCGTATCGTCCATCGGCACGTTCACATTCGCGACGTTGTACAGGTTGTTTGGCGGGATCAACACGGTGTTTGGCGCGACGAAGACCGTCGAGCGGATGTAGTCCGTTTTGGCGGCGTTGGTAATGGGTCTGCGAATCGCCGCGTAACGAAAGCCATACGAGGTCTTATGCACCTGCATACGGGGGGCCTTGTCTGTGGACGGTCGCAACCAGTTTTTCTCTGTCGCTTGCGCGCCACCGACGCGGGCAGGCACGAAATCCGACGAATGCAGGCTGGAGCTATGGGCCGAATCGATAGCGCCCTCCAGGATCTGCGCCCAATTACAGGGGACGAGCACTTTGGCAATACTGACTTTTGCGTCCTGGGTCGGCGCCCAGGGAGGAGGGGTGAATTCGGGTATGGCGTCCTGGGGACCCATGAACGCCCAAACCATGCCACCCCATTCCTGTACCTTGTATGCCTTGTGTTTGACCTTGTCCGCCATCGTGCTTGCCGCGGGTTCGGACACCATTTCGATCACGGTTCCTTCTACATCCATCTTCCAGCCGTGATACAGGCAGCGCAGGCCGCATTCTTCATTGCGTCCGTACACAAGCGACACACGGCGATGAGGACAATACTCGTCCATGACGCCCACCCGCCCATCCGTGTCGCGAAATACGACGAGGTCTTCACCTAGCACGCGTGCCTTGACCGGATCACAGTCGGGTTCGCTCACTTCTTCCGTCAGGCAAATGGGGATCCAATGCTTGCGCATGAGTTGTCCCATAGGCGCGTCTTCTTCGACGCGGCACAGCAGATTGTTTTCTTCGACGGTCAACATAGGGGCCTCCAGATTGCTTCCCACCGCTGCGCCAGCGACTGGGGTATATAAATTTCGTGATGCCGCTGTCGCTGGCAAACCTCATGACGACGACGCGGGCTTAGTCGGCTTTGATGCCTGCTGATTTGATGGCGCTTGCATACCGCTGTGTTTCCTCGTCGATGGCAGTGGCGTATTGCTTGGGCGAACCACCGACGGGTTCAATACCCAGCGTATTGAATTGCTTGACCACCGCGGGCGTTTTCACCGCTTTGGCGATTTCGGCGCTTACTTTTTCCACGGCGTAGTCCGGGGTACCTGACGCGGCCAGGGCACCTACCGTTACCGCAAAATTAAAACCAGGAATGATCTCGGCGATCGCTGGAATGTTGGGTGCCAGCGCCGAGCGTTTTCCCGCGTTGGTCGCGAGGATCTTGACCTGCCCTTTGTTTTCGAACCCGGCAATGGAAGGCAATGCTGCAAACACGACATCGACTTGGTTGCCGACCAGGGCCGGTACTGATTGGGCGGATCCTCGGAACGGCACATGAGTGAGCTTGGTGTTCAGACTTTGAGTCAGAGCCTCCATACTGAGGTGGTGAGAGCTGCCAATACCGGACGACCCGTAGTCCAGATCGCCAGGATTGGCTTTGGCGCGGTCCACGAATTCTTGCAGTGTCTTTATGCCGGTTTGCGTGCTGGTGGCCAGGAACAGCGGTGACGTGGCGATCAACGAAACGGGGAGGAAATCGCGCTTTGGTTCGTACGGAAGATCCTTGTACAGCGAGGGGTTGATCGACATCATCGAACCGTCGGTGACCAGGTAGGTGTAACCGTCGGGCGGGCTGCTCATCAGCGCCTGGGCCGCGATGACGCCATTGGCGCCCGGCTTGTTTTCGACGACGACCGATTGACCCAGTGTGGTCGTCAACTGCTGGGCTACAACACGGGCCACCGTGTCTGGCAGACCGCCGGACGCATAGGGCACGATGAATCGAATTGCGCGATTAGGGAACTGCGACGCCGTTTCAGAGGCGACCGCGCTACAGGTCAATGCCAGGGATGCCGCAGCCGCGCCGAAGGCCGCGATGAGTTTGCGAGAACTGATGGAATAGGTCAGCGCCGTTTGGTGGTTTTGCATCTTGTCTCCGTCCTCTGATTTATGTTTTTTAACGAGATTTATGCTGCGTGCGCGGCCATTTCGGGTTGCGCACAAGAAAATAATATTAGAGATCTAATTAAAATTCAATGCCTGAAGTGTGAAAAAAAACAAGGGCATTCCCTAGTCGGGGAATGCCCTTGCGCTGACGCGTTTGACGCGTCAGCGCGGCGCCGTACTCGGTCACGTCCTGGGGAGCATCACCCGGTGCGCCGCGAGCGCGTCAGACATCGAAAAATACGGTTTCATTTGGGCCCTGCAGGCGAATATCGAACCGATATACCTTTCGTGATGACCCTGGCTCCCGTTTTGCGATCAAGGTGGGACGACGCGCGGCAGGTACCGTAGCCAGCACCTCGTCTTGGGCGTTGGCCGTTTCTTCGTCTTCAAAGTAAATGCGGGTGTAGGCATGGAGCAGCATGCCACGCATGTGGACAATGACATCGATACAGGGGGCCGCGCCGGGTGCAGCGGCGCCAGGCTTAATGGTTTCGACGACGTAGCGTTGATCAGGGTCGGTGCCTGTGCCCACGCGCGCAAAGCCTTTGAACCCCGTTTTTTGTGCATCCGCTGCTGATGTCACATATTGCCCCGACGCGTCTGCCTGCAGGAACTCGATGACGGCGTCCGGTACGACCTGTCCGGCGCCGTCATGCACCGTACCGACCAGCAGGATGTGCTCGCCGGCCACATGCGGCGCAGCGACCGTCGCGGTAAACAGGCTTTTCAAGTCGAAGTGGTATTGCTCTGGGCATAGTCCATAGGCAAAGAACGGGCCGACGGTTTGGGAGGGAGTTTGTTTCAACGTATGCATGGCTCACTCCGCGGGTGTCTGGCGCGGGCCGCGCAGCACGATGTCGAACTCGTATCCGAGCGCGTAACCTTCTTGTGTGGCGTCCAGCGTAAAACGCGACACCAGGCGTTCGCGGGCATGAGTGGGCGTACCCTGATAGATGGGATCCAGGTCCAGCAAGGGATCGCCGGGAAAATACATCTGAGTCACCAGCCGGGACCCAAAATACTCGCCGAATAACGAGAAGTGGATGTGGGCGGGTCGCCAGGCATTGCTATGGTTGCCCCACGGGTATGCGCCAGGTTTGATCGTCAGGAACTGATAGCGTCCTTGATCATCGGTCAGACATCGGCCGGCCCCAAGAAAGTTCGGATCGAGAGGCGCGTCATGCTGGTCGCCTTTGTGGACATAACGGCCTGCGGCATTCGCCTGCCAAATCTCGACCAGCGTGTTGCGTACGGGCCGACCGCCTTCGTCAAGCACGCGGCCCGTTACCACGATGCGCTCGCCAAGCGGCGCGCCATTCTTGGCGGCATTGACCGTCAGGTCGGCGTCCTGGGAGCCCAGTTGATCGGCGCCGTACACGGGCGCATAGAGATTTCTTAACGCATCTGTCCGCGGAATAGGCGGTAACGATGGACTGCGTAGCACTGATGACTTGTATCCCGCGTACTGATAAGGAGGATGTTCTTTCCAGTCCCTCGGGGTAAGAATGGCGCTGCGGCGATTCGCACCGTCCATGGCAGTCTCCGTCTGTTTTATACGAAAGAGAACGATAATTAAGATGTAAAGTTATTGAAATTGATGTTTTATGGCATTGGCGCGCACAAAAAGTTATGGAAAAGTCTTTGGCAAGCAGCCGCATTAAGTTGCGGCATATCCAGTGTTTCTTGGCCGTGGCGCAACTGAGCAGCCTGCAGCGCGCGTCCGAGCGGCTGTCGATCACGCAGCCCGCGGTATCCAAGACCTTGCTCGAACTGGAGAGCTTGCTGGGCGTGCGCTTGTTTCATCGAGGCCGGCAGGGGGCGGAGCTAACGAGCGAGGGTCGCGTGTTCGCCCCGTATGCGAACGCTTGCCTGGCCAGCTTGGACGAGGGCGTTGGCAAATTGGCGAGCGATCAGGAAAGCATGCCAGAAATGATCCGACTGGGAATACTCCCCACGGTGGCCAGTGTCCTGTTGCCTCCGGCTCTGCGGACCTTTCATACAGAATGGCCCCAAGTGAGTCTCGATGTCGTGACGGGGCGCAATGTCGAACTGCTCGAACGACTGCGGTCTGCGGACATCGTTTTTGCCGTGGCTCGTATGGGCGAGGCCGAAGCCATGAGCGGGATGAGTTTTGAGCATCTCTTTCGCGAACCCCTGAGCACGGTCGTGCGTGCAGACCACCCGTTGTTGGATGCCGGCGCCCTGACGCCGGACGCCATCGGCACGCAATTGCTGCTGCTGCCGCCAGCCGGCACGTTGATTCGTCAGTCAGCCGAGAGCATTCTGGCGCGTTTCGGCGCGACGGTTCACGGGCGCACAGTCGAAAGCCTGTCCGTTTCGTTGAATCTGGCCTTGACGAGGACTGCCGATGCGATCTGGTTTGTTCCTGACAGCTTGGTTGCCGAACAGGTCAAGCAGGGCGAATTGGTTCGCCTGGATATGCCGCTGGCAGGGACTGACGAGCCCATGGGCCTATTGCGCCGGACTGACGTCGATGCCTCACCTGCGGCAGAGAGCCTCATCAAGGCCATTCGGCAAGCAGGACTCGCGCGAGCACAGTCGATGCCGATGACGCATTAACGCAGCATCGAAATTCAGTTAGTTTCATTCACGGTTTTGATACGAGGAGGCGGCAGTAATGAGTGACGTGCAGATTAGGCGGCTGCAAGAGAGTGATTTGCCTGCCTTCAAGGCAATTCGTCTGGAGTCTTTGCGACTCGTGCCATCGGCTTTTCAGACTACGTTGGCGGACTGGGAGTCTCTTCCGAACGATGAGTGGCTGAATCGTGTGAGAAAGCCGGTGTTCGTCGCGTTCAGGAGCGGTGAGCCGGTCGGGATTATGGGTTTGCTCCGCCAGCAAGGCGTCAAAAGAGCCCACCGCGCCACGATTATCATGGTTTATGTGCGCGAAAGCGAACGTGGGCGAGGTCTCGCGGCCGATCTCTTGCAGACAACCATCGCGTTCGCACGGGACGAAGGGGTGTGGCAGTTGGAGCTGAACGTTAATGGTAATAATGCAGAGGCAATTCGGTTTTACGAACGCTTTGGTTTTCGTCAGATTGGCAGAATCCCCGCCGCGACGCTGGAAGACGGGAAAGAGGTGGACGAGTTAATGATGGTCAGTCGTCTTACGTAGGTCGGATTGACGGTTTTGCCTCGAGCTTTCGCCAAGATTCATCAGGACGCGAGGAATGCCCCTACGCCTTCTGCCGCGATCACGCCGCTGGCCATACTGGCCGTCAGTAGATAACCACCGGTTGGGGCTTCCCAGTCCAGCATTTCGCCTGCGCAGAAAACGCCCGGCGCAGCGGTGAGCATCAAGGCTGCGTCGGTCGCTTCCAGGCGGACGCCGCCGGCGGTGCTGATGGCTTCGTCGATCGGACGCGTGCGCAGTAAGCGCAGCGGCAGCGCTTTGATGCTGCGGGCCAGTAGTGTTGTGTCTTGCCAGGCTTGCGTGTCCGCGCATTCGCGTAATAGCGCCGCCTTGGCGCCCTTGAGTCCGAGCCGGCTTTGTAGGTGGCTGGACATCGAGCGCGCGCCGCGGGGATGAGAAACTTGGGCGAGGACACGTTCAGCGGGCATGTCGGGCAGCAGATCGACCCATGCGATGGTCGTGCCGTTCGCGTCGATGGCATCGCGTAGGCCTGCCGACAGGGCGTAGACCAGGCTGCCTTCGATGCCGGATTCGGTCAACAGGAATTCGCCGCGTCGCCAGGTATCGGGAGCGCCATTATTGTCCAGTGCCATCGCGATCGACTTGACCGGCATGCCGGCACTGCGTTCGCGCAAGTGTGTGCTCCAGTCAATCTCAAAACCGCCATTGGCCGGACGTAGCGGCGCCACGTTCACACCGTGTGCCTGCAAGCCGGTTACCCAAGCGCCGTCTGAGCCGAGCCGGGCCCAACTGCCTCCGCCCAGCGCCAGGATGGCGGCGTCGGCCCGCACAGTCAGTGCGCCATGCGGTGTCTCGAAATGCAGCGCGTGCGGGCCGGCTGTTTCATCGGCGGCCCAGCCGTTCCAGCGGTGCCGCATGTGAAAGCGCACGCCCACGGCGCGCAACTGCGACAGCCAGGCGCGCAATAGGGGTGCAGCCTTCATTTCACGGGGAAACACGCGGCCCGACGAACCGATGAAGGTGTCGATGCCCAGTCCATGGGCCCAGTCGCGCAAGGATTGGGCATCCAGATGGCGCAACCAGGCGGCGACGGCGGAGCTACGTCCTCGATAGCGTTGATTGAAGCGTTCTGCGGGCTCGCTGTGTGTCAGATTTAGCCCACCGCGGCCCGCCAGAAGAAATTTGCGCCCCACGGACGGCATGCCGTCGTAGACGTCAGCCAGTATGCCCTGACGCGTCAGGGTTTCGGCTGCCATGAGGCCAGCGGGGCCACCACCGATGATGGCGATGCGAACAGAAGCAGAAGAGGCGGGCGAGGGGGCGTCGGACATGGATAAGTAGAAAGAGGGGCGCGACGTGATTGTCTCACGATGCGCATCACGGTACGGAATTCAGAGGCAAGAAACCGGGCGCGAAGCATTCAAAAACCTAAGACACTAGCGCAGCGCTAATGCGGAAATGGATGGCTGCCTGTCATGACGAATAAAGAAAATCTCGGCCCACGTTTTCATCATTTGCTCCAAGAAACCTCGGCATTCACGCCGGGGAGGAAAGGCGCGCAGCCGTCAGGCTGCAGGATTGGTCTTACTTGAGCTGCTATCCGGATGAAGATCCAGTTATGTGGTTTGGCGCGGATAGTATCTTGGGCATGCAAACCAAACGTGCCTACCGATTCCGGTTCTATCCCACGCCCGAGCAAGCGATGACGCTGGCTCGCACGTTTGGGTGCGTACGTGTGGTCTATAACCACATGCTTGCCCTTCGTTCGACGGCTTGGGCCCAGCGACAAGAGCGTCTGGGATATCACGCGAGCTCGGCCGCGCTGACGGCGCTGAAGAAAACGTCCGACTACCTGTGGTTGAACGAAGTCAGTAGTGTTCCGCTGCAACAAACGCTGCGCCATTTGCAAACGACGTTTGTTAATTTCTTCGCGAAACGCACGGGATACGCGCGCTTCAAACGCAAAGACGGCCCGCAATCGGCCGAATACACCGCCAGTGCCTTTCGCTGGGATGGCCGGTCGCTCAAATTGGCGAAGATGGCTGAAGTTCTCCCGATTCGTTGGTCCCGTCAGATTCCGAAGGCCGCTAAGGTCACCACCGTCACCGTCAGCAAAGACCCGGCAGGGCGATACTTTGTCAGCCTTCTGTGTGATGACGTCGTGGTGCAGAAGGCGCCCGCGTCGAACTGTGTCGGGATTGATCTGGGGCTGTCTCATTTTGCGACCCTCTCAACAGGAGAAAAAGTCGATGCGCCACAAGTCTTTCGACAACACGAGGAAAAGCTGGCCAAGCTGCAACGTCGCTTGGCTAGGAAACAACGCGGATCGGCTCGCCGTGCCAAGGCCAAGCTGAAAGTCGCCAAGCTGCATGCCAAGATCGCAGACATCCGCAGGGATTTCCTGCACCAGCTCTCCACCCGGTTGATCCACGAGAACCAAGTGATCGCCGTAGAAAGCTTGTCTGTGTCAAATATGCAGAAAAACCGCTGCCTTGCTAAATCCATCGGCGATGCCGGGTGGGCTGAGTTTGTGAGACAGCTTGAATACAAGGCGCGTTGGGTTGGGCGTGAGTTCGTGCGCGTGGATCGCTGGTATCCGTCGAGCAAGCGCTGCAGCCATTGCGGACATGTCTTGACCAAGTTGCCGTTGAGCGTGCGGCGTTGGTCCTGCCCGGAATGCGGCACAGACCACGATCGCGACATCAACGCAGCCCATAACGTATTAGCCGCCGGGCTGGCGGTGTTAGCCCATGGAGAAACGGTAAGACCTGAGTGCATGAGTGTTGATGCGCAATGGCTCGGTTCTGTGAAGTGGGAATCCCTTTCCCTTTAGGGAAGGGAGCAGTCAAGGTGCAGTGGGCGGTTCGACGTCGTACGCGATCGCCTTGGTGCTGTCACTGGTTGCGGCGAGCCTTGTTGCGTCTATCCCGCTCGAACGCCGGCCGCCAGCGCGTCGCGGATTGCTGGTCGATCACCGGACAAACTCAAGCCCCACTTTTCTGCACCATTCGTTGCGCTGTTTGCTGAAGACTTGCCCTTCGTGAAATAGCCACGCTTGAATTAACGTTAATCGCGCGTTTTTGGTGGGCAGGCACACATAGTGGTAGGTCGCTCGCGAGGCGACGGCCAGTCGGAAGAGAGGAACGAGGTTCCCCTCTATCAGGTCGTCCAGCACCAGGGCAAGGCGGCCGATGGCAATACCTTGCCCGGCGACCGCTGCGCTGACGGCCAACTGTGACATGTTGAATCGTTGCCCGTCATGGTGCTCGGGGATAGGTAATCCCATACGGGCTAAATAGTGATTCCATTCCACGCATTCTTCGGCATGCTGCCAAGGTGAGGCGTCGTGCAACATGAGGTGGCTGGGGATGTCGGCGGCCACGCGGATTTCCGGGTGGGTTTGCATGAACGCGCGGCTGGCGACGGGGACGAGCCACTCGTCTAGAAATTCGACGGCACGGACATCGGAATACTCGCCGGGATCAAAGCGGATGGCGGCCTCAATACTTTCTTGCTCCATGCGCATTCTATCCAGCAGATGAAACTCTCCATAGACCCGCAATGTCAGGTCGGGATGCTGGCGCAATAGATTACTGATGCGCGGCGTTAGCCACCGCATTGCAAACGACGGTGAGCAGTTCAGGTTGAGTGCGCTTTCTTTGCCCTTGGTTTGTATTTGTGAGAGGGTGGATTCCAGAATCTGGAAGGATTCTTTGACCGCCAGCTTGAGTTGTAGGCCTTCCTGAGTCAGCACCAGCTTGCGCGGTGTCCGATGAAAAAGCGGCGTGCCTATCCATTCTTCGAGGTGTTTGACTTGTTGGCTGACGGCACCTTGCGTGACGTGCAGTTCCCCGGCGGCAAGCGTGAAGCTGTTATGGCGGGCGGCGGCGTCGAAGTAACGAAGCCAAGTCAGAAGTGAGGAAGATAGTAGCGAACGCATTAGTATTATTAATGATTAAATTAAAATAAATGAGTTGTGCCGTCATCATGGTTGACGAAGAATGCGGAATGAGTCATTCAGCGCTTCAAGACACGAAATATGCCAAAAATACTAGGGAAATCACTAATAAACGGAAAAAAGACGCAGCATGAGGTTAATGCTCCTCAGGTATGGGTAAACCCTGATGTCTGCAAATCAAGCGATGGAAAAATGTCGTCTGACATTAGTATGGCAGATGTGAAAGCCGCTGCGCAGCGGCTGGATCGTTTCGCTCCCGTATTGATGGCGCTGTTTCCCGAGTTGCGTGCCACGCAGGGAGTGATCGAGTCGGCGCTGTTGCCGTTGAACCATCTGCAGCAACCCCAGTTGCCAGGTGGCGCTGCCGCCGGCGCGCTGTGGATCAAGGCGGACCACGCGTTACCGGTTGCGGGTTCGATCAAGGCACGTGGGGGGATTCACGAGGTGCTCGAATTTGCCGAGTCCCTGGCGCATCGTCATGGTCTGCTGGACGGCGCACCTGATTACGGTGTGCTGGTCGGTGAGTCGGCGCGGACCCTGTTTGCACAATACGAGATTTCTGTCGGTTCGACCGGTAATTTGGGCTTGAGTATCGGCATCATGGCGTCCGCCCTGGGTTTTCGGGTGACGGTGCATATGTCCTCTGATGCCAAACAGTGGAAGAAGGACAAATTGCGCGCCAACGGCGTGGCCGTGCTCGAGTATGAAGGCGATTACGCGCAAGCGGTCGAGGCGGGCCGGCAACGTGCGGCGAGCGACGAGTTCAGCTATTTCGTCGATGACGAGCATTCGTTGTCGCTGTTCTTGGGTTATAGCGTGGCGGCATTGCGCTTGCAGCGACAGCTTGTTGAATCAGGCATCCAGGTCGACGCGACACACCCGCTGTTTATCTATCTGCCTTGTGGCGTCGGCGGCGCGCCGGCGGGTATCACTTTCGGTTGCAAACTGATTTTCGGTGATGCCGTCCATTGCTTTTTTGTGGAGCCGACTGCGGCGGCTTGCTTTCTGGCCGGTATGTCGAATCCGGATCGTCCGGGCATCTCGATCTATGACGTTGGCATGGATAACCAGACCGAGGCCGATGGGCTGGCAGTGCCGGTGGCTTCCGAACTGGCGTTGGCGCAGATGCGGCCCATGCTCTCGGGCGTCATGACGACGACCGACGACACCATGTTCGCGGATCTCTATCGTCTGCATGAGCAGGAAGGTATGAAGGTAGAGCCTTCTGCCGCTGCCTCATTGAGCGGCCCGCGCATGTTGTTATCCAGCGAAGCCGGCCTGGCTTACCTGCGGCAGCAGGGTTTGCTCCATCTCATGAATCAGGCCAATCACATTGCCTGGAGTACGGGCGGGTTGTTTGTGCCCGATCAGGAATACCGCGGTTTTCTCGAGCATGGACGGACTGTCGTCACCATGCCGTAACGGGCCATGCTCGGCTGTCATTATCAAAATTGAACTCAAGGGGAAATAAATGTCGATGAGTATTCGTTTTTCATTGCGCAAGGTCGCGTTGTCTGCGTTGGTGAGTGGCGCGTTCCTGGGCGCGGCGCCGGCCCTGCAAGCGCAAACGATCAATGCCGTCATGCATGCCAGCCTGCGGGTATTGGATCCCATCATGACCACGGCACACATCACGCGTAACCATGGATACATGATTTACGACACGTTGCTGGCGACTGATGGCAAGAACGAGATCAAGCCGCAGATGGTCGAGAAATGGGAGGTATCGGCGGATGGCAAGTCTTATACCTTTACGTTGCGTGATGGCCTGAAATGGCATGATGGCGCCGCTGTCAATGCTGAGGACTGTGTGGCGTCCATCAAGCGCTGGGCCGAGCAAGACAAGATGGGCCAGATGATGACGAGTCAGATGACAGAGATGAAAGTCATCGACGACAAGCGTTTTGTCATGACGTTTAAGGCACCGACGGATATCGCGTTGCGTGCGTTGGCCAAGCCCAGCGGTGTCGCGCCATTTATGATGCCCAAGCGCATCGCCGAGACGCCGTCCGGCCAGCCGATCAAGGAGTACATCGGCTCGGGGCCGTTCAAGATGGTGCAGGCCGAGTTCAAGCCGGGTTTGCAAGTTGTCTATGAGAAAAACACCGACTATGTTCCGCGTAGTGAGCCCGCCAGTGGGTTGGCCGGTGGCAAGGTGGTCAACGTGGATCGAGTCAAATGGGTGGCGATGCCCGATGCAATGACGTCGGTGAATGCCCTCATCAATGGCGAGGTCGATTATCTTGAGCAGATGCCTTATGACATGCTGCCGCTGGTCGAGAATAACGCCGACATCAAGCTGGAAGTGTTCGACCCGCACGGTTATCAGACCGTGATGCGTATGAATTTCCTGAATCCCCCGTTTGATAACAAGTTGATTCGCCAGGCCGCGATGCTTGCTGTTGACCAGGAAGACGTCTTGCAGGCGTTGATCGGCAACGACAAATACTACAAGACCTGCGCGGCCCTGTTTGGTTGTGGATTGCCTTATGAGAGCCAGGCCGGCGCGGATGTGACCGTCAAGGCCAATCTGGAGAAGGCGAAGGCCTTGTTGAAGCAGGCGAATTACGACGGTAAGCCCATTGTGATCCTGCAGCCTACCGACTCCGCGTCGGTCAGCCCGCAACCTGTGGTGATCGGTCAAGCCCTGAAGGCGGCGGGGTTTAACGTACAGATGCAAGCGATGGATTGGCAAACGCTGGTGACGCGACGCGCATCGCAGGCGCCGGTGTCCGAAGGTGGCTGGAATATTTTTGCGACCAACAACGTTATGGCCGAGGCCTCCGACCCGCTGCGTGCATTTGGCGTGGCAGCCAACGGCAAGAAGGCCTGGTTTGGCTGGCCGGATGTACCTGCGATCGAAGCGCTGCGCGAGAAGTTCGCGCTGACGTCGGATTTGGCGGAACAGAAGAAGCTGGCCAATGACATCCAGGAATTGGTGATCAGTGAGGGCGTGTTGCTGCCGATGGGCGAGTACTACGTGCCTGCCGCGCTGCGCAAGAATCTGTCGGATCCCATGACGGCCTCCGTTCCCGTGTTCTGGGGCATGAAAAAGACCGATAAGTGAGACGTCGATGATTAGCTTTATTCTGCGGCGGATGCTCGCTGTCCTGCCCGTCATGGCGATGGTGGCAGTGATTGTGTTCGCGATTCTGCGTCTAACCCCCGGAGATCCCGCGGCGATCATTGCGGGCGATGCGGCTACGGCCGAACAGCTCGAGCAGATCCGTCGGGTGATGGGGCTGGATCAGCCCATCTATGTGCAGTTCTTTATCTGGGTGGGTCAGTTGCTCAGCGGCAATCTGGGGGTGTCGTTGCTGTCGGGGACGGCTGTATCGGACATGATTGTGCAACGCATGGGGCCGTCGCTGGCGCTGTGCCTGAGCACGATCACGCTGTCCGTGTTGATTGCGGTGCCGCTGGGTATCTTGGCGGCCTGGCGTCAGGGCAAGCTCTTCGACCGGTTGGTGATGGCGACGTCGGTACTGGGTTTTTCCATACCGGTGTTCGTTACCGCCTATGTGCTGATTTTGTTCTTTTCGATCAATCTCGGCTGGTTTCCGGTTCAGGGGTACAAGCCCTTGTCAGAGGGTATCTGGCCGTTCATGAGATCACTGGTGTTGCCTACGCTGGCGCTGAGTACGGTGTACGTGGCATTGATCGCCCGGATCACGCGTACCAGCATCATCGAGGTCATGGGCGAGGACTTCATCCGCACCGCTCGCGCAAAAGGGTTGCGCGAGCGAAGCGTGTTGCTGGGGCATGCCCTGCGTAACGCGGCGGTTCCCATCGTCACCATCATTGGGGTGGGAGTCGCGCTGCTCATCAGTGGCGTCGTGGTGACCGAGTCGGTATTCAACTTGCCCGGACTCGGACGACTGGTGGTCGAAGCCGTGCTCGGACGCGATTATCCAGTGATTCAGGCGCTGATCCTGCTGTTCGCCTTCGTTTACGTACTCATCAACCTGGTTGTCGACACGCTCTATACCGTGTTTGATCCCCGTATCCGATACTGAGAAGCCCCTTATGTCGAACTCAGCTAATGCTGTGCTGGTAGCGCCAGCACCCGCTGCGTCGGGAGCGCAATCTCCGTTACGGCGTGTCCTGAAAAGTGGTCCGGTGATGATCGCGCTCGCGGTGTTGTGCCTGGTGGTGATCATGGCGCTGTTTGCACCGTGGTTGCATACCGTCGATCCGATGCAGATCGATCCGACGCAACGTTTGAAATCTATGTCCGCCGCTCACTGGTTGGGTACGGATGCTTATGGCCGCGATGTGTATTCGCGCGTGGTTTATGGCGCCCGGGTTTCGCTGACGGTCGGAATTGGTGTCGCGGTATTCAGCATGGTGGTCGGCCTGGCTATCGGCGTGGTGGCGGGTTATTTTCGGTGGGTGGACGCGATTGTGATGCGCATCATGGATGGCCTCATGGCCATTCCGGGTGTGCTGCTCGCGATCGCGCTGGTGTCGTTGTCCGGCGCAAGCCTGGCGACGGTGCTGATCGCCATTACGATTCCTGAGATTCCCCGCGTGGTGCGATTGGTGCGCAGCGTGATTCTGGGCGTACGCAATGAGCCCTATGTCGAGGCGGCCATCTCTCTGGGCACACCGACCTTTACGCTGATGCTGCGTCATCTGGTGCCCAACACCATCGCACCGCTGATCGTGCAGGGAACCTATGTGTTTGCCTCCGCTATCTTGACTGAGGCCATTCTGAGCTTTTTGGGTGCCGGCGTTCCGCCTGAGGTGTCCTCGTGGGGAAATATCATGGCCGAGGGGCGTTCGTTCTTTCAGCTGTTCCCCGGTCTGGTCTTGTTTCCCGGCATCTTGTTGTCGTTGACCGTACTGAGTGTGAATGTACTGGGTGATGCCATGCGCGATGCGCTCGATCCGCGCATGTCGCGTCGGCTGTGACGCGAGGAGTCGAAAAGAGATGGATACTGTAATGAACCCTCGAAGCGAATTGAGCGCCGCCCAGTCGCGCAGCCCCGTACTGAAAATCAGCGGGCTGACCGTACGCGTCTGTCATGACAATGACGAGGGCGTTGAGGATGCCAAGCGAGCGGGCCGGGCCGTGGTGCAGCGCCTGGATTTTGATGTTCATGCTGGCGAAACCGTTTGTATTGTGGGGGAATCGGGATCGGGCAAGTCGGTGACGTCCATGGCGACGATGGGCTTGCTGCCCAAAGGGGCACTCGTCGCGTCGGCCGGCAAGATCGAAATCGATGGCGAGGACGTTTTGAAGGTCTCGCCCAAACGCCTGCGCGAATTGCGTGCGTCGAAAATGGCGATGGTGTTCCAAGAACCGATGACTGCCTTGAACCCCGTACAGCGGGTGGGCGAGCAGGTCGACGAAGTCCTGCGCTTGCATACCAGGATCGGCCGTGCGCAGCGGCGGCGGCAAGTGATGGCCATGCTGGAGTCGGTGCATTTGCCCGATATCGAGCGTATCTATGACTCTTATCCGCATGAGTTGTCCGGTGGTCAGCGCCAGCGCATTGTGATTGCGATGGCGTTGATCCTGAAGCCTAAACTATTGATTGCCGACGAGCCGACGACAGCGCTGGATGTGACGACGCAAAAGCAGATCCTTGCGTTGATCCGCGAATTGCAGTCGGAAAACGGCACGGCCGTCGTATTCATTACCCACGATTTTGGGGTAGTGGCGGAGATTGCGGATCGCATCGTTGTGATGAATCAGGGCCGCGTCGTCGAGACGGGGCTGCGTGATGACATCTTGGCACGGCCGACGAAAGACTACACGCGGACCTTGGTATCGTCGGTGCCTAGTTTGATTCCCGTGACACGTAGTGCGCCGACCGGAGAGATAGTATTAAAGGTCGAAGCTCTGAATAAAATTTACGGCAAAAGTGGCTTCTTCAAGAAGGGAAAGCCCGTCGCTGCGGCGAGTGATATTGCGTTTGATATCAAGCGTGGCGAGATCGTGGGCATTGTGGGGGAATCGGGATCCGGCAAGTCGACGGTTGCCCGTTGCGTTGTGCGTCTCATTGATCCGACGTCGGGCACGGTCACGCTTGCCAACGAGAATATTGCTACTTTGGGGCGCAGTGCGTTGGCACCCATGCGCAAGCGCATCCAGATTGTTTTCCAAGATCCGTATCGCAGCTTGAACCCCCGGCGCAAAGTGGGCGAGTCCATTATCGAAGGGCTGTTGAACTACGGCACAACCCGTGCAGCCGCGGTAGAAAAGGCCGCCAACGCGTTAGCACTCGTGGGCTTGCCTGCCGATTCAGTCGAGCGCTATCCACATCAATTTTCGGGCGGCCAACGCCAGCGGATCTGCATCGCGCGCGCGCTCGTGATGGAACCCGATATCCTGGTGGCCGACGAAGCCGTTTCCGCATTGGACGTCTCGGTACAGGCGCAGGTGCTCGACTTACTGGAAGAGGTGCGCCAGCGGGTGGGTATCGGCGTCTTGTTCATCACGCATGATCTACGTGTGGCCTCGCAAATTTGCGACACCATCGTCGTGATGCAGCACGGCCGCATTGTCGAGGCGGGCACGGCAGAGAAGGTATTGACTCAACCGCAGCAGGCCTATACCCGCGCCTTGATTGACGCGGCACCCGGTCGAGGCTGGGATTTTAAGAACTTCTGCGCGCAATCCATCGCGGCAGCAGCGACATCCTCACATTGAATTTCAGAGAAATCGGAGAATAGCGTCATGGCACGCATTGTGTATGGTGGTTTTCAGCACGAAACGAACACATTTGCCCCGGACAAGGCGGACTGGCGCGCGTTTGAGCTGGGCGGTGGTTGGCCGGGCATTGTGTCGGGAGAGGCCGTATGGCCCGCCGTTGGCGGCGCCAATATCCCCGCGGCAGGTTTTGTGCAGGCTGCGTTGGATGCGGGCGATACGGTGATTCCCACCACGTGGTGTGCGGCGAGCCCATCGGCTCATGTGACCAAAGCGGCTTACGAAAAAATCGCCGGCATGATTCTGGATGGCATCAAAGCGGCCATGCCTGTTGATGCGGTGTATCTGGATCTGCACGGCGCGATGGTGGCCGAGCATTTTGATGATGGCGAAGGTGAGCTCTTGCGCCGGGCGCGTGCGTTGATCGGCCCGGATGTGCCCTTGTTTGCCACGCTGGATTTGCACGCCAATGTGACGCGTCAAATGCTGGCCCAGGTGGATGCACTGGTGGCTTATCGTACGTACCCGCACGTCGACATGGCCGAGACAGGGCGCCGTGCTCATGCATTATTGGGTGTGCGTCTGGCGTCGGGCAAGCGACCGGTGCTGGCGATGCGTCCGCTGAAGTTTTTGATCCCGATCTGTTGGCAGTGCACAGATATTGAGCCGGCGCGAGGGCTGTATGACTTGCTGGAGGTCATCGAGAAAGACGCGTTGCATGTGTCGTTCGCGACGGGATTTCCGGCGGCGGATTTTGATGAATGCGCACCGGTGGTGTGGGCGTATGGCAGCGATCAAGCTAGTGCGGACGCCGCGGCAGACAAACTGGCCGACGCCGTTAATGCGGCCGAGGCCACTTTTGCCGGAAAACTCTACACGCCGGACGAGGCCGTGCAGTATGCGATGCAGGCTGCCAAGTCGGCCTCACGCCCGATCGTTATCGCAGATGGCCAAGACAATCCTGGGGCAGGTAGTAACTCGGATACGACGGGTATGTTGCGTGCCTTATTACGCAATGGGGCGGAACGCGCCGCCATCGGTCTGATCGTGGATCCTGCCGCGATTGAGAAAATACACGCGGTCGGCCAAGGAAAGACGATGCGTGTTGCCATCGGTGGTAATGCGGGCTTGCCTGACGACCAGCCTTTTGAGGGCGATTTTTTCATCGAGCATGTTTCTGACGGAAAATTCGATGCGACCGGTCCTTTCTATCGCGGCTTTCGTCTGGATGTCGGGCCGGCAGCGTGTCTGCGTCTGGATGGCGTGCGTGTGGTGGTGTCTTCTTACAAGGTGCAAATGGCTGATCAGGCGATGTTCCGCTTTGCGGGTATCGAACCGACCGAACAGAATATCTTGGTCGTGAAGAGCGCGGTGCATTTCCGGGCGGATTTCACGCCGATTGCCGAAGAAATCATTGTGGCGGCGGCCCCAGGGTCCATGCCGATGATTATTGAGCAATTGCCGTGGAAGCATTTGGCGCCCGATATGCGTTTGGGACCCTGCGGACGGCCGTTTGGCGAGAAGTAGAACGTGTCTTTGAAGCGTTGACGACAAGTATCCTGTCGCCACACAAGGGGGGCTACCGGTATGCTGGCCGGCCGCACCCCGTTTCACATTCAGGCACTGACGCGGGACGTTTGCGGCGCATGCCGTGTGCGTCGTCGGCTGAACATAGCCAGAATGGCACCCAGGCCGATGGCGACAAGCACAATGCCAGCCGCGGTGAAGCCCAGCCATGCCAATCCATAGTGATCAATGATGGCGCCACCGACCACGGCGCCCAGACCGATACCGATGTTGGCGCCCGAAATATTGAGTGCGGCGGCGAATGCCGGGGCATTGGGCGCGGATTTCATCACGCGGACGTGGCATGCCGTAAATAACGCTGCTTGCGCGATCCCCCAGACACCTAGCGCCAGTGTCAGTAGGCCCGGCGAGTGAATGCTGGGTCCCAATGCGATCAAACCGATCGTCATCAATCCGGAGAACAACAAGGTGGCGCCCAATGCGCTGCGATCGGCGAGCCGGCCGGCGGCCAAATTGCCGATCAGTCCGATCGCGCCGAATGCCATCAGGCTCCAACCCACCCATTGACCGTTGAAACCCGCTAGACGTTCCAGCATATCGGCCAGATAGGTGTAGGCGGTGAACATGCCGGTAAAGATCAGCAGCGACAATAAGACGTGACCCACGACAACGGGATCGCGCAGGATGCGCAGTTGCGTACGTAGTTTGACGGGTTGGGCTTGCTGCGGTGGGCGAGGGAAAAGCGCCCACAACATCAATGCCTTGGCGAAGGCAACGATAGCCAGCACGCCAAAGGCGGTGCGCCATCCAAAGGCATCGGAGATCAGGACGCCAATCGGGATGCCAAAGACCGTTGCGGCGACGATGCCGAATCCCACCATTGAAATGGCGCGGCCGGCGCGCGCGGGACCCGCGAGTTCAATCGCGGTAGCGCTGGCCAGTGACCAAAACACGGGTAACGCCAGGGCAGGGACGAAACGCGCCAGCGCCATGACCCAGATGTTGGGTGCCAATGCCGCGACGGTATTGGAAAGGCCAAATAGCACTAATGTGCCGACGAATAGCCGTTTGCGGTCGACATTGCTGGCCAGCGCCGTGAGAAACGGCCCCGCGGTGGCGATCGTAAAGGCGAACAGCGTGACGAGCAGGCCTGCCTGGGAGACGGTGATATGCAGGTCACGTGCCAGCGGGGGTAGTATCCCGACGATGAGAAATTCTGTCGTCAAGATAGTGAACCCTGCAGTCGAAAGCAGCAGAATAGGTAAGAGCATGGGTATACGGTGTGCTGTGCCGATGAGGGCGGAAATGGCGGGCGACGGCAGATGTCGCGTCGATCCGGATATCAGGGGTACGCAAGTAACGGCGCGGCGTTGCACACGGCAGGCGTGCACAACGCACGAACGGCACGTTGGGGAGATTCAGGCGCTAGCGTATATTGGCCTGACGAGCGAATAAAGAGGGTTTTTTCGGCATGACTATTCGAATGAAACGAACAGTCATGCTCCAGCGAATACTGATCGTGAAAAGCGGCTGGATCAGATCGGATGGGGGGACGGGTTTAGCGCGCGTCTCTGGATAGATCTTTGGGTAATAACGGCTCGATTGCGCCCCAAAGTTCGCCGGGCGTGGTGGCGCAGGCGTCGGCGGACCAGGAGATGACGTCTTCGTCTTGTCCCAGGTAGCCATAGGCGGCAGCCACGGCGGGCATGCCGGCGGCGTGTGCGGCCTGGATATCACGCAGGTCGTCGCCGACATAGACGCAACGGTCCGTGGCGTAACCTGCTTCTTGGGCGGCATGCTGTAGCGGCAAGGGATGCGGTTTGGCGTGTTCGGTGGTGTCGCCGCAGACCAGCACCGCACTGTGGCGAGTCAGGCCCAGAAATTCGACGATAGGTAGCGTCAGATGGGTGACTTTGTTGGTGACGATTCCCCAGGCCAGGCCGCGCGCTCGGATATTGTCGAGCAGGGCATCGACACCAGGAAAGAGCCGGCTATGGACGGTCGATTCGGCGGCATAGTCTTCGAGAAACTGCAGGCGGGCAGGTTCGTAGTCGGGGTGATCGGGCAACAGGCCAAGTGCAACACGTATCAGGCCACGGGCGCCTTGCGACGCGACGGGCCGCAGGTCTTCGTAGGGCAGAGGCTCCATGCCGCGACGCGTGCGTTGTCGATTGGCGGCTGCGGCGAGGTCGGGGGCGGTATCGGCCAGGGTGCCGTCGAAGTCGAACAGAATCAGGGCGCTCATTTGCGGGTGGCCATTAGATAGTTGACCGAGGTGTCGTTGGACAAGCTGTACACCTTGGTAATCGGGTTGTATTCCATGCCTCGCATGCTGGTCGGTTGCAGGTCGGCCTGGCGGGCGGATGCCGCCAGCTCGCTGGGCTTGATGAACTGATTGTGACTATGGGTGCCGCGCGGCAGCAGGCCCAGGATGTATTCCGCGCCCAGAATGGCGAACAAAAAAGATTTGGGGTTGCGGTTTAGCGTGGAAAAGAACACCCAGCCACCGGGTTTGACCAGGGCGGCGCAGGCGCGGACTACCGAGCCGGGGTCGGGGACATGCTCAAGCATTTCCATGCAGGTGACCACGTCATACTGCCCGGGCTGCTCGTCGGCGAGATCTTCGACCGGAACGGCGCGGTAGTCGACCTTGACGCCGGATTCCAGGCCATGGAGCCGGGCAATTTTGAGCGAACGCTCGGCCAGGTCGATGCCGGTGACGGTGGCGCCCGCGGCGGCCATGCTTTCGGACAAGATGCCGCCACCGCAGCCGACGTCCAGCACGTTTTTGCCGGCCAGGCTGCCCGCGCATTCTTGAATCCAGTTCAGACGCAGGGGATTGATGGCATGCAGTGGCTTGAATTCGCTTTCGGGATCCCACCAGCGAGCGGCCAAAGCAGCGAATTTATCTAATTCGGCTTGGTCGGCGTTGACGCCGGGGCGGGTCGAAGTGGCAGCGGATTGGGTCATGGGCAACAAGCGTAGCGGCGCGCGATGACGCCGAAATGAAAAGGGGCCAGGCAGCGAACCCCCGCGACAATAACAAAGGGCCTCGCAAGCGAGGCCCTTCATTGTAGCGGTTAGCTCAGCAATTAGTTGCTGCGGCTGCCCACGATTTCAACTTCTACGCGACGGTTTTGGGCACGGCCTTCACGCGTCTTGTTCGAAGCCACGGGCTGCAATTCGCCCTTGCCTTCGGTGTAGATGCGGTTGGGGTCGATACCCTTGCCGACCAAGTAGGACTTGACCGAAGCAGCACGGCGCTCGGACAGACCTTGGTTGTAGGCTTCGGTGCCGATCGAGTCGGTGTGGCCAACGGCAATGATCGTTTCGAGGTTGATGCCCTGAGCTTGCTGGGCAACTTGATCCAACAACTGACGGCCTTCCGGCTTCAGGGTGGACTTGTCGAAATCAAAGAACGTATCAGCGTTGAATACGACCTTGGTGGCCATGGGCGCGGGCTTGGGAGCCTGAGCGACCGGTACGCCATCGCAGCCCGGGATGCCGGTAGCCGGCGTCCAGAACGCATCGCGCCAGCACAGTTCATTCGTGCCGTTCATCCACACGTCGCCAAACGGATTGCGCCAGTTGTCCACCGTTTGCGCGGAAGCAGCACCGGCAGCCGTAACGGCAGCGAAGGCGAGCGCCAGAGCGAATTTGGAGGGTTTGTTCATGTTTCTCCTCGTTGAGCTTGAAGCTGGATAAGTAGACTCGCAGCGAATCCCCGCCGCATATCAGGAAACGGGGTCAGTATAGCAACGCTCAGAAAAGGTTCAAAGAATCGCTACTGAGTCTCCTGCGTGCTGGAAGCAATGTTAAGCGATTTGGTGGGCTTTGGCTCCCCTGAAAGGGCGCATTAATGCTGGATATGAGCTTTTATTCTCTGTGGGGTGGCAGGGATGTTGGTTTTTGGCAACAGAGAGGCAGGGAGGGCAGTGCAAGACGGCAGACTGCGGGCGCGGGTTAGCGAGGTAAAGGGTCCTTGGGATTCAGATGATAGAATTTCCTGTTTACCCAGCCCGGGTTTCTCTCTTTACACGATTCAGTCGCTATATATATGGATTCCTTTGCCAAGGAGACGCTTCCGGTTTCGCTGGAAGAAGAGATGCGCCGCAGTTACCTTGATTACGCCATGAGCGTGATCGTGGGGCGTGCGCTGCCAGATGTGCGCGACGGGTTAAAGCCCGTGCACCGACGCGTGCTCTACGCGATGCATGAACTCAACAATGATTGGAACCGCGCTTATAAGAAGTCGGCTCGTATCGTTGGTGACGTAATCGGTAAATACCACCCGCACGGTGACCAGTCGGTATACGACACGATTGTGCGTATGGCGCAGGATTTTTCCATGCGCTATATGTTGGTCGACGGCCAGGGTAACTTTGGCTCGGTCGACGGCGACAGCGCCGCGGCCATGCGTTACACCGAAATCCGTCTGGCCAAGATCGCCCACGAGTTGCTTGCCGATATCGACCAGGAAACGGTCGATTTTGGCCCTAACTACGACGGCAGCGAGCAAGAGCCGCTGCTGTTGCCCTCGCGCCTGCCCAACCTGCTGGTCAACGGCAGCTCGGGCATCGCCGTGGGGATGGCGACCAATATTCCGCCGCATAACCTCCAGGAGGTGGTCGACGGCTGTCTCTATTGCCTGCGTAATCCGGAATGCACGATCGACGAGCTGATCGAGCTTATTCCTGCGCCTGATTTCCCTACCGGCGGCATTATTTACGGCATGGTCGGGGTGCGCGACGGTTACCGCACGGGCCGTGGGCGCTTGATCATGCGTGCCAAGACGCACTTCGAAGACATGGAAAAGGGCAACCGGCAGGCCATCGTGGTCGATGCCATCCCCTATCAGGTCAACAAAAAGACGTTGCAAGAGCGCATCGCCGAGCTGGTCAACGAAAAGAAAATCGAAGGCATTTCCGATATTCGCGATGAGTCCGACAAAGACGGCATGCGTCTGGTCATTGAGCTCAAGCGTGGCGAGGTGCCCGAGGTCATTCTTAATAATCTGTATAAGAACACCCAGCTGCAAGACACCTTCGGGATGAACCTGGTGGCGCTGGTCGATGGTCAGCCGCGCTTGCTGAACCTGAAACAGCTGATCAGCTATTTCCTGCAGCATCGTCGCGAAGTCGTCACGCGCCGCACGGTTTTTCAATTGCGCAAGGCGCGCGAACGCGGGCACGTGCTCGAAGGCCTGGCCGTCGCGCTCGCCAATATCGACGATTTCATTGCCATCATCAAGGCTGCGCCGACCCCGCCGGTCGCGCGCCAGGAATTGATGGCGCGTACTTGGGATTCGTCTCTGGTGCGCGAAATGTTGTCGCGTGTGGACAGCGATGAGATCGGCGGAAGTGCCGCGTTCCGTCCCGAAGACTTGCACGAGAGTTTCGGTTTGCAGGGCGACGGCCTGTATCGTCTCAGCGATACGCAGGCGCAGGAAATCCTGAATATGCGCCTGCAACGCTTGACCGGCCTCGAGCAGGACAAGATCGTTGGCGAGTACAAAGACATCATGGCCACCATTGCCGATTTGCTCGACATCCTGGCCAAGCCCGAGCGTATTACCACCATCATCAGCGATGAACTTCAGGCGATCAAAGCCGAGTTTTCGACTGGCGCCAAAGACTCGCGCCGTTCGGAGATCGAGCTCAATGCCACCGAGCTCGATACCGAAGACCTGATCACCCCCACCGATATGGTGGTGACGCTGTCGCACACGGGCTATATCAAGAGCCAGCCTTTGTCCGAGTACCGCTCGCAAAAACGCGGTGGCCGCGGCAAGCAGGCGACAGCGATGAAGGAAAACGACTGGATCGACCAACTCTTCATTGCCAACACGCACGATTACCTGTTGTGCTTCTCCGATCGTGGCCGTGTGTATTGGCTCAAGGTCTGGGAGGTTCCCCAGGGGACCCGCAACTCGCGTGGCAAGCCCATCGTCAATATGTTCCCGCTGCTCGACGGCGAAAAGATCACCGTCGTGTTGCCCGTGAAGGAATTCAGCGAGGACACTTACGTCTTTATGGCGACGTTGCGCGGCACGGTCAAGAAGACGCCGTTGTCGGATTTCTCCAATCCGCGCAAGGCCGGCATTATCGCCGTGGGCCTGGACGAGGGGGATTACCTGATCGGCGCCGACCTGACCGACGGCAAGCATGACATTATGTTGTTCTCTGATGCCGGCAAGGCCGTGCGTTTTGACGAAAACGACGTACGCCCGATGGGCCGTAATGCGCGTGGTGTGCGCGGCATGACGCTCGAGGAAGGCCAGACCGTGATTTCGCTGTTGGTCGCTGGCGACGAGTCGCAAAGCGTGCTGACCGCCACCGAAAACGGCTACGGTAAACGTACCTCTATCGTCGAGTACACCCGCCATGGTCGCGGTACCAAGGGCATGATCGCGATCCAGACCTCGTCGCGCAATGGCAAGGTCGTGGGGGCGGTGCTGGTGATGCCGTCCGACGAGATCATGCTGATCACGACGGGTGGCGTGCTGGTGCGTACCCGCGTGAGCGAGATCCGCGAGATGGGGCGTGCGACGCAGGGCGTGACGTTGATCAGCGTTGATGACGGCAGCACCTTGTCGGGTGTGCGGCGCGTGGTAGAAAGCGACGCCGATGCCGACGGCGATGAGCAAGAGGACGCCGACGCCGCCAGTGGCGATGCCGACGTGTCCGAACCGACTGAACCTACGGAGCAATAATGGCTCGTCCCTGGAACTTTTCGGCGGGGCCGTCGGCCCTGCCTGAAGTGGTGTTGCAGCAGGCCGCTGCCGAGATGCTGGATTGGAACGGCAGCGGGATGTCCGTGATGGAAATGAGCCATCGCGGCAAGCACTTTGTGCAAATTTGCGATACCGCCGAAGCCGATCTTCGCGAGCTGCTGGGCGTGCCGACGGATTACGCGGTGATGTTCATGCAGGGCGGCGGATTGGGCGAGAACGCGATTGTGCCGATGAACCTGATCGGCCGACGTGGTAACGCGGCGGCGGATTTTGTGTTGACGGGGCATTGGTCGACGCGCTCCCATAAAGAAGCCGGCCGTTACGGCGATACGCATATTGCCGCCAGCAGTGGCGTGGCCGCCGAGCTCGATGGGGCAGAGCACGCGCCCTGGACCTGGGTGCCGCCAGTCGATACCTGGAATGTCCGTTCCGAGGCGGCCTATCTTCATCTGTGCAGCAACGAAACCATTCATGGTGTCGAGTTCACGGACTGGCCGGATTTGGGTGCATTGGGTGCGCCGGATGTTCCGTTGGTGGTCGATGCTTCGTCGCATTTCCTGTCGCGCCCGATGGATGTCGGTCGTACCGGCCTGATGTTTGCCGGGGCACAGAAAAATGCGGGCCCCGCAGGCGTCACGATGGTGGTGGCTCGCCGTGATCTGATCGGGAAAGCCCTGCCGATTTGCCCCTCGGCGTTTGATTACGCCAATGTGGCGGCCGAGCACTCTCGCTATAACACCCCGCCGGCATTTGCGATTTATGTGGCGGGCCTGGTGTTCAAGTGGGTCAAGGCGCAGGGTGGGGTGGTCGGCATCGAAGCCGCCAATCGCGCCAAGGCGGACCTGTTGTACGGCTATCTGGATAGCACGTCTTTTTATCGCAACCCCGTTCACGTTTCGGCGCGTTCGCGTATGAACGTGCCGTTCGTCTTGCGCGACGAGTCGCGCAACGATGCCTTCTTGCAAGGTGCAGAGGCTGCAGGGCTGACGCAGCTCAAGGGGCACAAGAGCGTGGGGGGCATGCGTGCCTCTATTTACAACGCAATGCCTCTTGAGGGCGTGCAGGCGTTGGTTGATTACTTGAAAGAATTCGAGCGCCGTTATGGATGATTCCCTGCAGGCCAAGCTCAAGCCGTTGCGTGAGCGTATTGATGCAATCGACGAGCAGATTCTGGAGCTGTTGTCGCAGCGCGCCCGTGCCGCGCAAGACGTCGGCGAGGTCAAACACGCCGCGGCGGTGGATGGCCCGGTCCTGCGCCCGGAGCGCGAAGC
The DNA here is from genome assembly GCF_054779135.1 of Bordetella tumulicola. NCBI lineage: Bacteria > Pseudomonadati > Pseudomonadota > Betaproteobacteria > Burkholderiales > Alcaligenaceae > Bordetella > Bordetella tumulicola. The sequence goes on along the minus strand of NZ_BAAGYU010000003.1, from coordinate 28,246 downwards.
CCAGGTCATTCGACGTTTGCAACAGCTCAATCGCGGGCCGTTTCCCCGTGACGCGATCGCGTCGGTCTGGACCGAAGTGATTTCTGCCTGCCGTGGACTGGAACGGGGCATGACCGTGGCTTATTTAGGGCCACGGGGGTCGTTTTCAGAACAGGCGGCGTTTGAGCATTTTGGCCATTCGGTGCAACCGCTGCCGTGCCCGTCGTTCGACGAGGTGTTTCGCGCGGTAGAGGCCGGTCAGGCAGACGTGGGGATGGTGCCGGTGGAAAACTCTACCGAAGGCGCCGTCAACCGCAATCTGGATCTGCTTTTGAGCACGCCGTTGAAAATCCTGGGTGAGCACTCGTTGGACATCCGCCACTGTCTGATGACACAGTCAGGCACGATGGAAGGGGTGACGGCGGTCGCCGCGCACCCGCAAGCCCTGGCGCAGTGCCAAGGTTGGTTGAGCCGCAATTATCCGGGGCTGGAGCGCGTCGCGGAGTCCAGCAATTCCGAGGCAGCGCGCGTGGCCGCCGAGAATCCCGCGATCGCGGCGATCGCGGGCGAAACGGCCGCGCCTGCCTGGAAGCTGCAGATTGTCGAGGCGGGTATTCAAGATGACCCGAACAACCGCACCCGTTTTTTGGCGGTCGGCGATTTCCAGCCACTGGCCAGTGGCAAGGACAAGACCAGCGTGATTTTGGCCGTGCCCAATCGGGCGGGCGCGGTCTATGACATGTTGGCGCCGATGGCAGCCAATGGCGTGTCCATGAGCCGTTTCGAGTCGCGTCCTGCGCGTACCGGTCAGTGGGAATACTATTTCTACGTGGATATGCTGGGCCATCGCGATGATCCGCAATTGGCGCGCGCGTTGGCCGACTTGCAATCCCAGGTGGCGTTCCTCAAGGTATTGGGCTCGTATCCGGCGCAGTGATGTCGCGGTGGGTTCGTGGTGAGCCCGCCGTCCTGCTGTGTTGGTTTTTCAGGTATTAATCATCGATTTTGCAGCAATTTGCTGCAGTCATTTTGCAGTCACTTTTTTGCGCACGCGTACGCCCTCATGACTACCGCTATCAAGCCGTTAACTGCCCCTGCCCACGTTAGCGCCATTGCGCCTTATCAAGCAGGTAAACCCATTGATGAACTGGCTCGCGAATTCGGACTGAATCCGGCCGACATCATCAAGCTGGCCTCTAACGAAAATCCGTTGGGCATGCCGGCGTCAGCGCGCGAGGCGCTGGTCGTGGCGGCCGATTCGCTGGGGCGCTACCCCGATCCCAACGGCTTTGATCTCAAGGCGGCGCTGGCTGATCGTTATGGCGTGCCGATGAACTGGATCACGCTCGGCAACGGGTCGAACGATATCCTGGAAATTGCGGCGTTGGCCTTGCTGGAGCCCGGCGCCTCAGCCGTATATGCGCAGCATTCCTTTGCGGTTTACCGGTTGGCGACGCAGGCGCGAGGCGCACGTCATATCCAGGTGCCTGCACGTGACTATGGCCACGATCTGGATGCCATGTTTGCGGCGATCGAAGACGACACCCGTCTGGTATTTATCGCCAATCCCAATAATCCCACCGGTACGTTCGTACCTGGGGCGGAAATCGCCGAGTTTCTCGAGCGTGTGCACCAAGCGCACGGCGACCGTGTCACGGTCGTGCTGGACGAGGCTTATAACGAGTATCTGGAACCCGAGTTGCGTTTTGATAGTGTGGCGTTGGTGCGGCAGTATCCCAACCTGATCGTGTCGCGCACGTTCTCTAAAGCCTATGGTCTGGCGGGGTTGCGCGTGGGGTTTGCCGTGGCTCAGCCGACATTGACCGATTTGCTGAATCGGGTGCGTCAGCCGTTCAACGTGAATACGCTGGCCCAGACGGCCGCGATCGCGGCGTTGGCAGATGCGGATTTTCTGGCGCGTTCCTACGCCTTGAACAAGGCGGGCAAGCAACAGTTGTGCGAGGCATTCGATCGCCTGTCGCTGCGCTATGTGCCCAGCTATGGCAACTTTGTGTTGGTGCACGTGGGAGACGCGGCACGTATTAATGTCGAGTTGCTCAAGCGTGGCGTCATCGTGCGTCCGGTCGGGGGCGATGGTTTGCCCGAGTGGCTGCGTGTTTCTATCGGGTTGCCCGAGGAAAACCAGCGGTTCATCGCCGCGTTGACGGAAGTCTTGGCGATATGACGCTGACCGCGGCAAGTGGTGTTGCGCAGGGGGCCGATGGCCCCCTGATTCCTGTCCTGGCGGTGGTCGGCGTTGGCCTGATTGGCGGCTCGGTGGCCTTGGCATTGCGCGAAGCGGGGCAGGTCGGGCGGGTGCTCGGCGTAGGCCGCAACGCACAATCATTGACCCGGGCTCAGGCCCTGGGCTTGATCGATGAGGTGGCCACGCCTGAGCAGGCGGCCGCCGAGGCGGATGTCGTGTTGCTTGCAATGCCTGTGGGGGGCGTGCGGGCCGCGTTGACGCAGATGCGTCCGCACCTGCGCCCCGAGACGTTGCTGACGGACGCGGGCAGTACCAAACTTGAGATCGTCGAGGCCGCACGAGCGGTGCTGGGCGATCGTATCGGACAGTTTGTTCCGGGCCACCCCATCGCAGGCGCGGAGCGCAGCGGTCCCGAAGCAGCCAGCGCCACCTTGTATCGTCACCGTACGGTCATATTGACGCCGTTGCCCGAAAATACCTCAGGTGGCGTCGCGCGCGTGCGCGAGCTATGGCAGGCTTGTGGCGCCCGTGTGTTCGAGATGGAGGCCCAGGCGCATGATCGCGTGCTGGGGTCTATCAGCCACATGCCCCATTTGCTGGCGGCCGCTTATATGGCCCAGGTGGCAGGCGCTGACGATGCGGCGCTGCGACTGACGCTGGCGGGGACGGGATTCCGGGATTTCACCCGCATTGCGGCGGGTTCGCCCGAGATGTGGCGTGATATTTTTCTGTCTAATCGCGATGCGCTGCGCGTCGAGCTGGGCTCAGTGCGCGCGGTGTTGGACGAGATGGAACGCGCGATGGTTCAGGGCGACGGTGAGGCGCTCGAAGCGTTGCTGTTGCGGGCCGCGCAGGCGCGCCGCAATTGGCGTAAGGAGTAGTTTTCATGGCCGGACAGCCATTTCTTGATTTGCCCCGTGCCCGGCGCGCGCGTGGTCAGCTCGCTTTGCCGGGCTCGAAAAGCATTTCCAACCGCGTACTGCTGCTGGCTGCGCTGGCGGCCGGACGTACCGATATCTCGGGTCTGCTGGACTCGGACGATACGCGGGTGATGTTGGCCGCTCTGCGGCAGTTGGGTGTCGTGGTGACCGACACCGGCCCGGGTTGCGTGACTGTGACAGGCGCGGGGCGGTTTCCGGTGAAGCAGGCCGATTTGTTTTTGGGGAATGCGGGGACGGCGTTTCGACCGTTGACGGCGGCGCTGGCCCTGATGGGCGGTCAATATCGCTTGTCGGGTGTGCCGCGCATGCACGAGCGGCCTATCGGTGACCTGATTGATGCGCTGCGCCAATGGGGGGCGGAAGTCCGCTACGCCGGGCAGCAAGGGTATCCCCCTCTGGAAATCGGTGCTGGCGAGATCCGGTCTGATGCGGCCATTAGTGTGCAAGGGTCGGTGTCCAGCCAGTTTTTGACCGCCTTGCTGATGGCAGCGCCGGTGTTGGCACAAGAAAGCGATCACCCGGTCGTCATTGAGGTGACGGGCGAGTTGATCTCCAAGCCCTATATCGAGATCACCCTGAACTTGATGGCGCGCTATGGTGTACCGGTGCGTCGCGACGGATGGCGGCGATTCACGATTGAGGCGGGCTCGGCGTATCGCAGTCCGGGCGCGATGGCGGTCGAAGGGGACGCTTCGTCCGCTTCGTATTTTCTGGCCTTGGGCGCTATTGGGGGCGGCCCGCTACGAGTGACCGGTGTGAGCGCCGATAGTATCCAGGGCGACGTGGCCTTTGCGCAAACCTTGGTCGAGATGGGGGCCCGGATCGAATACGGCCCTGACTGGATCGAGGCACGCGGGGTCCGCGTGGCGCAGGGCCAGCGGCTAAAGGCTTTTGATACGGATTTCAATTTAATTCCCGACGCGGCAATGACGGCCGCCGCGCTGGCGCTGTTTGCGGATGGCCCTTGTCGGCTGCGTAACATCGGCAGTTGGCGTGTCAAGGAAACTGATCGTATTCATGCCATGCATACCGAATTAACCAAATTGGGCGCGACGGTAGAGTCGGGCCCAGACTGGTTGCAGATCACGCCGCCGACCCAGGACGGGTGGCGTGATGCCCACATCGGCACATGGGACGATCACCGGATGGCGATGTGCTTTTCGCTGGCGGCCTTTGGGCCGGCCGCGGTGCGCATCCTGGACCCGGATTGCGTGAGCAAGACCTTTCCGGACTATTTTGACGTCTATGCCGGGCTGGTGTCCGGTACGGATACGGATTGATATGACGACCCATGCTGTCATGCCCCCTGAAAGCACTAAGACGCCAGTGCCTGTGATTGCGATTGACGGCCCCACTGCCTCCGGCAAGGGAACGATCGCGCATCGTGTTGCCGCCGCGCTGGGTTGGGCCACACTGGATAGTGGCGCGTTGTATCGCCTGACCGCTTTGGCGGCGCTGGATCGCAGTTTGTCCGCCGACGACGAAGCCGGTGTCGCGGAGGTGGCGCGCGCGTTGGACGTTCGTTTTTACGGCGGCCGGATTTTCCTCGAGAACAACGAGGTCAGCGACGCGATTCGCCAGGAGCAGGTCGGCAATTTTGCGTCGCGCATTGCCGCCTATCCCGCGGTACGGCAAGCGCTGCTTGAGCGTCAACGGGTATTTCGCGTGCCGCCTGGGCTCGTGGCCGATGGCCGGGACATGGGTACGGTGGTGTTCCCGGACGCCGCGCTCAAGGTATTTTTGGTGGCCGACGTTCAGGCACGGGCAGAAAGACGTTGTAAGCAGTTGATCGAAAAGGGAATTTCTGCTAATCTTGACGACCTTCTGCGCGATATGCGCGAACGCGACGCTCGTGATACGCAGCGTAGCGTGGCGCCTCTCGTGGCGGCCACCGATGCCCACGTGCTGGATTCGTCTTCGTTGACGATCGAGCAAACGGTGCAAGCGGTGCTCGATTTTTGGAAGGGTACCTGACAGTTTTCCGTCCCTGGTGGCGGTTCGTGGTTTACGGGCATGTGCCCGGGGCTATCGGATCCCGCCGGGTTCATTCACTCCACTGTCGCGGGCAATCCGCTTCGGTGTGTTTTTAATGGCCATTTTGGCCCAATGGATTTCAACCCCATGTCTTCCGTTTCCACCCCCGCCACCGGCAGCGAAAGCTTCGCCGACCTCTTTGCAGAAAGCCTCAAGAGCCAGGACATGAAGTCTGGCGAAGTCATCAGCGCCGAAGTCGTTCGCGTTGATCATAACTTCGTCGTCGTCAATGCCGGCCTGAAGTCCGAAGCCCTGATCCCGCTCGAAGAATTCCTGAACGACCAGGGTGAGCTCGAGGTACAACCTGGCGATTTCGTCTCGGTGGCCATCGATTCCCTGGAAAACGGCTACGGCGACACCATCCTGTCGCGTGACCGCGCCAAGCGCCTGTCGGCCTGGCTGCAACTGGAACAAGCCCTCGAAAACGGCGAATTGGTTACCGGCACCATCACCGGCAAGGTCAAGGGCGGCCTGACCGTCATGACCAACGGCATCCGTGCATTCTTGCCGGGTTCGCTGGTCGACCTGCGTCCCGTCAAGGACACGACCCCGTACGAAGGCAAGACCCTCGAATTCAAAGTCATCAAGCTCGATCGCAAGCGTAACAACGTCGTGTTGTCGCGCCGCCAAGTGCTGGAAGCCAGCATGGGCGAAGAGCGCCAAAAACTGCTCGAAACCCTGCACGAAGGCGCAGTGGTCAAGGGCGTGGTCAAGAACATCACCGACTACGGTGCGTTCGTCGACCTGGGCGGTATCGACGGCCTGCTGCATATCACCGATATGGCATGGCGCCGCGTGCGTCACCCCTCCGAAGTCCTGCAAGTGGGTCAGGAAGTCGAAGCCAAGGTCCTCAAGTTCGATCAGGAAAAGAGCCGCGTCTCGCTGGGCGTCAAGCAATTGGGCGAAGACCCGTGGGTGGGCCTGGCCCGTCGTTACCCGCAAGGCACCCGCCTGTTCGGCAAGGTGACCAACCTGACCGACTACGGTTCGTTCGTCGAAGTCGAAGCCGGCATCGAAGGTCTGGTGCACGTCTCCGAAATGGACTGGACCAACAAGAACGTCGATCCGCGCAAGGTCGTGACCCTGGGCGAAGAAGTCGAAGTCATGGTTCTCGAGATCGACGAAGATCGTCGCCGTATCTCGTTGGGCATGAAGCAATGCCGTCAAAACCCCTGGGAAGAGTTCGCCACCAACTTCAAGCGTGGTGACAAGGTCCGTGGCGCCATCAAGTCGATCACCGACTTTGGCGTGTTCGTTGGCCTGCCTGGCGGTATCGATGGCCTGGTGCATTTGTCCGACCTGTCGTGGGCCGAGACCGGTGAAGACGCCGTTCGCAACTTCAAGAAGGGCGACGAAATCGAAGCCGTGGTTCTGGGCATCGATACCGACAAGGAACGCATCTCGCTGGGTATCAAGCAGCTCGAAGGCGATCCTTTCAACAACTTCGTTGGTACCTACGACAAGGGCGCAGTCGTGCCGGGCGTGGTCAAGTCAGTCGAGCCCAAGGGCGCCGTGGTGACGTTGTCGGTTGACGTCGAAGGCTACCTGCGTGCTTCCGAAATCTCGGTTGGCCGTGTCGAGGACGCGACCACCGTGCTCAAAGAGGGCCAAAACGTCGAAGCCATGATCGTCAACGTCGACCGCAAGACGCGTTCGATTCAACTGTCGATCAAGGCCCGTGACAACGCCGAAACCGCAGATACGCTGCACCGTATGTCCGAGGCCAGCGCTTCTACGGGTACGACCAACCTGGGCGCGTTGCTCAAGGCCAAGCTGGACCAACAGCGTAACGACGGCTAATAGTGACCAAGTCGGAGCTGATCGCCGCTCTGGCAGCCCGCTACCCTCAGCTGGCTGCCCGCGACACGGATTACGCGGTCAAGACCATGCTTGACGCGATGGCCCAGGCGTTAGCCTCGGGCCAGCGCATCGAGATTCGGGGTTTTGGCAGTTTTTCCTTGTCGCAGCGCTCACCCCGCATCGGACGCAACCCCAAGTCCGGTGAGCAGGTGCTGGTGCCTGGTAAACAGGTACCGCACTTCAAAGCCGGCAAGGAGTTGCGCGAGCGGGTTGATCTGGTGGCTGATATGGCAGACACACCGTCGTCCGATGATGTGTCGGACGACTCCATGCCGGCGGTAGTCGGCATGCATGTCATGTAGTTTTTGTCAGGTGCGTCGCCATTTGGCGCCAGGCTGTCCCGATAGATAGACCGAGCCCCTTGAATGTCTCTGGATGTTCAAGGGGCTTTGGCATTCATGAGGGGGTCATCGAAGTGCGTCGGGGAGATGCACGTATTCGGCCCGCTTCCGCTTACAATTGAACGTCTCGAATATTCTGGAGCATGCGCCATGCGTTACCTAATCTGGGCTTTGCGATTGCTCGTCTTTATTGCTGTGTTGATGTTCGCTCTCAAGAACACCGGCCCTGTTGCGGTCAATTTCTATGCCGATTACGTCGTGCAAGAGGTTCCGCTGATTGTGGTGATGTTGGTGACGTTTGTGGTGGGTACGGTGTTCGGTTTGTTGTTGACCGTGCCGGCAGCCATGCGTCGTCGCCGCGAGGCGGTGCGCCTGCGCCGCGAGCTCGATCGCTTGCAGGCGGCGGCCAATGGCACGACGCCTGAAATCGCGCCCGAGGCCATTGCCCCCATGTCGCCGCTCTAAGCCGCGTCCTTTCTCTTTACTGCTATAGAGCCTGTCGCGTGGACTTTGAACCTTGGTGGTTGATTTTTGTACCCGTGCTGTTTGCACTGGGTTGGCTGGCGGCACGTTTCGATTTTCGGCAGATGCTGCGCGAAACGCGAACCTTGCCTGATTCTTATTTTCGCGGGCTGAATTTCCTGCTTAACGAAGAGCCCGACCGTGCGATCGATGCATTCGTCGAGGTGGCCAAGCTCGATCCCGAAACGACCGAGTTGCACTTTGCGCTGGGTAGCCTGTTTCGCCGTCGTGGCGAGATGGAGCGCGCTATCCGCGTACATCAGAGCCTGCTGAACCGTTCCGATTTGCCCGACGCAGAGCGCGAGCACGCCCAGCACGAACTGGCGCACGATTTTCTCAAGGCGGGTATGCTCGATCGCGCCGAAGCGGCATTTGAGCAACTGAAGGACACCCGCCATGCGCTACCTGCGTTGCGCTCGCTCATTCGCATTTACGAGTCCGAGCACGATTGGCCGCGCGCTATCGAGGCCGTCAAGACGTTGCAGGGCCTGGTTGATGAGCCCGTGCCACAGATCGTTCACTACTACTGCGAGCAGGCGCAAACGGCCTTGGTGGCCAAGCCCTTTGACGCGGATGCCGCCCATACCGCGCTGGATGCCGCGGATCACGCCGCCAAACAAGTCGGCCAGCGTGACGGCCTGGGCAAGGCGGCGAGGGTTCGCACGGCCATGCTGCGTGCCCGATTGGCTCAACTCGAAGGCGATCCCAAGCGTGAGCGTATGTACCTGGAGTCCATCCTGGCCGACGCGCCCGAGTTCGCGGGACAGGTTGCCGAGCAATTACTGGCGAATTACCGCGGCGCCGGGCAGGTGGCAGAGGGCCTGGATCTGCTGCAAAGGCAATACGCCCGCTATGCATCGCTTGATCTTTTCAATGTGGTGTTTCGTGAATTACGTGTCCAGCAGGGCGCGGCGCTCGCCTGGGCGTTTGCGCGCGGAGCCTTGCGCCACCATCCTTCATTGCTCGGGCTGGATCGCCTGCTCGAAGCCGAGTTGAGCAGCACCGATGGCACACAGCAAGAGCAAGAGCGGGGCCCCGTGCGCGGTGCCGACCTGAGCTTGTTGCGCAGTCTGATTCACAAGCATACGCAGCGGCTGGATCGCTATGCCTGCCGCAGTTGCGGCTTTCAGGCGCGGCGTTATTATTGGCAATGTCCGGGATGCAATGGTTGGGAAACCTACGCCCCGCGGCGCCTGGAAGAACTCGAATGAACGCATACCCCACTGAGGCGATAGCGCGCAGCCGTGTGCTGGTTGTGGGCGACATCATGCTCGACCGTTACTGGTTTGGCGAAGTTGAGCGCATCTCTCCCGAGGCCCCTGTTCCCGTTGTGCGAGTCGCACGGCGCGAGGATCGCCTGGGCGGCGCCGCGAACGTTGCGCGCAACGTGGTGGCGCTGGGTGGGCAGTCCACGTTGATCGGGATCGTGGGCGCAGACGAGGCCGGTCAAAGCATTGCGCGCCTGGCGACGCAGGGCGGCGTGCATGCCGATATGGCCATCGATGCAGAGAACCCTACGACGCTCAAAATGCGTGTCCTGGGGCGTCAGCAGCAGTTGCTGCGTGTCGATTTCGAGCAACCCCCTGCGAGTGTGGCGCTGGACGATCTGGACGCGCGGGTGGCTCGCCATTTGGCACAGCATGACGTGATGGTGGTGTCTGACTACGCCAAGGGTGCACTGGATCGCGTCGAGGCCTTGATCGCATTGGCCCGCGGGGCGGGCGTGCCCGTGCTGGTCGATCCCAAGGGGGACAACTACACACGTTATCGGGGAGCGACGCTGATGACGCCCAATCGATCCGAGATGCAGCAGGCCGTGGGCCGCTGGAACTCCGAATCCGAGTTGACCGAGCGCGCTCAGCGACTGCGTGCCGATCTTGATATCGAAGCCTTGCTGGTGACGCGGTCCGAGCAGGGCATGACACTTTTCACCGAAGCGGGGCGCGAACACGTGGACGCACAGGCGCACGAGGTTTTTGATGTGTCGGGTGCCGGCGATACCGTGCTGGCCACATTGGCCGCGATGCGCGCCATCGGATTGCCCTGGGTGCAAGCCATGGCGTGGGCCAACCGTGCGGGCGGTATCGTCGTGGGCAAACTGGGCACCTCGACCGTGACCGCCGAGGAACTTGCAGGAGACTCGCTATGATCGTCGTTACAGGTGCCGCAGGTTTTATCGGCAGCAATTTGGTCCGGGGTCTGAATCGACGGGGTGTCCGGGACATCATCGCCGTTGATGATCTGACCGAGGGCGACAAATTCCTCAATCTGGTCGACTGCCAGATCGCTGATTACCTCGATAAAGACGAATTTCGTCGCCGCGTATCGACGGGTTCGCTGCCGCCGCTACGTGCTGTCCTGCACCAGGGGGCGTGTTCGGACACCACCGAGCGCAATGGCCGCTATATGTTGGACAACAACTACCGGGTCACGCTGGAGTTGTTCGAATATTGCCAGGCGCAGCGTGTCCCGTTTCTGTATGCCTCGTCGGCGGCGGTCTATGGGGGGGCGTCGGTTTATGTCGAAGATCCGGCCAACGAGCGGCCGCTGAACGTCTACGGTTATTCCAAGCTGTTGTTCGATCAGGTGCTGCGCACCCGGATGGATGCATTGACCGCTCAAGTGGTGGGGCTGCGCTATTTCAACGTCTATGGCCCGCACGAGCAACACAAGGGTCGTATGGCGTCGGTGGCCTTTCACAATATGAACCAGTTTCTGGCCGAGGGTCATGTGCGCTTGTTCGCCGGCTGGGATGGTTACGCCGATGGGGGACAAAGCCGCGATTTCATTTCGGTCGAAGACGTCGTGGCTGTCAATCTGCATTTTCTGGACCACCCGGAATCCTCGGGGATCTTCAATTGCGGAACGGGACGTGCCCAACCGTTTAACGACGTGGCGATGGCGGTGGTCAATACCCTGCGCGAAGAGCGCGGAGAAACGGCGTTGCCGCTGGAAAAATTGGTCGAACAGGGCTTGCTGCGCTATATCCCGTTCCCCGACGACCTGAAAGGCCGTTACCAAAGCTACACGCAGGCTGATACGACGCAATTGCGTGCCGCTGGTTTTATGGCGCCCATGCGGGACGTCCAGACCGGTGTTTCCGAGTACGTGAAATACTGGCGCGCACGTCAGGCCTGAACGGGGGGGGCAAGGGCCTTGCGGGCAGGGCGCTTTACGTACCGAATCAGCGATTTGTCCCGCGTAGTTTCCGAGGTTGATTTTCCCGTTCACTCGGCGGTTTGCCGCAGAAGGGGATAGGCATGATGGCAGGCAGGCGGATCGCTCGATCCGCCGTCTTTTACGGAGCCTGCCCATGAATCCCTTTTTACCTGATCCTGTTATGCGCAACGAGATGTCGCGGCCCCTTGCGAGGATGCGTCGCCTGCCGCGTTGGCCTGTGGTGGGGCATTTCCGGCCTGAATACACGGGTTGGCCGGCGACGCGACGTCGCTTGACGCACGTGGCCAGCCGTTTGGTGATTGGCTGCGGGCTGGGCATGACTGTGATGCCCGCGCAGGCACTCGATGCCAATGCGGCCACGGTGGAGCAGCTCGAGACACTGAACGGCGTCGGTCCGCGTACCGCGAAGATCATCATCCAGGAACGTGAGCGCGCGGGGCCCTTTGAGTCGCTGGAGGACCTTTCTGATCGCGTGCGCGGTATCGGCCGCAAGCGGCTGGGGCGGCTGCAGGCGGCGGGTCTGTCCGTAGGCGCAGGCGTGGCCATACTCAGTCCGAATACCATCGCGATGCCGCACTTTGCGCCGACGATTCCCGGCATCATGCCGCCGGCGCCATAGCGCGCGTCCCGGTTTTCCCTGGCGTCAGCAAGGCTTTACCAACGCATCGCGACGTCCGGCGGTATGATCGACGGCATGGCTACCATTTCCTATCCCACTATCGAACAAACCGTCGGCAACACGCCGCTGGTCCGTCTGCAACGCATTCCAGGCTTGGCGGTGCAGTCACGGGGCAACGTCATCCTGGCCAAACTGGAGGGCAATAATCCTGCAGGATCCGTCAAGGATCGTCCGGCGCTGTCCATGATCTTGCGTGCCGAGGCACGCGGCGAAATCAAGCCTGGCGACACCCTGATCGAAGCCACCAGCGGTAATACCGGTATTGCCCTGGCCATGACGGCCGCGATGCGCGGGTATCGCATGGTGTTGATCATGCCCGACAATTTGTCGGTCGAGCGTCGTGCCGCCATGGCGGCCTATGGCGCTGAATTGATCCTGACCCCGGCGAGCAAAGGCGGCATGGAATACGCCCGTGATCTGGCCATGTCCATGCAGGACGAAGGCAAAGGAAAAGTCCTGGATCAGTTTGCCAACCCCGACAATCCGCGCGCGCATATCGAGGGCACGGGCCCTGAAATCTGGACCCAGACCGAAGGACGCGTAACGCATTTTGTGAGCGCCATGGGCACCACGGGCACCATCATGGGGGTGTCGACTTACCTGAAATCCCGTAATCCCGACGTGCAGGTGGTGGGCGCGCAGCCTGCCGAGGGCTCGCAGATTCCCGGGATCCGTAAATGGCCCGAGGCCTATATGCCCGCGATTTTTGATCGCAGCCTGGTCGACGCCTATGAGTCCATCGAGCAGTCCGACGCCGAGGTCATGGCCCGTCGATTGGCGGCCGAAGAAGGGATCTTTGGGGGTATCTCGTCGGCGGGGGCATTGGTCGGTGCGCTACGTGTGGCAGAGCGGGTCGAAAATGCCACCATCGTGTTCATCGTTTGCGATCGTGGCGACCGGTATCTGTCCACGGGCGTGTTTAACGAAACGCGCTAGCCTCCCAGTCGTCGCGACGCATTGGCTACAAGAGTGTTGACGGTCTCCTGCCGACCTTGATGAGACGAGGCCGGCAGGAGACCGAGGTAAAGCCGCGCGTTCAACGACCCATGCGGGCTTCGAGTTCGGCCGCCAGATCTGCGACGGCTGTCGCATAGAAATAACTACGGTTGTACTGCGTCAAGGCAAAAAAGTTGGGCGTGGCGGTTCGGTACTGTACGGTGCCACGTGCCTCTTCGACCAGATCGACGACGCCCAGGGGGCGATCCTGCCAGCTTTCGATGCTGGCGCCAGCCGAGACGCGTGCGCCCGCCGCTTGCAAGGTTTTCCAGGTTTGCGTGGGTTCGAGGCCGCCTGTCGCCAATGCGGACGGATCCGCTGGCAACATTACCGGGGCAAAGACGGGCAGACCGCGTAACCAGCCATGTTCGACCAGGAAATTACCGACGGACATGACCGCATCGTTGACGCTGTGGGTCAGGTCGATGTGACCGTCGCCGTCGCCATCGACGGCGTAACGCATAATGCTGCCGGGCATGAATTGGGGAAGGCCCATGGCGCCCGCGTATGAGCCGACGGCTTCCATATCGAGCTTGTTTTGCAACGCAAGAGTGATGAAATCACCCAATTGCCCGCGAAACATGTCGGCTCGTTCGGGTCGGCTGGGGTCGGGATAATCGAATGCCAGCGTCGTCAGCGCATCCAGCACGCGGAAATTGCCCACATTCCGGCCATACAGCGTTTCCACGCCGATGATGGAAGCAATGACGGAAGCAGGGACCCCGTAGCGCTGCGCGGCCTGGTTCAGCAGAGACTGGTTTTCTTGCCAGAATTCAACCCCCCATTTGATGCGTTTGGGTTCCACGAATCGGGAGCGATAGGTTTTCCAACTGCGCCATATTTTGCGACCCGGCGGCGAAGGCGCAATCAGGCGAGCGACTGTCGCGTTATAGCGGGCGCTGGTGAGCGCCGCAACGATGGGGCTCAAGGGCAAGTTGCGCTCGGCCGCCAATTGCGCGGCAAAGGCCTGGGCCTCGGGTCGGAGCGTGCCGGCGGGCGTCTGGGCGGCAGGAGGCTCGCCCGCGGGCTTGGCCGGGCCGATGCGTGTTGACGTCGCACCAGAGGGTGCTACAGAGGCGCCTGAGGCCTGAGAGGGGCCTGAGGGCGCGGTGCTCGCACAACCCGTCAAGACCAGGAAAACCGTACCGATTTGCACGAAACGCCTACACACGAACATAATCTTCCCTTATATGGAGACCATGTATCTTACCCATCCGTCGTGCAGGCTGCATGAAATGGGCAGTTGGCATCCGGAATGCCCGCAGAGGCTGGATGCGATTTCTGATCAATTATTGGTCAGCGGACTGCTGCCTTTTCTGGCCGAGCGGCAAGCCCCCGCGGCGACACGCGAGGCGATTCTGCGCGTGCACTCCGCGGATTATCTCGATAGTCTGCAGGCCAATACGCCGGCCGAGGGGTACTACCACGTCGATCCCGACACCTTGATGAATCCGCGCTCCTACGACGCGTCCCTGCATGCGGCAGGAGCGGGTATCGCGGCCGTAGACGCGGTGATGCAGGGGCAGGCGGCGAATGCGTTTTGCGCGGTGCGTCCGCCTGGCCATCATGCGCGGTCCGGTCAGGCTATGGGATTTTGTTTTTTGAACAATATCGCGATCGCCGCGCAGCATGCCATGCATGTCTATGGTCTGCAGCGCGTGGCGATCATTGACTTTGACGTGCATCACGGCAACGGTACCGAGGAAACTTTTGCAGGCGACTCGCGCGTGCTGATGTGCAGTTTTTTCCAGCATCCATTTTTTCCGAATAGCGGTGCCACGGATCCCGCCGCCAACATGGTCAATGTTCCGGTTCCTGCCTATACTGACGGGGCGGCGGTGCGTGCCCTGGTGCAAGACAGTTGGCTGCCGCGCCTGGATGCCCATGCGCCAGAGCTGATCCTGATTTCCGCGGGGTTTGATGCACACCGCGAGGATGACATGGGTCAAATGGCACTCGTGGAAGCCGACTACACCTGGATCACAGAACAAGTCGTGCAGATGGCCGAGCGACACGCTCAGGGGCGTATTGTCAGCATGCTCGAGGGCGGTTACAACTTGTCCGCATTGGGTCGTAGCGTGCTGGCGCATTTGCGAGCGCTGACAAAGTTGTAGAATCAACAAATTGTGCAATGCGGGATTGGCTTTTGCCGATCGACTATTTCATAGAGCTAGGAGGCTGCTGGATGAAGGTGCTGGTACCTGTAAAGCGCGTGGTTGACTACAACGTCAAAGTCCGCGTGAAATCGGATCAAACGGGCGTGGATATCGCGAACGTGAAGATGTCCATGAACCCGTTCGACGAAATCGCCGTCGAAGAGGCCACTCGCCTGAAAGAAAAGGGCGGGGCCACCGAGGTGATCGCCGTGTCTTGCGGCGTGGCACAGTGCCAGGAAACCCTGCGCACCGCCATGGCCATCGGCGCTGATCGCGGCATTCTGGTGCAGACCGACGCTGAGTTGCAGCCCCTGGCCGTGGCCAAGCTGCTCAAGGGCCTGGTCGACAAGGAACAGCCGGAACTGGTGATCCTGGGCAAGCAAGCCATCGATGACGACGCCAACCAAACTGGCCAGATGCTGGCCGCGCTGCTCGACTGGCCGCAAGCCACGTTCGCCAGCAAGGTTGAGGTCGCTGACGGCAGCGTCACGGTGACCCGTGAAGTCGACGGCGGCCTGGAAACGATCAAGCTCAAGTTGCCGGCCATCGTGACCACCGATTTGCGCCTGAACGAGCCGCGCTACGTCACGCTGCCCAACATCATGAAGGCCAAGAAAAAGCAGCTCGATACCGTCAGCCCCGAAGATCTGGGTGTCGATCCCGCTCCGCGCCTCAAGACGCTGAAAGTCACCGAACCGCCTGCCCGCAAGGCCGGTATCAAGGTGGCCGACGTGGCTGCGTTGGTCGACAAACTCAAGAACGAAGCGAAGGTGGTCTAAGATGACGACGTTGGTTATTGCCGAACACGACAACGCCCAACTCAAGGGCGCCACCCTGAACACCATTGCCGCTGCAGCCAAGCTCGGTGGCGATGTCCACGTGCTGGTTGCCGGCAGCAACGCCCAGGCTGTGGCTGACCAGGCGGCACAAGCCGCTGGCGTGGCCAAGGTCCTGCTGGCCGACGCGCCGCACTTGGCCGATGGGTTGGCCGAGAACCTGGCGGCCCAGGTGCTGGCCGTGGCCTCAGACTACAGCCACATCTTGTTCCCGGCGACGGCCTCGGGCAAGAACGTGGCCCCGCGCGTGGCTGCCAAGCTCGACGTGGCCCAGATCTCCGACATCATCGGGGTCGAGTCCGCGGACACCTTCCAGCGCCCGATCTACGCGGGTAATGCCATTGCGACGGTGCAATCCGCCGATGCCGTCAAGGTCATCACCGTGCGTACCACGGGCTTTGACGCGGTCGGGGCCACGGGTGGTTCGGCCGCTGTCGACAAGCTGGACGCGGTGGCCGATTCGGGTCTCTCGTCGTTCGTCGGTCGCGAGGTCGCCAAGAGCGATCGTCCCGAGCTGGCCGGTGCACGCGTTGTCGTGTCTGGTGGCCGTGGCTTGGGCAGTGCTGAAAACTTCAAGCTCCTGGATCCTTTGGCTGACAAGCTCGGCGCCGCCCTGGGTGCCTCGCGCGCCGCGGTCGACGCGGGCTATGCGCCCAACGACTGGCAGGTCGGTCAGACCGGCAAGATCGTGGCCCCGCAACTGTACGTGGCGGTGGGTATCTCGGGTGCTATCCAGCACTTGGCCGGCATGAAGGACTCCAAGGTCATCGTGGCCATCAACAAAGACCCCGAAGCGCCGATCTTTGGCGTAGCCGACTATGGCCTGGTGGGCGATTTGTTTACGGTGGTACCTGAGCTGACCAGCGCGCTGTAAGTACTCAACGCGCTACAACGGGTGTGTAAGCCGGCTTTTGCCGGTTTACACACCCGTTTTTCTTGGAGCCGTCGCGTGCGAGCCACTGAGCGGGGACTTTGATTCCGACCCGGCTTGGCTGATATCGACGCGCTCGACGAGAAAGTCCAGGAACGCCCGTACGCGTTGCGGCATGAGTCCGCCGTGACCAACATAGACGGCATGCACTTCCTCCAAGATACCCGGATTGGCGTCTTCCATGACTGCTTGTAGCCGACCCGCCGCGAGATCACTGCGCACCTGAAAGGCCGCCAATCGAGCCAGACCCAGTCCGCCTAGCGCCAGGCGATGTAGCGCATCGCCATCACTGGCCTGGGCATTGCCGGTCACGGGTATCACGATGTCCTCGTCGCCGTGCCTTAGCGGCCAGCCGGGTTGAGCGCGCACGTACGTTGCACCCAGACGGTTGTGTGCCAGCAGTTCCTGCGGCGTGCGCGGTGTGCCGTGTCGTGCCAGGTAGTCGGGTGCACCCACAATAACCATACGTGTGGCACCGAGCTTTCGTGCCATCAAGTTCGAATCTTTCATCGGGCCGGCACGCACTGCTACGTCAGTGCGCTGTTCCAGGATGTCTATGACTTCGTCCGTCAGCATGATATCCAGCGTGACGTCCGGGTGGCGCGCCAGGAACTCGGGTACCAGGGGCAACAAGAAACTGTGCCCGAACGGGACATTGGCATTGACGCGAAGCCGGCCACGTGGCGCGGTGTGTTCGCCGGCGCAGCGTTCGGCCTCGTCCAGGTCGGACAGGATGCGCACACCGCGTTCATAGAAAACGCAACCTTCGGGCGTGAGTTGCAGTTGCCGGGTGGATCGATGTATCAGGCGTGTGCCCAGGCGTTGTTCCAGGCGGGCGACCAGCTTGCTCACGGCCGAGGGTGTCATGTCGCAAACGCGAGCGGCGGCAGAGAAGCCGCCCAGTTCGATCACGCGCACGAAGACCTCTAGCTCGCGAGATCGGTTGACTTCCATTCGGGCCATGTCTGCCTCTTCGGTGAGTTCAATTCATAAATGAATTTCGTGCAGCTAGTCTATTCCAAATTGGGTTTTGAATTCATGATTCGGTGTCATTTGGATTTTGAATTCACTACTATGAAACTGCCGAACCCATCCATTCAAAACATCATCGCCACCGCGTTGTCAGCCTTGATCCTCTCGGTGGGCATGCTGTCTATGTCGCCCGCGCTGAGCGCTCAGGCGGTCTCCGTAACACCATGGGTGGCGACTTGGCAGGCTAGCCCTCAGCCGGTCTGGGGACCGGATTTCCTCTTCCCGGCCAACGTGCCTGCCGAGTTGTTCAATCAGACGGTCCGTCAGGTCGCGCGCGTCAGCCTGGGTGGGCCGCGCCTGCGTATCGTGTTATCCAATACGTACGGCCGGCAGCCGCTCGTCGTGGGCAAGGCTACGGTGGCGCGTCCTCAGGAGGGTGATGAAGGCGCGGTCGTTGCCGATAGCGTGCGCATGGTGACCTTTGGCGGGCACGCTACCGCCACGATCCCGCCCGGCGCATCGCTGGTCAGCGACCCGGTGGCATTGTCGATGGCTGTGCTGGAACAGCTCGTGGTGAGTCTCTATCTGCCGCAAAGAACACCTTTGCAGACTTTCCACTGGGATGGTCGGCAAACGGCCTGGATCGTCCCTGGAGACCAGACGGCCGTCGCGGCACTCAAGAAACAAGACAGTGAAGCACAGGTCACGACCGCTCGCGCGTTGCTGTCGGGAATCCAGGTCGAGGCCGGGGAGGCCGCGGGCGCAGTCGTGGTGATGGGTGACTCCATTACGGACGGTGCCGAGGCGAGCCTGGATCAAGACCATCGCTGGACCGATTTCCTGGCTGCGCGCCTGGCGCCGCGTGGCGTGGCCGTCGTCAATGCGGGTATTTCCGGGGCGCGACTGCTCTCGGACGGCATGGGGGTCAATGCATTGGCGCGCCTGAATAATGATGTGCTGACGCAACCGGGTGTAGAGAGCGTGATCGTCATGCTCGGCATCAACGACATTTCCTGGCCGGGCACCGCTTTTGCACGAGAAGCACAGCGCCCCACACTGGAGGCGCTTACGGCGGGTTACCGTCAGTTGATTGCACAGGGCCACAGCCGCGGCATTCGTGTCATTGGCGCGACCCTTACGCCATTCGAGGGCGCACTGCCTGGTACCCCGCTGGCCGACTACTATCATCCCGACAAGGATGCGCTGCGTCGGCAGGTGAATGATTGGATACGGCACAGTGGTGCGTTCGATGCCGTCATCGATTTGGATGCGCATCTGCGCAACCCCCAGCACCCCGCACGCATCGACTCTCGTTACGATTCCGGCGACCATTTGCATCCCGGCGATGAGGGCAACCGCGCGATGGCCGATGCCGTCGATCTGGAGGTCTTGCTGCCCGGCGGTGCAGAACTCGACACTGAGTTCACCCGCAACGAGGGTGTCAAAGGTTAAGATTGGCCTGATAGAGCACAGCAACCGCCAATCGATTCTGGAGACCCCATGTCCTACGTCACCCCATTGCGGGATTTTCGTTTCACGCTTAATTCGCTGGCCGGTCTGGACGAAATCCTGAAGCTGCCAGGTTTTGAAGAGGTCACTCCTGACCTGGTGGACGCGATTCTGGATGAAAACGCGCGTTTTGCAGAGCAGGCGATTGCGCCGCTGAATGTGCCGGGTGATACACAACCGCCTCAATGGAACGACGGACAGGTCACCACCACCCCAGGATTCAAACAGGGGTTTGCCGACTATGCGGCAAGTGGCTGGCAGGGGCTGCAACACCCGCCGCAATGGGGCGGGCAGGGATTGCCTAAATTGGTGGCGTGCGCGCCTTGTGAAAACCTTCAGGCGGCCAGTTTGGCATTTTCGTTGTGTCCGATGTTGACCGACGGCGTGATCGAGGCACTATTGACGGTGGGCTCCGATGCGCAGCGCCAGACGTATGTGCCCAATCTGATTTCCGGCAAGTGGACGGGCACCATGAACTTGACCGAGTCACAGGCCGGCTCGGATCTGGCTCAGGTGACCACCCGTGCGGTACCGCAGAGCGATGGCACCTATCGTTTGAGCGGGCAGAAGATTTTTATCACCTACGGCGATCATGACCTGGCCGAGAACATTATTCATTTGGTGTTGGCTCGCACGCCTGACGCCCCGGCGGGGGTCAAGGGCATCTCGCTATTTATTGTCCCGAAATTCCTGGTCAACGAGGACGGCAGTCTCGGGGCGCGCAACGACGTCTGGTGCGCGTCGCTCGAACACAAACTCGGTATTCATGGCAGCCCCACGGCCGTTCTGCTCTATGGATCAGGCAAGGGCGAGGCCGGTGAGGGCGCGGTTGGCTACCTGGTGGGCGAGGCCAACCGCGGCCTGGAGTATATGTTCATCATGATGAACGCCGCGCGTTTCGGGGTCGGCCAACAGGGTATCGGGATATCGGAACGCGCCTATCAGCACGCGTTGGCGTACGCACAAGAGCGTATCCAGGGTCGGGCGATCGAGGGATCGGCCGGGCCGGTGGCGATCGTGAATCATCCCGATGTGCAGCGCATGCTGTTGACGATGCGCGGTTTGACCGAGGCGGCGCGGGCCGTGTCGTTTGTGGCGGCAGCGGCGCATGACAAGGGCACGCATCATCCCGATGCCGCCGTGAGGTCGCGCAACCGCGCTTTTTACGAATACTTGGTGCCTATCGTGAAAGGCTTTTCAACGGAGTCTGCGGTCGAGGTGGCGTCGTTGGGCGTGCAGGTGCATGGAGGGATGGGTTTTATCGAGGAAACCGGTGCCGCGCAGTATTACCGCGACGCCCGAATTCTGCCGATTTACGAAGGAACGACGGCGATTCAGGCTAACGATCTGGTGGGGCGTAAAACCCTGCGTGATGGGGGGGCGACAGCCTATGCCTGCATCGCCGCCATGCGCGATACGCTACAGACCCTGCACACTGTCGCCGCGCGTGCCGAGCCCAGTGATCGTGCCGGGCTGAATCTGCTGCGTGACAACCTGGATCTGGGTATTCAGGCCTATGAGGCTGCAGTGGCTTTCATTTTGCAGCATGCACAATCGAATATTCGCGCTGTCTTTGCCGGCAGCGTGCCCTATTTGATGTTGGCGGGTATTGTGCACGGCGGCTGGCAAATGGCTCGTGCTGCGCTGGTGTGCCAACAGAAATTGACCGAGGGGACGACCGATCCTTTCTATCGCAGCAAGCTGTCTACGGCCCTGTTTTATGGTGCACAGATCTTGCCGCGTGCATTGGCTTTGTCGTCGTCGGTTCGTGCGGGTGACGTGGCCGATAGTTGCGCCGCACAATCCAATATTGCATAAAGTTATTAAACATATGCAACAAACGTATTTCCAGTGATACGCATTTGATGTAAGAATCATCGGGCATGATCTCGTTATTAGCCCGAGATTTCCCTCGCTAACCGCTAGCTCCTTGCCGGGCTGGCGTTGCTAACCGCCACGGAGACCTTCCATGACCCAACTTCGTCTGGGCGATACCGCCCCGGATTTCGAGCAAAAAACGTCCATCGGCCCGATCCGCTTTCATGAGTATCTGGGAGATAGCTGGGGCGTGCTGTTTTCGCACCCGGCCGATTTCACGCCCGTTTGCACGACCGAGCTCGGTTACACCGCCAAATTGGCCGATGAGTTTGCCAAGCGCAATGTCAAGGTGCTGGCCGTCTCGGTTGACGATGTCGACTCGCACACCAAGTGGATCGACGATATCAACGACACACAATCCACGCAGGTGAATTTCCCCATTATTGCGGATGATGATCGCAAGGTGGCCGAGCTGTACGACATGATTCACCCGAACGCCAGCGCGACTGTGACCGTGCGCTCGGTATTTGTGATCGATCCGGCCAAGAAAGTCCGTTTGATCATCACCTATCCAGCCAGCACGGGGCGTAATTTCAACGAAATCCTGCGCGTGATCGACTCGCTGCAACTGACCGATAGCCACAGCGTGGCAACGCCGGCCAACTGGGAAGACGGCGACGACGTCATCATCGTGCCGTCCTTGCAGGACGAGGCGGTGATCCAGCAAAAATTCCCCAAAGGCTACAAAGCCGTACGCCCCTACCTGCGTATTACGCCCCAACCGAATAAGTAAATTACCCGTGGTGTGGGTGAGGCGCATTGCGCCTGGCTCACATCAGGTGCCGCTTGCGCGCCCTATCTTATTGATAGAGCGCGCTTTTTTTTGCATCTTGTTCGTGCGCCGCCTTGTTCTTTATTTCTAATCGCGATGAGCAATCAAAAAATGATTCGTTTAATTTAGGTCTTTCCGCCTGCACACTTGCATCCACTGTCTACCTGTTTGGGATGTGAAGATGCTGCACAAGAAAAAAATCTGGACGGCCTTGGCCGCGGTCGCCGCGACCTTTATCTTGGGATTACCCGCTCAGGCACAAGAAAAACAAACGCTGCTGAACGTCTCGTACGACCCGACGCGTGAACTGTATCGCGAGGTGGATGAGGCCTTCGTCAAGGCTTATCAGGATAAGACCGGTGTGGCGCTGACGGTTCGTCAATCGCACGGTGGTTCGGGCAAGCAGGCGCGGTCGGTGATCGACGGCCTGGATGCCGATGTGGTGACGCTGGCGCTGGCCTACGATATCGACGCGATTGCCGAACGCGGTTTATTGCCCAAGGACTGGCAAGCCCGCTTGCCGCTCAATAGCTCGCCCTATACCTCGACCATCGTATTCCTGGTGCGCAAGGGCAATCCCAAGCAGATTCATGATTGGGATGATCTGATCAAAGACGGCATCGAGGTCATCACGCCCAACCCCAAAACGTCGGGGGGCGCACGCTGGAATTACCTGGCTGCCTGGGCGTATGCATTGGAGAAAAACGGGGGCGATGAGTCCAAGGCCAAAGCCTTTGTCGGAGAGCTCTACAAGCACGTTCCGGTGTTGGATACGGGTGCCCGCGGCTCCACGACGACCTTTGTCGAGCGCGAGGTTGGTGATGTGTTGCTGGCCTGGGAAAACGAAGCGTTCCTGGCGCTGAAAGAGTTGGGGCCGGACGAGTTCGACATTGTGGTGCCGTCCTTGTCGATTTTGGCCCAGCCGCCTGTTGCTGTCGTAGACAAGAACGTGGATCGCAAAGGCACACGTGCTGCCGCGCAGGCCTATCTGGAGTTTCTCTACACGCCGCAAGCGCAAGAAATTATCGCTCGCAATTTCTACCGCCCGACCGACAAACAAGTGGCCGAGAAGTTTGCTGATCAGTTTCCCAAAGTGAAACTCGTTCAGATAGATGATGCCATCTTCGGGGGCTGGCAAAAGGCGCAGAAAACGCACTTCAGCGACGGGGGGACGTTTGACCAGATCTACCTGCCCGGCGGCAAATAGGCGAGACAGCAGGATGCAATCATGAGTTCAGCGATGATGGCGGCCCCAGGTGCGCAAACACCCGTCGGCCGGCAGCGTAAACGGCCCGGCGTTCTGCCGGGTTTCGGTATTTCTATGGGCTTTACGGTGTTTTACCTGAGCCTGTTGGTGTTGGTGCCGCTGGCGATGCTGCCATTGAAAAGCGCGAGCTTGGGATGGGACGGATTCTGGCGCGTTGTGAGCGCGCCTCAGGCGGTGTATTCATACCAGTTGACCTTTGGCACGGCCTTGATCGCCGCCCTGGTGAATCTGGTGTTCGGCATGTTGGTGGCATGGGTGTTGGTGCGCTATCAGTTCCCCGGCAAGAAAGTGGTCGATGCGATGGTCGATTTACCCTTTGCATTGCCGACGGCCGTGGCAGGGATTGCGCTGACCGCGTTGTATGCCAAGAACGGTTGGTTGGGCGGACCGCTGAATGACTGGCTGGGCGTGAAGGTCGCCTTTACCCCGCTGGGCATTATCGTCGCCATGACGTTTATCGGCCTGCCGTTTGTCGTGCGTACGGTGCAGCCCGTGCTGGAAGACATCGAACGCGAGATCGAAGAGGCCGCGGCCAGCCTGGGCGCCGACCGATGGGAAACCTTGCGTCGCGTCCTGTTTCCCACCATCACGCCGGCTCTGTTGACGGGCTTTGCCATGGCGTTTGCGCGGGCGATTGGAGAGTATGGATCCGTGGTGTTCATCGCGGGCAACCGGCCGATGATGACGCAAATCACACCCTTGCTGATCATGTCCAAGCTGGAGCAATTCGATTACGTGGGCGCCGCGGCGATCGCCACGGTGATGCTTGCAATCTCGTTTGTCATGCTGCTGCTTATTAATTTACTGCAGGGCTGGCAGGCCCGTCGCGGCAGGAGGTTCGCATGAGTGCAGTGACGAACCGTGCCAACCATCTGACCGAGCCCCGTTGGGTACGCGGCGTACTGTTGACGCTGGCACTGGCATTTCTGGCGTTGTTTCTGCTGCTGCCTTTGATTACGGTATTTGTCGAAGCCTTCAATAAGGGGTGGGCGCTGTATCTCGCGGCGATTACCGAGCCAGATGCCTGGAGCGCAATCAAGCTGACTCTGTGGGTCGCGGCGCTGTCGCTCGTGATGAACCTGATTTTCGGCGTGTCGGCGGCCTGGGCCATTGCAAAGTTCGAGTTCCGGGGCAAGCAGTTCTTGATCACCTTGATCGATCTGCCGTTCTCGGTATCGCCTGTCGTGGCGGGCTTGGTGTTTGTGTTGCTGTTTGGCTCGCAAAGCGGGTTGTGGCCGTGGTTGCAAGTCTACGACCTCAAGATCGTCTATGCCGTGCCCGGCGTTTTGTTGGCGACCTTGTTCGTCACATTCCCGTTCATCGCGCGAGAGTTGATCCCCTTGATGCAAGCGCAAGGCAGCGAGGAAGAACAGGCTGCGTTGACCTTGGGCGCCAACGGTTGGCAGATTTTCTGGCGCGTGACGCTGCCGAATATCAAATGGGGGCTGCTCTACGGGGCGATTCTCTGCAATGCGCGGGCGATGGGCGAGTTTGGCGCGGTCTCGGTGGTGTCCGGTCACGTGCGCGGGCTGACTAATACGCTGACGCTGCATGTGGAAATTCTCTACGGTGAGTATCAGTTTGCCGCCTCATTCGCGGTGGCCTCGTTGTTGGCGTTGCTGGCCCTGGTAACGCTCGTGATCAAAAACGTCGTCGAGTGGCGCAGCGCCCGTCTCGATAGTGCAGATCAACCCATTGAAGCCGCGGGCGCGCCGGTGGTGGTACCGAGGCCGGCGACGGCGTAATGGAGCTCCAGGTATGAGTATCGAAGTCAAGAATCTTTCGCGCCGCTTTGGCGATTTTCGTGCCCTGGACGATGTGTCTTTGCATATCGAAACGGGCGAGCTGGTTGCGTTGCTGGGGCCATCGGGCTGTGGCAAGACGACCTTGCTCCGTATCATCGCGGGCCTGGAAACGGCTGACACCGGAAGCGTGCTCTTTGCGGGTGAAGACGCCACCGAGGTCGACGTGCGTCATCGTCAGGTGGGGTTTGTGTTCCAGCACTATGCGCTCTTTAAGCATATGACGGTGTTTGAAAACGTGGCCTTCGGCCTGCGGGTCAAGCGTCGCGCGTTGCGGCCCAGCGAGGCGCAGATTCGCGCCAAAGTGCATGAGTTGTTGAGCCTGGTCCAGCTTGATTGGTTGGCGGATCGGTATCCCGCCCAACTGTCAGGAGGACAGCGCCAGCGTATTGCGCTTGCGCGAGCCTTGGCCGTAGAGCCTCGGGTGTTGTTGTTGGACGAGCCCTTTGGCGCGCTGGATGCCAAGGTACGCAAGGAACTGCGCCGCTGGTTGCGCCGGCTGCATGACGAACTACACGTCGCCAGCGTCTTTGTGACACATGACCAGGAAGAAGCCCTGGAGGTCGCCGATCGCGTCGTGTTGATGAACGCCGGCCGTATCGAGCAGGTCGGCACGCCGCGCGAGGTGTGGGAGCATCCGGCGACGCCGTTCGTGTATGGATTCCTGGGCGACGTGAATCAAGTCAGCGGCCACGCTACGCGCGGCATTTGGCATGCGCATGGTATTGAGCTGCCCGCGCCTGATCTGGCAAAGGTCGAGAATCAGCAAGCGATCGCCTACGTGCGGCCTCACGAGATTGACGTGGCTCGTGATGATGGGCTGGGGCAGGGGATTCCCGTGCGCTTGAATCATGTGTATCTGGCGGGGCCTAGCGCCTATCTGGAGCTGGAGCGCCAGGACGCCCAGGCCACCATCGAAGCCCAGGTCCCCGAATATCTCTATCGTGAACTCAACTTGAAGGAGGGCGAAAGCCTGCTGGCGCGACCGCGTCGTGCTCGTGTTTTCGCCAATGCGTAACCATGACGACTGTCGATTCCGTTCTCGAACCCGCCGTGGATGTTCTCTGGCAAAGACTCCAAGGCCAATTGGCCGATATTGCTCAACGTTATCCCGACGCCGCGCTGGCCTCGTCTTTGGCCGCGGAGGATATGGTCCTGACGCACGCGATCTACGAGGGCGGTTTTCCGCTAGAGATTTTTACGCTGGATACGGGCCGCCTGCATACCGAGACGCTGGGCATGCAGGACGCCGTGCGTGAACGTTATGGCCGCAGCTTGACGGTCTATCGTCCGGACGCGGCGGCCGTCGATGCGCATGTCAACGCCCATGGTGCGTACGCATTTTATGAAAGCGTGGAATTGCGTAAAGCCTGTTGCCAGATCCGCAAGGTCGACCCGTTAAAGCGCGCCCTGGCGGGACGCGGCGCCTGGATTACGGGACAACGTCGTGCGCAAGCGGCCACACGTGGCGAGTTGCCGGAGGCCGAACACGATCCCGTGTTCGGTTTGTACAAATACAACCCGTTGGCCGCCTGGAGTGAAGAGGATGTCTGGCACGTCATCCGCGCGCTGGGCATCCACTACAACCCGCTGCACGACCAAGGCTATCCCTCGATAGGTTGCGAGCCCTGTACGCGCGCTGTTCGCCCTGGCGAGGATGTGCGGGCAGGGCGTTGGTGGTGGGAATCCTCCGATTCTAAAGAATGCGGCCTGCATGCCGGCAATCGTGTGATTTCGGTGGTCGCGGCGACCGAAAAATCGACTTCTGTTTAAAGGAACATCATGTCCGTCGTTATCAATCGTAGCCACCTGGATTGGCTGGAGTCCGAAGCGATCTACATTTTGCGCGAAGTGGCCGCCGAATGCGCCAAGCCCGTCCTGCTGTTCTCGGGAGGGAAGGATTCGGTCGTGTTGCTGCGGTTGGCCGAAAAGGCCTTTCGTCCGGGCCGCTTTCCGTTTCCGCTGATGCACATCGACACCGGCCACAACTATGACGAGGTGATTGCTTTTCGCGATCAGCGTGCTGCCGAGTTGGGCGAGACGCTGATCGTACGCAGCGTGGAGGACTCGATCCGTCGCGGCAGCGTGGTGTTGCGACGCGAGACGGATTCGCGCAATGCAGCGCAGGCGGTGACGCTGTTGGAGTCTATCGAAGAATTCGGCTTTGACGCGTGTATCGGTGGCGCTCGTCGTGACGAAGAGAAAGCGCGCGCCAAGGAACGTATTTTTTCCTTCCGCGACGAGTTTGGCCAGTGGGATCCCAAAGCGCAGCGTCCCGAGTTGTGGAATCTGTTCAATACCCGTGTGCACCCGGGTGAAAACATGCGTGTCTTTCCGATTTCCAATTGGACCGAACTGGATGTGTGGCAATACATCCAGCGCGAGCAGTTGGCCTTGCCGTCGATTTACTACAGCCATCAACGCGATGTGGTTCGCCGCAAGGGCCTGCTGGTGCCGGTGACGCCTTTGACCCCGCCGCAAGAGGGCGAGCAGATCGAGAATCTATCGGTGCGTTTTCGCACGGTGGGCGATATCTCTTGCACCTGCCCTGTGGCGTCCGACGCTGCAGATCCGCTGGCCATCATTGCCGAGACGGCCGTTACCGACATTACCGAGCGCGGCGCGACGCGCATGGATGACCAGACTTCCGAGGCCTCGATGGAGCGCCGCAAGAAAGAAGGTTATTTCTGAACTGATTATCGGATTTCAACTTGATTGCTCCCTTCCCTAAAGGGAAAGGGATTCCCACTTCACCGAACCGAGCCATTTGCGCATCAACACTCATGCACTCAGGTCTTACCGTTTCTCCATGGGCTAACACCGCCAGCCCGGCGGCTAATACGTTATGCGCGGCGTTGATGTCACGATCGTGGTCTGTGCCACATTCTGGACAGGACCACTGCCGCACGCTCAACGGCAGCTTAGGTAAAACGTGCCCGCAAGCGTGGCAGCGCTTGCTGGAGGGGTACCAGCGATCCACCCGCACGACGTCTCGTCCGACCCAACGCGCTTTGTATTCAAGCTGTCTCACGAACTCAGCCCACCCGGCATCTCCGATGGATTTAGCCAGACAGCGGTTTTTCTGCATGTTGGACACAGACAAGCTTTCTACGGCGATCACTTGGTTTTCGTGGATCAACCGGGTAGAAAGCTGGTGCAGGAAATCCCTGCGGATGTCTGCGATCTTTGCATGCAGTTTGGCGACTTTTAGCCTCGCCTTGGCACGGCGAGCCGATCCGCGATGTTTCCTGGCCAAGCGACGTTGCAGCTTGGCTAGCTTCGCCTCGTGTTGTCGAAAGACCTGTGGCGCATCGACTTTTTCTCCTGTTGAGAGGGTCGCAAAATGAGACAGCCCCAGATCGATCCCGACACAGCTCGACGCCGG
>NZ_BAAGYU010000002.1:0-763 GCF_054779135.1 Bordetella tumulicola | reverse complement strand
TGGCACTGTTGCAAAGTTAGCGATGAGGCAGCCTTTTGTCTTATTCAAAGGCCTTACATTTCAAAAACTCTGCTTACCAGGCGCATTTCGCCCAGGGGATCACCATAATAAAATGCTGAGGCCTGGCCTTTGCGTAGTGCACGCATCACCTCAATACCTTTGATGGTGGCGTAAGCCGTCTTCATGGATTTAAATCCCAGCGTGGCGCCGATTATCCGTTTCAGTTTGCCATGATCGCATTCAATCACGTTGTTCCGGTACTTAATCTGTCGGTGTTCAACGTCAGACGGGCACCGGCCTTCGCGTTTGAGCAGAGCAAGCGCGCGACCATAGGCGGGCGCTTTATCCGTGTTGATGAATCGCGGGATCTGCCACTTCTTCACGTTGTTGAGGATTTTACCCAGAAACCGGTATGCAGCTTTGCTGTTACGACGGGAGGAGAGATAAAAATCGACAGTGCGGCCCCGGCTGTCGACGGCCCGGTACAGATACGCCCAGCGGCCATTGACCTTCACGTAGGTTTCATCCATGTGCCACGGGCAAAGATCGGAAGGGTTACGCCAGTACCAGCGCAGCCGTTTTTCCATTTCAGGCGCATAACGCTGAACCCAGCGGTAAATCGTGGAGTGATCGACATTCACTCCGCGTTCAGCCAGCATCTCCTGCAGCTCACGGTAACTGATGCCGTATTTGCAGTACCAGCGTACGGCCCACAGAATGATGTCACGCTGAAAATGCCGGCCTTTGAATGGGTTCATGTGCA
>NZ_BAAGYU010000001.1:0-644 GCF_054779135.1 Bordetella tumulicola | reverse complement strand
TCGCGCTGTGGCGCTCCTTGGTAGCCGGCATCGGCTGAGACAAATTGCTCCTCTCCATGCAGCAGATTACCCAGCTGATTGAGGTCATGCTCGTTGGCCGCGGTGGTGACCAGGCTGTGGGTCAGGCCACTCTTGGCATCGACACCAATGTGGGCCTTCATGCCAAAGTGCCACTGATTGCCTTTCTTGGTCTGATGCATCTCCGGATCGCGTTGCTGCTCTTTGTTCTTGGTAGAGCTGGGTGCCTCAATGATGGTGGCATCCACCAAAGTGCCTTGGGTCATCATGACGCCTGCTTCGGCCAGCCAGCGATTGATGGTCTTGAACAATTGACGGGCCAGTTGATGCTGCTCGAGCAGGTGGCGGAAATTCATGATGGTGGTGCGATCCGGCAGGGCGCTATCCAGGGATAATCGGGCAAACAGGCGCATGGAGGCGATTTCGTACAGGGCATCTTCCATGGCACCGTCGCTCAGGTTGTACCAATGCTGCATGCAGTGAATACGCAGCATGGTCTCCAGCGGATAGGGCCGTCGGCCATTGCCCGCCTTGGGATAAAACGGCTCGATGACAGCGGTCATATTCTGCCATGGCAGAATCTGCTCCATGCGGGAGAGGAAAATCTCTTTTCGGGTCTGACGGCG